>JARLHA010000070.1 GCA_031292485.1 Mucilaginibacter sp.
TGATCACGGGTTATTCCGTATTTCTCCGCTAATATACGGTAACCTAATCCCCCTTCATTATGATCATAAAGGATTGCTGACACATTTTTATACTCCATTTTTGGTTTACTTAATGTGTAAACCTATTTCAGGACAAGACATGGAACGCTAAAGGCAGAAAGCGTGGCGTCCCGGGTTTAAAAACGTCTGCTGCCATATCCACCTACCCTACGCCCCCTGCACAGCTAATTCTCAGCAAAATCGAACGGGATGGGCAAACTAACAAACAGCGAAAAGCAGGGTGCATGCATCCTGTCAAAAGGTAATTTTAAAGGCGTTGCTGTTTATAACAATCTGCTATTACCCTGTATTATGCCGGGTTCGTAAAAACAAGGTATCCCGGCGATCTTGTTTTATCAAATTATCAATATAAAACCTATAATAATATAAACTTAATACCAATAGTCTGCTTTGTTGTGATATTATTCAACTATATAGCCATATAATTGAAAATTAACAAATAAAAGTGTTTAATATCACATCCCCTGTTGACCTGCGTCATGCCATATGATTGCAGAAACCTCAATTTTACATTGAAAAAATCAACCAACCCCCATAGTTGATTCGATCAGCAAAAACAACCGCCGCGCCATGCGGCATAAAAAATCAAACACAATGAAATCAACAAACGCAGAAAAATTAGTTCAGCAAATTGAAAGGATTCGCGAAGCCCAAAGGCAATACGCGCTATTTACACAAGAGCAGGTAGACGACATTTTCAGGAATGCCGCCATTGCGGCAAATAACGCGCGGATACAACTGGCCAAGCTCGCTGTCGAGGAAACAGGAATGGGCCAGGTTGAGGATAAAGTAATCAAAAACCATTTTGCATCGGAAAATATTTACAATCAATATAAAAATGAAAAAACATGCGGCGTAATTGAGGTGGACGAGGCCTTCGGTATCGTAAAGATAGCGGAACCTATCGGTGTTATTGCAGCAATCGTACCCACTACCAACCCAACCTCAACCGCAATATTTAAAGCGCTGATCGCCTTAAAGACCCGTAACGGCATTATTTTTTCACCGCACCCGAGGGCTAAAAAATCAACCATCGCGGCAGCAAAAATCATTTTAGACGCAGCGGTGAAGGCCGGCGCACCGGCAAATATTATCGGCTGGATTGAAGAGCCAACCGTGGAACTTTCACAGATCGTAATGGCCGAAGCAGACCTGATCCTTGCCACAGGCGGACCGGGCATGGTTAAAGCTGCCTATTCTTCAGGCAAACCCGCCATTGGCGTAGGCGCGGGCAATACCCCGGCTATCATTGATGAAACCGCGCACATCAAAATGGCGGTAAACTCTATACTGCTGTCTAAAACGTTCGACAACGGCATGATCTGCGCCTCTGAGCAGAGCGTAATTGTAATTGACAGTGTTTATAACGAGGTTAAACAGGAATTTTTAGACCGCGGCGCCTATATTTTAAACAAGGAAGAAACCAGTAAAGTTGGCGCGGTGTTATTAATCAACGGCATTCTTAATTCCAATATCGTAGGGCAATCAGCATTTAAAATTGCGGCACTTGCCGGGGTTACCGTTCCCGAAGAAACAAAAATACTGATCGGCGAAGTGGAATCAACAGAGTTGGAAGAACCATTCTCTCACGAAAAACTGTCACCGGTTTTGGCCATGTACAAGGCGCATACCTTTGAGTCTGCCCTGCACAAAGCCGTGCGCCTGGTAAAACTGGGCGGCTTCGGGCATACCTCCGTATTGTATACCGACGCGGTAAAGAGCCAGGAGCGCATCCAAAAATTCAGCGCCGCCATGAAAACCGGCCGTACTATCATTAACATGCCTTCATCACAGGGCGCTATCGGCGACATCTTCAACTTTAAATTATCACCTTCATTAACCCTGGGCTGCGGCAGCTGGGGCGGAAATTCAGTATCCGAAAACGTGGGCGTAAAACACCTGCTCAACATAAAAACTGTAGCCAAAAGGCGCGAAAACATGTTGTGGTTTAGGGTACCCGAAAAAATATATTTTAAATACGGATGCCTTCCGCTGGCTTTGCGCGAGTTAAAAGAGCTGGGCAAAAAACGGGTATTTATTGTAACTGATAAAGTACTGGCAGCCATGGGCTTTACTGAACGTATTACCCATGTACTGGATGAACTGGGACTGGAACATATCGTATTCTCTGACGTTGACCCCGACCCTACCCTGCGCACGGCCAAAAAAGGCGCCGCCGAAATGATCGCCTTCCAACCGGATGCCATTATCGCACTGGGCGGTGGCTCACCCATGGACGCAGCCAAGATTATGTGGGTTTTATACGAACATCCGCAGGAAAAATTCGAGGACCTGGCCATGCGTTTTATGGATATCCGTAAACGGGTGTGCGCGTTCCCGGTAATGGGGCAAAAAGCCATGTTTGTTGCGGTACCCACTTCTGCAGGCACAGGATCTGAAGTTACTCCGTTTGCAGTAATAACCGACGAGGAAACACAAATCAAATACCCGCTGGCCGATTATGAGCTTACCCCGGATATGGCCATTGTTGACGCTGAGCTGATGATGAATATGCCAAAAGGCTTAACCTGTGCATCAGGCATCGACGCTTTGACCCACTGCCTGGAAGCCTATGTATCTGTACTGGCATCTGAGTTTACCAATGGGTTGGCGCTTGAAGGGATCAGGCTGATATTTAAATACCTGCCTGATGCATATAACGAAGGCGCTACCAATATAAAAGCCCGCGAAAAGATGGCACATGCTTCCGCCATGGCCGGCATGGCCTTTGCCAATGCGTTTTTGGGTGTTTGCCACTCCCTGGCCCACAAATTGGGGGCGATGCACCATGTACCGCACGGCATTGCCAATGCGATGCTGATTAACGAGGTCATCCGCTTTAACGCGGTTGACAACCCGCGCAAGCAGGCATCTTTCCCTCAATATAAATATCCTAACGCCAAATGGAGATATGCAAGGATTGCAGATTACCTTAACCTGGGCGGGAATGATGAAAACGAGAAAATAGAATTACTGATAAAAGCGATTGACGGTTTAAAAGAAAAGATCGGGATACCCACATCCATCAAAAACTTTGGGGTTAACGAAACCGCCTTTTACGCATCATTGGACAGCATGTCTGAACAGGCATTTGACGACCAATGTACAGGCGCCAACCCGCGGTACCCGTCAATTGCGGAGCTTAAACAGATCTATATCAAGGCCTATGAAGGCGAACAACCTGCAGTGGTTGTAGCCGAAGCGGAAAACCTTGAAGTTGTTATTTAAATCCTGAATTACTGTTGAGTTGATTAGTTGGGTGGCGTTAGTGTTAACGCCGCCCTTTTTTATGGAACGCAGTGGCCTTGAGTCGAGTGTCTTTGGGGCGGAATTAAAATAGCAGGAAGAGAATATTGCCGCTACCCGGTTACTTTGCGGTTCCTTTTAAAACGGAGGTCCTTGGCGGAATCTTTCCGGGTGATTAGCATGGGGAGGCCCACGCCGGTAGCCAGGCCCATCAGGATGAACATTACTTTTAAGCCGTTGTTGGTGGTTTCGGACAGGATGCGGGTATAGGTGGTGTTATCGGTCTTCCCGGCGAGGCTGATGAGGCCGATCATCATGCGGTAGGCAAAAATACCCGGCACCATGGGGATCACGGCCGGGATGGCAAAAATTGGCGGTGGAGCGTGCTTTTCGTGTGCGAAAAATATACTCATAAAGCCAATAAGCGTAGCGCCGGCAAATGAGGCCCCGATTACATTGATCTCATAATGGAGCATGACGGCTTTGGTAAGTCCGCCGAAGGCGCCCATCACAAATATGGGCGCCAGCGTGCGGGTAGGAACATTAAACAGCACGGCGAAACCCATGGCTGCCAGGCCAAACCAGATCCCTTTTTCAAATATCAGTAACCACTCCATGTTAAAAATGTAAAATAGCCATCGAAGTTAGCAAACCAAGGGCTATTGTAAAAGAAATGATGAAACCGTTGATCCCCCTGATGAGCCCGTTGTTGAGGTTGCCGTCGATCATATCCGAAAAGGCGTTAATTAAAGGTACACCGGGGATCAGAAACAATACGGAGGTTGCAAACGCGGGTTCGTGTATTTTTGCAACATCCAGTTTTATAAAACCTGCGGCGATCAATGAAGCTGTAAGCGCGGCAAAATAAATGCACAGGTAAGGGTTAAAGTTTAGCTTTGTGGTTTCCTGCCGGATAAATAAGCCGGCGGTGGATGCGATGAATACCACCCCCATTTCAAGCGGGCCGCCACCTGCCAGCCTGCAGAAGGAAGCACCCGCCAGCCCGGTGAGCACCAGCGTAACCAGGCGCGGATAGTGTGCCAGTGATTTTACCCTCGCCAGTTCTTCTTTGATCTTGCCGATCTCCCAGTCTTCGTTTACCACAAACCAACTTATACGGCTGATGCCCGAGATCATGGTAAAGTTGACATGGTGCGGGGCAGTGCGTTTCAGGCCATTGAAAACACAATCATTTTCGCTGTCGTACATGTTGAGCAAAATGGTGCGCTGGCTGATGAGGATATAGGTATTAAAGGAAAAATTAGCGGAGATCCGTTCAACCGTTTTCCTGATACGCCCGATACTGGCGCCGGATACCAACAGGTTCATGGCGATCTCCAGCAGGGTATCGCCGATATCTTTAATTTCCTGCTTATCTGGGGTATCCACCATAAATTCCGTTTGCGGGCAAAGGTAAAACACTGCAAGGCATAAAAAATGATATGGAACAAAATAATATAATTATTGGGGAGGAGTTATTTCAATTGTCGTGTAAGGCCAGTCATAGGCTAAAGGCAAAACTCATTCATAGACGCAGTACACGAACAGCGGGTATTAAAACTACCGGCACTTTGCCATTGTTATTGATCCGTTTTTTTATATATAATTTTGCCCCATTTTATTTTATCCCAAATTCTTTCATGAAAAAAATACCCGATGGTGGTGTAAACGTTACTAACGATCATAAAACCGACTGCAACTTTCATTTGTCCGGTGAACAGATAGATTGCAGTGAAATCAAGAATTAAAATGACGACCCTATAACTAATAGTTTTTACAATAGACCTTCGGATAGTTTCTTCTGCATGATGGGTACCGGGGAATAGTTTTTCAATCATGTTTTATCGGTACAATAAATAAGGGTATTGTTGAATGCCTTATTACTTTTTCTGAAACACTACCCATAAGTAAATGTGATAACCCGGTTCTGCCATGTGTTCCAAGTACTATTAAATCGGCTTCCCATTCTTTAGCAACTCTCAGGATCGCCTCATAAGGATTGCCTTCTTCTACAAAGAGCCAAACTTTAAAGTCACCAAATATTTTTTCAATTAATATTTGTTGACTTTTTTCATAATTGTTTTTTATGATTTCAGCCAATTCCTGGCTTGTTGCGCCGGCTTCGCTTACTAAAATTGTTACATCAACAACGCTCACTAAGGCAATCTCCGCATTAAGTTTCTTTCCTAATTGAAATCCTTTTGCAGCAACAATTTCAGATGTCGGACCATCATCTGTTGCAATTAATATTTTTTTAAAATCGTTCATATGATTATGTCTAATATAAACCGGATGCTAAATGATATAAATATGGGCATTTGCCAGCAAAACAGCAATAAGTTTTTTGAATTTAAGCGACACGCTTAAATTGGTGTGTCCAGGCGACACGCCTGGTCTTTAAAGGGTCAGGGTATCGGCTTTAAACCAATTAATTGTCTTCTTATATTCAGACTGTCATTATTTTCAACTGGAAATAACGCTGTAGCAGTCGAACCTTTTGGCTTGACCTGTGTACCATAAATTTGCTTACCGGTATCATAAAGCGAGATCCTGTCGGCAATTACAGCATAATCGTAGGCATCAAGCGCTCCGCGTTTAAATGCCTCGGCAATTACCGGGAAATGAATTTTCTGAAAAGTGATATTCGCGTTTTGGTAAATGCAGAGCTCCCCCTCAACCCCTTCGATACCGATGGCACTATAGCCCAGCCATCCATAAGTGTTTATGATTGATTTCCATTTGTAGCAATTGATCGAGTCGATCATGTTTATTGAATCATTCAGCCTTCTTACTTTTTTTGAACTAATGCTATATTGCCGTGCAAGGTTTGACTTTCTTTCTTCCAATGCTACGCGGTTCATTCGTAGCGCGATAAATTCATCGCCTACAATTTTGTTAGTGTTGGCATTATTTTGCTGCTCATCAATCATTGCTTTTAACGATATCCAGCGTTTGCCGGGATGCAATTTTTTAAAGACAGGTTCACTGATGATCCGACTATAATAATCACGACCATGCTGTCTGACTACCGCAAAAAGGAAATTATAAGCGCTGTCGATATAACGGGTTTGCGCGCATGCCTTTGCTGCGTTAAATAAATTTGAATTGGTTTTGCTGAAAGCATTTTGCTGAAAGCAAATAAAATAGCACTTTGATGCTTGTTTGAATCGCTTAAGGTTATATAAGGAATCAGCCGCTTTAATACTGGCTGTGCCCGGTTTATTTGCCTGCCCGTTTACAGCAAAACAAATGCTAAATAAGCAAGCAAATAAAGTTAATTTCTTTAGGTAAAATAGCATTCAGCTTACATTGTTTAGCGGATAGCTAAGGTGTGACATATAAAAAACGCTGTAGTTTACATTTATTACAAAGAGCTAAGGAAAATAACAATAATTAACAAATGCTGAAAATCAAGCGGAAAAATCCACTGTTTTAAAGTGCAGCAATATGTAGTTTTGCATTGCAAAAAAGAGCAATATTAAAGAATCATTCAGCTTTACCACCATCATTTATTTACCTTATGCAGCCCGAAAAAGAGAATATTTTATTTACTGAAGGTGATGTTAATTTTTCTGCACTCCGGAAAAACTGGTATAAAATAATTGATTCCTCCACCCTGGGTTTACTGGAACAGGATGCCGAAGTATTTATTCACCAGTCGTTATCTACGCCCTGCCTGGATGTTATTGAATCCTGCGAAGGGATCTATATCAAGGCTGTTAGCGGGAAAAGATACATGGATTTCCATGGCAATAGTGTTCACCAGGTAGGATACCGAAATCAATACGTGATGGACAGGGTAAAACAGCAAATGGATGTGCTGCCGTTTTCGCCCCGGCGTTTTGCCAATAAGACGGCTATCGACTTTGCGCAAAAACTGACCGGCTTATTCCACAAAAACTTAAACCGTGTGCTGTTTGCGCCGGGCGGCACCAGCGCGGTGGGTATGGCCTTAAAACTGGCGAGGGTAATTACCGGGAAATACAAGGTGGTTTCATGGGCTGATTCTTTTCATGGCGCATCGATGGATGCTATTGCCGCCGGTGGCGAAGAACAATTTAAAAAGCACATGGGGCCTTTATCGCCCGAAACAATAAACATCCCTCAGCCTGCGGCATACCGGAATGTTTATGAGGATGGAGACGATGTGCATTACGCCGAAGAACTGGAAAATATCTTAAAACACGATAACGGGATAGGCGCTTTTATTGCCGAAACCATCAGGAATACTGATGTACAGATACCATCAGCCGCCTACTGGCAAAAAGTAAGGGAAATATGCACCAGGTATAATGTACTATTGATACTGGACGAAATCCCCATTGCCTTTGGACGAACAGGCAAAATGTTTGCGTTTGAACATTATGATTTTGAGCCCGATATCGTATGCCTGGGCAAGGGGCTGGGCGCGGGCATTATACCTATTGCAGCTATCATTACCAAAGATGAATACAATGTAGCTGCCGATGTTTCATTAGGGCACTATACGCATGAAAAAAGCCCCCTGGGGTGTGCCGCAGGGCAAGCCATGATTGAATTTATTGAACAACATCATTTATTGGATAAAGTAAAGGCCGATGAACTTTATTTAAAAGCGGTATTTGCAAAATTGGCCACGCGTTTTCCTATAATTGGCGACATCCGCGGTATTGGACTGTTATGGGGTATTGAGCTGGTTAAAAACAAGGCTACTAAAGAAAAAGCTGTGCAGGAGGCTGAACGGATGATGTACCTGTGTTTGGAAAATGGCCTGAGTTTTAAAGTTTCAAAAGGAAATGTGCTGCAGTTATGCCCGCCGTTAATTATTACCAGGGAGGAACTGGAAACTGCAATTAAGATTTTGGAAAAGGCTTTTGAAAAACTTTAAACTATTTGCTACTCCTTGCTTAGCTGTCCGGATTTTTTTAAATTTCAGATATACTATGTATGGCGTTTCATGCTCGTCATAGCCAATTCGTAAAACTCCGTCTACGAACATCTGTGAGGCCCGACCGGGACGTTAAATTTTCCAGCCATACTCACGTCTTTTAAAAATATAATTATCTTACGATGATGAAACACCTGTATATGCTCCCCAGAATATTCACATTGCTATTGCTGTTTATTTGCCCGTTTTTGGCTGAAGGGCAAACTCAGCATATCCGGCTAAAATTTGAAGACGGGCAGATCAAAGCGCATTTTAACAGCAAAGGCGGCGAAAGGCATTTTACCCTGGATGCCTTTATGGCCACCACTGCCGGGTCCGCTACTACAGAATTGGTGTCGCAGGATAGTACGGGCATCATTACCAAAAAATACGTCAAGTATTTTGAACATGCCTGCGAAATCACCAGCGTAGTAAAGCAAACACCCTATGGCCTGCAATGGGATATTTACATTAAGGGGCAGGGCGGCGACTGGACGGCGCCGGTTGAAACCAGCCTGCAATGGGCTGATGCCGGCACGCTGCAGTTTTGGACCTCCTGGGCCGATAACCACCAGCAACCCGCATCGGAAGAGTGGCAGGACCCGTTTTTACCGGCCCCGTTCAACAACCTGGCATTGGTTTACGGCGGCGAAAACCACCTGTCGCGCGATGCTTTTGTAACGCCTATCGCCAGCAGTTTTTTTAAGGGCGAGAATCTTGGGCTGAGTTTTATTCAATCGTTAAAAGACACGATACTTGATCTTGAATTACATACTTCGGCCAACGGGAAGATCGCCTACCGGCACCTTAACCACCGGATAGGCAGCGGGCGCACCGTCCATATTTGCCACCAGCTGGTGTTCCATGAGGCGGACTGGCGTGCGGGTATGGCCTGGATGGCAGCCAATTACCCGGGTTATTTTTTACCTGGCGAACCTTTGGTAAACAAAATCGCCGGCTGCGGCGCATATTCCTCCTACGAAGGCAAACTGGACACCGCCAAATACCGCGAAATGGGTTTTAGCCTGAACTGGAAAGCCTCACTTGATTTTCCGTACATGGGCCTTTTTATCCCCCCGGTAAAAAGTGACGACGAACTATGGACAAAGTACCGGCAACGGGGCGTAAAAGTGGGTGACGGCTGTGCCTCCATTAGCCGGCTGAGTGCCTACTCAAAACACCTGGCACAAATGGGTTTTAATACTATCAGCTACTTTAATGTGGCCGAATTTGGCAACGGGATGGTATACCCCTATAAAGGGGCGCCGCTACCGGATAGTGAACTATGGAAAAACCCGAATGACTTTGTTTACACAAGGCTGAAACAGGCCCTGCTGAAGCCCGCGGGTATTTTGCCTGACTGGGATGAGCGGCCGCTGTTCTCCAACTGGGAGGATTGCGTAGTGCTTGACCCCGGCGACCCTGCCTACCGTGCGTTTTTGCTGGAACAGGCCCGGCTGCATATTGCTAAGATCCCCTCCTCGGCGGGTATTTGTATTGACCGCATGGACTGGCAACGCTTTTACAACAGCAGCGCTGACGACGGGATCAGCATGGTTCAGCAGCAAAAGACGAGGGCAATGGTAACCTCGTGGAAAGAAATAATGGGGCAACTGGGGCCGTTGATGCACGCCGCGCATAAAGTTATTTTTTGCAACCCGCTTGACCGGCGGATAGACCTGATGGAACAGGTTGACGGTATTTATGATGAGTTTGGCTATCTGCCATCGAGCCTTAACCTTTGCGCACAAATGGCGCTGCTAAAACCGATTATCGCATGGACGGCTTCAAAAGACAACCTGGCGCCAGACCCTGATGCCTATTTTCAGCGGCACCTTTATCTCGGGGCTTTCCTTACCGTCCCCTACCCCGGTAACGACCATTGCATCACGCCGGATACCGGGGCAGAGAAATATTATACCGATTACGGCAGGCTTTTGCAAGCCATTAAGGGCAGGGAATGGGTAATGTACCCCCATGTGGTGGAGGTGGAAAACGGGACCGCAAAGGCCAATGTATTTAAGGCCAACGGTAAAATTATCATACCGGTGGTGCTGGGCGGCAGCAGCGGGCAGGCTTCGGTGATTATCAGGCTACCTTTTGCTGCATTGGGAAAACAAAACCTCAGCATAAAAGTGCTATATCCCGGCGAAAAGGACTGGCATACAATAAAATCTATCAAATTTGGAAAGGAGATCAGGCTGGCGGTCCCTTTAAAAAGAGGCTGCGCACTGATCAGCATCGGCTAACAAAACAGTTGTAACAGCCGCCGTTTTTTTAATTTCAGGAACACCGCTTATGGCCGGACGGGCAAAGGGATTAAATAATGCATCTAACCGACGAATAATACATAAAATAATAAATTATAAAAAACTGACTTACAGACATATAAGAATTAAATAAAACTTATATCGTTATACATTGTGGTAGTAACAAATAATGTATTATGAAAAAGATAATTTTTACAGCAGTTATAGCGATTAGTTGCCTGTCAATCAAATTTGCCGATGCCCAGGTGAGCATTGGTGTAGGTTTAAACATCAGCAGCCAGCCCGATTGGGGGCCTACCGGCTATGATAACGCGGGCTATTACTATATCCCTGATATCGGCGCATATTATGATGTAAACGCGCATGAATATATATACATGGAGAATAATACCTGGGTTCATCGCGGTTATTTACCTCAACGATACCGTAATTATGATTTGTACAGCGGGTACAAAGTAGTAATTAATGACCGCGACCCCTGGTTACGTGATAATGATTACCGTGGAAGGTATGCTTCATACAGGGGCCGCCATGACCAGGCGATGATCCGCAACAGCCACGATGCCAGGTATAGGAACCACTGGATGGGTGGTGGAAATAACGATAGAATGCATGGCCGGAATACCCAGGGGCACAGTAAAAACATGAGGAATGGTAATATGAATCGCAACGACCACAACATGAACCAGAAAATGCACAACCAAAAACAAGGAGGACGTCAGAACGACCATGGCGACCAACAAAAAAATAAACATTAAACGCAAATAAGTTTACTGATGAAAATAGAAGGCCGGCCGCAATGACCGGCCTTTCGTTTTCAGACCTTTTTTTTATTCACAATAGTATATTTTATCAGATTTTTGATTATATAAAAAACATAACACATACAAATACAGACCATTAGCTCTGTTCCCCTGCGTTCGCCGGTGTTCACCATTGTTCCCGCTGTTCAGGGGTGAACACCATTGCATATTAGCTACCTTATAACAGCGTCGCCTGTAGTAGAAAAAATACACCAATTGCGGCAAAGCCCATGCTGCCGACCCACAGCGCCTTTCGTTTGGTAATAATAGAAATAGCCCCGATAGCAATGGCCACCTGGAAAAGGGTTACGCCACGTGCCAGGATTTTATGTTTGGCCACGTGCCCGTCTGATTCCTTTTGCAGGGCCCTTGCCTCTTCGCTTATTTTTGCTTGCTCGCGTTTATTGGCGCTTACCTTGGCGGTGTCTTTAGCAGCCGGGGGTTTACCCATTGCAATGAGCAGGTTATTTGACGCAGCCAGCACCTCTGATTTGATGCCTTTCGCCTGGTAATATGCCCATTGATCGGAGGATTTGATCTGGGCCAGCATAGCCTCATCGGAGTGGTCGCCCGCCAAAAGGCCGGTAATCGCGGCCAATACGGCAATTACTGCGGTGGTTAAAGCGACGTAAAGCACCCAACGCTCTTTACCTTCGGAAAGGATATGGTGCGCATGCTCATTACTTTGTTCGTGGATATTTTCTGAATAATTCTCTATTTCGCTCATGGTATTGGTTTAATTCGGAATGTAAACTTAGTATTGGTTGTACGATTGCTTTCTTACTGAAGCAAGTCTGGGTCGGCTCCTTCAGGTTCTTTATAATATTTAATAAATTCGGCAACCTGCGCTGCTTCTTCGTAGGTGAGTTCCCCTATGCCGTCATAGTTCCATTCGCTCATGTCCTCGTTAAAAGAGATATCGCCCATACCTACCACACCATCACTCAATTTGTAAACACCTGTTGAGTAGTAAACATCCCCTGGCAAAAGCTGGTTCACCGGTATAATTGTAAGGTGCACCGGACCGTCCACCGTATTAATATCATAACCTACCTGGTTTATCATAGCTTAATAGTTTAAATGCAATGTGTTTATTTTGTATCTGATGATTTGACGTATAAAGCTAAGAAATCTTAGGCAAAAGTTTCATTTTATACCGAATCTAACAACAATAATAATAAGTTTGTAGTTGGCTTATTAGTTCATTAGTTTATCAGTGGTTGTTTATTAACAATTAATACTTCCTCCTTTACTAATGAACCAATGAACAAGTAAACCAATGAACTGCGCAGAATGAAATTAACTATACACGGGGCAGCCCGCCAGGTTACCGGGAGCATGCATTTGCTGGAGGTGGGCCGATATAAAATATTAGTAGATTGTGGACTTGACTACGAGAAGGACCGCAGCATTCAATCCAACGAAAACTTTCCTTTTGATCCTGCAGAAATAGATGTAGTTGTTTTAACGCATGCACATATTGATCATTCGGGTAATTTACCTACGCTTGTACGCATGGGCTTTAACGGGCAGATTTTGTGCACCCCGCCTACTGCCGATCTGACAGAACTGCTGCTGCTTGATTCGGTAAGCCTTTTTATGCGAAAAGCACAAAGCGGGCGCAAAAACCGCAGGGGTAAGTTTAACAGCAACGCGCAACCCTTATACCTTCAAAAGCGTGTAATGGATACGGTAGAGCGATTTGTTACCATAGGTTTTAACCGCCTTTTTAAAGTAAACGGAGATATTGAATTAACGTTTATCCCCATTGGCCATTTACTGGGCGCTGCAGCCGCAGTATTTAAGGTAACGGAAGATGGCATAGAAAAATCTATTGCTTTTACCGGTGATGTTGGCCGGAAGAATTACCCGGTACTGGATGACCCACAGGCATTGCCTGATGTAGATTTCCTGGTAACCGAATCCACTTACGGCGGCAGGCATCATACCAATGACAAAAGCGTGGAGCAGGCACTGATGGAAAATATCGAAAAAGCCTGTATTAAAGAGCAGGGCAGGCTGATCATCCCTGCATTCAGCATCGGGAGAACGCAGTCATTGGTCTATTCACTTAACAAAATATTCAGCAGCGGATTACTGCCGCCTGTCAAGGTATTTGTGGATAGCCCGCTGGCCATGCGGTCTACAGAAGTGTTCAGGAAATATCATTACCTTGTAAATGCCGAGGCTCAGGATTTTTACAACCGCAGGGGTGATGAATTTGAGTTTGATAACCTTACCTATGTGGAAACGCTAAAAGACAGCCGGCAGGTTTCAAATTACTACGAGCCTTGTGTCATCATTTCATCGGCGGGAATGCTTGATGGCGGCCGGATCCAGGATCACCTGTTTTACAATATCCAGAATTATTATTGCACTATCCTGTTTATCGGCTACTGCGCTAAAGGCACGTTAGGCCACCGGTTATTAAGGGGCGACCCAATCGTTCACATCAAGGACCGCGAACTTGCGGTGTACGCTACCATCAAACAAACGGATGTATTAAGCGCCCATGGCGACCATGACGATTTGATGAATACCGTAAAACAATTAGATAAAGGGAGGCTTAAAAACGTTTTCCTGGTACATGGTGAATTGCAAAGTATGCAGGCTTTTGCAGATGCGTTGACAGAAAACGGGTACCCGGTAGTAATCCCTGAAAATGGAGTAACTTACGAATTGAAGTGAGCACGAATGGACACGAATTAGTCCGAATAAACACGAATAGAAATGGTTAATTACCTTCTATTCGTGTTCATTCGTCCCCATTCGTGAATATTAGTGTAAATCTATTTTTTGAAATGCTGGATGATCAAACTCGCCAGTTCAATACCTATCCGCTCCTGGGCTTCGTTTGTAGCCGCGCCGATGTGCGGGGTTAATGATATTTTTGGATGGCTTAATATATCCTGCCTTGGGGTAGGCTCGTTGGTATAAACATCCAGGCCTGCAAATGCAATTTTACCGCTGTTTAAAGCTTCCAATAAAGCATCTTCATCAATAAGGCCGCCACGTGAGCAATTTACTACCGCTGCACCTTTTTTCATTTTTTCAAATTCAGCAGCACCTATCAACGGTTTATCCACAAATGGTGTGTGCAGGGTAATGAAATCAGCTTTAGCAAGGATCTCTTCCAAAGTTGCTGTCGTAACGCTTACTTTAACTTTTGTACCGCCCCCTAAAGTCAATTCAACTTCGGGATTAAACGGGTATACGTCGAAAGCCAAAACATCCATACCGATACCGATAGCCATTTTAGCCACTTCGCGCCCGATACGGCCAAAGCCTACTATACCAAGTGTTTTTCCACCCAATTCAATGCCTTTTGCATAAGCTTTCTTAAGGTCGTTGAATTTAGTAGCACCTTCAACCGGCATTTTGCGGTTGCTATCCTGTAAAAAACGAACGCCGGTAAACAAGTGTCCGAATACCAGTTCGGCAACAGATAATGAAGATGAAGCAGGTGTATTATAAACGCCGATACCTTTTTCTTTGGCATAATCAACATCTATATTATCAACACCAACACCTCCCCTGCCTATCAATTTCAGGTTAGGGCATGCATCAATCAACGCCTTGCGTACTTTAGTAGCACTGCGAACAGTTATCGCATCGTAATTCTGTAATTTAACAGGCAGTTCGTCCTGCGGAATGTTATTGGTATCGATAATAAAACCAGCTTCCTCTAAAAGTTGTTTTCCTGCCGGATCGATGCCGTCATTAGCTAATATCTTTATCATTTTGGTTATGTCATTGGGTCATCAGGTCATTGAGTCATTAAAATCATACAATGACTTAATGACCAAATGACTTAATGATTAAAATTATTTATTTTTTTCTGCAAATTCCTGCATTGCTTCAATCAGCACATAAACACTGGTTATTGGCAATGCATTGTAAATAGAAGCCCTGAAACCACCTACGCTGCGGTGACCCTTGATGCCTACAATACCTTTTTCGTCACAAAGCTTCAAAAAAGGTTTATCATGTTCTGGATTTTCCATAACAAAGCACACATTCATGTGCGAACGGTCTTCAACAGCACAAACTCCTTTAAATAAAGGGTTACGGTCTATTTCACCATAAAGCACTTTTGCTTTCGCGATGTTTTCCTCTTCAATAGCTGCTACGCCACCCTTTGATTTTAACCAGTTTAAGGTTAACATCGAAACATAGATAGCAAAACATGGAGGCGTATTATACATCGAGCCACCTTCTATTTGTACCTGGTAGTTAAACATGGCTGGTATTTTACGCCCGCTTTTGCCTAAAATATCATCTTTTACAATTACCAATGTGGTTCCGGCCGGGCCCATGTTTTTTTGAGCACCTGCATAAATCAATCCAAAATCAGCAACGTTGATCTTACGGCTAAAAATGTCTGACGACATATCGCAAACTACCGGAACCGGTGATTTTGGGAAGCTTTGTGATTGTGTACCATAAATAGTATTATTTGAGGTAATATGAAAATAAGCAGCATCAGCCGGGATCACAAAATCCTTGGGGATGTAGGTAAAGTTGCTTTCCTTCGAGGTGGCAACTACCTGTACTTCGCCGAAGAATTTGGCTTCTTTCATAGCTTTGTTTGCCCAAACGCCTGTTTCCAGGTAAGCGGCTTTACCACCTTCTGGTAAAAGGTTATAGGGTGCCAATGCAAATTGCGTGCTCGCACCTCCCTGAAGAAACAATACTGAATAACCTTCGGGAACTTCGAGCAACTCTTTAACCAGTTTTACCGCCTCATTCAAAATAGCTTCAAATTCCGCCGAACGGTGGGATATTTCCAAAATAGAAAGCCCGATCCCGTTTAGATCAAGAACTCCTGCTGCGGCCTGTTTTAAAACTTCGTGAGGTAAAATACCTGGTCCTGCGCCAAAATTATGTTTCATTGTATTTAATTGATTTTTTCTATTTAAATGAAGCAATCATGAGCAAATATAAATATTTAGTCAGGCTCATAACGGGTTTCATACTGGTTTATAAATTGGTATGTTGATGAAATTCAAATTAACAACTTCATATTAAGATGGGCCGAAGTTAATTAATTTGACAATAATAATAGAGATTATTTGCTTTTTTTGAAAAATGATACAATTCAAACACAATTGCTGTCTATAATTTTAAATATTAAAAAAATCCGGGGCTTTTATTGAAATGCTTATATCACGATCTCGATAAACCATTCAAAATTTTTAAATTGGCGATAGCTGCAGTTGGATTTATTGCTGAAAAAACGGAGTTGCCGGCAACTAAAACATTGGCGCCGGCTTCAACCAGCCCGGCGGCGTTATCTTCATCAACACCACCATCAATTTCAATTAAAAGATCAGGATTCCTGGCCGTACTTAAGACTTTTAGGTCTTTTATTTTTTTATAGGTATTAGCGATAAATTTCTGTCCGCCAAAACCCGGATTAACTGACATTATTAATACCTGGTCAAGGTCTTCAATAATATCTTCTAGCAACGCAACGGGTGTATGCGGGTTTAAAACAACCGATGCCATACAGCCTAATTCTTTGATATATTGAACAGTGCGGTGCAAATTAGGACAAACTTCGTAATGAACCGAGATAACCGCCGCACCGGCCGCAGCAAATTCTTTTAAATACCGGTCAGGATCAACAATCATTAAATGCACATCAAGCGGCTTTTTTGCATGTTTTTTAACCGCCTTTATTACCGGGAAGCCAAAAGATATATTCGGCACAAAAACCCCGTCCATTACATCTACGTGTATCCAGTCTGCCTCGCTGGCATTAATCATTTCAATATCCCGCTGCAGGTTAGCAAAATCGGCCGCTAAAATCGATGGCGCTATGAGGTGGTTCATGAAGCAAAGGTAGTTTTTTTAGTCGGGAAAGTCCGAAAAGTCCAAAAGTCCGAAAGAAAAAAATTGCACGAAGATTGAGATCGACAGCGAAGTCTAAAATAGATTTTTTGAACGGTGATTTAATATTGTCTGTAGAAAATTGGCTGTATTTTTCAGCCTACCCATCTTTCGGACTTTACTGACTTTTCGGACTTCCAGACTCCAACTAATCACAATTCTGAAGCAATGCATAATACTTTTGCATTAAAACCAAATCGTAATTAACCATGGAATTATAAGCTTCAGTTACCAGCTCATTGAGGATTGATGAGCCGAGCTGGCCGGCGCCATCGGGAATGGAATCGTAATACTTTATTAATTCTTTTACACGAATGATTTCATTCAGTAATAATTTTACCAAATCAGGCGGAATACCGTCCGGCGGCTCCCCGGAACCATTATTGATAAAATCTAAAGGATCATTATTTTCCGCGACCATTTTCTATCAAAATCAATTGAAACAAGGATACCCCAAGGTTGAGACAAACGTATTTAACTAAATTAAACACGGCAAAATTGAGTTTTGTTTTAATTATTTAAAAAATAAAAACTCAACAAATAATAGAAGAAAACCCTCTTATGGAGGGTTTTCTTCTATTATTGTCAGTGATTTGAGCGTATTGATGTTTGGTGGATAAACGAAGTAATTTATACTCAATCCAACCTAATCAAACACTAATTAGCCTTTATTCTCAGGCTTTGGTAAAAGCGCTTTTCTTGAAAGTTTTAATTTACCTTGCTTATCGATATCAAGCAATTTCACTCTTACTTCGTCACCCACCTCGAAAACACCATCCATGGTTTCAAACCTTTTGTGGTCAATTTCCGAAATGTGCAATAAACCGTCTTTGCCCGGCATAATTTCGATAAATGCACCGAAAGGCATAATTGATTTCACTTTGCCTTCGTATATTTCACCAACTTCAGGCCTTGCAGCAATGGCTTTAATCCGGCTTACCGCCTTATCAATGGATTCTTTATTATCAGCAAAAATCTGCACTACACCCTGGTTGCCAACCTCTTCAATAGAAATAGTTGCACCAGTTTCACGCTGCATTTCCTGGATGATCTTTCCTCCCGGGCCAATTACCGCGCCAATGTATTCTTTATCAATACGGATTGTAATGATACGTGGCGCATGTGGCTTGTAATCCTCGCGTGGTTTTTCGATGGTTTTTTTCATTTCACCAAGGATGTGCAAACGGCCGTCTTTAGCCTGATGCAATGCCTTACCTAAAACCTCGTACGACAGACCGTTTATCTTTAAGTCCATCTGTACAGCAACAATACCTTTTTCGGTACCGGTTACTTTAAAGTCCATATCACCTAAATGATCTTCGTCACCTAAAATGTCAGAAAGGATAGCATATTTGGTACCCATTTCGTTGGTGATCAACCCCATCGCGATACCTGATACCGGCGATTTTATTTTAACACCGGCATCCATCAGCGCCAATGTACCGGCGCAAACTGTTGCCATTGATGAAGAACCGTTTGACTCAAGGATATCAGAAACAATACGGATAGTGTATGGATTCTCATCATCACCCGGTAACACCTGCTTTAATGAACGCATTGCCAGGTTACCATGACCGATCTCGCGACGGCCTGCTCCCCTGTTCGGGCGAACTTCGCCGGTCGAAAAACCCGGGAAATTGTAATGTAAAAGAAATTTTGAATATCCATTAATAAACGCGCCGTCTATCATTTGTTCATCATCTTTCGCACCTAAAGTAACGCTGGTTAATGATTGCGTTTCTCCGCGTGTAAATACTGCCGAACCGTGAGCGGCTGGCAAATACCCGATTTCGCTCCATATAGGGCGGATCTGGGTAGTGGTACGGCCGTCAAGGCGTTTGCCTTCGTCAAGCACCAGGTTACGGATCGCATCGTACTCCACATCATGGTAATATTTCTTAGCCAGGAATTTGGTAACGTCGTCAATCTCGCCTAAAGTATCAATATAAGCGTCTCTAACCGCTTTAAATTTAGTGGCCCGTTCGTCTTTTGCTGAAGCTGATGCAGCGATGGCGTAAACCTGCTCATAAGTAGCAGCGTATATGGCCTTCTTCAATTCTTCGTTGCTGTTTTCGTGGCAATAAACGCGTTTTTCGGTTTTACCAACTGCAATAGCAAGCTCTTTTTGAATGAAACACTGGTGTTTAATGGCAGTATGCGCAAATTTTATGGCTTCAACCAGTTCATCTTCCTGGATCTCTTTCGATTCACCTTCAACCATGTTAACGTCATGCTCAGAACCAGCTACGATAAATTCCAAAGTTGCGGTGGCCAGCTGGCTTAACGTTGGATTGATAATCAGTTGGCCATCAACCTTAGCTACGCGTACTTCGGAGATCGGCCCGTTAAAAGGGATATCTGAAACAGCTAAAGCTGCTGATGCTGCCAAACCGGCAAGGCAATCAGGCATAATATCTTTATCGGCGCTGATCAGGGAGATCATCACTTGTGTATCTGCATGATAATCTTCAGGGAACATTGGGCGCAGCGCACGGTCAACCAAACGCGAGATCAAAACCTCATAGTCCGACAAACGTGCCTCGCGGCGTAAAAATCCGCCAGGGATACGGCCGGTAGCGGCATATTTTTCCTGGTAATCAACAGATAGTGGTAAAAAATCTGTTCCTTCTTTTGCTTCTGGCGATGACACCACGGTAGCCAATAACATGGTGTCACCCATTTTAATTACTACAGAGCCATCGGCTTGTTTGGCCAGCTTGCCGGTTTCGATCTCAATGGTGCGGCCGTCACCTAAATCAATAACCTTTTTAATTACGTTTAAACTCATCTTTTTTTCGTTGTAGTACGCTTTTCATCTTTCGGAGCGCACCGGTTTTTATGTTTGTGTATATTGTTTTTCAATGTAAAAAGCCATCCCCTGAATTTGGGATGGCTTTTTTAAAAATAGGTGAAAGTTTTACTTGATGATATCCCTTAGCTGTAAAGCTTTGATGATGGCACGGTATCTTTCAATATCTTTTTTGAACAGGTATGCCAGCAATGCGCGGCGTTTACCTACTAGTTTTTGCAGCGATAATTGGGTTGAAAAATCATGTTTGTTTTTTTTCAAGTGCCCGGTTAAATGCGCAATGCGGTAAGTGAATAATGCTACCTGACCTTCGGCTGAACCTGTGTCAGTTGCTGCCTTACCATGTTTTGCAAAGATCTCTGCCTTTGCTTCTGAACTTAAATACATTACCTGAATAATATTAAAGCGTAAATAATTTGATTAATTGTGGGTGCAAAGGTAAGTTTATTATTAATGAATTGCAAGTGTTTTATTGTTCATGGTTGGTGGCGCAAAGTTCATGGTAAGACGTCCGAAAATTAATAGTCGATTAGTTTATTTTCGCAAATCCGAAAGGCCCCTGCAAATAGTTTTAATAATACCATTTGCAGGGGCCTAACTTAATTAAAAGCGGAGGGAGAGGGAATCGAACCCGTCGTTACCTTTTAAAGTAAAACCGTTTTTAAGACAGTCGCAATAGACCAATTCTGCCATCCCCGGCAATCTATAATTCCCGGGGATGCACAGACAAATGTAAACAATGTTCTTAATTAACATCAACAGCTAATTAACAATAGGGGGTTGCCTTCGGCCGGGCTTTCCGCTCATACTTCACAGGCCTTAATCACGGGCCGGTATCCGCTTCAATCCCTAACCCGGCATCCTGCATTAAACCTAAAATTTACGCCGCCCCCCCCCTCAGCTACTTACAAACCCGGGTCAAATTCCACAATCCATTCAATGCCATATTTGTCCCTGAACATGCCGGCATAGGTTCCCCATGGACTATCGCCAATGGGGCCTTCAACATCCCCACCTGCCGACAGGCCGTTAAAAATCTGGTCGGCTTCTTCCCTGCTTTCTGCACTCACTACTATTTTAGACCGATTTTCGCTTTCGTTTACCCGCCCCATAAATTCCGGAACATCATTGGCTATCAATACATTGTGTTTACCAATAGGCAAAGCAATGTGCATTATTTTGTTGGCCTCATTTTCGGGTATAGGAAATTCAGCGCTCGCCAGGTCACCGAAGCGGACGATCTTTGCGAACTCGCCGCCAAAAACTGATTTGTAAAAAGTGAATGCTTCTTCGGCATTTCCGTTGAAGTTGATCCAGGGGTTAATTGTTCTCATAATTTTTATTTTTTAAAAGTGACTGTAAATTTTCTTTTTATGTTTTCTACGATAAGGTGGCCAGCAGTTCTTCCAGGTTTTTTAAGGTCATGGTGAAGCCTATTTTGAAGCCCGCTAATAATTTCTCCAATCGCTCAAACGATTCATTGAAAATGGTAATGTCCACTTTCGTTATGCCATTTTGTTCGCTGAAATTGTAATCCCACTCAGAACCCGGCAGTTCACGGTTTTCGTCTTTATCCGCAAACGCGTTGTACATCTTAAAATTGGTTTTCGGGGTAATGGAAGTAAATTCCTGCACCGCCCAGCGCTCCTGTCCGTCGGGGCTTATCATGGCGTAAAACCGCCGCCCTCCTACTTCAAAATTCATATACTTGGTTTTGGCGCGCATAGGTGCAGGCGCCCCCCACTGGTCCAGTAGTTCGGCTTTGGTAAAGGCATCCCATACCAAAGACTGAGCGGCATTAAATTCCCTGGTGATGTATACCGTTTTCGCTGTTTTGTCAACGTTAAAATCAAATAGCAAATCGTTGTTCATTATTTATTGATGGTTAGTTAATAATTTTATTGGTATCAATACTACTTCGTGGCCTGTGTTTTAATTGTTGTTAATAATTGGTCCAGTTGGTTAAATTGAGTTTCCCAGTTTTGCCTGAATTGGGCTAACCAATGATCAAATTCCTGCATTTTTTTCGCGTTAAAGTGATAGTAAATTTCCCTGCCGCTTTGCTCTGGTTTAACCAGTTCGCATTCGTGCAACACTTTAATATGCTTCGATACCGCCTGGCGTGTCATGTCAAATTTTTCGGCCATTACGTTTGGCGTCAACGCCTGGATGGCGAGTAACGTTAAAATAGCCCTGCGCGTAGGGTCTGCAATGGCTTGAAATATATCCTGTTTCATTTTGTATTATCTAAATAAGCAACCTTCAGGTTGCAAATATAAATGCAACTTTTTAGTTGCGCAAACTTTTTTGGGATTTTTTTTTGAGAGGATGTTTCTTTTGAATATTTCTTTTGGGCGTTGCCTTCGGCCGGGCTATCCGCTCATACTGCACATGCCTTAATCAAAGGCCGGTATCCGCTGCTATCCCTAACCCGACATCCTGCATTAAAATCTAAAATTTACGCCGACAACCTAATCAACAACTCACAACTCACTACGGTTATTCACCTAAAATAATCGACTTTGCCTTTTCAAGCAGTTCATCGCGCCCGGCTTTTATACCTTCAATGGATGGTTTTACAACCACATCGATTTTCACCCCCTTACGCTGCGTTTCTGTACCATCCGGGTAATAAATACCAAGCCCCGATACCATGGTTGATATACCGCCGGGCAATTGAATAGCAGATACATCACCGTCCGCGCCCGCCGTCTGACTGCCAATAACGGTAACATTTGGCGAACTTTGAAACGCCATCGTCGTATATTCCGCCTGGCTTTGGGTCGTTGAGTTAACAATAACTACCACTTTACCTTTGTATAATTTCAGCGAAGGGGTTGTCACGGTCTCCTTAAAAACAAACCAACCGGGGTTGCTTGCGCTCCCTTTGGTAAACTTAACAAAACCGGATTCATCGGCCTTGATAAAAGGCACAAAAGTAAATGGCATAAAATCAGACGGATAGCAACGCATATCAATGATGATACCTTTTGTTTTAGCAAACAATTCTTCAATCTTTGGCAGATCCATGTTTTTATAGCGACCTGGAAATACATAGCCAATTTGTTCATTGATCAAATAATAGCCGGGCATATTGGGAGCGGGATTCATATCGAGGCTATATTTAACAACAGCGTATCCGATCCCGCTTATCAGCATATTGCGCTTTTTACCATCTCTTAAAATATCAAAATCAAAAGTTTTGGTATTGCTTCGTAATAAAAACTGGTTGGGCAAATCTCTTAACTGTGTAGAATAATTTGAAGCAGGGGTATAAGGCAAATATTTTTTTATCAATTCGTTGATTTGTTGTCCGTTTATCTTTTCAATAACATCTCCCGGTTTCACCATCTGCTTAATGTTAAGTGTGTCATTATAATACCCGGTAACAACCAATTTGTCGCCTATAAATTTCGCCTGGAAAGGCACGGCATATTTGCCCTTATATTCAGAAAGGGCGGCATTATTACTCCAGATATTGGCATGCGTATCGTGGACCCTGGCTATTAGCGCAAGGGTGTTCAAAACATAATCGGTAGCGTTTGCCGAATTAATGAATTTGGGAATGCAATCAACGAGTACATTATTCCAATCCTCGCCTATAGCATATTTATATGGGTAAAAATAATTGATCATATTCCAATACCTGAACAGGCAAAGCAACCGGTAGCCTTCATCAGGATAGGTCATTTTACTATAACTATTTTCATGCAAAAAGGCAGGGTTGCCATTGGTAAGCATGTCAATATAATAACCATTGCTGTTATTACAATTGCTAAGGATATAGGCAAGTTTATTGGTAAGCGAAGCCGAGAATACCTTTTGGGTAAACAACATACCATAATCAGGCTGTAATTTAGTGTTCGCAGCATCTACAACGGTTGCACAGCCTTTGCAAATCGGGGGCACGCCGAGGCCGTCGACCCATTTTTCAAGTACATTACTTAACTCCCTGTTATTTTTTGCTTTGTTCACCGCCGGCATGATCCTGAAAAGCTTTGCATCCCAATTGTAGTTACCCTGGGCTATTACCGGGTGATGGTATTTCAAAAAGCCCCAAAGCTGGCCCAGGGCGGTTAAGTTGACTACTTGCTGCTGATCAATAACAATAGTATCTATCCCCGAGCCGTTTTTAAAGGTTGTATCTCGTTCGGGTTTCGACAATGTCCGCGTTATTACCGGTACATTTTCTATAGGCTGACCATCGATAAACAATTTAAAATTGTCGGCCCAAAGTTTTCCATCACCAATAAGCAAAGCGCCGGCATTAATATTGATGGCCGCCGATGAATCATAATCGAGGTCGATGGTGTATTCAGTCCAATCCGTAGTCCCTTTAACTCCGCGATCATGCATATTATCAAAGGCAATGGTTTTATCCATGCCATCAATTCTCATCCATAAACCAGCGTACCCAGAATTAACATTTTCGGTTTTTAAAAACCCCCGAAGCTGGATCTTCTCACCTTTAAAAGTTTTAGGGATAATATAATCGATCATACCATATCCGCTGTTTTCGTTTACCTTTTCAATGGATATTGAATATTTTCCCTGCTGTTTAACTACACTATCCACCTTAACAGGATATGCTGTTTGTTGTGCGGGCTGAAAATAGGTAATCCATCCGGCAGCCCTAGTTTTATCCGGGCTTAGTAATTCCATATCCCCATTAAATTTGGTGATTTGCGGCAGGGCCCGACAACCAGCGCCCAAAAGAAAAATTGCGATAAATAAAGGTTTAAGTTGTGACATATCCATTAACGGCAACAATATACCTTTAATTGCAAAGCCGGTTACAATAATTTTATAACCAAATGCTCATATTTGTAATATGACCGCCACGCCCATTTACTCCACCTTCGAAACTGAACTCCGTGTCCGTCCGGACGACATAGATATGTTTCAGCATGTGCATAACAGCAAATATTTCGACTATGTGCTGGCTGCACGTTATGAGCAAATGGAACGCTGCTATGGCATGGCTATGGAGAAATTTATGGAGCGCGGTTTTGGCTGGGTAGTGCGCACCGCTTACGTCGATTATAAACGGGCTTTAACTATGGGCGACTATTTCATCGTAACAACCGGCATCGAAACCATCGACGATAAAGGCTGCCGCGTAAAATTCAGCATCAAAAACAAAGCCACCAACAAAATATGCTGCGACGGCTGGTTCGATTACACCATGATTGATATGGCTACCGGACGCGGTGCGAAAGTGCCACAGGATATTATTGAGCTTTATTCGATATGATGCGCGGATGTGCAAATGACCTCTTCTGTATAACTAAATAGTTTAAAAAATTTAACACGAAGATTCTGTGTTAAAAATATCCACCCGGCTTAGTAAATAACGAGAGTTCGATATAAGAATTTGAATATCACATAGCATGCCCCGTCGGGGCTACCGCTTTGTAGAAACCAAATACCAAGGATAATTGCCACGTCTGTGGCTACCCTTTGCGAATTGGGTAGCCGCTGACGCGGCAAAAATAAGGTTTAAACGTTGTGCTACAAAGCGGTAGCCCCGATGGGGCAAAGATTTTTCTTATCTCGAACTCACATTAAATAAGTTATGTTTGCCGAAACATCAAGGCTTTATTTTAGACTAATCTTATAATCTGCACGTCAAAAATCCGCACATTTTCAAATCCTGCTCGGCGCCAAACCGTAAAGCTTTTTAAAAGCAAATGAGAAGTGCGACAAGTCCTCAAACCCAACATCCATATAAACATCCGACGGCGCTTTGCCTTTTTCTTTGATCAGATAATGCGCTTCCTGCAACCGCCGGTGCTGCAGCCAGCGGCCCGGCGTGGTGTTGAATAGTTTTTCAAAGTCGCGTTTGAATGTAGCCAGGCTCCGGCCGGTTAAATAGGCAAAGCGGTTCAGCTCCACGTTGAAATGGAAGTTTCTATTCATAAAAGCCTCCAGGTCTATTTTGCCCGGTTCGCTGAAATCAAACAAAACATCCTGTAGTTCGGGGTTTACTTTTAGCAACAGCAGTAGGGCTTCCTTTTGCTTATTGGCCACCAGGTCTTCATTACCCGCCTGCTCCATTTGCAAATAGGGATCCAGCGAATCCATAAAACTTCTATAAAGCGGATCCGACTTTAACCGCAAAATGGTATCACCATTAACATGCTTTTCGGCCTTAATGCCAAATTCAATGCTGAAATTGCGCAGCATTTCCTGGTCGAGAGCAACCGACAACGACTTAAACGCCCCTCCTTCCGGCGGGAATTTTAAGAACTTCATCAGGAGGTTGCGCCTGCTGAACCTGAAATCGCCTTCGTTAAACACATATTCACGGCTTCCGTCGTTGGTGGTCATCGTTCCCGCAACCTGGTAACTAAACCTGTGCTCGGGTATAAACTGCTCGCCTTCGCGGCTGCGGGTAAAGTAGCAGGAATAAGCTATAGGCGATGACTTTTTATCTTTTTGTGGCAACATTGTCCAAATTTAACGCTTCTCCGCGAATCTCCGCGCCCTCCTCCGGATCCTCGATGGTAAAAATCAACAAAACACAGGACACGAAGATTTACAGAAATGCTCAATTTTATTTTTTCGCTCCAAAAAACGATCTACCCATTTCAGTCCGGGTAAAATCTTCTGCATCATCAGCATTTGTCGAAAAACTTACCGGCA
The DNA here is from genome assembly GCA_031292485.1 of Mucilaginibacter sp. GTDB lineage: Bacteria > Bacteroidota > Bacteroidia > Sphingobacteriales > Sphingobacteriaceae > Mucilaginibacter. The sequence continues at coordinate 26,632 of JARLHA010000070.1, forward strand.
GCCACTTCTCCATTTCTTCACTTCTTAATGCATTTGCTTGTTTGATCATCCCGATGGCCTCGCTTCCCAAAACCAGGTGTACCGGTGGTTCAGGAGCGTTCGCCAACTCAATCATTGCCAGCGCAGCTTTATCCGGGTGGCCCATCGGGATAAATTTACCGCCGGTAAACAACTCTTTCCGCACCCCAACCGTAGTTTCATAACCTTCAACCTCAGGCACATCGTACATGGAGGAAGTCGACACCCAATCCGTGCGGAAACCGCCTGGTTCAACACTGGTAACTTTAATGCCCAGCGGGGCTACTTCCTTAGCCAATGCCTCGCTGAAACCGCCCAAGCCAAATTTAGCCGCCTGGTATATGGTTAACCCCGCATTGCCAACCCTGCCACCTATCGAACTGATTTGCAAAATTCGCCCGGAGCTCTGTTTTCGCATATAAGGCAACACCACGCGGGTAATCTCTATCGGGGCATATAAATTGGTTTCCAACTGGCTGCGCACCTGTTCATCGCTGTAAGCTTCGGTTGCACCAATGATTCCGAACCCGGCATTATTTACCAGCACATCTATCCTGCCGAATTTTTTGATCGTATTTTCAACAGCGGCCGCTATTTGTTCCTTACTGGTCACATCCAGTTGCAAAGGATAAACCTGTTCCGGGTATTTTTCCAATAAATCTTTTAATTGTTCCGGGTTCCGCGCTGTGGCGGCAACTTTATCACCACCAGCCAGAACCGCTTCTGTAAGGCTGCGTCCCAATCCGCGGGAGCTGCCTGTTATAAACCAAACTTTCGACATCATTTTCAATTTTAATTTCTGTCAAAGTTAGGCTTGATCCACCGCCGTAGTTTTGTTTAAACGTTCAAATTACTTTGTTGAAACGTTCAATAGAAAGTACGGCAAATGTATAAAGCACACACTGTTTCACTCTTACATAAGTGTTTTTGCATAATCATATTAAATCCCACTCTTTTTTACCGAAAAATATCGGACGTGAGTGGGATTTAGTGAAACTCCGGTTATTTATAACAGATTGCTGAACCCGCCTATTTGGAAATATCATTAACGCGGTCAATTTCTTCAACTTGTTCTTCTTCAACGCGTGCCAGTATTAACTCATTGTCTGCCTTTAAGTTTACAACCCAGATGCTGCGGGCGTCCTGGTCAACGTGGATCGCGGTTAATATCTTACAATTGGGGTATTTGCCGTTTATCAAGCCACGGATATTCTTTGGCAAACCAAATGAATTAAACAGGTAACTTATATGATAGATCAGGTTGCCTTTTTTATTATACAGCGCATGATTTTTCTGGTCTTTCGTTACAAATTTGACCAGATAATTTTGGTCCATCTTATACCACCTTGGGCCTATGGCATCTTTAAAGTCTTTACTAAACGCACTGTTTACCCTAGGGCTTACCAGTGAAGTGCTCCTGATGATTATTTCGCGCAACGTATCTACCTTAATAACCTGCGCAAAGGAGTTTTGGAAAGAAAAGAACAACAACAAAATAGCCGTCATCCTGAACATCGATTTCGCTTTCATAATTTTAGTTTTTAATAGATATTAATAGATGAAGCAAATTTCGCTGATACCCAACGTATTGAAAATGACAGCAATCACTTAAAAACCTGATCTTTGAAACAAAAAAACTAAGCCGGCCAGCAGATATAATGAGACATTTATTTGCCAGAGGAATCGATTCAAATCATACCCAGGCACAATTTTAAAGCCCTCTCCTGCGTAAAAAAAAGATTGTGCAGTAGAGGGCTTAGGATAAAGTTCCGTTGTACTAAATAATATAACGGGAAAATGTTACATTATACGGGGCTACAGGGAGATATCTGTAAGACGTTGAATTTCCTCTACCTGTTCTTCTTCAATACGCGCAAGCACAAGGTGCGCACCTTCTTTTAAATTTACTATCCAAATACTGCGGGCGTCCTGGTTAACGTGTATCGCAGTGAGGATTTTTCCATCCGGATATTTTTCGTTTACAAAGCCGCGGATATCATTTGGCATGTTAACAGTATTAACAAGATAGCCAATATGATAAATCAGGTTACCTTTTTTGTTATACAAAGCGTTATTTTTCTGTTCAACGGTCATAAACTTAACCAGGTAATTCTGATCCATCTTATACCAGCGCGGGCTTATTGCGTTTTTAAAGTCGGTAGTAAAAGCTTTGGCAACAGCCTTATTTACAAGTGAATTACTGCGGATAACAACTTCGTTCAAAGTATCAACTTTAGTTACCTGCCCGAAAGAATTTTGAATAAAAAAGAACACTAACATTACAGTAGTGATCCGGAAAATGATTTTACTTTTCATATCTATGATTTTTAATAAACTGGTCGAATATCGGGGGCAATTGTATTGTAGCAAATGATGCCGGTCACATAAAAAACTGATCCCTGATATACTGTTGTTATAGTTACGCTGTACAGCAAATCCGCTGCAAACAGGCTTCTGCGCGCCATCTGTAAAATTTCGTTTTTTTGAAGGGGGCTAAAATTTCCATTAAATGAATAAATGGGCCCGGCAGCTGTTTGATTTAAAATATCGTTGAGTTTGTATCATTAAGAATCCCCCACTGCTGGTCGCTTACGACTTTTTAGCGGGGGATTAAAATCAGGCTTTCCAACCTGATTAACAACCTTTCCGGGTAGTACTACTGGTTTTTTATTCAAGCGTATCGGTCAACCGTTGTATTTCATCAACCTGTTCATCCTCCACTCTCGCCAAAACCCATTCATTTCCCGATTTCAAATTCACCACCCAAATATCCCTCATATCCTGTTCAACGTGGATCGCAGTTAACACCATCTCATCGGTATACTTATTGTTTACCAGGCCCCTTATTTCGGCGGGCAGATCATGCCCCCGCATATAAGTAATGTGATAAAGCTGGGCGCCTTTTTTATCATAAAGCGCATTGTTTTTCTGATTTTCTGAGATAAACTTCACCAGGAAATTTTTATCCAGCTTGTACCAGTGCGGGCCTATCGCGTCCCTGAAATTTTTTGTAAATGCATTAGTAACGGTTGCGTTTACCAGGGAATTACTCCGGATAACTACTTCTTTTAAAGTATCAACCTTCATGTTTTGTGCAAAAGTAAATTGCATAGAAAAGAATACCACCAAACCGGCGATAATCCCGAAAATAGATTTCGATTTCATTTTTTTTAGATTTTATTGGGTATTTATTAGAATACGCAAATGTCGCGCGTAACCGCACCCGGCTAAATGATTATAGTCACTTAAAAATCTGATCTTTGATACACAAAAATCACTGGCAGGTGCGGCAATAAATTTGTCACAAGCCCGTTACGCGCGTCATTTGTAAAACACCATTTATTTGTTGTTATTTGAAATGGAATTGACCCCATTATCATTATTATGAATAAATCTGTACTTACAGCCTGCTGTTTCGCAGCAGCATTTCGTGTTTCTGCTCAGCAAGGCCCCGTATTAACTGCAAAGGATTACGCCCACGCCGAAAGCTTTTTAAGTTATAATACTGAACCGCTTATTGACCATGGCCCGGTGCGCCCAAACTGGCTCCCCGGCGACCGGTTCTGGTTCCGCGACCTTAATGCACATGGCAGTGAATTTATCCTGGTCGATCCGGCAAAAAAAAGTATTTCGGGCGTTTTTGACCAGGGCAAATTAGCAGCAGCCCTATCCACTGCAACCGGCAAACAGTACACCGGGTTAATGTTGCCTTTTCAAACTTTTAGCTATTCAGCTGATAATAAAGCAATCATTTTCAGGGCCGATGGTAAATTATGGAAATGCGATTTACAAAGCTACCAGGTAAGCCCGGACACCGGCAAAATGAGCGAATCAGTTGCAGGCTTTACTGCCGGAAGGCGGATGCGGGGAAACCAGGGTACAGAGATCACTTCTCCTGACGGGAAAAAAGCAGCCTTTTTACGCGATTATAACTTATGGGTGCGCAACCTTGCCACCAAAAAAGAAACCCGGCTTACTACCGATGGTATTAAAGATTTTGGCTATGCCACTGACAATGCCGGCTGGAAAAGCAGTGAAGGCCCGATTTTATTATGGTCGCCTGACTCAAAAAAGATAGCCACTTTTAAACAGGATCAGCGCGAGGTAAGCGACATGTACCTGGTGAGCACCAACGTGGGCAAACCCACCCTTAAAGCATGGAAATATCCGCTTCCTGGTGATAAAACCATCGCAACTATACAACGCGTGATCATTGATGTGGACTACCCTAAGGTGATCAACATCCAGGTGCCACCTGATGCGCACCGGGCTACTTTGAGTGATGATATTGCCAGCAGCGGTACATTTGATGATGTAAACTGGAGTGACGATGCCACACAACTGGCCTTTGTTTCTACCAGCCGCGATCATAAAGACGAAAAATTCCGCATTGCAGATGCCAATTCCGGCACGGTGCGCGAAGTTTTTGAAGAAACCGTTCCAACACAATATGAATCCGGCTGGGGTACCATCAACTGGAAATACCTGCAAAAAACAAATGAGATTATTTGGTTCTCAGAACGGGATAACTGGGGGCATCTTTATTTATATGATGCCCTAACCGGTAAGGTAAAAAACCAGGTAACCAAAGGCGATTTTGTTGTAACAAGCCTGGTTAAGGTGGATGAAAAAAACCGTGTGCTGTATTTTATAGCGGATGGTAAAGAGGCTGAAAATCCATATTTCAGCCAGTTATATAAAATCGGTTTCGACGGAAAGCACCTCACCTGCCTTACACCGGAAGTTGGCAACCATGAGATCACCCTATCACCTTCGAAAGATTATTTTGTGGATAGCTACTCAAAACCCGATGTCCCGCCGGTGACTGTTTTCAGGGATATGAATGGCAAATTGCTGGTTAATGTAGAGAAAACCGACATTTCGCGTTTGCAGGCCGCCGGCTGGCAACCGGTTACACCCGTTAAGCTTAAAGCTCATGATGGCACCACCGATATTTATGGCCTCATGTTTACCCCTACCAATCTTGATCCGAAAAAAAAATACCCGATTATAGATTATATTTACCCCGGGCCGCAGGGTGGCAGTGTAGGTAGCTGGTCGTTTGCGGCATCAAGGGGCGACAACCAGGCGTTAGCGGAATTAGGTTTTATTGTGGTGGCGATAGAAGGCACCAGCAACCCCTTACGTTCCAAAAGCTTTCACGATATGAGCTATGGCAATATGGCCGAAAACACCCTTCCTGATCAGATAACAGGCATCAGGCAGCTGGCACAAAAATATAGCTATATTGATACAACGCGCGTAGGTATCTGGGGGCATTCCGGCGGTGGCTTTGCCACTGCTGCCGCAATGTTCCGCTATCCGGATTTCTTTAAAGTGGGGATTTCCGAATCAGGTAATCATGATAACCGCAATTACGAGGATGACTGGGGCGAACGCTACGATGGATTAGCCGCAAATTCAAATTATGATGCACAGGCGAATGAAAATTATGCCAAAAACCTTAAAGGAAAACTGATGCTGGCACATGGCTTAATGGACAACAATGTTCCGCCGCAAAATACGCTGCTGGTAGTTGAAGCCCTGGAGAAAGCCAATAAGGATTACGACCTTGTGATCTTCCCGAACAGCGCCCATGGCTACGGCGGTTTTTCCCCTTACATGATGCGCCGCCGCTGGGACTATTTTGTAACGAATTTAGCCGGTGGAGAAACGCCAAAAGAATTTGAATTAAAAATTAAACCTGACCCAAGGAACAGTAAATAAGAAGGTATAAAACCAAAAGGATTAGGAAAATAAAAAAAGCGGGTAAACATTTACCTGCTTTTTTATTTTATGATATTGAGCAGCCTTGTTTATTTCTGCAATACGTATCCTGCTATCTGCTCAAAAACATATCCTCCAGCACCCTGCCCCAGTTCCTGACTATCGGTCGTATAAAAATGGTCTTCAACTTTGTCATTGTAATATCTGAATAAAGGGACAGTTCCCGGTACCTGGAATTTATAAATAAAACAGGATGCCCCTTCAAAGTTATAACCTTTATCGCCCATACCTAATTCGTGCAACCGCATGGTATAAAAATGGTCACCGCTTCTGGGGTTAAAATACCTAAACAATGCCTTTATCCCTAATTCCGGGTTGGGCGCTGTAAAAACCTGGCACTCAACCCCTTCATAAGCCCAATCTCTTGTGCCATTGCCAAATTCATCAAAATGCATGGTGTAGTAATGTTTATTTTGTTTTGGGTTGTAATACCTGTACAATGGCCGTTGAGCAAAAGCGATGCCCGACATTAAAATAAAAAAAAATAAAATAAAAACCTTTTTCATACTGATAATATTAAAATATGATATAAATAATACAATGTTAAGACCTTCTATTAAAACAAACGTTTAATGCATAATCCTAATAAAAATAAACATCGCTCGTTGCGAAATGTTGGGCAAATAGAAAATTAGATTGATTACAAATAAGCGAACCGGCAATTAATACTAAGGCCGCAACTCCACTCCCGGTTGATTATTTGCCTCCGCTGTTGATTGAATTCAAAATCGGGCACAAAAAAGCCGTTCACACGGAACGGCTCCTTAATTATTAAAATAGTTTAAAACATATTATTGTCCGCTGGTTGGTGCAGGTTTGCCAATAAGCGTCATAAACTGGTCCAATTTTGGCGTAATAATGATCTCGGTGCGCCTGTTTTGCGATTTGCCCAGATCCGTGCTATTGTCCGCCACGGGGTTGTACTCTCCTCGTCCCCCTGCAGTTAAACGTTTAGGATCAACATTGTAGGTGTTTTGCAGGGCCTGCACTACTGAGGACGCCCGTAAAGCGCTCAGGTCCCAGTTATTGCGAATGTTGGTTTGTGCGATAGGCACATTATCAGTGTTGCCTTCTATCAGCACATCATATGTAGCATAATCATTAATGATCTTAGCAATCTTAGACAGCGTCGCCCCTGCCTTATCCGAAATTTGATAACTACCTGATTTATAAAGCATATTATCCGAAAGTGAAATATACACCACCCCTTTCAATACTTTCACGTTAACATCCCTCATTTCATCAGACGTTAGCGACCGGGTAAGATTCGTGGTCAGGATCTGGTTAAGCGAATCACTTTTATTTTTCAGGTTAACAAGGTGCTGGATGTATTTATCTGAAGCAGTGATCTGGTCAGCAAGTTTGGCTATGTTTACATTGCCCTGGTTGCTGCCAGCCAAACATTTGTTTAAGGCATCCTGTAAGCCTGCTGCGTTGGCCTTTGCGAGGTCAATTTGTTGCTGCAGGTTTTCCACCTGGTTTCTTGAAACAGCAAGCTCTTGCTGGGTGGTTTGCCAGCTTTGTTTCAATTTACTGTTGGTATCCAGTGAGCGATTATAATTTGTTTGTAATTCAGCATACTTTTTATTGCTCACACATCCCTGGCTAATTGCTGCTGCCAGTAGCACCAGAGGTAACAAAAATTTAAGTTTCATGACATTTTATAGTTTGTCAGCCGATCATAACCATTTATGGGCTGCATGGTGGTATTAACAAAAAAGGAGCATTAAAGTTTCGGTTCTCAATTATCCATAAAATAGTCATCATAAAAAAGCAACATGCTATCATCAACATTCAGGCTGTTGACAACCAAAAACATTAACCCTTAATTTAATATTTAACTTTAAATATCAAACGTTCGACATATAAACCAATCATAATTACTCACAAGCAATACCATACCAAATAATAGTTAACATCCACATAAAAACATGGTTATTATATAATATAACTATTTATTTTTTCACTTAACTAATTATAAAAATTCATATATAATAGCAACAACTGTTATGATAACACGTATAAACACCCGAACCAACATTACAATGAGTTTAACATTTACTATGGCGCCTGAAATTGAGGAAAGCAGGTTACCAATTATGTCACTCCTCGATGAGGCTTATGCGTGTCGTACCCATAATCTAAAGCGAAGTATTGAATATGCGCAAAAAGCACTTTCAATGAGCCGCCGGTCAATGAACACCGGGCTTACAGCATGCAGTCTCAGCCGTTTGTCACTTTTCTCAATGATCATGGGTGACTATAGTAACGCCCTGAGAATGGCCCAGGCGGCTATTAAACATTTCACAAAATTAAACGATGAAAGAGGCATTGCCGATGCAAAATATAATATTGCCGGGGTTTATTACAAAACCAACAATTTTCATCTGGGGTTAGTTAACCTTGTGAATTGTATCACCATCTACAGAAAGTTTAACGATCATCATAACCTATCGAGGGCGCACAAGTCGCTCGGTACGATTTATGAATATTTTGGTGATGAAAAAAACGCAGTTAACGCTTACGAGGAAGCTATAAGGGCAGGTCAGAAAGCAGGCGATTTAAACCTGGAATCAAATGCGTACAACAATCTTTCTGGTATATATATTAAACGCAACAATATTCAGAAGGCCGCAGAACTAATCGAGCGCGCCATCAATATAAAAAGAAAAACAGGCGACATCAGAGGCCTGGCTTTTAGCTTATATGGCAGGGGAAAAGTTAACATGGCCCGGAAAAATTATCAACAGGCCGAAGTTGATTTTAAAGCTGCTATGGATATCCACCTGGATATGGGCGAGACCCTTGGTCAGGGGATGGCCTATCATAAACTCGCTCATCTTTACCTTCAAACGGGGCATTTACAAAAAGCAAAAGAAGTATTAACCAAAGGGCTTGATTTCAGCACAACGCATAACATCGTAATGGTAAAATACAAATGCTGTTTTTTGTTCTACCAGCTATATAAACTGGAGAACGACCCCGTAAATGCCCTTCACTACCTGGAGCTTTATCATAAGGAAAAAGACAGTGTAATTAATACCCAAACCCTAAAGATCATTGAAAACTACGAGTTGATAACTCAAATGGCCACCAATGAAAAGGAGGTACAGCTTCAAAAAGCAGAGATCATCAAGAGAAAAGATATCGCCGAGCAAACAGCACGCGTAAAACAGGATTTCCTGTCGACCATGAGCCACGAGATCAGGACACCGTTAAACGCAGTAATAACCATTGCCTCATTATTAGGCGATAAAGTTAAAAACGAACAAAAACAACTTGTTGATACCCTTAAATTTTCATCCAACAATTTATTGCTGATCATCAATGATTTTCTTGATTTCACCAAACTGGATGCCGGCAAAGCAAAGCTTGAATTGAGACAGACTGATTTGAAAAAACTGCTCGGAAACATAAAAAACACCTACGTGGGGTTGGCCGTTGAAAAAGGGAATCAATTGCTCCTGAACATAGACCAGCAGGTTTACGACCATTACGAACTGGATGAAACCAAAGCATCCCAGATAATAGGAAACCTGGTAACCAATGCCATTAAATTCACCGAAGGCGGGTTGGTAACCATCTCGGTTAAAAAGTTAAGCACTGATGGTTGCTTTGATCACTTACTTTTTGAAGTTAACGACAACGGAACAGGGATTGAAAGCCAACACCTGGAGAATATTTTTGATAGCTTTTTCCAACCGCAAACAATTACCACCCGCAAACATGGCGGCACAGGTCTTGGACTGGCAATAGTTAAAAAACTGGTAGAATTGCACGGCGGCACTATCAATGTAAGCAGCCAAACCGGCAAAGGATCTGTTTTTTATTTTGATCTCAAATTAAAAAGAGCCGCTGCCCCAATAAAAGCAATTGAAAAACGGCTGGATTTATTAGCCGGAAAAACCGTTTTACTTGCTGAAGACAATATGATCAACGCTATGCTGATCCGGAAGCTGCTTTCAAACTGGAAGATGAACTCGGTACATGCCAAAAATGGTGTAGAAGCAGTTGAAAAATCTAAACTAAAGGTATATGATTTTGTTTTGATGGACATTCACATGCCCGAAATGGATGGATATGAAGCAACATGGAATATTCATCAAAACGGGAACCTGAATAATAATACGCCAATATTTGCCTTAACCGCTGACGTTACTGCCGAAACAAAGGACGAGCACGCCAATCTGTTCAATAGTTTTTTACACAAGCCCATTGAAATTGATAAAATGCAGGAAGCATTTATTAAATGTTTATAATACAGAAAAAGCGTGTGGCCTCCTCATTTCCAAAATGAGGGCACTTTTGTGGTGCCCCGTAAAGTACAATCCATGCAAATAGGCGTACTATATTTAAAGGCAATAATCCCGGCACCAGGGGCACTTATGGGCGTTGTCGCCTCGTATGAATATGGTGGATTGATCAGCGTATTCTGAACGTCGTTAAAGCCCTGTTTATTTATATAGTAGGCTGTATCTTCCTTACAATCATAGGGGTAAGTGGCGGCTATCCCCTTTGGCAACGATGAGTTTGCTATAAATATCCTTTTTGATTGAATACTTGCTACCGTTATATAACCGACCACCGGTTCATTGGAATTGGTAGTGCAATGTATGTTACCCACAAGCTGCGAAGGCTGCGCATCAAAAACACTTCCAAGCTGCTCCGTGTTTTTTTTCAGGTTTTGATAAAAGGCGTATGCCTTTGCCGTTAAAGCATACTGTTTCACTAATATGGAATATTTAGATTCAAGCTTTTCAGAGGTCAGCGGAATTTTAATCAAAGGGCTTTGGTACACCACATCCCGGCTCAGTTTTGTAGTGGAATTGAGAATAATGTTCGACGACTTTTGGTTTCCGAAGCAAAAATAAACCATTTGATCAGGCGTACGGTATTCAATCGTATGCGAAATGGTATCAAGTTTGCTCACCGATAAATATTTTGCATGGAATATCCAGGTTTCATCATAATCCCATCGGTAATAATGGGTGCTGTTGGAAGGGTCATGGGAATTCACATACACCTGGAGCCCGTCATTTTGAACAACATAACCAATGCTGTCTATCGGCGGGGTTATCTTCACATTTTCAAAATCCGATAAATACTGGCTCCCGCTGCCGGTGCTTATTCTTAACCTGTATAGCTTTGAAACCGGCAGGTTTAGCCCTGTAGAAATATAATTCCCATTGCCATCCCCAATAAGGGGCCATGTATTGTTCTGGCTGTCTTCTACAATAACAGTTGCACCCACTAGTGGGTTTAGCGTGACAGCTGCATTAAGGGTAACTGTTTTACTTAATTTGATAATGGTAGAATCGCTGCCCGGGTTGATCACACCCTCCACTACAAGGTAGCTGTTTGCTGTAGACGTAGCAGGCGGGTTGTAAGGTTTTTTGCAACAAAACAACGACATTAAAATCAGGAAGCATGCGCTGCGAAATCTTACCATAAAGGCCGGGATCAGGAATTTTTTTTAATCGTTACGTAACAAAAAACACTAACGTAACAATAACCAAACTATTTAATTATATCCATCAATTAATTAGACAGAAAATTGCTTACTATCGCCAAAATGAAGGCGTTTTAGTTGTACCCCGGAGCGTACAATCGGTACAATCAGGGGTACTGTACAAGAAACCATAGATAGACCCTGTTGGCGTAAATAACGCCCGGGTAGGCAGGTCAGTAACCGGCTGGTTTATTAAAATGTTTTGCACATCATTGTAACCTTGCTTGTTACGGTATAAAGCGGTATCCTGTTCGCAGTCATAGGGGTAATTTGTTGTGGTATTTACCGGGACAATCGCGCTGGTTAAAAATATCCGTTTTGACTGAATATTAGTGATAGATATATAACCAATAACGGGTTCACCGGCATCTGCAACATTATGGATGTTGCCTTGCAGCTGCGATGGCTGCGCGTCAAAAATACTTCCCAATTGTTCCGTGTTTTTTTTGATGTTAAGGTAAAATTGATAAGCATCGCCGGTTAAGGCGTATTGCCTGACAATTACAGAATAAGTAACTTCCAGTTTTTCGGAACTGTATGGGATGGTTGCTAACGGGCTTTGGTATACTTCATCTTTGCTCAGCTTAGCGGTTGAGTTAAGGAGAATATTGGAAGATGCTTCATTCGCGTAACAATAATAAACCCCCTTGTCTGACGGGCGGGGTACAATATTGTTAGTGGAAGGGTCAACCATAAACTCCGATTCATATTTCGAATGAAACAGCCATGTTTCGTTATAATCCCAGCGGTAATAATGGGTATTATTGGCCGGGTCGTGCGAATTTACATAAAGCTCAATACCCTTATTTTTAACCGTATACCCTATACTATCAATGGGCGGTGTAGGTTTCACGATGATAAAGTCCGATAAATACTGTTTTCCATCCGCCGTTTTTATGCTCAGCCGGTATTTACTGGTTACCGGCAGATTCAGGCCCGGGGCAACATAATTTCCTTTATTATCGCCAGTTAAGCCCCATGAAGCGCTTTGATCACTTTCCACCGTTACGGTGGCTCCAGGCAACGGGTTTAAAGTAACCTGTGCATTTAAATTAACTGTTTTACTTAGTTTGATAATGGTAGAATCATTGCCCGAATTGATCACCCCTTCAACTACCAGGTAACTGCTGGCCGAAGCTATAACAGGGGGATTATAAGGCTTTTTGCAGCAAAATAAAAACAGTACCAGCAAACAACAGCCACTTGTAATTTTTTTCATAAAAAACACTGGAACCTATTTATTAAGGCTTAAGGATTATAATTGATTTATCGTCAAAAATCAAATATAACGGATGGAAAACAAATTACGCTATGAGTTGAAAAATTTAACAGAAAACATTAAAAACATAGCTATCAAAGCCTTTAGTGTAATTAGCGGCCCATTGCGCCTTCTACCAGTTCACCGTAAAATTCCATCAGGTCCATTCCTGCGGCCTTTACTTGCTGCGGTATCAGGCTGGCTGCTGACTGGCCGGGCGTGGTATTCACTTCTATAAAATAAAAATCTTCGGTTCCTTCCAATAAAATAAAATCTATCCGTACCATTCCTTTACAATTCAGCCTAAGATAGACTTCGGTTACAATACCTGCAATTTGGTCGATTTTTTCAGCAGAAAGATTCGCCGGTGTGATCTCTTCAGAAACGCCGGGCGAATATTTGGCCTCATAATCAAAAAAGTCTTTTGAACTGATGATTTCCGTAGCCGGCAAAACGGTTATTTTTCCATTCAGCCGCGCTACGCCTATGCTAAATTCGCGACCTTTGATAAACTCTTCCACCAGGATCTGGTCGTCTTCATGAAATGCTTTTTGCAATGCATCAGGCAATCCCGCTGCATGGTAAACCTTGCTCATACCAACGCTGCTGCCGCCATTATTCGGTTTGATAAATAACGGAAAATGGAGAGAGGCCGCTATAATGGCCACATCATGCATATCACGCTGAAAAAGCCTCAGGGAACGGGCGGTATGTAGCCCATGGATGCCCTCAACAATGGCTTTGGTGTATGCCTTATTCATGGTAATAGCAGAGGTTGTGGCATCGCAGGTATTATAGGGAATTCCCAGTATATCAAAATAACCCTGCAATTTACCGTCTTCGCCGGGTGTACCATGGATGGTGATAAACGCGAAATCAAATTTCACCTTCTCCCCTTTCAGCATCAGGCTAAAATCATTTTTATCAATGTCCGCCCCTCCGCCTTCATTGGCATAAAACCAGCGTTCGCGGTTAATCAAAATGGTATAAACCTTATATTTATCCGGATTTAAGTTAGCCGCAATGTTTTTCGCACTGTTGATGGATACTTCGTATTCGCCGGTAAAACCTCCGGCAATAAGGGCGATATTTTTCGTTGTCATGATTGATCAAAGATAAATTTTGATTTCGGATGTAGGATGTTCGATTTCGGATTTTTTTTTCGGGGTCACCACCAACAAAATCTCATATCGCTCACATTTTTTAAACGTTAAGCGATTTTTTAACATAACTCCTAAATCAGGAAGTCTATTTGCAAAATTATTCAAAATCGGAAATTTCATAAATCCGAAATCGAAAATCCGAAATCCGAAATTTTTCCGGTATGTTTGACGTTAAATTTAATTCAAAGCGATCTATCATTCCAAATGAATAAATTCTGGATTTATTTAAAAACAAAGCAGTTTCGGAATACATTGCTGCTCATATCCGGTTCGGTTTTTGCATTGGTGCTCATCATGTTTTTTAGCCTCGGGGTTTATACGCGCCATGGCACGGGCGTTCCTGTCCCTCATTTAAAGGGCATGGACGTTGAAAAAGCAATGCAACTATTAAAAGACCAGGGTTTCGACTATAAAATTGATTCTGTTTATGTGCTTGATAAACCGCCTGGCGCCGTAATTGAGCAGGATCCTGATCCTGGAACTAACGTAAAGGAAAACAGGACAATATACCTTACCGTTGTTACCCGCCTGGCGCCAAATGTGGCTATGCCCGATCTGACGCCGTACACCTTTCGCGAAGCAGTTGCAACGCTGGCTAATTACGGCCTGAAGGTAGGCGATACCATTTACAAATCTGACATAGCCCGGGATCGTGTGCTCGAAATGCGTTTTGCCGGACAGCCCCTGCTGCCAAATTCAAAAATACCCAAAGGATCGCGTGTTGACCTGGTTTTAGGAAACGGCGCCGGAGCCAGCCAGGTGGAAATTCCGGACCTGGTGAACCAGGACCTTGATGCCGCAAAATTTGTGTTAAAAAACAGCGGCCTTACCCTCGGCACCATCACTTACCAGGGCGCCATTACCGATTCGGCTAATTTGGTGATTGTTGCGCAATCACCTATGAAAACCGATTCAGTTACCAAAACTGCTAATGGCACCCCGGTAAACCTAACGGTTACTCAAGGTAAAAAACCAGATGCACAGCCCAATTGAAGCGAATGAACTTTTGAATCGATTGAATACAGGCGAAAGCTTAAATTTGCTTGACGTTCGGGGAGTAATTGAATTTCACACTTATAACATCGGTGGTAAAAATATTCCTTTGCCTGTATTAGCGAAAAATGCTCATAATACAGGCTATAATAAAAAGGAGGAAATAATTGTTATATGCAAAGTGGGTTTAAGAAGTGAAACAGCATCTGGTATATTAAAAGAAGCGGGATTTGAAAATGTAAGGAACTTAACCGGGGGGCTTATCGCCCTTCAAAAATTAAAATAAAAGAAATTATTTATTAGTATGACGAAGAAAAAAAGCCCGCAGGGCAGCACGTTTAAAAAATTTATTGCTGTTATGGTGATCATACTCATCGTAGCACTTGGCTTTACGGGCCTGAATTATTACTTGAAATATTTTGGCCCCAATGTTACCGGCAACCAGGAATATCTGTATATACATACCGGCGCCAATTTTAACGATGTATTCAAAACCATCAAGGACGAAGGCATTGTAAAGGACAGTGCCACCTTCTACTGGTCAGCTCAAAACATGAACTATGTAAAACGGGTAAAGCCGGGCCGCTACCGCCTGCACCAAGGCATGAGCAACCGCAAGCTCATCAATATGCTGGCGTCGGGCACACAGGAGCCTGTTACGTTATCATTTCATGACCTGAGGTTAAAAGAACAATTTGCCGGCTTTGTAGCCAAAAAGATCGAGCCCGATTCAGCATCGATCATTCATTTGCTCGATTCTGCAGCCTATTTGCAGCAATACGGCTTCACACCCGACAATGTTTATACGATGTTTTTGCCCAATAGCTATCAGCTATACTGGAACACCACGCCCGAAAAGTTTTTCAAGAGGATGTATGCCAATTATGAAAAATTCTGGACGCCGGAACGTAAAGCAAAAGCCGCTGCTATTAACCTCGACCCTATAAAGGTTTCCATCCTGGCATCATTGGTGGACGCGGAGGCCCTGCATGATGACGAAATGCCAATTATAGCCGGCCTCTACCTCAACCGCCTGAACAAAGGCATGAAACTGGAATCGGACCCCACGGTGATCTTCGCCGAAAATGACTTTACCATTCACAGGGTACTCACCAGGTATCTGTCTATCAATTCGCCATATAATACTTACCTGCACACCGGGTTGCCGCCGGGACCGATCATGATGCCATCGGTTAATGCTGTTAACGCTGTGCTTGACTACCAGAAGAACGATTATATTTATATGTGCGCCAAAGAGGATTTTTCAGGCTATCATAATTTTGCCACCAATATAGCAGATCATATGGCAAATGCTCATAAATACCAGCAGGCCCTTAACGAAAGAAATATAAAGCACTGATGTTTGAGCACGCTACCAAAATAAGGGTGCGGTATGGCGAGACCGACCAGATGGGCTATATGTACTATGGCAACTATGCGGAATTTTATGAAGTTGGCCGTGTTGAAATGCTGCGCAGCCTGGGCCTCACTTATAGTGGCATGGAAGAATCAGGGATAAAGATGCCGGTACTTGAGCTTCATTGCAAATACCTGAAACCCGCCCTGTACGACGAAGAGATTACGGTAAACGTGATTATGGATAAAATGCCGGGCATCCGCATTCATTTCCGTTACGAACTTTTTAATGAAAAGCAGGAGCTTATCAATACAGGTGACACTCTGCTGGTTTTTGTCAATATGAAAACCAACCGCGCCTGCCTGCCTTCGCAAGAATTTTTAGATAAATTAAAGCCCTTTTTTGAGTAAATTTGGCTTAAATGAAGTGGACACATCGTTTTTTACTCCGTTTTGGGTTCTACAGAAGATTTATCCATTGGTCGAAAATCTACATCCTGCCGGGTTTCGACCCGCTGCCGCTGTATGATGTGATGGCCTTTTTTGCAGCAGAAGTGCAGGAACGCACCCTGCTGAACCGGGCCTCGTCGCTGGCTTTTAATTTTATGCTGGCATTTTTTCCCGGCACTATCTTTTTGTTTACGCTTATCCCCTTCATCCCCATCAATCATTTCCAGCAACACCTGCTTAGCCTGCTCTCCACCGTATTACCGTACAACGCCTATATGACTTTTGAGTCGACGATTGAATATATCGTCAATATCCATAACGTAAGGTTGCTGTCCTTTGGCTTTTTAGCCGCGTTGTACTTTGCCACAAACGGTATCATCAATTTAATGCGGGCATTTAACCGATCGTCCTTAGTAGTTGAAAAAAGGCCGTGGTGGACAAGGCGCTTCATCGCCATCGCACTTACCCTGGTGATCAGTTTCGCGTTGCTAACCGCGATATCCGTAATGATAGCAGGTGAAACAATTATCAGCTACCTCAAATCACATATCGACAGCCATGCACAGTTTTGGTACTACCTCATCGCTTTTTCGCGTTGGATCATCGTGATCGCTATCTTCCTGGTTTCCATATCGCTGCTGTACCGTTACGGCCCGGCTAATAAAGTTAAATGGAAGTTTCTCAGCACCGGCTCCATACTGGCGACTGCACTTGCTGTGATTACTTCAATGGGCTTTAATTATTACATCAATAACTTTTCAAGCTACAATAAATTTTATGGTTCCCTCGGAACGCTTATTATCCTCATGCTCTGGCTGTATTTAAACTCCCTTATTCTTCTCATCGGTTTTGAATTGAATGCCAGTATCGATTTCTCTAAACGGAATATTAAAGTGGTGAAACCGATGTTTAATTCATTCAGGCAGAAGGTGTGAAGTGAAGGTATGAAATGCCACAAAGACACTATTAAGGTACCGCGCTGTCCTTCATTTCTTGTTTAAAAGTTCAAGCGTCCGCTCATCCCATATCCTTCCAAAAAACTTCTCCAGCACTGCCTCAAACACCGGATGGGTATCGGGCAATGCAGCAAACAAAGTCATGCACGACCTCAACTTCAAATCATCCGTACTACCAAATATAGTATTGGCGTTATTTGTGGGTAAGGTTAACAGCTCGTTACTTATATCAATCAATCTTTTGCCCAAAACAGGGTGCTTTAAATAGGCGATGGCTTCGTCCATGTCTTTTATTGCATAAAACCTTGATGTTTGGCTAAAGCCCAGGCCCTGTATCTGCGGAAAAATGTACCACATCCAATGGCTTCGTTTGCGGCCGTTTTTTATTTCAGCCAGGGCCGTATCATAATCGGTGCGCTGGGCATCGATAAACCTATTCAAAGTGGCCTCATTCGTCATTGTATAAATATAAAAATGATGCTTCGTATCCACCAAAAAAAATGGGCAAATTCAGTCTTTATTTTTTGCAAAAAACTTTCTTATTCTTTTTGAAATAGGTTTCCTTATGGTTAACTTTACTTGCGTATTACCAATAACCTTATCAAATGAAAACATTAAAGATTTTCGTATTAGCAGCCTTGCTTTTGCCTTTTGCCGCAAAAGCGCAAACAATAAGGGCCCAAAAACACCATCCGGGGGATTCCCTGGTTCGCGGTGTTAGTTATAAAGCGTTCCAGGCATCTGTTACTCTATTTTTGGACAGCGCCAAAAAGCCCCTGCTCGATTCATCATGGAACCTATGGAAGGCTGAAAAATGGGCCGCGCTGGAACATTTTTTTACCATTGACAGCCTGAATGGCGGCTGGCCCCCCAATTCAGGCGCTTTATCGTTAAGGATCGTCAAACTCGACTCCGGGGTACTGATCGATCGTTACGGCGGTTACTATGTTGTGGACAGTATAAAGCACGATAGTGTATTTCACGACAGGGGGAAATTTGTTTGTTTTAAAGGTGTCCCTTTCCCTAAACGCGCTTTACCGCAGAGTGCGCTTAAATCGCCCTACCGCCTTTACCGGGTCATAAAAGCTATTGCCGATATAAAAAGGGGCGGTATAATTCCATGGTTCAATGAACCTGGCTTAGGCATTCAATTTGAAATGCCGGTTAATATTGATGCCCTGAAACAAGGCGGGTATATTGTGGAAGTAAGCAGTAAACCACCGAATTGATACCCGCTTAACATTAATACAAAATAGCTTTACCAATCAGCCAGCCAATACTGATTATTAAATGTCTGCGCAGTCCGGGTAAATCTGCATGGGTATTTGTGTCCCGCATCACCATTTATTGTAAGCCAAATCATTTTATACGGGCTTGAGCCGTGGTATTTTTATTAATTATTATTCTACAAATATTTAATTGATCTAAAATTTACCGTCGTGAAAAAGTCATATCGTTTTTTTCTGCTGATCACGCTTATTTTTATGGTGACAACAGCAGATGCACAACTTGCAGACAGTGTAAAAAAGGACACAGCACCGGCCGCTGTTAAAATTAAATACACCCTAAACAAACCGGGCACTTACCTTCCGCCTGCAATCCTGGTAGGTTATGGCGTGTTATCATTTGTAGTAACCCCTATAAGGCACGTCGATTACTATTTTAAGGAACGCATAGAGCGAAGTGACCCTAATTACAGTTCAAAAATCGATGACTATCTTCAGATCGCTCCCGGTGTTTTGGTATATGGTTTGAACCTGGTGGGAATTGAAGGTAAAAACCGGTTTGTTGACCGCACCGCACTGCTTGCTTTGTCAGCGGCGATATTGACCATTACCGACGGTACAAAATACATTGCCCACCGCACGCGCCCTTATGGCACCGACCCGCTCTCGTTTCCGTCGGGCCACACCGGGGCCGCGTTCGTTGCCGCAGAGTTTCTGGCACAGGAATATTCTGAAAAATCGCCATGGTATGGTGTACTTGGATACACTATTGCCAGTACAACCGGTGTTTTGAGGTTATATGGAAAGGCCCATTGGTTTAGCGATTGTGTTGCCGGCGCAGGTCTTGGCATACTTTCAACCAAATTGGCGTACGTAGTTTACCCCTATATCCGCAGTAAACTAACACATAAGGATAAATATGGAAGAAGCACCATGATTATGCCTACATACCAGGATGGCGTTCCGGGTGTATCATTTGCGATGCAATTGTAAAGCCAGCTTTTTGGCAGACCACTATTTAGGATTACACTTACGTGCCGGTAAAATTCACCGATAAAAAATTTGAAAAAAAATTTGCGTAGTTAAATAGCTACATATATATTTGTAGTCAAATAACTACGTAATGAATTTAAGACGAGACGTATTTCAAGCCATAGCCGACCCTACCCGCAGGGCCATACTGCTGTTGGTTGCATCTCAATCACTTACTGCCGGGGTGATCGCCTCAAACTTTGATACCGCCCGACCCACAGTTTCAAAACACCTGCAAATACTTACTGAATGCGAATTGCTTAAACAGGAACAAAACGGCCGGGAAATCTTCTACCATATCAATGCAAAAAAAATGAAAGAAGTGGCTGACTTTATCGAACCGTTCCGCAAAATGTGGGATGACAGGTTCAATGTACTGGAAACAATAATGAAAAACTATAAAAAAGAATAGTATGGAACTTAAAACAAAAATCAATGCTGAAGATGGCAAGCAAGACATCGTGATCACCAGGGAATTTGATTTGCCTTTAGCATTACTTTTTAAAGCGTTTGCAGAACCCGAACTTGTTGCGCAATGGATGGGCACAAAAGTGCTGAAACTGGAAAGCAAAAAGCACGGTAGTTACCAGTTTGAAACCAGCGATGCCAGGGGCAATGTGGTATTTAAAGCCAACGGGGTGATCCATGATTTTGTCCCGAACAGGAAGATCACAAGGACTTTTGAAATGGACAATTCGCCATTTTACGGCGTTCAGCTGGAGGTTTGTGAATTCGAACCGCTTACAGATGACACCTGCAAACTGCAGATACATGTGATCTACGAATCTGCCGAGCAACGCGATCAGGTACTAAAGTTACCCTTTGCGCAGGGGATCAACTGGGCGCACAACCGGTTAGAAGATTTAATGAAAACATTAAAATAATTGGAAAATGGAAAAGAGAAAACTAATTTGGTTTTGGATAATTACGGGGATATTGTCCTTCTGTATTTTCACAGGCGGATTGTTCCAGGCCCTGCAATTAAAAGGAGTAGTACAGGGTTTTAAACCGCTTGGATACCCCACCTATTTTATTTCGATCATAGGCGTCTGGAAAGTATTGGGCATAATTGCGATATTGATCCCGGGATTTAAGCTACTTAAGGAATGGGCCTATGCCGGTATATTTTTTACCATGAGCGGCGCGGTAATTTCGCACATTGCGAGTAATGATGTTAAGGCACAAATACTTGCCCCGGTTTTACTGGCTGTTTTTACGGTACTATCCTGGTATTTGAGGCCTACCGACAGAAAGATTGTTGCAATTAATTAATAAGCATTTATAAAAAAATAAATGAACGGCATGAATCCAAAAGTTGACTGGTTTTTTAACAAAGAAAGCCGTTGGCAGGAAGCATATAACAAATTAAGGCAAATTGCGCTTGATTGCGGGCTGACTGAAGAATTAAAATGGGGCTGCCCCTGCTATACGCTCAAAACCAGCCTTACCGGCAGGCAGGAACAAAACGTTGTTTTAATACATGGCTTTAAAGAATACTGTGCCTATTTATTTTTTAAAGGCGCCCTTTTAAATGATGCCCAAAGTATCCTTATCCAGCAAACAAAAGACGTGCAATCGGCGCGGCAGATCAGGTTCACGAATGTTGTGGAAATAGCAGAGATGGAACCCATCCTGAAGGCCTATATTTTTGAAGCGATTGAAGTAGAAAAAGCCGGGTTAAAGGTAGAACTTAAAAAAACAGCCGAATTTACTATGCCGGAAGAGTTTCAAACTAAATTAAACCACATCCCTGCTTTAAAAACAGCCTTTGAAGCATTAACGCCGGGCAGGCAACGGGGATACTTGCTTTATTTTTCTTCCGCCAAACAATCCAAAACACGGGAAGACAGGGTTGAAAAATATATACCGAAAATATTGGATGGCAAGGGCCTGGATGATGAGTAACCCCTTTTTTCTTGAAACAAAACTTGCCATGGTACACGGACGCGTCGACCCATGAACTAAATCCCCTGCGCTATCACAAAACCGCATGCCCATGCCCATTGAAAATTGTAGCCACCCAGCCAGCCGGTAACATCAACGCATTCACCGCCGAAATATAAGCCAGGAACTTTTTTCGCCTCCAGTGTCTTCGAAGAAAGTTCGTCCGTGGATACGCCGCCGCGCATTACTTCCGCTTTATCATAACCTTTGTCGCCTGCCGGCTTTGCTTTAAATTCATGGATCAGGCTGTTGATGTTTTCTATGTCTGATTTTGTCAGAGAGGCCAGGTTCTTTTCAACAGGTAGTCTGTCGCTCAAGGCCTCTGCAAATTTGCGGGTGTATAAACCGGCAAGGTAAGCCAATAACATTTTCTTACCGTTGGCTTCCCGTTCCTGTTGGATCAGCCCAGCAATGTTTTGATTGGGCAGAAGGTCAATATAAATATATTCACCTGGCCGCCAGTACGATGAGATCTGCAGAATGGCAGGGCCACTGAGGCCCCAATGGGTAAACAGGATATTTTCCTCGAAGCTTGCCCTATCATTCCAAACCCTGCAAAAAATACTATTGCCCGATAGTTGTTCAAACCAGGGCTGGTCCTTCCCGGTTATGGTTAGCGGTACCAGCGCCGGCGCCGTGTCATTTATTTTCAGGTCAAATTTGCGGGCCGTCCGTAAACCGAAATCAGTTGCACCCATTTTGGGGATGGGCAACCCGCCTGAGGCGATAACCATTTTTGAAGCCGTTATATTTTCAACGATGCCATCAATCTCAACTGATACTGTAAAACTATCCTCTGTCTTTTCAATGCTTTTTACATCCGCGTTACACCATATCTCCTGACCCAGGTCATCGCATAAACCGGTAAATACTTTTACCACGTCTCCGGCTTTATCGCTTTCCGGAAACAGCTGCCCGAGCGTTTTTTCTTTACCGGCAATACCATAGGTTTCAAAAAAACTGATAGTATCATCAACCGTCCATTGGGATAGGGTTGATTTGCAAAAATGTTTGTTTTGCGATATAAACTGCAGGGGCGAAGCATAAAGATTGGTATAATTACACCGGCCTCCCCCGCTGATCAGGATCTTGGCGCCGGGTTTATCGTTCTTCTCCAATACCAGGGTAGGTTTGCCTAAAAAGCCGGCCTGTACGGCACACATTAAACCGCAGGCGCCGCCGCCAATAATTATTGCATCAAAATGGGTTTGTTTGTTTATTTTTGCTGTCATGGCAGGTGTTCCGCAAATATCAGAATTTGGCAAGATACTTATCTTTCTTATTACGGGCATAATTATGGTGGGCTTTACTTTTTTTATAACCCGGCTCATCGCCCCCAATAAACCCAATCCCGAAAAACTCACTTCATATGAATGCGGTGAAGAACCTACCGGGAACGCATGGTTGCCCTTTAATACCCGCTTTTATGTGATCGCATTGGTTTTTTTGCTGTTTGATGTTGAAATGGTTTTCATTTTTCCATGGGCAATTGTTTTTGGCAGCCATCTCTTGAATGAGATGGATTCGCGCTGGAGCGTGTTGTCATTGATTGAGATGTTTGTATTCCTGGGCATCCTTATCCTCGGCCTGGCATACGTTTGGGTTAAGGGTGATTTGAACTGGATAAAACCCGATCCCATCAGGCCGGTTTCAGGAACAAATATCCCATCGGCCCTTTATGATAAGCTAAACGAAGAACAAAGCGCCTATAAAGTGAAAGCATTTGCTTTTGAGCAACCAGTTGACCAAACACCCCAAAGTTCCGTCGCTACAGCGGCAACCCCGCCTCCTTTGAAAAAGCCCATGTTTAAACCAACTTTTAAAAAAACCGGCAATGAGTAACGAGTTAACCAGCGAAAGCGGCGGCGTGGCGATCACCAAAATTGATGATCTGCTTAACTGGGCAAGGTTGTCATCCTTATGGCCGCTTAGTTTTGGCATCGCCTGCTGTGCAATAGAATTAATGGGCGGCTTTGCCAGCACCTATGACCTCGACCGCTTCGGCGTTTTCCCGCGGCCATCTGCCCGGCAGGCAGATGTGATCATCATTGCAGGTACGGTAACTTTTAAAATGGCGGAGCGCATTAAACGGCTTTACGAGCAAATGCCCGAACCCAAATATGTGATTTCTATGGGTTCTTGTTCCAACTGCGGCGGACCGTACTGGCAACATGGATATCACGTTGTTAAGGGCGTCGACCGGGTGATTCCGGTTGACGTTTACGTTCAGGGGTGCCCACCCCGCCCTGAATCTCTCATCGGCGCGATCCTTGAACTTCAAAAGAAAATTGAGGATGAAAACCTGGTGAGATCCCGGTATTCAATAAAATCAAATAACAACGAAACAATTTAACCCGTTTTTGACCCAACAAATACGTTTGGCCATCAATCTACGTCTTAGCATTGCCTCCGATTTTGCAAGTTTATGCTTAATTATCTGCCATGAAGAGAAGGAATTTTCTGCAAAATGCCGGAATGCTTAGCATATCGCCATTGGTATTCCCGTCAATGCCGCCAGATGCATCACCTGCATTAAATACGCCAAAAGTAAATACCAGGAAACGATGGCTCAACTTTCTTGAAAAATTAGCCCACCCGGTTTTAACCGCCTTGTCAAACGATCAGCTTAAAGAAAAAATGCCGGTTGAAACCGCAACACTTTCGCAAGCTAAAGAACGGGCAAAATACAGCCATCTGGAAGCATTTGCACGTTTGTTATCCGGCATAGCCCCCTGGCTGCAGGCAGACAATTTAAGCGCTGAAGAAAAGCAACTCCAGGGTAAATACTTTCAGCTCGCCCTAAAAAGCATCAACAACGCGGTAACCCCCGCTGCAAAAGATTATATGAACTGGGGCGATGAAGGAGGACAGCCTTTGGTCGACGCCTCATTTTTTGCTTATGCCCTTATCCGCTGCCCCAAATTATGGCAGGGATTAGATAGGGATACACAACAAAAGGTGGTTTCCGCTTTAAAAAAAACGCATGTGATCAAACCGCCTGAAAGCAACTGGTTATTATTCGGCGCGATGATCGAGGCTTTTTTTATCACCATAAATGAGCCTTTTGATGCTGAAAGAATTAAATATGCTATTAACCGGCACCAGGATTGGTATAAAGGCGACGGCATGTACGGCGATGGCCCCGAATTTCACTGGGATTATTATAACAGTTATGTGATCCATCCTTTTCTTTATGACATTTTAAAGATCGCGTCAGCCAAAGATCCTTCATATAAACTTATAAGGGCAAAAGTATTTGAGCACAATTTAAGATATGCCATTATCCAGGAACGTTTAATTGCAGCCGATGGCGGCTATCCGCCCATCGGCCGTTCAATCACTTACCGCACCGGGGCTTTTCATCACCTGGCCAACATGGCCTTGCAACAGCAACTGCCCGCGCAACTTAAACCTGCGCAGGTGCGCTGCGGACTAACTGCGGCTATTAAAAAGTTCACCGAAGCTCAGGGCTTATTCGACACTGGGGGCTGGCTGAGGATCGGCCTTTACGGGCATCAGCCCTCCCTTGCCGAAGGCTACATATCTACCGGTAGTTTATATTTGTGTGCTGCTATTTTATTGCCTTTAGGCCTGCCGGAATCAAACCCGTTTTGGAGTGAGGCTAATGAAGACTGGACGGAAAAAAAATTATCAGCCGGAATTGATCTGTCTGCCGATCACAGTTCATAATAGTTTATCACATAATTTATATGTTTCAAGCACCGAATTCTTCAAGTCAAATTGGATTGAGAAAAAAGGCTTCTAGATATCTTCAAAAACTCTTGCATAAAAACCCCTTGTATTCCATTATCCCCGGTTAAAACATGATAAGTACGTTGCGATAATTTCTTAATATCCTCAATTGAAAGATTCTTGAAATTCAATTGTAAAAGCTGTTGGTCTTCATCAATCATAGTTTTCGTATACTCTCCATAAAAACTAGATGCTCCAGTTCCATGAATTATATGATTTCTAAATAAATACAAATCCATAATTTCCTTTTGAATCTCCACCCAACATTCATTAAAATCTTTATTAAATCCCTCCAAAATAAACCTGCTAATATTTTTCAGCTTCTTTTTGACAGGAACGGAAAATGAACCTGCTAAAGGAAGATTTTTTGTATTCTTAGTTTTAATAATTGCGTCGTACATTGTAACATACAATTCTACTTGCGCAAAAGCAGTTATAAATTCTCCAATTGACTCATTAAAGCTTCTCCTATTTTCTAAAATATTCATTTTTCTAAAGTTATTTAATTAAGAGACGTTGAAATATTCCCGAATCTACCCCTTATTAAATAAACATTTTTTATTTTGATATTACAAACAACTCTCTATATTTGCGCAAACAATCCGTAGAGACGCAATACTTTGCGTCTCTATCAAACAAAATGAACGGTTACAAACAACATCATCTGTCATTGCACCATCACCACCATGTGGTGATCAGATAATGTATGTTTCTACGCGAAATAACAACCCCGGTTCATTCTTTTCTTTTTAGTTTCTTAATTTTAATCAGTGAAAACACTTAAAATAGCCATCCAGAAATCTGGCCGGCTCAACGAAAAATCCGTTGAATTATTAAAAAATTGCGGCCTTAGCTTCGAAAACTATAAGAGCTCGCTTATCTCCCCTGTATCCAATTTCCCGCTCGAAATACTTTTTTTGCGCGATGACGACATCCCTGAATATGTACAGGACGGCATTGCCGACCTGGGTATCGTAGGTGAAAACGTGATCCGGGAAACCGAAGTGGAAGTAAGTTATCTACAGCGCCTTGGCTTTGGAAAATGCAGTTTAAAAATTGCCGTCCCCAATAATAACAGCATCCAGCACCTCGACCAGCTTAACGGCAAAGCCATCGCTACCACCTACCCGGTTATCCTCGGCAAATTCCTGAAAGAAAAAAATATCCAGGCGGATATCCGTACCATTTCGGGGTCGGTAGAGATCTCGCCGGGCCTGGGCCTGAGCGATGCCATCTGCGATTTGGTGTCCACCGGCGGCACTTTAAAAAGCAACGGGCTTGTGCCTTTTGCCGATGTAATGTCATCCGAAGCGGTACTGATTGGCCGCAAAGGCAGCGAAGATGAAGAACTGGTAAAAGAATTGATCCAGCGGATCCAGTCGGTGTTAAGGGCTAAAGAGACTAAGTATGTTGTACTAAATGTTCATTCAGATAATTTATCAGCCATTATCAGCCTTTTACCGGGCGTTAAAAGCCCATCTGTTGTACCTTTGGCCGAAGAAAACTGGGTTGCGGTTCATACCGTTATCCCTGAACGTGACTTTTGGAACAAAATAAGCCAGCTGAAACAAGCCGGCGCCCAGGGCATAGTGGTAATGCCGATTGAGAAGATAATACTTTGAGGAAAAGTTGGCAGTTGGCAGCGGGCGGTTGGCAGTTTTTAACTCCAATTTCCTATGCGCACTGCAAACTCTAAACTGCAAACTGAAATGAAAACGTATAGATACTGTGATTTAGGGAAAAACGAAGTTAAAAAACTCGTTCAGCGTAATGTTGACCCCGCGAATGAGATCCGTGGTATTGTGGAGGATGTTATAACAAAGGTAAAAGAACATGGCGACAGTGCCTTACTGGATTTTGCCTTAAAATTTGATAAAGTTGAACTGGACAAACTTTATCTCGATAAAGAAGAGTTGGAAACTATAGCGTCGGCTGTAACCGCCGAACAAAAAGCAGCGCTGGAAATCGCCTACAATAACATCTATAAATTTCATGCAGCACAGGTAAAAGCAGAAGATAAGGTTGAAACCATGCCCGGCGTTACCTGCTGGCGCGAAATGCGGCCGATTGAAAAAGTTGGTTTGTATATCCCCGGCGGCTCCGCTGTTTTACCAAGCACATTTTTAATGCTGGGGATCCCGGCAAGAATCGCTGGTTGCCACGAGATCGTTGTTTGTTCGCCTCCGCAAAAAAACGGCAAAGTAAATGCGTTTATCGCTTATGTCTCTTTGTTATTAGGGATCGATAGAATTTATCTGGCAGGAGGCGCACAGGCTATTGCCGCCATGGCTTATGGGACGGAGACTATTGCTAAAGTGGATAAGATCTTCGGCCCTGGGAATCAGTTTGTTACCAAAGCCAAAACCATTATACAATCCACTACCACCACAGCTATTGATATGCCGGCCGGCCCGTCGGAAGTTTTGGTAATTGCGGATGAAACCTGCAACCCAGCCTATGTTGCCGCCGACTTACTGGCACAAGCAGAACATGGGATCGACAGCCAGGCTATATTGGTTTGTACGTCTGATAAAATTGCGGAAGAAGTTTTAGCTGAAGCAGATAAACAGGTGCCCGTTTTACCAAGAGCAGAGATCGTAAAACAAGCTTTGGAAAACTCGTACATCGTTATAACCAACACTTTGGATGAAGCCATGCAATTCAGCAATGCCTATGCGCCGGAACATTTAATATTAGCCACAGCAAACTGGCAACTGATAACCGCAAATATCATTAATGCCGGATCAGTTTTCCTTGGCAATTTAACACCCGAAAGTGCAGGCGATTATGCCTCAGGAACCAACCATACTTTACCAACCAGCGCCTATTCAAGGGCATATTCCGGGGTATCTGTGGATTCGTTTGTAAAAAAGATCACCTTTCAGCATATCACGCCCGATGGCATAAAAAACATCGGGCCGAGCGTAGAAATTTTAGCAGAGTTAGAAGGCTTGCATGCGCATAAGAATGCGGTGAGTGTGAGAATGAAAGAGTAAAATAGAGTTTGTCATTGCGATCCGCCCATTGGCGGAGGCAATCGCGAACGGACAAGTAGCCTACATAAAAAGTTCGCGATTGCTTCGTGCCTCGCAATGACAAGGCATATAAAGAATTTAGAAAATGTTCAATATCAATAATATATTAAGAGAAAATATAAAACGACTTGTCCCCTATTCATCCGCCCGGGACGAATACCAGGGTGAAGCCAGCGTATTTTTAGATGCCAATGAAAATGCCTTTGGCTCACCGTTGGAACAATCCTATAACCGTTACCCTGATCCCCTGCAGATTGAGGTAAAAAAACGTTTGAGCGGCATCAAGGGCGTACCTATCCGCAATATATTTTTAGGCAACGGCAGCGATGAGGCCATCGATATCCTCTACCGCAGCTTTTGCAATCCCGGTGTGGATAATGTGATCCTTGTGCCCCCTACTTATGGCATGTACCAGGTGTCGGCTAATATCAACGATGTCGCGATCCGCAATGTACCTTTGACCGCTGATTTCCAGCTAAACCTGGAAGGCATTGCCGAAGCAATTGACAAACATACTAAAATGATCTTTGTCTGCTCGCCCAATAACCCCACCGGCAATTCCATCAACCGCGCAGATGTGGAAACACTGCTGGCAAATTTCGAAGGATTGGTGGTAGTGGACGAAGCTTATATCAATTTCAGCAGACAACGCTCGTTCATCCAGGAATTAACCGAATATGGCAACCTGGTGGTTTTGCAAACGCTTTCAAAAGCCTGGGGGCTGGCGGGCTTACGCGTTGGGATGGCCTTCGCCAGCGAAGAGATTATCGAAGTTATGAATAAAGTAAAACCGCCTTATAATATCAACGAAGCCTCGCAGCAACTGGCATTGCAGGCATTGGCGAATATTGAACAGGTAAATGCCTGGATAAAAGAGACTTTGATACAGCGCGATAAACTGGTTTTAGGCTTAAAGAATTTTGAATTTGTGGAGGATATTTACCCGTCTGACGCTAACTTTATCCTGGTAAAAACAGCCGACCCGAAAGGCATTTATAACTACCTTGTTCAACAGGGCATCATTGTGCGTGACCGTTCAAAAGTGGAATTGTGTGCCGGGTGTTTGCGCGTAACGATTGGCACGCCGGCAGAAAACGAAATATTGTTAAATACTTTACAAGATTATAAATGAGCAAGCTGCAAAAAATATTGTTTGTTGACCGCGATGGCACCATGATCAACGAAACGCCTGATGAACAGATCGATTCGTTTGCCAAGCTGGTGTTTTATCCGGGTGCGCTGCAATACCTGCCAAAAATCGCCAAAGAACTGGACTATGAACTGGTAATGGTAACCAACCAGGATGGTTTAGGCACAGCCAGCTACCCCGAAGATACTTTTTGGCCGGTACATAACTTTATTGTACAGACGTTTAAAAACGAAGGCGCTGTTTTCTCAAACTTCTGTATTGACAGAACTTTCTCCGCGGAGAATGCGCCTACCCGCAAACCTGCGACCGGCTTGCTCACCCCATATTTTGACACCGAAAAATATGACTTAAAAGGCTCATATACGATCGGTGACAGAAAAAATGATGTGCTTTTAGGTTATAACTTAGGTGCTAAAGCGATATGGCTGAACAATAATTCGAACCTGGGCGGGCATGAATTCAGCGGGCCTGAAGAAGCGCACAAAGTTAAAAGCACTGTTGCACTGGAAACGACTGATTGGGAAAAGATATATGAGTTTTTAAAACTGGGTGAACGGGTAGTTGAACACCGCCGCCAAACGAAAGAAACCGATATTTATATCAAAATAAACCTTGATGGTACCGGAGAAGCCAAAGTATCCACAGGTCTTCATTTTTTCGATCATATGCTTGACCAGATTGCCCGCCACGGCAGTATCGACCTCGAAATAATTGCCAACGGCGACCTGCACATCGACGAGCACCATACCATTGAAGATACCGGCATTGCTTTGGGTGAGGTGTTTGCCACCGCCCTTGGCAACAAGAAGGGCATTGAACGCTATGGCTTTTGCCTGCCGATGGACGATTGCCTGGCCCAGGTAGCCATTGATTTTGGCGGCCGGAACTGGATTGTTTGGGACGCAGCATTTAAAAGAGAGAAAATAGGCGAAATGCCGACAGAAATGTTCTTTCACTTTTTTAAATCATTTTCTGACGCGGCCAAATGCAACTTAAACATCAAAGCCGAAGGCGAAAACGAACATCATAAAATCGAAGCTATCTTTAAAGCCTTCGCCAAAGCCATCAAAATGGCGGTAAAGAGGGATGTGAATAAAATGGTGTTACCGAGTACGAAGGGATTATTATAGTTGGCAGTTTTTAGTAGGCAGTTTGCAGATTTTAATGCAAATGACCTGCTGCAAACTGCAAACCAAAAACTGCAAACTTATGATTGGCATAATCACATACGGCGCCGGCAATATCTTCTCCCTCACCGCAGCCCTCGGGCGGCTGGGCATCCCGTACGGAATGATCAATAAGGAAGAAGACTTTGAGCTATACGACCGCTATATCATCCCGGGTGTAGGTCATGCCGGTACGGCTATGGCTAAGCTGGAGCACACGGGCCTGGTGCCTAAAATAAAAGCCCTTAAAAAACCAACTTTGGGTATTTGTGTCGGGATGCAATTGCTAACGGCGCATTCTGAAGAAGGCGATGCTAAGATGCTGGATATCTTCCCGGTAAGAACTTTAAAGTTCGATGGAAATACGGAGTTTAAAGTACCGCATACCGGCTGGAACCAGGTATTTCCGGAAATGGAAAACCCCTTATTTGAAAATATTCCGGCTGGTTCACACTTTTACTTCGTACATTCATACTTTATTGAGTATAATAAGGCATATACTTTAGCATCAACAACATATATAAACCAGTTTTCGGCATCAATTTGGCGGGATAATTTCTACGGTGTTCAGTTTCACCCCGAAAAATCAGGAACTTATGGAGAAACGCTATTAATGAATTTTTCAAAATTATAAAGACATGTATATTATTCCGGCTATAGATATATTGGATAAAAAGGTCGTCCGCCTGCGTGAGGGCGACTATAAACAGGTTACTGCATACGAAGTTTCCCTTGAGGAAATGATTGAGAAGTACCAGTCCTACGGCACCAACATGATTCATATCATCGATCTGAATGGCGCCAAAAATGATTTCAGCAACCAGCAATACCTTTTTGATGTGATCAAAAAAACAGACATGAAGGTACAATACGGGGGCGGTATCCGCAGTATCGATAAGGTTAAGGAGCTGATAGATGCAGGTGTTTACCGGATAATTGTCGGCACCCAGGCCCTTACCAACCCATCATTTCTGCCGGAACTCAGCAAAGAAATTTGCGGTCGCGATAAATGTTCAGATCAGGTAGTAATTGCCATAGATGTTTTGGACGAAGTGATTAAATATTCCGGCTGGATGGAAAGCTCTCCCATTAAACTAATGGATTATGTTGATAAATGCCTTGCGCTTGGCTTCTTCCGTTTTTTATGTACCGATATTGGCAAAGATGGCAAATTGGGTGGTGCTGGTATTAATCTTTATGAAAAATTGCTTGACCATTCACCATTCATTAAATTGATCGCCTCGGGTGGTGTAAGTTCTATGGATGATATTGAAAAGTTGAATCGTTTAAAAGTTGAATCTGTTGTGGTGGGTAAAGCGATTTATGAAGGGCATATTACCATTGAAGAAATAAAAAACTGGAATTTGGAGTCTTTGATCTCGATATAATTGTCATTGCGAGCGAAGCGCGGCAATCGCGAATTACCCCTTTCCGCAATGCAATGTTCGCGATTGCTTCGTGCCTCGCAATGACAAATTTTGTACCCTAATGTTAAGTAAACGAATTATCCCTTGTTTAGATGTTAAAGACGGCCGTACGGTTAAGGGCGTCAACTTCGTTGACCTGCGTGACGCTGGCGACCCTGTTGAGCTTGCCTGGAACTACTCGCGCCAGGGTGCAGACGAACTTGTATTTTTGGATATAACCGCAACAGTTGAACGCCGAAAAACCATGGTCGACCTTGTGAAATCAGTTGCCCGGCAGATCAACATCCCGTTTACCATCGGAGGCGGCATTAACGAAATTGCAGATGCAGATGCTTTATTAAATGCTGGGGCCGATAAAATATCAATTAATTCAGCAGCTGTTCGCAACCCGGCTTTGATCGACGAACTGGCAAAGGCATTCGGTGTTCAGTTTGTGGTGATCGCTGTAGATACACGATCAATGAACGGCAAAAATATTGTGCACCTTAACGGAGGCCGTGTCCCCACCGAAAAAGAAACCATGGATTGGATCCTCGAGGCTGAAACCCGTGGAGCAGGTGAGATATTACTCACCTCGATGGACCATGATGGCACCAAAGCCGGTTTTGACAATGTATTTTTAAAGCAGGTGAACGATGCCGTTAATATCCCCGTGATCGCCTCGGGAGGCGCCGGCAACGTACAACATTTTATAGATGTTTTCGAACAAAGCAATGTAGACGCGGCATTGGCGGCCTCAGTATTTCATTACGGTGAGATATTGATACCGGATTTGAAAAAGATTTTGAAACAGCATAAGATTGAAGTGAGAGAAGTGTAAAATTAATAAAATTTATTATTGCGAGGCACGAAGCAACCGCGAACTATAACATTGCGGTAAATATTAGTTCGCGATTGCCGCGCTGCGCTCGCAATGACATAATGTAATTATATAATGAACATCGATTTTAACAAAACAGACGGATTAGTGCCTGTTATTATACAGGACTGGCAAACATTGGAAGTGCTGATGCTGGGTTATATGAACCAGGAAGCATTTGATAAAACTGTTAATGAAAATATTGTAACCTTTTATTCGCGGTCGAAAAACCGGTTGTGGACAAAAGGCGAAACCAGCGGCAATTTTTTGCATGTAAAGAATATCCATTTGGATTGTGATAATGATACGTTATTAATTAAGGTAGATCCTGTCGGGTCAACCTGCCATACCGGCTCACGCAGTTGTTTTAAAACAGATTACAACCAGAATTTTATTTTCCAGTTGGAAAACATTGTCGCAGACAGATACACAAATCCAAAAGAAGGTTCGTATGTAAATAAGCTACAGGCGAAAGGCTTAAATAAAATAGCACAAAAGGTTGGCGAAGAAGGGGTTGAGACCGTAATTGCCGCATTGGCAGAAACTGAAAAGGATTTAATTAACGAAGCATCCGACCTTGTTTTCCACCTTATCGTTTTACTGCGCGAAAAAGGGCTTAACCTTGAACGTATCGCATTGAATTTGGAAGAAAGACATCGTTAGTTCATGGTTCATAGTTGATGGTTCATGGCTTTTTGGTATGAACTACAAACCATCAACCATGAACTGCTATGAACTATGAACCATCAACCATGAACTAACCAATGATCTCAGTACAAAAAACGGCAGAACTAACCGGGCATGGCAACCCGATATTTGCCCTTGAGCTTTCCCAAAAGCAGGGAATATTATTCAGCGGGGGGAATGATAAAGGTGTTGTTGAATGGAGCCTGAAGAACAACGCTTTCATCAAAGTGATATTTCCGGTAAACGCGTCCATTTATGCCATACATTGCCCGGTTGGTTTTCCTTTATTATTTGCCGGGCTACGAAATGGCGATGTGCTGGTTTTTGATTTTTTAAAACAGCAGGTCATCAAAACACTCAAATACCACCAAAAACCGGTGTTTGATATCAAGTCAGTTGCAGGAAAACAGGAATTACTGCTTGCTTCGGAAGATGGAACGGTATCGGTTTGGAGCCTGTTAACACTGGAGTTACTGCACGTAATTACCATTTCTAATGACACAGTAAGAAGTATCAGTATTTCACCGGATGAAAAAACGGTAGCGTTTGGCTGCCGGAATAACCATGTTTATCTTTACGATCTTTCAGACTATACTGTAATTAAAGGGCTTTCGGGCCATACCATGCCAGTGTTTTCCATTCAATTTTTCCCCGGTGGAAATTTCCTTGTATCAGGCAGCCGCGATGCACAGTTAAAAATATGGGATGCCCGTTCGTATAAGCTGGTTACTAATATCCCGGCCCATTTATTTGCGGTAAATGCCATCGCTTTCCACCCGAAGCTGCCCTACTTTGCTACCGCAAGCATGGATAAAAGCATTAAAATATGGAGTGCTGATGATTTTAAATTGCACAAAACCATCAGCAGAGAAAAAGGCTTTGAAAGCCATCAATTATCCATCAATAAGATCGTGTGGAACGGCGATCAGCTTATTTCGGCCGGAGACGATAAAAAAATAATGATTTGGGATATCGGGTGGAATAATTAAAACATCCTTTTAATGGCACAGAGCTTATGGGTATAGCGCTTTAACTCCTCGGAATAAATGCCCTTTGCATCAATCGTATCAATTTTTACTTTACCGGAAGCATGTATAATTTTCTCGTTATTCAGCATAATGCCAACGTGAACAACTTTTCCTTCGGTGTTATCAAAAAAAGCCAGGTCGCCTAAACGGGTATCATTCAGCGAGGTCACCGTATAACCATGTTCGGCCTGCATACTGGCATCGCGCAACAAATTAACACCTTGTAATTTAAAAACGGCTTGTGTAAAACCGGAGCAATCAATGCCAAAATGGGTACGGCCTCCCCATAAATAAGGTGCGTTTAAAAATGATGTGGCTGTAACCAGCAGGTTCTCTGTTTCGCCTATCTCGCCAATTATTTCAAATTGTTCGTTTCCGAGGCGACAAGTGGTGCCTTCCAGAAAAGCAAGGGAACTGGCGGCTGGTAAATAAAGTATGCTGTTATTGGCTATTTTCCAGGCCTGGGTAACTGGTCTGTAAGTAAGCGGTGGCGGGGCCTGTTTAAATCTTTTATAAGCCAGATGGCCAAGCATCATAAATTGCAGCCTGCCTATCCAGCCCGTATAATTATCAAATGACGTAATGATCTGAACCCAGTTATCCTTCCATTCCTTTATCTCAAAGATCTCACCAAACAAAACCTGCGATACCTGTTCGCTGCGCTCATTCGGCTCGGCCCGTAAGGGGATAATAGAAAGATTACAAATTCCGTATTCCATAGAAAAACTCGGCCTGTTTACGAAAGCTTAATTTTAAAGTTGCAAAAAACAAAAAAAGGGAAGGTAAACAAAATTCACCTTCCCTTCTTACCTTAATATCTTATAATTGGTTATTCATTCAAATGGAGCCATTCCTTTTTAGCCAACAGCTCTTCTTTTGTTTCACGTACATCTTCGTCATCAACACAGCAATCAACCGGACAAACTGCAGCACACTGCGGTTCGTCGTGAAAACCTACGCATTCAGTACATTTATCGGGCACAATATAATAAATATCATCTGATAATGCAGCCTGTGTTTCTTCGGCATTCAGGGTATTTCCATCACCAAAATCTATCAGCCCTTTTAACCCTGTCCCATCTGAAAAGCGCCACGCTGCGCCAGCATCATAAATAGCATTATTGGGGCATTCGGGTTCGCAAGCTCCGCAATTTATACATTCGTCGGTGATTTTAATCGCCATAGTTCTCTATATCTTATATTCTCGATTAACTTTGCCCTTTATTAAAGGCTCGCAAATATAACAAAAAAAGGTTTTGTGAGACGAAATACATACCATATATATGTCAAAATTTAACAAATTACAGCTCATAAATATATTTTCGGCACTGGGTGTTCAATTAATTAACCCTGATGAAAACCTGCTGGAGACCATTGAAACAGAACATCATTACAATGCGTGGTTTACTGCCGACAGTGTTTTGCATGCCATAAAAGCCATTGGTGTGATGCTGAACGAAAAAGACCTGGGCTTGTGGCTGGATAGATATAACCTGGATGAAAACAAACCGGAAAAAAAAGTCGGGCTCATTCTTGCAGGTAATATCCCCCTGGTGGGCTTTCATGATATATTATGTGTTTTGGTCACCGGCAACTATGCCCTGATAAAAGCCTCATCACAAGATGCCCGCCTGATTAAAGGTATTTTAGCGTTATTGACGACCATAGAACCTCATTTTAAAGGGCAATATAGTTTTGTTGAAAGGCTGACCGGCTTCGACGCCGTTATTGCTACCGGCAGTAACAATACCTCCCGCTATTTTGAATATTATTTTGGCAAAGTACCCAGTATCATCCGCAAAAACAGGAGTAGTATAGCCGTGTTACGCGGTGACGAAACGGCTGAGCAATTATACCAGCTTGGCCATGATATATTTGATTATTTTGGTTTAGGCTGCCGTAATGTATCCAAATTGCTCGTGCCGGAAGGTTATAACTTCAATTTCTTTTTTGAATCGATAGAAGTTTACAACAACATCATCAACCATAACAAATACAACAATAATTATTTTTATAACAAGTCCATTTACCTGGTAAACAGCGATAAACACCTTGACAACAACTTTTTACTTTTGAAGGAAGATATCAGGCTCGCCTCCCCTCTCGGTGTATTGTATTTTGAATATTATGATGACCTCAATGCTGTAAAATTAAAGCTGACTGAAGACAGCGACCGGATTCAATGCGTAGTTAGCGCAATTCCATTGGAAATAAACAACCAGGTAGTTGATTTTGGCCAAAGCCAGCAACCTGCATTGTGGGATTATGCTGATGGTGTGGATACGATGCAGTTTTTGACAACCTTGTAGAGACGCAATACTTTGCGTCTCTGATATAAATGCATCGGAACAAACAGAGACGCAAAGTATTGCGTCTCTACGATTTCAACGTTCTATTGTCAAAACCCCGTCGTTGGGGTATGCCTTGTATTGAATAAAACGGCCTTTGTCATCACGTTCTACGGTTATTTTTTGCACTTTTTTACCTTTAGTAATAATTGCCTTCTTCCATTCTGAAGGCACATACGTTTTCAACGTCAAAGGTAAATTGTACATCGTTTTATCAAGCGAGTGAGCAAGCGTAATCTTTATTTCCCCTTTAACAATTTTGGCTGTTACCGTAGCAGCTTCCCGTTCCCGCATATATTTGGTTACATCCCCAAAGGTGGCAACCCATAATTTACTATTAAAGCTTTTGATGTATTGAAAATAAGTATCCAGTAACGAAACGGGCCTTGCCTCGTACCCAAGACCCTCCACGCCATGGATCACCAACACCAGCCAGGTATCTTTCCGGGCAACTGTAGTATCCACCCACGACTTCATCAGCGGCAGTGGCGCCCCTGTATTAATCTCCCGTTGCCATTGCACATAGTCCTTGTCGCTAACCCCCGGCGTCTTTTTGCTTGGCCTGTCCAGTTCGGTTAACCAGGGCTCGGGCATGCGGTTCCGTAATGCGGGGTATATCTTATAGGCGATGCTCATCACCCGCGCATTTTCATAGCCATAAGGCACTTCGGTCGAAAAAGTATATTTTTCGCCCATCTGTTTACTGATTTCTTCCTTGCTTTTTGTGAGCTCATAAATAATATTTAGGGAGTCGAGCCCCGGCATGCCTGCATGGGTAATGGAGTGGCTTGCAAACTCGTACCCTTTGGCTGCATCCTGCCTGAAATCATCCCATGTCGATCCTTTTTCCTGCAATACCTCATCGCAGGGTTGGTACCCCGGTTCAAAATCGCCATGCCTTACTTTGGCATACAATTCATCCATCAATTTAAAAGCATCCTCCGTCCGCCCTTCGTCATATAGTCCGGCAGCTTTGGTATGATAGGCAATTGTCCCTTTATAACCCAAATAGCCCGCTGCTGAGCATCGCTCCAAAAAGTTTTGGGCATTGGTTGGTTTGGTTGCCGATTCAGTCATGATAGATTTTACCGGCCGGCCTATAAATTGTCCATGATATTTGGAGCCAGGTATCCCCCCGGTAATAATAAAAAAAGTGGCAGGCAAACCAAGCCGCTCCATTACCGGCAACGCGTATTTAAACTGGTTATACGAACCGTCATCGTACGTAATAGACACTGCGCCATTTTTACCATATTGCCACTCAGTAACCGTGGTTTTGCCGGTAACAGCCTGGCCTTTAGCCGCAAGTGCACATAAACAAATAATAACAGCAATAAATGAAGGTTTCATCCTGGTTGGTTTAACTCCGATTGGACACCAAATATAATTTATTAAAAAAATTACTTTGCACCCTTTATGTATCATATCTGTTATAATCCCTCGGCGCAAATATTTGCCGGCAATTTATTGACTATTTCCTCTCTTTACCAGGTTTTACCGTATCTACTGTATTGCCGGCTCCGCCTGTTGCGGTATTATCTGCACTGTTAACCTTGCCGGTTTCCATTTTCGAGGTATCCTTAGGTGTCTTATAGGTGTTAATTACGGTATCCTTTGCGTTTTTGGAGGTATTATTGCCAGAACATGAGGCTATTAAACCTAAGCCGCAAGCCATTGCAGCAATCAGAATGATGTTTTTCATAAGTGGAAATGTTGTTGTTAATGACAACAACAACAGCGTAATCAGGTTTTAACGCTGTTTTTTTTGTAAACAGGTTCTATTTATTAAATATTAAACCATGCTTTTAAAACATATTTTCATACCAGATTGTTTATTTGATGGATTTAATATAAAAACTATGATCAGTGCAAAAAAATCAATCGTTGTAATGACGGCGTACCTGGTAATTTATATTATTTTTATAAATACTGGCTTATTATTTTTACTTGTGCCTTTTTTATACATTGTGTCACCATTTGTTATTGTTTGGATGGTGGCCTCCATTTTAAAAGACACCAAAGCTAAATATCCCGAATTAAAGGAAAAAGAAGAATGGGGCTATGCCGACAAATTAAAAGATGAATTGGGTTTCTTTTAGAAAAGAACATACTTATATCAAACTAATGAAAAAACACCTGCTGACTTTTATGGCTTTTTTATCCATTCCCTTTTTTTCTTTAAGGGCCCAAAACAAACCACTTGAAACCGTTGGCAAAGTCGACCTGCAAAAATACCTGGGAAAATGGTACGAAATAGCCGCATTTCCGCAGATTTTTGAAAAAGGATGCACCTGCACCATTGCGCAATACAGCCTTAAAAGCAATGGCGATATTACCGTAAAAAATACCTGCAAAAGAAATGGTAAGATAACAACGGCCAATGGTAGAGCTGTAGTAAAAGACAAAACCACCAACGCTAAACTCAGTGTATCATTTTTTTGGCCATTTAGCGGTAAATACTGGATAATTGCACTTGCCCCCGATTACAGTTACGCGATGGTTGGTCACCCCAACCGCAAATATCTATGGATATTGAGCCGTAAACCCAAAATGGATGAGGCAACTTATCACCACCTCACTGCGCTTGCCGCCAGCAAAGGCTTCGACCTTAAAAAACTGGTTACCACTGATCAAAGCTGCAATTAAGACAAAAAACTTTGCCGGTAAGGCCTAACATCCGGCTTTAATTATTGTTAACTAAATTTGGGCGAAAATCTTACCCTTCTCAAAACAACGTTCAATGGAGTCAAGGTCATTTATTTATATTTCTCTTGCAGCCGACTTATTGATCGCATTGTCGAAGTTCATTGCGGCCGCTTTTACGGGCAGCGCTGCCATGATGGCGGAAGGGATTCATTCCATTATCGACGCGATGAGCCAGTTAATATTGATTTGGGGTGTTAAAATAAGCAAGAAATTACCTGATAAAGAAAGACCTTTTGGCTACGGCAGGGAATTGTATTTCTGGTCGTTTATTGTATCGCTGATCATTTTCATAGTAGGCGGCTGTGTTTCATTTTATGAAGGCTATGACAGGTACTTGCACCCAGTTTCTGAGGGCAGTGCGGCCTGGAACTACGGCGTTTTGGCCATAGCGTTCCTGTTCACCTGCATTTCGCTTTACAATGTTTTAAAGGTTTTTAATGTCGAACGCGGAAAAAGGTCCTTTTGGAGAACTATAAAAGACAGCAAGGATCCGTCAACCTTCATTAGCCTGCTGGGTGATGCAGGCGACGTTGCAGGCCTGGTTATTGCATTTGCAGGTATTTTCATCGGACGTTATTTCCATAACCCGCATATTGATGGTGTTGCATCCATGGCCATAGGGATAATGCTTATCGTTATTTCATTTATATTGGTAAAAGAAAGTAAAAGCCTTTTAATGGGCGAAACTACGAGCCGAAAAACACTCCGGCGTATAGTAGCCCTTACAGAAAGCGATAGATCGGTTGTAAAAGTTAAAAAGCATTTCTCTATGTACCTGGCGCCCGAAGAAGTGATCCTGCAGTTAAATACCGTTTTCAAAGACGACCTGACGACCCATCAGATTACAGATGCAATCGAGAGGATCACTAAAACTATCAAAAAGGAATTTCCCCGGATCAAGCAGATCTTTATTGAACCAGTAGCCGCAGATGGCCTGTAATAAAGGAATTGCGGCTTTATTTATTCCCATTTTTTATTATCCAAAATCAATTAAAATTATGACTGCGGTCATTTTATAAACGAACAGGTTAATCCAATTTTGCTTATAAATCCTGGTGAAATGAAAAAGATACTTGTATTGACCGATTTTTCGAAAAAGGCTGAAAACGCCGCTCTTTATGCATTAAGGCTGGCGCAACATTTTACTGCCGACCTGATTCTTTATCATTCGTTTGAGAAGGTACGTGCATTAAACGTTCCTGAATCGGGCGCATGGCTGTATGAGGATTTTACAACCATGCAGGAGGAAAACATGGATGAGTTAAAAAATCTTCAGCTTGATCTGCAACAACATCTGGAACCGGGTAACTATGTGCCAAAGATCGGCATTTTAGATGAAGCCGGGTACAACCTCGGCCTCAATGTAAAGCAATTAGCTGTTAATGAAAATATCGACCTGATTGTAACAGGATCAAAAAGCGGCAACACTTTATCCCATTTAATTAACGGCAGTGATACCGATAATGTAATGGACGATGCCCCCTGCCCTGTTATATTCGTACCCCAAAACTTCAGGTATCACCAGCTTAAAACTATTGTATTTGCTAATGACCTTATTGCCGACTATAAAGATGCCACCCGGTTTCTGACACGTTTGGCTAATGAAGAAGGCGCCCAGATCATCATCACTCATTTTACTGACAAAAATGATATGGTGGCCGATAGCTACCTGGCTAAAACCAAAGAGCATATCAATTATTCAAAGCTATCGGTAATAACTTTCCCACGGAAAAATATCGCAAGGCAGTTAAATGAGTTTGCCGAAGACGTAAATGCCAGCCTTATTGCCATGGTGCATCACAAACATTATTTGATGGAAGAATTATTGATCGGCAGCAAAAGCAAAAGCATCTTAAAAGACAATAACATCCCTGTATTGGTTTTCCCGGGATAATGTTATTCAACCCTAAACCAGGTTGTAAACTTTAGCCCCCGGGTTATCCTTTAATCCGGTTGGGTAATTTTTAATTTTAGTTGCCCGCTATTAATAAAAAAAACGGTTTCACAACTGGCAATTGTATATTATATTTGAAAAGAATTATACCAGGCTTGTCTCATAAAAATGCCGTTCAAAAACTTAAACGCAATTGCATATCACCCCGCATCCATCAAGAATAGCTTTTTTTTATTGGCCCTAATCACCCTTTTTATATCCGCCTGCGGTAACGAGCTTGAATTTAACAAGGTGCCGGCATCGTCCGCTGTAAGTGTCAGTACTTTAGCCGGAAGTGGGGCCCAGGGATCTGTAAACAGCACCGGAATTTATGCCACATTTTACGAGCCTACAGGTGTTGCCGTTGATGCATTAGGTAATGTTTATGTAGCGGATTACCGCAATAACCTTATCCGTAAGATCAGCATAACGGCCGCAGTAACTACTTTTGCCGGCAGTACCGAGGGCTTTGCCAACGGCGCAGGTACGTATGCTTTATTTAACCAACCCACTGGTGTGGCAGTTGATGGTGCAGGAAATATTTATGTAGCAGATAACATTAACCATCTTATACGCGAGATCGGCCCGGCAGGAGTAGTTACTACTTTAGCAGGCAGCGGTGCCCGGGGTAACACCAATGGACCGGCTGCCGGCGCTTCATTTAATTACCCTCAGGGCGTAGCTGTTGATGCTACAGGTAACGTTTATGTAGCCGACTATGGCAATAACCTTATCCGTAAGATCAGTACAGCCGGTTTGGTGACTACCCTGGCAGGCAAAGACCCGGCCGGTGCAAACAATGGCGTGGATACGGCGGCTACATTTAACCAGCCAACAGGCGTTGCAGTAGATGCTGCCGGGAATGTTTACGTAGCCGATGAAGGCAATAATTTAATCCGCGAGATTAGCCCGGCAGGTGTTGTAAGCACTTTTGCAGGCAGCGGCGCCCCAGGGGCCGGCAATGGCACCGGCACAAATGCTTCTTTTAACGGCCCTACAGGTGTCGCCGTTGATGCATCAGGCAATGTTTATGTGGCTGATTATGGCAATAACATGGTACGCGAGATCAGCCCGGCTGGCGCGGTAACCACGCTTGGCGTTTCAGGTACAAGCACCAGCAAATTGTTTAAAGGCCCCTATGGCGTAGCTGTGGACGCCGCAGGCAATGTATACGTAGCCGATTATGGTTACAATATGATCCTGAAGATCAGCAAATAACTAATTCCTTGCAAACGTCCGTTCGCCAGATATTCAAACTACCCGTGGACTTGACAGGAAATTCATAAAGGCATGAGCAAACCAGCCTTTTCATCACCGCCTTACTCATGCCAAAAAATTATTGGTTTGCTATTTTAGCATAACTGTGTTATTGCTGCTTAGCCTCCTGATGATTAGGTACAGTACAGCAAGTGAAAGCACTACATGGAAATACCCGAACTGAGCCGGAACCACAGCCTTCAAACATAAAATAAATACTGCACCGGCCACATTAATGAGCAGGAATGCAAAAGCAATTTTGGATGTTATTTTTACTGCCGCAGTATTTTCGGGTCCGTATACAATAGTGTTTGGAATGGCGAGTACTAACTGTACCAGAAACAGGAAAGCTACCATCACATGTACAGGCGCTTTATCCGCATTATACGCCATGCTTTCGCCAATTATTGGCAGAATGCTAAAGTAGAATAATCCTGAAAGAAAAAGCTTTCTGTTCAGTGTTGCCGCGCCATAAAGCGTTAGCAAAGTAAATGCAGCGCCTAAAACGCTGAAAATTAATTCAACAGTTGGGTTCATAATAATTTAAATTAAAGGGTTAATAATTAGTTGGTTTATTAAAATTGAAAAATAATATTTACAAAAACTAATTATTTTAAATAAAACTACCTGAATTACAATTATTTGAGAATCAATTTTGGCCCTGATTCCGGACAATAACAACCAGTGTTAAAAGAACACACCATATTTATTTAACGATGCAAATTTGAATATGAGACATTTTTTTATATATCTTTAATGTCCAGATTTGAGGTGATTAATGTCATATAATATTCTTACCGATGCTCAGTTGGCCGACCTTCTTAGTGAAGGCGATGAAGAGGCATTTAATCATATTTATAAGCGTTTTTGGAAAAAAATCTATAACGAATCATATAAGCGGCTAAAGGATACCGAAATAGCAGGAGACATCGTGCAGGATGTTTTTACTGATCTCTGGATAAAAAGGCATACCCGAAAAATTGAAAATTTAAACGCTTATCTGGTCAGTGCAGCCCGTTACCAGGTGTTTATGCTATACAAGAGGAACTCCAGCCAGCCGTTTTTTGAGCAACCAATAGAACTTGTAAACCACGCATCCCTGCTCGCTGATTCTATTCATGAAGTGAAGGAATTAAAAGATTGCATAAACGAGTGGATGAATATGCAACCTGAGAAAAGGCGGGAAGTTTTCCGGTTAAAATTTATAGAAGATAAATCCACCCGTGAAATTAGTGAAGTACTAAATATTTCGCAAAAAACCGTGCAAAATCAGTTCACCATTTCACTTCATAGCTTGCGATCTACTCTAAGTAAACTACTTTTATTGCTTTAGCTTTTGATCGCTAACTCATTCCTTCAGCATAGTCATTTCCCTTTATCAAATAAATTTTTGCAAATGGCAACCTGATATTAAAATTAAATTAACTTTTTTTTAATAAATATTTTTTTAGTGCATGGGATATATTGCAGATTTTACATACTGTATTATCAATAGAGTTATTAAAATATGTCATCCCCACTTATAAAAGATTTCCTTGAATTAAAAGAGAAGTACTTGAACGGAAGAGCAACGCCCGATGAAATTCAATTACTGGAACAATACTATGATCTGTTTACTGATGAACCGGATATT
Source organism: Mucilaginibacter sp. (assembly GCA_031292485.1). GTDB lineage: Bacteria > Bacteroidota > Bacteroidia > Sphingobacteriales > Sphingobacteriaceae > Mucilaginibacter. Next base: position 71,306 of record JARLHA010000070.1, read on the forward strand.
ATTGATCAGCTAGCAGAAACAGAAATAGAAATACTGGAAAACCGGTTAAAAGAAGGTATAGCCACCCGCATCAACTTAAAGGAAAATAAAACCATACCTTTTTACAAAGGCACCCTGATGCGTGCTGCTGCAATACTCGTTTTTGTTTTATCAGGCGTTTATTTCGTTTACCACAGGCATAGCGGGCAGCAAGCGCAGATAGCCAAAAACAAGCCTTTTAAAACGGATATAGCGCCAGGTGGCAATAAGGCTATTTTAACACTTGCCAATGGTTCAAAATTGATTTTAAATAATGCTAAAAATGGCAATATTTCTACCCAGGCCGGTGCACGTATTGTTAAACAGGATAGCCTGATCTCCTATAAAGCAACAGCAGCAAACTTTGCTGAGGTTTCTTATAACACCATCACTATTCCTAAGGGCGGCCAATACCAGCTAATACTGGCCGATGGCACAAAGGTATGGCTGAATGCAGCCTCGTCTTTAAGATTCCCTACCGCTTTTACAGGCACAAACAGAACGGTTGAACTCACCGGTGAAGCCTATTTTGAAGTAGCTAAAAATAAAGACAAACCATTTAATGTAAAAACAGCAACCCAATCGGTACAAGTACTTGGCACACACTTTAACATTAATGCTTATAATAATGAAGCCAATGTAAAAACCACCTTGCTGGAAGGCAGCGTTAAGGTTTATGCTGCAAATGCTAATGTGATCATTAGCCCTGGTCAGCAATCTGCATTAAAAAGCGATGGTTCTTTTGAGATAAAGCGAGACCTGGACATGGACGAGGCTGTAGCGTGGAAAAATGGCATATTTCAGTTTAATGAAGCTGATATACAAACCGTTATGCGACAGATTTCGCGTTGGTATGATATCGATGTAGAATTCAAAGGGAAATTACCCGCCGATTTGTACAGGGGTAAAATATCCAGGAACGTGAACGTGTCGCAGGTATTAAAAATATTAGAATTAAGCGGTATTAACTTTACGATAGAAGGGAGAAAAATTATTGTAAGATCATGAGGCAATCCCCTTTTTAGGTTAAGCGGCCAGGCTGCTTAACTGATGCCAATAAAAAAAGCCGGAAAGTGTTGCGAGCACCTCCGGCCAAATGGCTGGGCTAAACGAAAAATGTAAATAACCTATTTAATTAATTATCAACCCAAAAACCAAACAAAAGTATGGAATTTTCTACTCTTTATGAGCCGCGAAATGAATACAGGCGGCTCAATAAAATCTTACTGGTTATGAAGCTGACCACCATTATTTTACTTACCGTCTGTTTGCACATTAGTGCGGCAAGTTTCAGTCAAAACATAACGATTTCGGAAAAAAATGCATCTCTTGAATCTGTATTTAATAAAATTGAAAAGCAAAGCGGGTATACCTTTTGGTATAAAATTGAATTGATCAAATATTCACCAAAAATTTCACTGAATGTAAAAAATGCTACTTTAGATCAAACCCTAAACTTATGCTTTAAAGATCTGCCCCTAACTTACGTTATTGTACAAAACACCATTGTACTAAAGTTAAAGCCGGAAAATGACGCTGCTAATACCGTCCAGGCGCCTCTTCCGATAAAAATAACAGGGAAGGTAGTTGACGAGAAAGGCGAGCCTTTAACCGGTGCATCTATAAAAGTAAAAGGGACAAACGCAGGGACAACAACCGATATAAACGGAACATTCAGCATTGATGCCCCCGAAAATGGCATTTTGCTTGTTAGTTATATTGGCTTCAAAAGCCAGGAAGTGCCGGTAAACGGCAGTAAACCGTTAACCATTTCGCTTGTGCCGTCAGGCGGCCTTAATGAGGTAGTGGTTACCGCTTTGGGCATAAAGCGTGAAGCACGGTCATTGGGCTATTCAACGCAGGCAATTTCGGGAGCGGAGATGAATAAAGTGAACCCACCCGATATTGCGACAGGTTTAATGGGAAAAGTATCAGGTTTGAATATTACGCAGCCCAATGGAGTTGAAGGAGCCTCTACCCGTATCGTTATCAGGGGTAATAATAATCTGCTCGGAAATAACCAGGCGCTGATAGTTATTGATAACGTTATCATTAATAACGAACCTGTACAGCCAAAAGGAGTTGTCCAATCTTTCGCTGATGCAACAAATGGTGGAAATACGGATGTTTCGCAACCCCCGGTAGATAATGGCTCATTTTTAAACAGCTTAAACCCTGATGATATAGAAAGCATTGATGTACTAAAGGGCCCAACCGCAGCAGCTTTGTACGGAGCGCGCGGAGCGAATGGCGTTATACTTATTGTTACCAAAAAAGGCGGCAAAAAATCCGGATTTGGCGTTGATTATAACTATACGTATCGTGTTAATGATCCTTACAGGTATATTAAAACCCAGGACGAGTACGGTAATGGAATGACAGAAGATCTTTATTCTGCCAACGCCCAATTTTATAAGGATGGCAACGGGAATAACAGGGAGGAACAAATTGGCGGCGACCCGTATGGTTCCCTTGGAAACATACCAGGAGCTTATGTAAGCCCGGGAGTTACCAGCGCTGCAGGCGGCCCATTCTATAACTACATCGGTTTTCCGGGAGACGGCGCATCATGGGGACCTAAAATGTCGGGCCAGCCATTAGTTTGGTGGGATGGAAAAACCAGGCCATACACCGGTAATTCCAATATATTCCAAAGCTTTTACCGTAAGGGCAATACACAAACTCAAAATATCGCTGTTTCGGGCGGCGGCGAACTTGGTACGCTGCGCGTATCCTATACCAGGATGACAAACGATGCTATCACCTATAACAGCAATAACGCCACCAATACCTTTAATGTGGGTGCTTCTATTAACGTTAGCCCGAAGGTAAAGATTGACGCGACCGCCAGTTATATTAATTTGAAAAAAGTAAATCCGCCAAATATATATGGGGAAAGCGGGTCTGCAGGAAACATTGGTGTTGGTTATATGACGGTTTACAACTTACCGGCTGATTATAAACCCATTGAAAGAGGCCTGAGCACATTACCGGATGGATCGCAGAATCCCATACTAAAACAATCGCCGGCTGAATATGGGCAACAATATTACTGGTGGAATACCTTCAATGATAATACAACCCTTACACAAAATCAATTTGTAGGCTCCATTTCGCTTAATGCTGAAATTACGCCCTGGTTAAAGGCTATAGGCAATGTTGGCCTGGATTACTATACTAACGAGTATATAACTGAAAATTACCCAACGGATGCGGCAGGTTTACAGGGTTCATACGGCTATGACCTGGCAAGGACATCAACCAATAACCTGGATGGCCGGTTTGTCTTTCATAAAGATAAGTTGTTAAAAGACTTTAATGCCAGCCTGTCAGTGGGCGCAAGGCATTATTATACCAATATGTACGATATCGCGTCAAGTAATCCGGGGCCGTTTAATTATCCATTCCTTTTTAACCTGACCAATTATAACGGCAGCACGCCAACTTCGCTTAATCCAACAGAAAACAGGTACGTGCAGGAAATAAACTCCGTATATAGTTTATTAAACCTTTCGTATAAAAATTACCTGTTTTTAGATCTGTCAGGAACCAACGACTGGTCGTCGACACTTCGTCCGACAAACTGGAGCTACTTTTACCCTTCAGCCAGTTTGAGCTTTGTATTTACAGACGCGTTTGATATGAAGTCGGTAAAAGACTGGCTGAGCTACGGAAAATTGCGGCTCGGCGAAGCAGAAAGCGCCAACGCATACTTACCCTATCAAAACGGACTTACTTACAGCCCTACTACTACAACCGGTTTTAAAACAGGGCTAAATTTACCCAGTTTATATCCAACAGATTTACAGCCGCAACGTTCAAGATCATTTGAGATCGGGACTGACCTGGGCTTTTTTAACGACCGTTTAGGTGTAAACTTTACATATTACAACACCTATTCGGATCATCAGGAGATACAAGTCCCTACTGAAACCGCATCAGGTGTGAACTACGTATTGATTAACTCGGGTGCTTTACGTAACAGAGGTATTGAATTAACCATAAAGGGAAAAATACTTCAGACCAAGGATTTTTCGTGGGATATGACTATTAACGCGGCGCATAATCAAAATACTGTTGTAGCGTTGGAACCTGGCATTAATTCATTGCAATTAGGCTCATGGTTTGGCAGCAATGGCGTGCTGATGAAAGTTGATGTCGGCAGTGATTACGGCAGTATTTACGGTCGGGACTACAAATATACCGCCAATGGCCAAAAGATAGTAAACCTGATATACGCTGATGGTACAAATACAGGCAACGGGCCTGTGCTGGGCTCGCAATATGCCACTACTGATGATATGGTTAAAATAGGCGATGCCACTCCAAAAATAACAGGCGGTATTTCACAGAACTTCCGCTACAAAAACTTTAGCTTATATATTTTAACCGATTTTAAAGTTGGCGGCCAGATATGGTCGGGGGACTACGCAACCATTATGGGCCAGGGCCTTGCACCTGAAACAGTTTACGAAAGGGATGGCCATGGGTTGCCATATACCTATCCCGACGGAACTAAAGCTAATGTCGGTGTGATTTTACCGGGTGTTGTATCAACCACAGGAGGTGCATATATACCAAACACCAATGTGGTAAATGCCTGGTGGAAATATGCCGGTAATTATCAATCATGGGATAATGACCCTATAGTACGCACCAACTCTATATTTAATGATTCATGGGGAAAATTGCGTGAGTTATCAATTACTTACACTTTGCCAAAGGAGTTTATACAAAAATCCAGGGTATTCCAATCCATGTCGTTCTCATTAATCGGGCGCGATTTGTTTTACCTGTTTACCACCTTACCGGATAGAATAAACCCTGAAAGCCTTGTCAGCAGCGGAAACGTTCAGGGCATACAATTTGGCGGTTTACCTGGTGTACGTTCTTACGGTATTTCTGTAAAAGCGGGATTTTAATATCATTATTAAAAACTTAAAAAGCAACGTTATGTTAAAGTATCATCATATAAAACAATATACAGCCGTAGCAATCGCTACGGTCTTCATTACAGCAATTCTTGCGTCCTGTACCAAGAATTTTCAAAAAGAAAATGCTACTTATAGTGGCCCCGCATCAGCGACACTGTCACAGCTTTATACTGGCATTGGGGCTAACTTAGATCGCGCCGCCGACATAGGCGACAATGCCGAGGCAAGATGGCTGTACCCTATTACACAATTAGGTGCCGTATATGCCGTATCTGATTTCGGCTTCGAAGAGAACCAAAACTGGCAATTATTCTACGCAAACTTACCTGCCATGAATCAAATGCTCAGTACAATGCAATCAAGCCCAGATTCTGCCACCTATATCAACGCCGAAGGCATGGTAAAGGTGCTAAGGGCCTACCAGGCACTTGAGTTATCAAATACTTATGGCGACTTGCCTTATTTCAAAGCCGGCCGGGCATTCTCTGGTTCTACTGCCGATCTTAAAGTATCTTTTGATAAACAACAGGCAATATATTTATCCTGTTTAAGTGATTTGACCTGGGCTGTTAATCATTTTAATACCACCAGCACTGCTCAGTTTACCTTTGGTTCCGAGTTTCTTTTAGGGAACAACATTGGTCAATGGAAAGCATTTGCCAATTCCCTGCGTTTACGTTACGCACTTACCATTTACGACAAAGACAATGCAGATGCCGGCCCAATAATAGCCGACGCACTTACTAAACCCTTGTTAACAGATCCGGTTGCAGATGTAGTTGGCCTTAGTCAGGCAAATGTTCCCGATATATCCTTTGACATAGACGGGGCCGGCAGAGCTTTCTTTTTTCGCCAGGAAAGCCGTGCAAGGATGGGGAGTACCCTTTGGAACTTATTGAGCGATAATAACACCGATAGCGGAATATTCGATCTGAGAGCTACCATATATTTCGAAAAAAACGGAAATGGTGAATGGGCACCGTATCCGCAAAACCCGGTTACCCCGATATCTGATGGTGGCGATCCATATAATACCAAGAGAGATCCTGCCAACGACGGTTGGGGGGCGCCGGCCTACAAGGCAGGCAATTTATATTCAGACTATAATTATTATTGGGGACGTGATGGAAATATCTCCGGATCAACCGGCGCATGCCCTGAAATTTTTATTTCGGCAGCGGAAACCTACTTTTTGAAAGCTGAGGCATATGCAAGAGGCGCGGGCGTTGCGCAAAACAGTGCTGCGGCAAAAAGCGCATATGAATCGGGGGTAACAGCATCGCTTACTTTTTGGAAAAATATGGCTTTTAATTCCTCAGTTTGGGTAGTAAATAAACCCACATCGGCTACGCCAACCACTGCTGAAATTAGTGCGGTGTTAACCAATCCTAAAGCTGCCTGGGATGCTAACAATGCACTTAAGCTGATCTACGCGCAGGAATGGATAGACCTGTTCCGCCAGCCGTGGGTAGCCTGGGCATTATTGAGGAGAACAGGTGGTGCAACACCTATGGATCCGAGCAATCCGGCCGGATATAAACAAAACTATGGCAGCCTGCAACGATACCAATATCCAGGCGATGAACAACTTTTAAATAATGCCAACTGGAAAGCAGCTACAGGAGGTTCAGATCTTACAAGCACCAAAATATGGATAGCGAAATAAGGTATTTATCAACGCTGTAATGTATTTGTTGATGTACTAACTATTAACTGATCATATACAAAACGATAGGCCCGGATATTTCCGGGCTTATTTTTTTTGTGGGATTTTTTTAGACAGAGAGCTGTTATTAATACGTCCGTCCGAAAGTTACCCGGGGCTGATGTGGACGCGCGGGCGGGGGATTGGTCATTGGGTCATTAGGTCATTAGGTCATTAGGTCATTGCCTGGCGCAGGGCCAATGACGCGTAGCAAATGACCTAATGACGCGAAGCAAATGACCCAATGACGCGAAGCAAATGACCCAATGACGCGAAGCAAATGACCTAATGACGCGAAGCAAATGACCTAATGACGCGAAGCAAATGACCAATGACCAATGACCCTTTACCTCATCTCCTCCGCCCCTACTTTGCTCATCTGCTTCAGCAAAAACCCCGGCGCCAGCCTGCTCATCACCCTGATGATGCGCGCCATACCCGGATAGATCTCATAGGTATCATTTTGCAGGCCTTTTATGGCCACATCAATTAGTTTAATCGGGTCCATCAGCATTTTATCGTCAAAATCATTCAAACCTTTAAATTTATCGTTCAACGGTGTGGCTGAGCCGGGAGCTATCAGCTCAAATACTTTTATACCAGTATTCCTTAGCTGCACCCTTAACGATTTGGTATACGACCGCAGCCCCGATTTGGTGGCCCCGTAAACCGGCGAGATTGGAAATGGCGTTAATGCCAAACCCGAGGTTACATTTAAAATAGCCGCATTTTTTTGCTTTTTAAGATGAGGCAAAAACGCCTGTACCATGCGGATAGGCCCCATTAAGTTGATCTCCACTTCGCGTGTTAAATCGTTAAGGCCGGTAGCGGGATCCTGCAGGTTAAGCTTGCGCATTTCGCCGGCATTATTGATGAGGATATTCAATGCAGGGAATTGTTGGGTAACGTCCTTAAAAAGGGCCGTTATGGCTTCCGGGTCGCTTACATCGCTTTTAAAAGTATGTATGCCGGGTAATTTCTTCCGGGTTTCATCCAGTTTTGCCTGGTTGCGGCCGGTAATGATGACGGTATTGCCCAGTGCCAGCAGGCGGTTGGCAAATTCCAAACCGAAGCCGCTGGCGCCGCCGGTAATGAGTATAGTGTTTTTGCTGAGTTCCATTGTTTTTTATGTTAAAATTTGATGGTGTAAAGGTATAGGCAGCATATCCCGGCAGGTTTGCACAATTCAATCCATTGTTTATCATATTCAAATATGACGTTGGTTTAACATGCTTATGCGGTATATTTGATTGGTTGTTTATGATGATAGGCTGCGACAACCGTTTATCATATTCAAAGCAATGACAAATTTTTTGATTTAAATCATCCCCTATGCAATCCATCACCGTCGACGAATTTTATAAAGAAATTGCAGGTAAAACCAATGGCAGCGTTGAATCTCTTTTACCTGCCGGGATAAACAAAGAGATCGGCCATTTCAACATTTTCAACTTCGAGGATATTATCCCAAAGGTTAAAGCCGACCCCAGCCACATGCCCTACAACCGCCGGGCCTATTATAAAATAAGCCTGGTACGCGGTCGCAACGTAGCCGAATATGCCGATAAGACCATTTATATCGAAAAGAATGCCCTGGTATTTGCCACACCCAAGATCCCCTATAACTGGGTGCCGCAGGACGATAACCAAAAGGGCTGCTTTTGCATATTTACCAGCGATTTTTTGCTGCCAAGCAAAAGCGGCGCTATTTTGGATGAGTTGCCGATCTTCCGCCCGGGTGGTGTACCTGTTTTCCAGGTAAGCGACGAGGTGGCCGACGAAGCCCTGCTGCTGTTTAAAAAGATGCAGACCGAAATTGCCTCCAATTACCTGTACAAATACGACCTGATCCGCAACTACGTAATGGAGCTGATCCACTACGGCCAGAAGCTGGAGCCTATCACCACCTATAATACTGCTCATAATGCTTCGGCAAGGGTATCGTCGCTATTTATTGAACTGTTGGAGCGGCAGTTCCCCATAGCATCGCCGGGGCAAAAGGTTACCCTGCGCACCGCCAGCGACTATGCCGACCGTTTAGCCGTACACAGCAACCACCTTAACAAAGTTTTAAAAGATACCACCGGCAAAACCACTACCGAGCACATCAGCAGCCGCCTGGTACAGGAAGCCAAGATCCTGCTTAAACAAACCGACTGGAACATCTCCGAAATTGCCTATAGCCTGGGCTTTGAGCAGCTGTCGCATTTCTCCAACTTCTTTAAAAAGCAAACCAGCCTGTCGCCGGGGGAAGTTAGGAGTTTGGCCGGGTAACGGATAAAACCAAGATTACCCGAAAAAGGCGATTTTTCAACAGGAGACCGCCTACCCTTTTATCAAGGACTAAGTCCTGACCCACATCCATGCGATCTGCCCGCCCCACAGGCTGATGCTCGCAAGGTATAGCGTATTTACAAAACATATTTCCGACAGATTTAATGATTAAAAATATAATTAATGCTTATTTTCTCATTTTAAACGCTTTTGTTCGTCAAGCAGATCATATAATTTCATGGCCTTGTTCAGTGCAGCCGGAATATTGGTATTGATTTCTTCATGAAAGCTTTCACCAGGTTTTTTCGAATGGTAACGGCATCTTTCAGTCATTTCTGACAACTCCTGCCCGGTAAGCCTTGTATTTGTAAAATCTGCTATTTTTTGGATAATCGGAATCGGGCCTTCATTGTAATTAACGAGCAGGCAACGCTGATCAATTGCGGCGATTTCAAGGCATTTGCTTAAATAGCATTCGAGCACTTTTACCAGGTAAATCTCACGGTCATAAATAATTTCGTGCGGCTTCAAACCGAATAGCTGTGGTTCAATTAAACCCGGAACTGCCTGTATCCCCGGCATTTTTAGATGTGACCTGAACACCTCATCAGGACTGCGGTACATCAAAATAAATGGCACCGAAGGATAAAGCTGTCGCAGTTGTTGGTAAAAAAATAAATGCCAGCTGTCTGTTTTGATAAATAAGCGCTTCTCTTGTCTAGTTCTTTTTTGCCCGTAATATTTTAAAGAGGCAGCTAACAGTGCGGAAGTTGCTGCTTCATTAAATCCATTGTCTTTAAAAGGCAACCGGAGTATATCATCAAAAAATGGGACTTCGGATAGCACAATATTTTCACCAGATGTTGCCAGGAGCTGCGAAACAAGCGTGGATCCGCATCGCGATATATGGAAAATAAAAGCAAAAGGGTCGACCGCATCTAAATTCGTTGCCCATTCTTCAATCATCGTCAAATTGCTAACTGATTTTATACCGGTATAATGGCTGTTTAAACCCAGGCATTTTAAAATAGTTTCTTCAAAAAAAGGTTCTGTAAATTGTTTGCCAAAAGTATTTAACCAGCTGCATTGCTGGCGCCCATCTGTATTTATTAATTTATAGGGAACCCAGCTCTTCATTTTAATCTCTTCCATTTTTGTATGCCGGCGTCACGTGGCCTGACTGTCGTTTTGTATATTTTTTACTTTTTGATCCAGTTCATCGGCGTGTTTGTTGGAAGCTTCTGTATTTTGATACCTGAGATGTTTGATCATATTTAAAAGATTATCATCAACCTCTTCTTTTTTAAAAGCCATTTTTTCAGATGAACTGATCATATCCTTTAGCCATTCATTTACTTTGCAATCAATAACCAGGTGTATCCTGTCTTTATCGCTGTTGTTTGTTACCCGGTGGGGCAGATTGGCATTCAGGTACCAGCATTCTCCCTCAGCTAAAATGATTCGTTCGTTTTCGCAGTAAAATTCCACGTCATTGTTAGTGAAAACCGGGAAATGCAGTCGCGCTTCGCCTTTTTCAAAAGCCAGCTCATTATCCCGGTGCTCTTTGATCACGGCGCCTGCCTGTAAATTTAAAAACCTTACTGACATTACAGGGCAATGAATAATGGAGAGCAGCTTTGTTACCGAGCGAAATTGCTCCATAAAAGGGGTATCCTGATATTGATGATCTTTTCCCATCAAATCCGGAAGAATATTTTTATGATCACCTCCTGGTGAACGCAATGGAAAAACTGTCCAGGATCCGGAGTAGTGATAGGTGTTTAAATGAGGCTGCCAATTTTCACCGGCAGCTAACAATTCAGTTTGCATTGCCTTTGTATCAAAAAGCAATGGTAATTTTGCATAACGTACCGTCATTATTTGTCCTCAATATTATGTTTGTCAAAGTATTTGGATAACAACCGTATAGGTTTCAAAATAAACAGAACCGGTAAAAATAAGGCGCTCCTGTTAAATGCAACGATGTCATTATAATTGGGTAAAATAAAGTAAAGCAGCCGCCTTAACATCAAAATTAATTTATTTGCGTAATTATCCTGCAAATCAAAAACTATTCTATCATTTTTTTCATTTCTTTTAACGGGGTACGATATGGCGTTATTCAATATTATTTGCCCACTCTCGCCGCGCGGATTTACGTCACTATATTTAATACCAAGCAGTTCTTCAAGACATTGAACCGAACCATTAAAAAAATTTTTGAAACGATATTCTTTAACCAGACAGGCAATTGCTGCTTTATCAATTTCGTTATCTTTTTTTGATAAAAAACACGCTGTATCAATGACATATTTAAAACGGTTAAAGTGTTCTTTATAAAAATGGTTTGAAATAATACACATAAATTCATGGGTTGCGGTTAACCCCGACAGCTTATTTCCCCCAATATCGAAATCCTCGAGGTGGTTGCCAAAAAAGTCAAAATCCGCATATTTTCCAACAAAACCATCTACCAGTTTCCATTGAATTTCAATAGTGCAACTCACATTAAGGGCATCCACAGGTGTTTTAAATGAGATGTCCCGATAGAAAAGGATCATATAATTTAAATAATCATCGGGCACATCTTCGTTTGCAATATAATGGCGGCTGCGAAAATACGCCCTGATTTTTTTAACGTCATTTTTATCAACAAATAAATCGACATCGGAACTTTCCCGATGTGAATGCGACTGATAATACCTCGAACCAAATAATACGCCCTTATAAGGAATAACTTTTACACCCAGATGTTTAAGCTCACGGAGCAATCCGTTAAGGAACCGTAATTGGTGCAGGTTAATAATACTGACTTTAACCGCATCCTTTTTTAATTTCTCCAAAAACAGGCCATCAGCATTCAGGGCATTTGATTTTATTATATGATAAATAAATGGCCTTACCTGATGAACTTTTATTAACCGACGAAAGAACTCCCAGTTAATATTGGAACCGTCAATAAAATCCTGAACTTCTTTGCCCGTACACTTATCAAAATATAACCTTGATAAAAGCACCATCAGTACCTGTTCATTGTTATAAATTTCGCATAATTTTTCTTTCGAAAACATAATTTTCAGGCTTGGTTCAATGTTTTAAATCTGCAAAGATTTTCTGCGTAAACTTATGGAATTATTTTATTGTTCTCCGATTGATAGCGCAAGTGCTTTTAACTGCAAAGAAATAGAAGGTCGTACAGGCTGTAGTTTCTCTGTTTCTTTGCGTTCAAGTTTTATTAAAGGAAATTTTGCATAAATTTGATTATATTTTTTAATTTAAACCTGCCAAATTAAATGACCTTAACAACACAACCAGGCCCCGATACAATCATTCAACGAAACGAAAGTAAATTTTTAGCTAATTCATTAGGCGATGAAATCGTGATGATGAATATGGATAGCGGCGATTACCTGGGCATTAACAGCGTGGGCTCGGATATATGGAATTTGCTAGGCGAACCTATAACAATAGCGCTGCTCATAAAAAATATTACCGCGATTTACGATGTATCAGAAGAACAATGCATTGGGGAAGTAAATATCTTTTTGACCAAAATGATTGAACATGATATGCTGATCGTACAGGCTTCATAAACATGCCAACCGGTTTATGAAAATTTTGCGCAAAATAAACACCTATATTGACTTGCCCCTTGAAACAAAGCTTCTTTTTGCTGAAGCATTATTTGCATCAGCATGGGTTAAGCTTACCCTTAAATTTTTCCCTTTTGCCAGGGTAATGAGCTGGCTTGGGGCTGTAAATCACGAAAGTGCTACTGATATTGATACCGCTACATTGCTTACCCGGCAGCGTATAAAAAGAGCATTAGTGCTTTGCAACCGGTACGCGTTATGGCCAACAGAGTGTTATACATTGTCCCTTACCGGCAAATTGCTGCTAAAACGACGCAATATAAACAGCACCCTATATATTGGTTTTACTAAAGATGAAAGCGGCAAATACAAAGGCCATGCCTGGTTGCGCGCCAATGAAACATATATTTCGGGCTGGGGCGAAGCTGTAGGGTTTACAGTTCATTCGATGTTTAGTTAATATTTTTTCAGAGATTTACCTTGCATACAAAACGCTGCCCGGCGCAAGTGACGGTAGTCTTTCCGGCTAACGGTTAAACACTTTTCGCACCAATAAGAAAATAAATAATCTAAGAGTAAATTATTGGTTGTAATAATTAAAAATTTGGTTGTAATAATTAAAAAAATATAAAAAGCGTTTTTATTTGCATTTTCAATAGTGACACATTAACTTTATTGCAATTAACCAATCTTTTAAACCTTAAAAATACAAAAAGACTTATGGAAGCATTTTTGGGCGAAATAAGAGCATTCCCTTATGGTTTTGCACCTTATGGCTGGCAGCCTTGCGCGGGCCAGATTTTACCAATTCAACAGTATGCAGCTTTATTTTCACTTCTCGGCACCAATTACGGAGGTAACGGTACATCTACATTTGGCCTGCCAAACCTCCAGGGCTTTACAGTAACAAATGCGGCCTCCGGAGCGCCAAATGGTGTTAACCTTGTTGTGGGGGAGACGACCGGTACAGAAACGGTAACACTGTTAACCTCCGAAATACCACAACACAACCACTTATTTAATGGCGCTACAGGTGCAGGTGCCACAAGGGTGGCGACACCAGGTCCCACCACTTATATAACTAATTTTGAAGACAGTAATAAGAATGCTGTCAGAGCTTATGTGAACACATCTGTTAACAGCACCTTAGCTGCGCAGGCCATAACTACATCGGGTGGTAGCATACATCATAACAACCAATCGCCTTTTTTAGTTATGGGCTATTATATTGCCATGTCAGGAATTTTCCCGACCAGAAATTAAATATTAACCTAAATTTTCACACTAATATTAAAAAATAACGATATGGACTATTTTTTAGGATGTATAAGCATTTTTCCTTTCGGGTTTGCGCCGAAAGGCTGGTTTATGTGCCAGGGGCAGATTTTGCCGATTAACCAATACACTGCGCTTTTTTCATTAATAGGCACTACCTATGGCGGTAATGGCGTGTCAACATTTGCCCTGCCTGATTTAAGGGGAAGAACACCCATTGGTTCGGGTACCAGCATATCAGGTTCTGTTTATGTTAACGGAGAACCAGGCGGGACAGAAAATGTTACGCTTACCAATCAGCAAATTCCGATACATACCCATTTATTTGGCGTAAACACTGGTACAGGCACAGCTACCGAGCCGGGTGACATATTGGCAAGCCCGACAGGCATTACCCCCTATGCTGCGCCAGGTAGTAATATGACAACCTTAAATCCGGCAACAATTACCCCCTTAGGCACTGCAAGTACGCCACATAACAACCTTCAGCCGTATTTAACGCTAAACTTTTGTATAGCTTACACCGGCATATTCCCTTCAAGAAACTAAATTAATTATTAAACACCTAAACATAAATTATATGCAAAACTATTTAGGAGAAATAAGAATTTTTGCAGGAAATTTTGCCCCCGTGGGCTGGTTTGCCTGTAATGGTCAGCTATTGAGTATAAGTGAGTATCAGGCATTGTATGCATTGATAGGCACCACTTATGGCGGCAACGGCACAACAACGTTTGGATTACCCGATTTAAGAGGGAGTATTCCGATAAGCCAGGGGCAGGGTCCGGCTTTATCCAACTATGTGCTCGGCCAAACTGCCGGTTCGGCAAACGTTTCGCTTACTACACAAAATATAGCGCACACACACACTGCAGCCGCTACAACAAATGTTGGTAATACAGGTACACCTGGCACGGGCGTCATCCTCGGGTCGTTGGGAACAACCGGCGCTGCCTATGTGCCGGCAGGTACAGGGGTTACCGTTGCGGCTTTAAATGCTACAGTAGTTCAAAACACCGGAGGATCACTGCCGCATAATAATTTGATGCCTACATTGGGTGTTACCTTTATAATCGCTTATACCGGCATTTTCCCAACACAGAATTAAATTGTTGCAATAGCTGGTTAATTTTTTATAAAAAGCACAGGATGCGGATAGGCATTATTACCAATTGCGACTTTTTTATTCCATTAACTTATACACTTGCAGCCCAACAGCAGCAAGTGTATATTTTTTACAGCCCTTCCGATGATGAACTGGTTAATCAGAAAACCAAAGCCTTTATAAAAGAAAACAGCCTGCCGTTTACCGAAGAGAAAAATAATAGCAACGCCATTTACCAATGGCTGTTGCAGGGAAATTATGATGCTTGTTTCGTATTTGGCTATAATAAACTGATTGAACCTGGCCGTTTAAAAAACAGTACAACGCCTGTATTCAATATTCATTTTGGCCCTTTACCCGGCTTTAAAGGGCCATCCCCTGTTTTTTGGCAATTGAAGTATGGATTAAAAAAGATTGGCTTGGCTATACACTATTTGTCCAATAAGTTTGACGAGGGTCCTGTTGTTTGGACAAAAGACGTCGACAACCTGCCGCACGACAATTATATCACCATAAATCAAAAGCTGAGCAGTTTAAGTGTTGAAGGCATTTTCTATATATTGAGCCTGATCGTTAATAAATTGCCAGTGCCTGTTATTAACAATAAGGATGCGGTTCCCGCTTACCAAAAACGGCCCGCTTTAGGTGATGTGCTGATCAATTGGCCTCAAATGGATGCAACTGAAATATGTAACCTGGTTCGCGCCTGCAACCCATGGAATAAAGGTGCCTTAACTTTATTTAACGGTTATGAACTAAAATTAATGGATGCCGGGATTATCGCCCATCAATATAGTATTGCCGAAACTATGAAGCCCGGCACAATAATGATTGCAGGGGATTTTTTGCATATTTTTTGTTTTGGAGGGGGCGTCATTAACGTCAATATGTTTTTTTTAAATGACTGCTTCGTGCCCGCCTATCAATGCAGTTTGTGGGGCTTAATGCCGGGTACAATGTTGGGATAATACAGTTGTTAAACGAGATATTTTTAACTTGAGTAAATTTATTGTTTCATGAACATTCTATAATTTTCCTGAATGTCAGCAATTTTCCGGTTGTTGCGATCAAATAATGGCCTTTCTCGTACCATTTTGTTGGTTTCAAACTCAAGTGGCTTATAATCTATGCTACAAACTGTATCTGTAAAACTAAAGTCAGTATTGTCTATAATGAATAAGCCGCCTCGCTTTAATTTTTTATCAAGCATTATGATTTCGGCTTCAAATTTTTCAAAAGTGAAGTTCAGGGCTGTGTCGCGTGTTTCTGTCCTGTTCTCCGACCGCTGAAAAACGGCCAGGCAAAATATGGCATCAAAATTTGCGGATTTTATAAATTCTTTTGAAAAACGGTGAAAAAATGAAAAACGGCTTTCCCCGTTCTTCTTTTTACATTGTTTAAGACACCAAGCATTAATGTCGACGCCCATAATGGCAGCATGTGGTAAATATGCGCCGAGTGTAAATACCTCTTGGCCCGTAGCGCAGCCAAATGAAAGGATTTGAAGATTTGCCACCTCATTTAAATAGATTTTGCACTTGGTAAACAGATGTGGGTATCGGTTAGGTGTGGAATACGATTCTTTTTGAAAATAATAATTGCCAAATTTCAACTGGGTATAGTATTTGGACCGATAGCTTTGGTTGAACAATAATTTGCTTAAATACCATGCTTTTTTTAATACCCCATAAGTTAGCCGCGCTACAGTTATCCTTGAATATTTTAAAGCGTTTACCTTGCTTCTTATCGTCATATAGGTATTGTTAAAAAATAAAAATACAAATTTCTCTGCTTTTGAAACTTATTAAAAGATACACAGTGCCATATTTTTTCAATTAATAATTTATATATTCAGCCATCAGTTTTTAAGCAAATATGAGTTCCATTTTTGGCAAACTAAACTTTAATCAAAACCCACTTGGTGATGCTGATCTTACTTCAATGGAAAATGCATTGAATCATTGGGATGCCGAAGATAAAAACGTTTGGGAGAACGACTATGTCGCACTGGGACATTTGATGCTGTACAATACCCCCGAATCCTTATACGAAAAACTGCCATTGTATAACAATGACCGCCGCTTAACCATTACTGCCGATGCTAGAATTGATAACCGTGATGAATTGTTTAACAAACTTGGTTTACTGAAGCAGGAAACAAAATTTATTCCGGACAGTACGCTGATCATGAAAGCTTATGAAAAATACGGCGAAGATTGTGTTAAGCACCTAATCGGCGATTTTGCTTTTGCTATTTGGGACGCAAATGAGCAGAAGCTTTTTTGCGCCCGTGACCATATAGGCGTTAAGCCCTTTTTTTACTATAAAGATGAGTATTTTTTTGCATTTGCTACGGAGCCCAGCGGGCTGCTGGCAATTAATGGGCTCAACAAAGAAATTAGTGAGGACTATTTTTTAAAACTGGTAGCCCACCTTACGCCTCAAAAAAAAGAAACCGCCTACCGATATATTTTCAGGCTTGATGTTGCCCATTCACTAACCGTTACCGGCGCAGCAATTCAACTAAGAAGGTATTGGGAATTGGATGCGAAAAGGGAAATTGTTTATAAGGACAAGCAACAATATATAGAAAAATTTCGCGAACTGTTTACCGAAGCAATCCGTTGTCGTTTAAGGTCGAATTATTTAGTCGGAACCGAGTTGAGCGGTGGCCTTGACTCATCTGGAATTACTTCGATAGCAAGCAGGCTGTTGCATGCCGAAAACAAAAAAATCGCCGCTTTCGTAGTTGTTGCCGGGCCGAAAGAGTTGTATGAAGATGAAAACTACCGGGAGGAGATGTATGCTGATGAGGTAATCAAATTTGCAGCTATCGACTATGTTAATAAAAGGCTGAGTGTTCAATCAGACGCAGATTTCCTGCAATTAATGGACGAACGATTGTCGGTTTACGGTTATCCTTGCTTTGCAGCGGCGAGCTGGAATAGAGATTTATATAAAACAGCGTCGCCTTTGCATGTAAGAACGCTATTGTCTGGTCATGGGGGAGACCAGCTGGTAACCGACTATAACAACAATTACATTTTAGACTACATCAATGACAAACAATATAAAAACTATTTTAAACTGGCGATTAAACAATGGGGGGCCAGGCAGGCAATTGTCAACTTCTTTAAAAATAAAATAAAACAACCTTATCCGGCGATCGTCAACAAACTGACTTTAACTAAAATTACTAATCAATTAAATAACGCGGATATCAATTTCTTAAATCCCGAATTTTTCCCGAAGTTAATAAAGCATGTTAGTTTTGATGGATTTCCGGCTACTTTTAAAGAAGTACAAAAACAAAGAGTAGGGGATGATTTTGTTGGCAACAGGATGGAATATGAAACTTTAAATGGTTTGAAATACAAGATTAGCCCGGCTTTTCCTATGCAGGACATACGGGTAATGGAGTTTGTGTTGGCTGTACCCACAGACGAAAAAATGCAACCGGGCAAGGACCGCCTGCTTTACAGGAGGGCTATGCAAGGGTTGATGCCTGAAATGATAGTTCATAGAGAGAAAAAGAATATAAGCACGGCAGTTCCGATAGGGCCTGTTAAATGGCTTAACAGACAAGACGATGTAAAAAAATGGATATTGGAATTAAAAAAACAAGAACGTTTAACGCCATTTATCAATTATGATAAATTGATGCCGGGATACACCTGGCAACGCGATGGAGATATTGCTTTTGGTAGTTTGTTGGCATTTAAAAGAAGGCAATTAGAGTTAATAATAAGATGGTTCGAAACCAGGAATCATTTTATTACACACATTGAATCCCCGGAGTAATCAGAGGTTAAGAATAAATGAATTTTTATTTTGTAAGACTAAAAAAAATATTTAATTTTAAAAGAAAAAGAATCTTTTATGAATGAGGAATTAAATAAATCAGGAATCGAAAATAATTTCAATTCAGCCTCCAAAAAAAAAGAGTGGAAAACCCCGCAAATTGACTTGCTAAATTCAGCGAATAATTTAATCTTGTATAGCATTCACTACCCAACAGAAAGTGGGCCAATTAGCACCGGTATTTTTCCCCGTTCCTGATGAAAGTAAAAAGAGGCTAACTTTTCTCGTTATTATGTATTGTTGAGATAATTGAACGTTTTCATTATTTCATTGTGTTTGTGCACAATATCTGCCATTTGTTGTTCATTTAATTCATTTTTCCAGTTACCTGATTGCCCTTTTCTGAAAAATACGCGATTTTTTGCGAGCGTTTCTTTAAAGCCATTTGCTTGTTCTTTTTGCTTCAGGCGGTGAAATTCAGTACCTGTAATAGCGGTCGCAATTTTCTCGGTGCTTATATCAATATCCATAAAGTTAACAGCTTTGGTAAACGTATTCAAACCGTCGGCAAGCATGTCTTCATACCTGATTATCAACACAGGGAAGGGTAATTTGGACGTCCAGCTTTTAACATGCCCACTCCAATCGTACATTAATTGGGTGAATTGTTCCCCAGAATCTAAATTATATTGATTCCCCAACTTAGTTGTAGGGTCGTTTAGCATTTTTATTGCCCTATCTATAGCGATGCCAAAATGACTGGCTAAAGATCCTGCCATATCCAGCGGGTTGCGTATAATGTAAATCGCACATTTGGTAGTTTCAGTTGGAACAATCGGTAGGCCAGCGTTATTATAGGAATAGGCATCGTGAACTTTGATAAACAGGCGTTCTTTTTGATGCAAAAGAGCTAAATGATTAAATATTTCCGGTTGAAGTATTTTTATTTCTTCGTCATAAAAATGGGTGGAATCAAAGTCGGTTAATTTTTCAAATATTGTCCTTGATGAGAAAATACCATCTGTTTTTAAATCATTAATGTCCAGTTCTTCGTCGTTTAGCAACGCCGCTAAAAAAGCCCTGAACCAGGTATTACCGCTTTTAGGGTACGAAGCCAGCCAAATTATTTTTTTCTCGTTTAATGCGGCATTATTCATTTTTTGGAAAAACGTTTAGCATTAACCCAATAACCTCTTCGAGCGTATTACCCTGTACAGGTCTGGTGATTTTGAAAACTTGTACTTTAGCTATTTCCGAAATCATAGCGAAGTGAATATCCCGTTTTTTCATGTTGTTCATTTGCGTATAGCGGTAACTATTTCGCTGTAATTCAGTAAATGCCTGTATCGGACTCAGCTTTGTAATTTCGGGTGCGTCCATATGTTTGTCTCTATTTAAAATAAAAACTTGCTTTACCGGTTTAGGCAATATGTTAAATTCACTGTGATAAAAACGAGCGTATTTTGGTAACAAAGGCCTTATTTTATCTGCTTCTGCAGCCATTTCAATTCCTGTTTTTTCAAAACTATCATGCCACAACTTCATCATTGGGTATGATGGAAAAGCTTCCATACGATCGCCGGCAAGCTTTGGATATTTGAGCACACAAATATCGTCCGAAAATACTCTATACCCCATTTTTTGCAGCATTGTGGCCGTAGTTGACTTGCCAACGCCCGAACTGCCGCAAAACAATATCACGCCATCTCCATGTTCAATTGCCGAGGCATGCATCGGAATTGTGTTGCGTTGATGCAAAATAGCAGCCATTCCATTACTCAATAAAAATAGGCGAACGCTTTTTTCGTCGGCGCCCGGCAATAGTTCTACAACAATTTGATTGCCGCCGACTACATAATAATTGGCAATACTCCTGATTTTTAATAAATATTCTTTAGGGCTGATGGAAACTCCAACCTTGTTTATGACATCCTCACCGGTAATAGTTTCAGGCGCAATTCCCAACTTGATGTATAAATCTGGCAAACCTTCAAATTCGTGTGGCAATAATTCAGGAAATTCCATTTCCGCTGCAATATTAAGCCCATAACCCCAGTATCTATGATAATTCAATTGATTTGCTTTTAAGGATATATGCAAGTAAATAAAAATTTTGCATATTTAAAAAAGTATATGCTATATTGTTTAGTTGAATTTTTGCTCCAATGATGGAAAACAACTCGTGTATCATTTATACTGATTTTTTACGGCCGGATGAAAATACCGCAATATATGCCCACGCCCTGCAAAACGCTGCCTTGTTTAGCCATACCATGGTAGGAGATGGAGAAAACGAAGGAATTGTAAATGATTACTGGAGGCATTCTTTGTCGCTTCAGGCTGTTTACTTTAAAGAAATCAGTAAAATATTAGTCGAGAAAATTGAAACTTCATATCCGGAAATTATTGAAAAACTCCAAATACCCGTTTTTGAAATCAGCCATTTTGAAATACAACTCACCAGCCACAATCATGGCGAATTCTTTAAACCGCATATTGACAACGGGAAAAGCTTTAAAAATAGGGTGATTACTTTTGTTTATTATTTTCATTCTTTCCCCAAAATGTTTACCGGCGGACAGTTGTTATTTCTGAATAATAAACCCAAACCTTTAATTGTTGAACCGGAAAACAACACTATCGTATTCTTCAACTCGTCAGTGAAGCATGCTGTTCACCCTGTTTCATGTCCGTCAAAACAATTTGAACATGGGCGCTTTACGCTTAACGGATGGATAAGAAAAAAGGAGGAAACGGACAACGTAAAAGACTAACTTTTGATATTTATATATGGCGTATTAACTTTTATCAGGCAAGTTACCACAGTTTATATTTAATTTATAATTTTCAAATTTCTTAATTAATGCCTGTAAAAACCCGCGCTCAATTTCCGGCACATCTGTATTTTCTAATAACTGCTTTATTAATTGCGTTGAATAGGTAGACATTCCGAGTTGAGAATAAACAAAAACCAGTTCATATTTATTTTTCCATAGGTAAATATCCTCGCGGAACCACCTGCTCCTGTCAGGAAAACTATATTGTTCCGCTTTTTCCAACATGAGCTTTGCAAAATAGGCGCTTCCGGTTTTTTTATATAGAATGCCTAAATAATAATAGGCTTCTTGCCTTTCCGGGTAAATATAAATTGCCTGTAACAAACATGAAGCGACAGAGGTGAAATATTCTTTCTGCTGAAATAAGCAATTTGACATATATAGGAGGCATTGGTATTTCCTTTCGTATGAAATATATTTTAAATTTATAATAAGGTTAACACATTCAATTGCCTCAATATAATCATCATTAGCCATAAACGCAATGGCCAGTTGAAGATACCGATTCAGATTATTTTTATTAATGTTCGCGTCTTGTAATTCATCTCTCAGTATATTTATCTCAAATTTTGCCCGGTCCTTGTTTGTTTTAAACCTTCGTGAGTAGGCCCCGACCTTACTGTGGGACCTAATGTGAACATTATTGCTATTTAATACTTTTGTGGTTTTTGCTGAGTTTGAAAAATCTTTTGGCTGCTCATGAACTTTTCCCTGCCATTTCCAATCTCTACCATCAATCCAAAGTAATCCATGCCGTGCGAATACCGCGCCATTACACTTAATTTTAAATAAATAACTAACTCCGTTCACTAAGCTTTTGTGCCAATTTGGATCGTCAGCGGCAAATTCTTCATCGGCATCAATTATCAATAACCAATTACAATGACGCTTTCCATCCTTTCCTAATGTTATTGCTGCATTTAACGCGAGGTTCCGGTTATGAGCAAAATCAATCCATTCATGTTTATATACCTTGCCTTCAATGTTAAATTTTTTTCCCAAGGTTTCAATGAGTTCAACCGTATTATCTGTTGAGCCGGTATCCGAAATTACATAATAATCTATATAGGGATAAACGGAAGTGAACAGTCGCTCAATATTTGTAGCTTCATTCTTAACAATCATGTTGAGGCAGATACCCATTACAAAGATTTAAAACAAGATAAATAATTACTGGTTGTATAAAGCCAAATCCTAATATTGGTGTTGTTTACCCGAGCGTTTTAGTTTGTCATCAACTTCGTCGGCGTACGGGCCGTTTTTATCAACATAATGAAGAAATACCTGTCCGCAATCGCCATAAGTATTCTGTTCCCTCCAGTGCAACAATTCAATGCCTTTAAAAATCACCGCATCTCCGGCCGCCAAAGAAAACGCATGAGCGTTCTGTTTTCTGTCTTGTATCCATAAAGGCCAGGGGCGCCCCTCATAACCCAATGTAAGGCTTACGGTAATTTCGCAGGCTTTCCTGTCCGTATGTGGTTTTAACTCATCGCCCAGATGATAATACCGGGCATAACTATATGTTTTATACAACTCATAACCGGTATATAACTCAATTTCAGGTAATATATATATCAGTAATTGCTCAAAAAATGGCTCTTTATAATAGGTTATAGCACCGGGCACCTGCTTGTCATTATTATTACCCCTGCCAATTTCCGAAAGTTTTTTGATGATATTATAGTATGGCGCAGCATCAATTAAGCCTGGAACAAATAAATAGCCGTTATGTTGAAATAAATCATTTTCCATTTACTGATAAATATGATAAAACATTGCAATTGAAGCCTATGGTAAGTACCCGCGAAAGGTTAATTAATTTTTTAATATAATTACAAATAAACAAAATTGTTGCATATTTAAAAGCCGTTTTACAGTCAAAAAAAAATTGAAAAACCTAAAAAATAACATCAGGTATTTAAGAAAAGATTTATTTCGCGCACTAATATTATTATGGAAAGCTGACCGGGCGACTGCGCTCATAAATATTTTTTTACAAATGGTGCTGGCTTTTTTGCCGGTTGCGTCCCTGTATTTTATTAAAGAGCTAATTGAGGCCGTAGAAAAAGGCAATAAACCATTCAGCGAAACTGTACCCATCCTGATTGCATTTGGTGCAATACAGCTTTTACTGGCAATGGTCGCCCAATACGCTTCGTATATTAATACAATGCATCAGCAAACATTAACCGATTATCTATCGGAAAGGGTGCTAAACAAAGCTATTAATGTTGAATATGCTTACTATGAAAATCCGGTATACCATGACACGTTGCATCTGGCCCAGCAACAGTCCTTATTCAGAGCCACTACACTGCTGAATAATTTCAGTTCGTTGTTGCAGAGTAGTTTATCCATGGTGTTTTTGATTATATTCTTTTTTAGCCTGCATTCTTTGTTTGCCTTGCTATTTATGGTGCTGTCTATTCCCCTTACTATCATTAATTGGTATTCGGGTTATGCATTGGTACGTTTGGAGCGAGAATTTGCCCCTTTAGAGCGGGAGGCTCATTACCTGCACCAAACATTAACCGGCGTTGGTTATGCTAAAGAAGTAAGGGTTTTTGGCTTTGGCAGCTCTTTTATTAAAAAATTTAATACCATACGGCATTACATCCATCAGCAGAAAAAGAAACTGCACATCAAACTTACCTGGTACAGTTTAGCCGGTGAAGCAGCCGAAATTATTGTGATGACGTTTGTTTTCGGCGTACTGGCAAAATATGCATGGGAAAAAACAATAACTATAGGTGTTTTTGTGATTTATATACAGGGCTTTCAACGATTGCAAAACACCTCAAAGAGTTTTATGCAATCATTGGTACAGATATTTCAGCAACGGATTTTTCTAAAGGACCTTTTTG
Source organism: Mucilaginibacter sp. (assembly GCA_031292485.1). Classification (GTDB taxonomy): domain Bacteria; phylum Bacteroidota; class Bacteroidia; order Sphingobacteriales; family Sphingobacteriaceae; genus Mucilaginibacter. Next base: position 95,715 of record JARLHA010000070.1, read on the forward strand.
CCTTTTTTGATATCGGGATCAACCCAGCCACGTTGGGCAATGCGCCCTTTCCCCGCCCTGCCCGGGATCTCAGCGTTAAAAATATTTCCTTTACTTATCCTCAAACCAGCAAACAGGTGTTGCACGACGTGTCCATTGAATGCCGACCCGGCAAAATCATTGCCATTGTTGGCGAAAACGGCTCAGGTAAATCAACCCTGGTAAAATTACTGGCGCGCTTGTACAGCCTTCAGTCGGGGAGTATTACCCTGAATGATGAAAACATCGGCGATATTCAAATTGCCGACTTCAGAGAGCAAAGCATTTTTCTGTTTCAGGATTTTGAAAAATATTTTTTGACTATCGAAGAAAATATTGCACTGGGTGAAGATGAAATCACCAGATCGTCTGAAGCCATTCAACAAGCAGCCAAATTATCGGGGGCGCATAGCTTTGTTATGAAATTGGCAAAGGGGTATAAAACCCGCATGGGGCGGCTATTTAAGGAAAGTGAGCAAATCAGCGGCGGTCAATGGCAAAAGCTGGCCCTTGCGAGGATGTTTTATAAGAATGTCCAACTGGTCATTCTTGACGAACCTACCAGTGCCCTGGATGCGACAGCGGAATTTGAACTATTTAATAATATCAAAGAGCGGTTTAAGGATAAAATGGTAATCCTGATTACGCATCGCTTATATAATTTAAAAATTGCAGATCATATTTATGTAATGCAGGAAGGCAAGATAGCCGAAGAAGGCACCTTTAAGCATTTGATAAACAAAGACGGTATTTTTAAGAGAATGTACGATGCACAAAAACTTTAATTTTCAGATCAATTAAACACATTAACCAAAAGATCCTTTAATATGTTATCAATATTCAGATATTGGGTAGCATAATTACGCGCGTTGGCTCTTTTTTGTTCATAACAATCAAGCGTTTTCAGGTTGACGATCAGTTTTGATAGTAAATGATGGTTGTCCGGCTCAACCGCATACCCAACGTTATGGCCGTGAATTAAATTATGCAGCGATGTGCCCGGCAACGTGGTTGCAATTGAAACGCCGCCAACAGCCAATATGGTAGCCAATTTTGACGGCATGCCTAAGTCACTGACGCTTCCTTTTTGCAAAATCAGGTGATAATCGGCCATATTCAAAAATTCATTAAATATCTCTCTATCCTGCACGGGCAAAAATTCTAAATTCTTTAAATTCTTTTCTTTGGCCATCAACATCAGTTTGTGCTTATAGGGGCCTGTACCGCAGATAATAAATTTGATTTTCGTATCATCCTTCAACTCTTCAGCCGATAAAATTATGCTTTCAAGCCCTTGCTTTTCGCCAATTGCACCTGAATATAAAAAAACAACATCATCATTTTGATAGCCCCATTTAGCTTTAAGCAAACTGCGCGCATTAACAGGATAAAATGCTGTAATATCCACCCAATTTGGAAAATAAATTACATCCCTGTCAACTTTTGTTTTGATTTTTGCGATCATGCCAGGTGAAATGCAACTCACATAATCAGCTTCCATGAGTAACTTTTTTTCGATTTTATAGGCGTACTCTAAAATCATTTTACTTGATATCATATCTAATTTCTGGGCAGATTCAATCTGCATGTCCTGGATATGATAGATCAGCTTGCCGCCCATCTTATTTTTAATTAACAAACCCAAATAACCCAGGTGGACCGGGGGCGCTATTGTTATGATTAAATCAAATTTTTTTTTCGTCAGTACAAACATTCCCGCAACCCAGGACATAAAAACCCAATATGAAAAATCCTGTGCCATCCGTTTTTTTCCTGTTGGTTTAGAAGGAATATAGAAAGGGCAACGGTAAATGGTAATCAATCCGTTGCTATCCGGATAATTGATATCCTCTCTTTTAAACCATCTGTTTTTATACGGCGCCTGAATTTCCCAGTGAGGATAATAAGGAAATGTGGTTATAACGGTACACTTAAATCCTTCATTAGCAAGCCAATGCATCATCTCTCCATTAATTTTCCCTATACCGGTTGGTTCAGGTGAGAAATTATGGCTGATTAGAAGTATAGTTTTGTTGCGATTAGGTGAAGTTTTAATTATATGTGACACGTTTGGGTTATTAACGAACAGTATAGAGCTAAAAATAAACAAATTTTGATGAAAGCAAAAAATAATTTATAGAACAAGGCATTTTAACCATCCGTTAATTTCACGATCTGCTCTTTTCCCTGATCTTGCAATGCACTTGTGTAAAATAGGACATTTTCAATATTGCGAACGCCAGGCCGCGGCTGCCATCACGAAAACCGCCTAACAATAGAAAGCTCCCAAAAAAATAAGCAGGCCCAATCAGAATACTTTTCATTAGCCTATATTTTAATTTTTGTGCCCATGTAAGGTGCTTATTATTTTCATCAGTATATGTTTTCAGAAACCTTTCTGCTTCCCATGTGGCATACTCATTATGTTTAATAACATAATGTGCTACTCCCTGAAAATCTCTATGATCTATTTCGCTTCGAATTATACCAACCTTCCCTTTAACAATGAGATGTTCATGAACCTCCATATCCAGGCCGCTCCATCTTTCTTCATCAACCCGTTCGTATTCGCCCGCCCCATACTGAAATAACGCCAGTTTGCGGAGCGGATACCCGCCTTTCAATTTCTTACCTAAAAAGTACCTCGTATAATTTAAATAATAACCCACATAATCGCCTTTTTCAAGTGATAAGCAGGCTTCTGATTTAAAATCATCGGTCAAATATTCATCAGCATCTAAAAACAATACCCATTTAGTATCCAGCTTGTAATTTCTTAAAAACCAGTTCCTTTTCTTGGGAAATTTCCCATCCCAGGCAAAATCAATAACTTCCACATTAAATTCTTTAGCAATATCCCTTGTAGAATCTGTACTGGAATCTATTAAAATTATTTTTTTTGCAAAATCATTGCCAATTGCCGAAAGGCAGCCAGGCAAATTTACTTCTTCATTTTTTGTGGGAATGACAATGGTTAGGTCAAGCATTAAAACTTTAATTTGTTGAATTAAAAAAACACTATTCTTTTTTTTATCGGCCTGCAAGGATGCCCGGCGCAAACCATCCAGGGTGGCATATCTTTAACAACCACAGCTCTAGCTCCTATAACACAGCCGTCACCGATAGTTACCCCGGGATGTATAAAAGCATCGGCTGCAACCCACGCTTCATTACCAATATTTATGGGCATACATATAAGCGGAAAACCTTTACGGGTATAATCATGAGTACCGGCACAAATATGGGCTCCCTGTGAGATTACTGTCTTGTTTCCGATATTGATTTCCCCCTGCGAGTAAAGCATAACTCCGTTAGCAATCCCGCATTGATCTCCCAACACTAAATTCCAGGGAGCCCATATTTTTACTTTCGGGTATATATGGGCGCCTCTACCCACCTTAGCCCCAAATAAACGAAGCAGAAAAGACCGCCAGCTAAAAAAAGGTTTAGGCGAAAATTGAAAAAAAAACACATAGGCTATATGCCAAATTACCCTTCCTAAACGGTTTTTAAGTGAAAATGAAGGGCTAACTCTTGTATCTGTATTAATCATGTTTTTTTTTTTGATTCCTGGCTCCCGACCCTTGATTTTCATAATAAGCTAATTTAATCAATTTCCGAATTTCTTTCGCTCATTATTGAATTTAAAATATTGTAAAGCTTTTGGGCCGATGGCAAGCTTTCAAAATTCGTATGATAAATTTGCAACGCATTTAGCGACATGATTTTTCTGTCAGCTGAACTTAGTTTGAGCCATTTTTCGAGCATCGTTTTTGTGCCCTCAAAATCATCCGTGCCAATTATCGCGCCTCCAATTATCTCCCGCCAAATATTTACCTGGTTAGAGATCAATACCGGCTTACCGCATGCAAGTGCCTCTGCTACCGCAATGCCAAAATTCTCCTGGTGACTGGGCAAAACAAAAGCGTCACATCCATAATATGCCCCCCATTTTGCATCGCCTGTTAGCATACCCGTAAAAAAAATGTTCCTTTTTGAAAAATCGTCTTCACTGGCTAATTGCTGTATCATGTTACCAAATTTCGATTCGAGGCCAGGCCCGGCAATAACAAGCTGCGGCACATTTTTATACTGATCAGCCAAGACCTTATATGCTCTTATTAACAGGTCAACGCCTTTTTTTTGATGTACCCGGCTTAAAAAAAGCAAATAAGGTTCCGCACTATTAAAGCCGCTGCAATGCTGCAAAAATGCATTTTTCATGTCCGGTTTAAATTTTGGCGGGGCTGCTATGCCGTAGCCTATATTGTATTCATTTTGCGGGTAATAGGTACTGAAAGTTTCCCGTGCTAAAATTAATTCTGAATGGCAGGTAAACAATAACCCATTTGCATTATTCACTACCTTGCTTTCTATTAACTTCCAATATATCCAGTTCCTTACCGCTTTTATTTTCCTTTCTTTAGCCCTTTGAAAATATGGGTCAAGCATACCATGGGGCATTACCAAAATCACAGGCAATCTTTTAACTCCTGTTTGTTTTTTTAACTTGTTGATTACCTTATAGGTAATAAAACTATGATATTGCCATAACCCATTAATAATAACCACATCAAACCGCAGCAGGTTATCAATAAGCCATGGGGAAAGGCTTTTTGCATAATGCCAGATCCCATAACCAGGGCCAATCGCATGAATTTCAAGATCATCATTAATTAAATAAGAGGAATCAGGAGCATCCAGGCAAACAACTTCCCTAAACACGCCCATTTTTCGCAAATCCTTATCTATATTCCTGATCCCCTGCGAAGGCCCGCCTTTTACCGGATTCATACTGTCAATTACGTGAAGAATGCGCATTACCGGATAATTTCTTTGTATAATTCAAGATACATATTTGCAATTTTGTCGCCATCAAACCTAAGTTTGTTGATTTTACCATTATTTATCAAAGTTTCCCTAAATGAGTCGTCTTCAATCACGCTAATAATTCCTGAACGAATTGCTTCAACGCTGTAAGGATCCACCAAACAAGCGGAATTCAAGGCTACTTCGGGCATTGAAGAGATATTGCTGGTTATTACAACCCTTTCTACCGCATTTGCTTCTATTATTGGCATACCAAATCCTTCAAAAGTTGAAACAAAAGCTAAAATATCACATTCATGGTATTTTTCTAAAAGCCTTTCATTAGATATATTGTACTCATTGCTATATTCGATCAGGTTTTTTTTTAACAATAACAGGTGTTCGTCTGACAATTTTCCAACAATAGTTAAATGACAGTTAATTCCCTTTAACGCTTCAATCAACCGCAACAAATTTTTGTTATAGCCAGTACCTATCTGTAAAACAACCGGTTTTACCTTGTTAAATAATTGGGGCATGGGCTGGTAAATAGGATTTATCATTACCGGAATTACCCGGATATTTGCAGGGTCAACGCCGGTGTATTTTATTATTTCTTGTTTTGTTCGTTCGGATACCGAAGTAACAATTTTGGCTTTTTTTATGGGAGCTGAAAGGTAAAGCCACTTGACGATCTTTTGCGCCAATCCGGTTTTCCTGGTTATCATTCCACAATCCATAATTGTTAATATCACCCGATTTTTATTCATAAAAAGATTAACAAAATGGGTTTCTCCGGTTATATGATTAACCCCCCTACCCTGACGAATTGAGGCGGAAACAATATTTATAAATTTGCTGAAATATCCATCATTATAATGTTTGGATATGCATATTTTTGCATCAATCCTGTCAGCTAATCTTCTTCTAATATCTTCAAAAATATATTCGAGACTAAAATTAAAACCAATGCGTGGTTTACGCTGAAAAAAAACAACTTCAATTTTTTTTGTCGTCATTTCTAAATTCCTTTTCGATCAATATTAGAGGGATGATTTATTGCATTTTTTTTTCTTCGTAACGATGCTATCGTAAACCCTGCGGCAACTATACTAAAACCAAGTGATGTGGGTTGAGACCATTGCCCTTGCGGAAGAGTTAAAAGGCAAAAACTCAGCAATATCCAGGGTAAAAAATCTCCTATTGTTAACCTTTTATAGCACGCTAATAAAATTTTAAAAGATAAAGCTAAACGAAGTGCGATGACACCCAGGCCCATCAATATTCCCATTTCCCCGATAAGCCGCCCCCACTCTCCCTCGGCAATCAGGAAATGATTTTCGCCTGTAAGAAGCAAACTGCCAACATTAGTACCCATACCAATGCCATAGCCGAAAAACGGAAGCTCATTTGAATTTGTTATTGCATCAAGCATCCCGCCAAGGTAGCGGTCGCGCAGGGTCCCTGTTAGGCCCCCTTCTGTTTCATTGGCGGTTGTAAAGCGCATAGTAAATGCCTTAGATGCGGTTTGGAAAATACCTAAACGCCCTAATGCCGTAAATAATATTAATATGGTTATTGTGGCTATAATCATCCGGCCTGCAGATTTAGGTTGCCGGGAAATAGCCATTACCGAAAAGCCAAGGATCACTATCACTGAAAAAAAAAGCGAGCGGCTAATCGAAAAAGGAATAGCCACCAACAATGCAATAGAGGCGCAGATCAATAAAAGCTTGCCTATATATTTTTGTGGCGATAGCCAAAAATAAAAAACAAAACAGGCTGATAAGCAGTAAAAAAGCCCTGTTCCGTTAGTAAAAGAGAAAGTTGCGGGCGGGCGAAAATAGTCTGAAACACCAACGAAGCCCGCACCGCCAATGTCGCCGCCTACCCCGCGGTTAACCCAGGCGCTCTGCGGGCTGTAAAACTGAAAAATTAACAAAATTGTCATAGGTATAGTTAACCATACCATAAATCGGCCGACTTTCAATACATCGTCACGGTCAAATATGCTTCCAATAATAAAAATCACCGGCCAATGAACTATTAGCGTACGAAGCCCGAATAAAGCCACCATAAAATTCCCGTGCCCCCAAAAAATAGCCGTAAAAAATCCTATTCCACTTATAATAAACATACCGGCAATGAAAATATTGATATTTAACAAACCACGTTTCCATGCCATGATAAATAACCATATAGCCAACGGATCGCGAACGATCAATAAGGGGGTTGCCAAACCCGGAACAATCCATTTACGCAAAGCGCCTTCAAAAATCAGCAGGATAAAATACGCCCATATTCCCTTTTTAAGCGGACTGGAATGGCTTCTACCCGGATACTTCTCATATCGGCTCAGTTGAATATCTAAATTATTTGGCGGCGACGCAAAGTTTGATGTGTCCAATATTTTACCTCAATTATTTATAAAAGTTTTTATGGCCTCAATAATTCCGTTTCCATAATTTTCCCATGTGTACTTTTGCGCATGCAATTGCGCTGCCTTTCCCAATTCACCAGCCTTCGACCTGTTTTCCAAAAACCAGGTGATTTTTTCGGCGATGCTTTCCGGCGACCGTATAGGTACCAGGAAACCAGTTTCACCATTAATAATTAAATCTTCGCCACCTGTGTTTGGCGTAATAATTAAAGGTAAACCCTGGCTCATAGCCTCCTGCATTACCAATGCCCTGCCTTCAACAATGGAGGGCAGGCAAAATACATCGCAGGTACGCATTAATGCCAGCACTTCGTCATTCGGCCTTCCCGGCTCATAAATAAAATCAGCGTATTCTTCCCGGTAAAACTCCATCGGGGCCTGCAATGTTCCCATTACAACCAGTTCCACATCCCGGCGGTTTAAAAGCTTCATCGCAGCAAATAAATCGCCGAGGCCCTTTCGCTGCCCCATCGACCCCGCAAACATAACCCGCAAAGGACGCTCAGGTGATTTACCTTCTATATTACTAATTTCATTTGGTAAAACAGGGGTACCAAACGGTGAAATAATAATTTTCTTGTGATTAGCCCAGCTTGGTAAAGAATCTTTTACAAACTGCGAGGCCACAATTACTACGTCTGCTAATTCCAGCTCACCAGTTTTCCGGTCGAGTTTTTTTTGCGAGTCGCCTATACCCCCGCCAAGCGTTGCCGCCCATACTGGCAACCTTTCCGCTTCTTCTGTCAGAAGCCTGCGTCCGGTTTCCCAATAAGCAATGGGCAGGTCATAAATGCATTTTAATCCTAAAGATTTCGCTTTTTTAAAAGTTGCCAAAGCGCCATCTTCGTAATTATAGACAGCTTTCATATCGATTACAGGTAAATGACAAAGGCGTTTGGCAACCAAACTGTCCAAATGCTGGTAAATAGCGTCAATACTTGCCCAGCCACGCTCGCCTTTTGTAAATTTGCCCAGTTTTAATTTTGGCAAAATAAAGCGAGATATCTCCAACAGAGGATAAGACCTTATGAATTTAGGCGGCAATGGGAATATCCTGCGAGATAATTCTTTTTTCAGACTAAACGGTAAAATACTCAGTCTCGCAATTCTTTGATTTACGGCAAGGGTAGTTTCAAACTCCGCAAGCATCCCGTTTGCAAGCAAGGCTAATAAAAGAGCTCGTACATTTTGATTGCCAGTAGGATGCGATATTATTATTTTCATTCTTTGCTATCAGATTGTTTTATCGTAGTTGCCCTAATTACTCGCAGATAACTGTTGGCAACAATAGTTGGTTCATAAGTTTGCAAATGCCTTTTAGCCAATCCTCTTAATTTATCTTCCAGGTCTGCATCATTCAATATTTGTATCATACAAGAAGCTAAGCTTTCTTCGTCACCTCTTTTAAAAACAAGCCCCGCATCCCCGATCGCAGCAGGCAAGCCACCGCCATCTGCCACTATTGGCACGCAGCCACATGCCATTCCTTCCAGAGCTACATTTCCGAATGGTTCCTTCCAACGGGAGGGAATTAACATAAAACGGTGTTGATTTAAACAATTAACCAGAGCTTCCCCTGTCAGCATGCCAACAAGCCGGACATTTTTAACTAAATTTAAACTGGCAATTGTTTGTTCAAGCAATTCACGATCCGGTCCATCCCCTATAATTGTCAAAAAAAAACTTTTTAGTTCTGTTTGTGCTTTAATTAATTTACTGAATGCATTAACGGCTATATCTGCGCCTTTATCTGAAACTAATCTCCCGAGAAATACAAATTCAAATTGTCTGGCCGTGTCTGGCAAAGTCCTAAATAAAAGATTCCTGTATGGATTTCCAATTACTATTGCAGGTGCCCAGGTTAATTTCCTAACTTCATCACTAACTGCTATTACTACAGAAGCGCGCTTTAGCCACAAAAATTTTAATTTGTCCTGCCATGATAGGCTTCCGTCTATCCGATGTATCCAGGTACACAAAGCGATCACATGTTTCTTTTTAAATATTATAGATGGCCAGGATAAACGCAGGCTAGGATTATTTTCCAGGATAACGTCCGCCCATTGATGATGGCGAAAAAGTTCAATAACGGAAGGATTTCGAACTATCAAATACGGAAATGTTTTATCACCTTTTTCTTTGGTCCAGGTGATGACCCTTATTTCTTCCCCTGCTTTATCAAATTCCGATGCCAGGAGTTCTGAATTGATTTCGATACCCCCTATATTCGGATAAAAAAAATGGGTTATTAAAAGTATTTTCACAATTCGAAAGCCTAAAGGTCTATTTTTTCAATTATAACTTTTGTATAAGATAATAATTTTCCAAAAAATTCACTCCATAAGTGTCTTTTTTTCTCCAAATAATTGCCAATAATTAAACAAACGCATAGCGTAACAGATAATGCCAACCACATTTGTGCGGTATTATGTAATCCGCCCGAGCCTAATATTGCCCGGAAAAATATGAGCAGCGGATCATGTAAAACATATAAAGGAAAGGTAAGATCTGCGAATTTTCTAAAATATTTATACCATGTTTTGGGCTGTTCGTTTTTACTTTGCGATTTGTTTTTTTGCGGTATCAACCATAAAGAAAATGCAACAAAAGTTCCTATTATCCAATCAGTTATAAACTGAGCGGCCCAAAACAAAGGTTTGGTTCCTACTTGGTTTGGTAAAAAAGGCAAGAAAAAAACTAAAAACCCCGTTATCAAAACAATCACCAGTATTAATATCCACGAAAATTGATTGGAAATATTTGGTCTTCTGACACGATAAGCGAGGTTTCCCACCATCCAGATGGGCAGCATCAAAAGAATTTTGGGCCCGGCAATTAAACAAACTCCCACGGGTAGTAAGTATGATTTCAGTCCTTTTCCTTTGTAAAAGAACAAGCCGAAAATAACGTAATACCAAAACTCATAGCTTAATGACCAAAGAGGGCCATTAATAGGCGGAGCTGCGGAGAAAAACCAAATCTCATTAATAAAAAGGCCAGAAAATATATATCTGGGCCATGAGGCACCTCTTGTATAATGTAAATATAAATTATTGTCGATATAAAATATTGCAATTTGGGCTATTGCTGTAAATAAAAGCGCAGGAATAACTACGGAATACAGCCTGCTGAGCCTTGCTTGAGCGTACCGCAATTTACCCCTGTTATTATAGGTTGTTGTATGCGCAATCACATATCCAGACAAAACAAAGAAAACCACCACTGAGACATGTCCCAAATTGTCAAGTTTTGAATAAACATGTCCAGCTAACGGGTAATTCCATTGGTCATAACAATGCCCATAAAAAACAGTTAACGCAGCAAAAATTCGTAGGCTATCTAATACAATACTTGCATTGCCGGAAATATTGTGTGAGTAACCCAATATTTTCATATAACAATTATAATTTGCATTTCTAATTCTTTAAATGCTGCCATTCAAAAATCGTTTAACTAGTGAAGACCTCGAAAATGATTTATCGGCAATAGTTTTTTTATTATATTTAATTCTGCCAATGGTATTAATTGCAAAATATTCAAAAGATAACCTAATAATTATCAACGTGTTTAGTAATTTTCCCACCGGATATTTATTAAACTTTCGTAAAAGTTTTAATCGGTTTTCGTAATACCGAATCACCCTTTCACTTACTTCTTGCGCTGTTCCGCTTCCCTTGTGAAATGCCCTTAATGGCATAACGCCAATTTCCCAGCCCTTTCTTTTGGCGCTCATGCATATATCATGGTCTAACTCCAGCCAATCGTAATTTTCATCAAACCCACCTACTTGTTCAATTACTTTTTTACGAATTACCATTGCGCATGTATAAACGGTAATATCACTTGTTCGCCTGGTAAAATATTTCTGATAGCGACTATATAATTGTTGCCCTAACACCAAACTTATTGCTCCAGGTTCTGTTTCGTACGACGCAGACCTCTTGCCACTCAAATTCTCCGTTTCAAATGTTGCTATTCCAATTTTTGGATTACTAAAAAAATATTGTTGTGTTTTTATGATAAAATTTTCCAAAGGCCAGGCATCTGAATCAAATATAAATATTAATTCAGTGTTCAAAGTAAAAATCCCTTTATTTAATGAATGAGCTAAACCAGCATTAGCAGGGTTTTTTATTAAAGTAATCTGTTTAAATTGATTTTCAAATTGTACTGTAGAACAATCGTCTACGACAACAAACTGGTCAATAAAAGTATCGGCATAATTTAAACAGTTTTCAATACATTTTGATGTTAGATCCCATGTATTGTAATTTGTAACTAATATACCAACTTGCATAATTTGTATTTTAAATGTTAAATTCAATTGTCGCAATTACTTAATAGCTTGCCAATATTGGGATGATATTTCAGCGTTATACCTATACAGACAACTTTAAAGGAATATCCAGTGCCTGCATGTACGTTTTAGCAACCCGGCTTACGCTGTATTTATTACTAAAATCCCTCCTTTGAGTTATAAAATCATCCATATGGTTTATTTCGTGAATTTCTTTAACATAAGCAATTGTTCTGTCGTCAAATTCAATATTCTTTCTTAGTAAAATAACAGGAAGATTGTTATTTAGCATAGCAGCAATACCTCCGCTTTTTTGAAATAATATCTTGGGGTTTGTGCTTAATCCAATGTCTATTTGAGCTAAGTAATCCGCTATATCCTGTGCGGATTGTCTACCAAATGAATATTTATAAATTTTCTTTAGCCCTTTTAGTTTGTCCCATAATCTTTCGGCCCGGTCAAGTTCACCAATATGAGTCACTACAAGCTGTTTACCTTTTTGCTGCACTAATTGTTGAAGATCATCAATAGCTGCTGACAAGTATTCGTCATAATGAATTTCACCAAAAAAGCTTCCAATGATATAATTCTTTCTATTTTTTATTATTTCGTGAGGTAATTTATTAATCAGTAGAACACCTGACTTATTTCCTAAAGGGATATTGCTAAATACCGGCAACAGATCAGCTTCGATACCACTTTTTGCTAGTATATGTTTGTAAAAATTATTACTCGTTGTGAAATATCGCGGTTTAATCCTATCAACGATGCTTTTTACAATATTTTTCTGAAGGAGGCCCCAAATGCGGTATTTCAGCGGAGCCACTTTCGATTCACCTTGCCAAATTTCATGAAACATAATATGCCATCGTCGGCCTGTACCTAAAAATGCCAGCTTGTTTGCAAACCCATAAGGCAATCCCTTGGGGTGGTACCCGAATATTACAAACTGAAGACTCAACCAATCGGGATCAAATTCATCGATATACTTTTTTGCGTGATTGAGTCGTTCATTCATCGTCAAATTTGCAGGTAACCGCAATACGGGCAAATCTGTGCCGTCATCACGCTGAACTTCCTTTAACTCATTTAAAATATATTTATCGTTTAGCGATATGGCAGTTGAAAAATGTCCTTGCCTGATTAATTCGGACGCCAGGCGCCTTGTATAATCACCGACTCCGTCTTTGCCGGGTTCAAGGGAGCTGCATATAAAAAGAATTTTCATAGTGCTGCCTTATCCATGTTCTGAAGGATTGCATGTAAATTTCATATCGTAAATTTAAAAAAAACGCCGGACATCCTATCGTAAATATCTTCTTTCAGGCAGAAATTGCAGTAAAAAGAAATAACTTTATATCCAATACTATACAGCATTTATGAAACGTATTTATCCCGAAAATAGCTGGAGGCAAAGTTAAAAATATTGTTTCCCCTATGATCTTTTGGAAATTTATGGTGAAACTAAAAAAAACGGTTACGCTTATGGTTACCGGATAAGGCATGAAAATACCATAGCGCTGATAAAAAAAGTTACAAAAAAGGGCGACAGGATTTTAGAAATTACTGCTGCACAAGGAAATTTCTCATTAAAACTGGCAAAATTAGGATACGAGGCAACCTGGAATGATATCCGGGAGGATCTGGCAGAATACGTTGAGATGAAAAAAGAAACCCATACTATTATGTACAGGCTGAAAAATGCGGATACATAACAGCTTTGGTAGTACTTTTAAGATAAGCCGACTATATTGCGTATTTTGCTGTTAACCGGAAATAATGATTATTTTGACTAGTCAGAGCAGACGCATTAAAAGGCGGTTCCGATGGAGTCTAAACACCCGGGTTTAGAGTTTTCTATAAACAGGGCACTCCCCGGGGGAGTTAAAACTATTAGGAAAAAGAATAAATGGCTCCGGAGTGTCCACCTGTTTATAGAAAATTTCTACCAAATTTTAAAGACGCCATCGGAGTCCCCTATGAATTTGCCTGGAAGTCACGGCGGTAACCAATTATTTTAATCTGCCCTGTTTATATAGCGATTAAGATTAATGGAAAAGCCTCTTATAGCTACATTTGTAAGTTAAATTTTTATTACGGCTTTTCTTAAATGTAGCGGGAACACCAAAATAAATCCCATAAGCTTCAGTTGAACCGGTCATTAGGGACATGGCCCCTAAAACTGAACCTATTTTTAGGGTACTGCCCTTTAAAACTGACGCGCCATACCCGACAAAAACATAATCTTCAATTACTATTTTGCCCACTCTTCCGGCGTTGTTTTCATCATCTAAATTATGATCGGCCGTAATCAAACTAACTTTAGGAGAAAGTGAAACATTGCTGCCAATTTCAACGCCGCCGCGGTTATCTATATGGCAAAATTGATTAATTGTGCTATTTTCTTTCATTGAAAACAATCCTGAAGTATTAAAATGACATCCTAAATGAATACTGGAACCCTTGCCTATTTTAAAATTCATTATGTATTTATAATAGGCTAACCTGACAAAGTGAAATGGGATGAAAGCAATAATGAAATTGCAAAACCAAATTCTGAATTCTGAAATTACACCTCTGATATTCTTCAAAATAATGATTTTCTTAGTCGAATTTTAATTCGGCCTTCTTAAATTTAATTGTTGAAATGTGTTTACCGGGAATAACCATACCTATGCAAATCTGACACAATGTGCACTATAATTATTGCTTTCCCCGCCCCATACCATCAGTAAATTTGTTTGACATTTAATGGCGGGGTCTTATTCTTTTGTATTTATTTTTTCAAGATACTGTTAGCAAAATACTTTAATTTTAATGATATTCAGAAAAAAATTCAATTTTATTTCCAATCAAAGTTGCCAGAATTTCTTTTGTATTTCATTGAAGTTAAAGCGCTTTTCCACTAATATTTTAGCGCGCGCTGAAATATTATTTTTGCTGTTTATTATATGCTCAATAGATTTTATCATATCAACAACCTTAATTGAACTGCAGCATTCGGCCGCACCTGATTCTTTCAGCATATGGCAGGCAGCGCTTTCTTCAGGACCGTGGTATAATATTGATCCGCAAGCACCTAAATATCCTACCATTTTTGTTGATAAACTGTATAGATAAAAATCAGGCAGCGTAAATTTAATTGGCAGATAGAGCACCGACGCGGAATCAAGTTCCAGTTTAATTTCATCGTCACTGATGAAGTCTGTTCGATATTCGATTTCAAAGCATTTATTATCCAGGAACTTCAGACGACCCACCCCCCGAAGCATTAGCTTAAATTTAAAGTCTTGACGGGAAAGTTCATCAAGCGCTTCAGCTAATACTTTCAATAATGGATAATAATCAATATGTAATAATCCGGCAAAATAGATAATGATCTCCCCACTTAAATCAATGCCGGAAGGCTTCGAAACCTCTTCAGGTGTTAAACCATCAGTAATTATTTCAAATTCGCGATGACCGAAAAGTCTTTGATATTCAATCCCTAATTCATTGGAAATCACTAATCGCCTATCGGCTTTGTGCCATTGGCTCTTTGTTTGATTCATTGAACAGCCATTGGTAGAAAAATGATCGTGAAATGAAACCCAACGCTTTTTTTCTTTAAATAACAAATCATTGTCGAATACACCGCAAAAAGCTCCGTGGCTAACCATGTGGAATACATCGTATGATATTCTGTTAATGATTTTACAAATTCTTTTTTTTGTCAAAAAAGTTAACCCCCTTTCCCTTAGCCAAATCGCGCCATTACGTAAACGCCATCTCATCCATTTTCTCTGCAAGGGGTAAGCGGCAACTAATTGTTCCGGAATTAACCCGCTTTGAATGGGTCCTGCTGATGTAATTAAGCCAATGGAAAAAACCTGAGACTCCCGACCTTGATAAAGATGGCGAAGAACCCTGGCGGCGCCACCGTTTCCATAAAGCGAACCGGGTTGAAAAGAAAGAATTCTCATTATAACATAAAGTTAAAGGTACTTTTAACTGATTGTTGACTTGATATTGAAAGTCGGCAAAAAATAATTATTCCCATCTTTATCACTGTCAAAGATAAATAAACTCAATCGTCGTTCGTATTATTATCAATGGATATTACAGCTTTTGGATAGTTCATAATTCATATTTGGCCTTAAATGCATTTTGTTCCATCGCGCCTACGGTAGGGCCGTAAATTCACATTGCGCTGTATATATTCCGTTAAAATATTTTCTTAATAATTTTTGCTGATCATCAGCCTATTTATCTGTTTTTTATCATTAAATTAAATTGATTTTTCAATATGTTCAGTCAATATCTTTCAAATTACTAATATTATCAATTGGTTGCTGAAAATATTTAATATGCTTTGTTAACCAGCTCAAATCATTATCCCACCATTTTAAACTTAAAAGTTTTTCGATAATTTCCGGGTTGTGTCGATATTTAATAATTTTAGCAGGGACCCCGCCGACAATCGCATAGGGCGGCACATCTTTTGTGACTACCGATCCCGCGCCGATGATGGCGCCATCACTTATCTTAATCCCGTCTATTAAAACAACGTTACTACCGATCCAAACATCATTGCCTATTTCGGATTTCTTATATTCTTCAAAGAAAGCTTTTCGAGCTAAACTAAAATTTGCAATGCCGGTTGGGCTATAAAACAACGGACTACTGCTCATAAAATTGGCAGGATGTGAACCTAAACCCGCTTTAAAATTCGGGCCGATAGAACAAAACTTTCCGATTTTTGTCAGGTTTATTTGGGCATCATCCGCCACATAAGAAAATTTTCCAATAACCGAATCTACCATGCTGCAATTGCAACCTACCTTATTAAATCCGTAAAGCGTTGACCCCTGAATGATCGATCTTTTATTAATGATCACATTTTCATTCATCGTCGATTTTGTTATAATAACATTTTTATATAATTCGTGACCAGTTCCGGTTATTTTGCTCTCTTTTATAATAACACCTGTCTCTTTTACAAATTTACCATATTTTAAATAGGTAATAAAAATACGAATCCATCGGCCTATAGTTTTTTTCATTGATTTTAAATTTGAAATGTAATTTAAAGGCTCCTGTTATTACACTTTATGGGTTGATATCTATCGGCACTCCCGTTTTTAATTTTAAAATTTTTATAACAGGATAAATGATGTGCATAACAGCTTGCATAATACCAATAAATATATTAAATATTAATACTCCCCGAAGTGTTGACACATCAAAAATCATAATACCTAATACCAGCACACCTATGTTGAAGGGTATTGAAAATAATGGGTTAATTATCCATCCACGGGATGCGTATAAAGAAAAGGCTACTCCAATAACCAAACTCAAGCAGGCAGCAATGAAACTCAATATTAAATAATTGTCCAAACCGGCATACTTCTTTCCCAAAATCCAAAGTATTTGCGATGGGAAAAAGTAGGCCACTCCGATTATAAAAAAACATAGTATAAAAATGAAGATAAGGATCTTGATAAAATGACTTAATAAAATTTTACAATCACTTTTCAGGCGGGAAAAACGCGGTACTATAAGGATAGAGGATAAGGCGCCAAACAGTGTAATAACAACCGATAATCTACCCAACGCCCCTAGTTGTGCTACAGATTTAGTTGATCCTAAAAATGAGATCAGCCATATGGTAATTTGCCCTGAAAGACAATAGTAAATTATTTCAGGAAGGCTCCGCTTCACAATTACAATCATCTCATTTTCAATATTGGAATCTGGTTGCTGCTTGTAATCAGCGTATTGTGACGAAATTTTCCTTAATCTGTTATTGGCCCATATCCTGGGTACGCCGTTACCTATAATAGCCACAAAAGTAAATGGAAATGCGAGTATGGATAAACTGATCATGGCAAGACGGCCAAGGCCGGCACTTACTTGATTTACTTGTAATTTGGTAATATCCTGATGGAGTTTGAGCACAATTTCCATTAGGCTGTCTGACAAAGCAGCGAAAAAAGAGGGAATGATCGCCAATAGTGTTAACATAGCAAACAATAAATTTGAGCCATGAATTAACAATAAATAGAACAATACGGGCAACATCACCGTCAAACTGATTATCCCGAATTTCTTCCTCAATTTTAGTCCGGTAACAACTACTACCCCAAGTTTTTGACGATCCTGCCAAACTTTGCTGCTTTGAGACATTACAGCCGTTGAAACACCACTATCTGCCAAAACTACCATCGTGCCTAACATGGCATTTGCCAGCGTATACAGGGCATATTCTTTAGTGGGGAGTAATCTTATAATAATGATACCGCTGATCAGGGCTATTCCCTGCATTGTAACTTGCCCAAACCCGGTTATCGCAATAAGCTTACCCCACTCAACGACCTTTGAAAAATGTGGTTTTCCATTGAGTATGACTTGAACAATACGGCCCATTTTTCAGTAAACTATTTGATTCAAATTATATTAATTAGAAAACAAACCGGTTATTTCCTTTTAGCTCTCCACAGATTAAAAAGAAAGCCTTTTTTATGTTTATCTTCCGAATAATAACCATAGCCGTAACCATAATCATAACCGTAACCATAACTGCTTCCTCTTTCAATTGAATTGAATATTATATTTAAGTTCTTAAATGCTTTTTTTCGGTAAAATTCATCTATTAAACCTATACGGTTTTTGATGGTGTAATTATGCCTTACAATAAACAAAGTTGCGTCGGCCCATTTGCTTAATATTTGCGGATCTGTTACCAGGCCGACAGGCGGCGCATCCAATAGTATATAATCAAATTCCTTTTTTAATTCAGCTATCAAAACACCGATTTTCCCGTTTGAAAGCAATTCAGCCGGATTTGGTGGAACAGGGCCGCTGGCTATTATAAAATAATTGGCCTGCTGCGGTATGGGCCGTATAATATCTTTGTAGTCCACCTTCCCGATCAGGTAATTGGATATACCCGTATCAGATAAAATGCCCAATGATGCGCTTAATTTAGGCTTGCGAAGGTCCAATTCCAGTATAATCACTTTTTTATCAATAGCAGCTAAACTGGCGCCCAAATTTAAAGAGACAAATGATTTGCCTTCTCCGCTTATATTAGAAGTAAACAATAAAACCCTGATGTCATTTTCGGAACCGATAAACTGCAGATTGGTCCGTAAGGTCCTGATCTGTTCCGACACCATAGACCGGGGTCGTAATACTGCAAAAACCTCCATTGATGAATTACCCGCGTATGAAATTTCCGCCAAAATTGGCGTATCCGTTAGCTTTTCAATGTCCGAGCGTTTACTGATCTTGAAATTAAATATATCTTTTAAAAATATGATCAGTGCCGGGATCAAAAGCCCCATGATAAAAAAAATCAAATAAATAGTATCTCTAACTGGGCTAACGGGGAAATTGCCGCCTTTTGCAGCATTAACTGTACGGCCGTCAGCTGTAGTAGTTGCAAGTGCTAATGCTGTTTCTTCTCTTTTTTGCAGTAAATAAGTGAATAAAGAATTTTTAACCTCCTGTTTCCGCATCACATCTATCAAACCACGTTCTTTAGACGGCACATCCTTTATAATGGAATTAAACTTTTTACTTTGTTTTTCCAGGAAATCTTCGTTTATCTTCAAACCACTTTTAACATTTTGTATAGTTTGTTCAATAGTTTCTTTTATAGCCTTAATTTCATCATCAATTGAACTGACAACCGGATTAGTTTCGGGGATCGTTCTCAATAAGCCCTCCCGCTTAAGCTGCGCTTCGCCTAATTGCTGAACCAATCCCAATATAGTAGGATCAACTACCCCCAGGGTAGAAGGCATTTTTATCTGGTAATTATTGTTATGCAGATAGCTTTCTAAATTATTAAGTATACCGAATTGGATTTTTATTTTTTGAAGTTCCGCATCATTATCTTTCACGTTTGACAGGAACATACCCGACTCTGACGAAATATCTATAATATTGTTTGACGATTTGTAATCCTGCACGTTCTGTTCAACTGAATCCAATTCTTTTGAAATATCGACAATCCTGTCTTCAATAAATTTAAGCTGGTTGGATGTTGTGATATTTTTATCTTCAATTCCGGCGTCATTATATACATCGACAAGCTTATTAAGTACATCCTTTCCTCTTTGGGGAATAGCATCGGTAAGGGTAATTTTCAGCACAGTTGAACTTTTGGTAACGGGCTCAATTTGCAATCTATCAATATAACTTTCGGCCATAATTTCAACCGAACCGAAATGCACATAAATGTTGTGGTATTGGGGTTTTTGCTTCGTTGAAGTTATTATTAACAAGCCGGCATCGGTGTGCACAGGATAATTTAAAGGAACAGTTTTCCCGTTAAATTCAATTTGCTGATCATTTAAATAATTAATTGGCCAATTTTTTGAATAAGCCCTGCGCGAAGCATTCAAAAGTTCAACATTAAATGGAAGGGTTTTGTATTGAAATATCTTGGAAAATCGATTTTGAACGTAATAGGATGTTTGCAATCCCAACGAACTGACAACTTTTTCCATTAAAGTGTTAGACTTTAAAATCTCTATTTCATTGTCGATAACTTTAGCGGATGAATTTAAATTTAGTTGCTGCAACAGATCTTTCTGGTCACCTGACCGGTTGCCTTTTTCATCCCTGATCAGAATATCGGTTTCAAGTTTATATCGCGGTATTTGTAATTTTAAATATACATATCCATAACACATGAAAAAGAATATTGAAAACAAAAACCACTTCCAATGCTTGGTGTATTTGCTTAAAATTTCTCTTATATCAACTTCTTTGCCAAAACCATTATCATAATAATCTGATGTTTCCCGGTTAATCATGTGTTAATTAATAATTAAGCTATTTTCTGAATATAATTAAAAGTAAAGATAGGATACTGACGCCAACACTAAGATATTGGAAAGACCTGTCAGTTTGCTGAGCTATAATTTTATTGGGCTTAACATATACCAAATCATTATTGTGCAAATAATAATAAGGTGAATTGTAAACTTCGCGTGTATTTAAGTTTACGTGGCCAAATACCTTTTTTCCATTATCATCACGTATAATCAAAATATCATTACGATCTCCCGTAACGGTAAGGTCACCCGCCATAGTTAATGCTTCAGGAAGCGTGATCATTTCATTTGGGATAACGTACACAGCCGGTTTTGCGACCTGTCCGGTAATAGAGATCTTATAATTTAAAAATCTGACGTTAACAGATGGCTCCTTCAGATAAATTTTTAATTTACCTTTGATATCGTTCATCACCTGTATAGTAGTAAGACCCTTAACGTGCGTGGCACCAATCAAAGGAAGTTGAATATCCCCGTTCACATCAACTAAATAACCTTGTGAGGACGTTTGATCTGAAGAAGAACCTAATGAAGGGCTCGCTGAAGCGCCATCTTTTACAATGCTTCCTCCTGGAAACGGGTTAAAAAAACTGCTCGCTTCCGGGCTTAAAGAACTTACATATACCGACAAAATATCCCCTTGCTGAATGCGCGGGACATAAGCCTCAGCTACCCTTACTGTATCTGATTGATTAGCGGCCTTTTGAAAATAAATAAATGGTTTTTGATCAGCACATGAAGAATAGAAAAATATAATCAGGAAAAATACCGGTAATTTTTCAAATGTAAATTTTATCATAAAAATATCAATTTCATTATTTTAACGGCAAAGTAAGATTCAAAAAAACGATCATGATAAGGTAATTTAGATCATCGATATTTTAAAATTTCCAACGAATGGCTTTGCCGATTTTTAAAAGTAAATATATTATTAATAATGTAATTTTTAATTAAAAGTGGCAGGCATACCCGCAAAATGCTTAATCATTTGAAATAAAATCATTTAAACTATTTGTTTGAATATGCCAAAATTGTGATATGAATGTTATAAGGCAGCTAATACGAGCGAAGTTACAAGAATATCACACAATTCCGGCCGAATGAATTTTATTTATCTGCCGATTGAACTATTAAGCATGCCCTATTTTGGGGGATGTTGGTTATTGAAACGGCACACCTCGTATCAGGAATCTATTTAGTCGGGATATGGTTATAATTAATTTTTTTATTTCAAAATGGCCCGGCTGAAAAGTATCGCAGCAGCAATAATCTGCGCGCTTTCCTGGTAGTGCAGTTTACCATGCGGGTTATAAACGCGGACTTTGGTTGTCAATAAAACACACCGGGTTTACCATTTTTCTGATGTCATGATAAAATACACCCACTCTAACCAGTTCGCTACTCCACCCGATAGTTATAAATTGCACTTTCAGCAAGGCTGGCTACCCGGCGGCAATGCTGGAAGGGACTAATCACCGTCCTCTGCGCCTTTGTCATTAGGTACAATTGCATTTGTGCTGATTTCAGTATGCCTTATCTGGCCGCCTAAATAACCCGTGCGGGCAACCAGTCCAAACCCTATTAATGAGGCGAATAATACAGCAATTGAAACTGGCCTCATCAATGACGACTGTTTAAGCGTAACAAATAAACCGATTAATGAAATGCTGCCAACTAAGATCAAAGCAATCAATGAAATTAACGCAGACTCTGAGTGCTCTTCAATGACACTTTTAGATACTCCCTTAATATGCTCAACGGTTTCCTCCGCACCTTCGCCTGTCGCATAGGCTATCCCGGCGCCAATAGCCGAAACTATCAAAACATTATAAGCAGCGATTAAAGTTGCATTGCTTTTGTTCCAAATCCCATGGATTAAAACAAAGCCGCCCAAGATCGATCCGAAAATCGGCAAATGGGTTATCAATAGGTGTATGTGTGTCTCGCTCATGATTTTTCAATTTATTAAAGGTTACTCAAAGTTCTGAGAATTTAAATGACCGCGATCAATAGATAGTCTGATTGATGTCACTATAATAAGTCAACCCCAATATCTATTTGCTCCCTGATCGAATCATTTGAATATCTGAATGTTGTGATTTATGTCACGCATTTATATGATTCTTATCATCGGATTTTTAAAGGTAAACACCAAGATTTGAAGAATCCACCTATAAAATCCAAAGAATTATGAAAACGCCAATACTAGGAGCTTTTTTGTTAACAATGATGTTTTCATGCAAGCCATCCGTTAAAAACCAGGCTTCTGAATCAGCAGCTAAAACCGACGACTCGATCATGCAAATTGCCCGAAAAACCTTTAAAATTTTACCATCGGTTGCGGAAAGTAAGGATAATCCCTTAACTCCGTCAAAAGTAAAGCTGGGTAAGTTGTTATATTTCGATACCCGCCTTTCAATGACCGGAAAGAATAGCTGTAATTCATGCCATAACCTTGCAACTTATGGCGTTGATAATAAAGCAACGTCAACAGGAGATGCCGGTCAACAGGGCAACCGCAATTCGCCTACTGTATTCAATGCTGCGTTGCACAATATGCAATTTTGGGACGGGCGGGCAAAAGATGTTGAAGAACAAGCAGGTATGCCAATCCTTAACCCGGTTGAAATGGCCATTCCGCACAAAGGCTTTTTAGTTAACAGGTTAAGTTCTGTTAAGCTATACCAGGATATGTTTAAAAAAGCTTTCCCTGACGAAAAAAAACCAGTCAGCTATGCAAACCTTCAAAAGGCAATAGGCGCATTTGAACGTACGCTGCTTACACCGTCAAGATTTGACAAATATATGGCCGGAGACAAAACCGCGATTACTTCTGAAGAGAAGGCGGGCCTTAAAGTTTTTTTTGACTCCGGGTGTAACAATTGTCATTTTGGGGTTGGTATTGGCGGAGGGACCTTGCAAAAGTTTGGATTGGTAACCAATTACCGCACCCTTACCAGAAGTAAAATGGATGATGAAGGACGAAAAAAGGTAACTAAAAACCCGGCAGACAAAGATGTGTTTAAAGTACCAGGGCTACGTAACAGTGCAGGCACTTATCCCTATTTTCACGATGGCAGTATAGCTGATTTGGATACGGCAGTAAAAATAATGGGTAAGGCGCAGCTAAATAAAAACTTAACTGATGCAGAGGTAAAAATGATTGTCGCTTTTTTAAATTCATTATCGGGAAATATTAATCCGGATGATAAAATAGCGCCTCCGGAACTTGTGAAAAACAGGAATTAAAAAAAAGCTTTTAATTCAAAAAAGAGTCGCCAGCTTATTAAAAAAATTGGCGTTCCTTTTTTTAATTTAACTATATGAACTATTCCTTTCAACACCCTTATCCAATTAATAAGGAGTTTAAAAAACCAGTTGCATACTTTTGTATGGAGTTTGCTGTTCACCAGCCACTTAAAACCTATTCGGGCGGCCTTGGTTACCTGGCGGGTTCTTTTATGCGAAGCGCTTACGAACTCGGGCAGAATATTGTAGGTATCGGCATTTTATGGAAATATGGCTATTATAACCAGGGCCGTAAAGGCGATGATACGATGGAAGTGCTGTTCCAGGAAAAAGTATACCATTTCCTTGAAGAAACAGGGATTAAGTTTACCATAAAAATATCCGGGCATGACGTTTGGGTAACCGCCTTTTATTTGCAGCCTGATCTTTTTAAAACTGCCCCTTTATTTTTCCTGACAACAGATCTTCCTGAAAATGATTATCTGTCCAAAACCATCTCTCATAAACTGTATGACAGCAATCCTGAAACCAGGGCTGCCGCAGCTATTTTACTGGGTGAAGGCGGGGCCAGGCTATTGGAGCAGATCAGCTATCAACCTGACGTTTACCATTTAAACGAATCGCATGCGTTGCCGCTAGCCTTTTACCTGTACAGAAAATACCGGTCAGTAAGTGAAGTAAAAAAACGGTTTGTTTTCACCAACCATACACCCGAAGCCGGCGGAAACCAAAAGTCGGATATTTATCTTCTTCAAAGAATGGGTTTTTGGGGCGATATCCCCCTGGAAGAGTTTAGGGAAATAACACAATGCAACGGGGATAATTTAGATCATACATTAACGGCGCTTCGGTTTGCGGGAAAAGGAAATGCTGTTTCAAAAATTCACTTAGCCACACTCGGGGATTTGTGGAAGGGTTATGCCGGAGTTTGCCCCCTCATTTCTGTAACCAATGCGCAAAATTATGCTTACTGGGCCGACAAGGAAATGTACACAGCCCTAACAAGTAATGACGATAAAGCAATTATTGAAAGAAAAAAAACATGCAAGGCCATGCTTTTTGAAGAAGTGGCCGACCAATGCGGCGTGATTTTAGATCCTAACGTACTGACGATTGTTTTTGCAAAGCGATTTGCAGGGTATAAAAGAGCGGAACTGCTGTTACATGATATGGATCGTTTGCACAGGCTGCTGAGCAGTAAGGAAACGCCTATTCAGGTGATTTGGGCCGGCAAGCCCTATCCCCTGGATTATGAAGCGATTTCCAGTTTCGACAAAATCGTGAACCTTTGCAAATCTTATCCGAATTGCGCAATCCTGGTTGGATATGAATTAAGATTATCAAGACTGCTTAAGAAAGGGGCCGATGTATGGTTAAATACTCCGCGCCTAACCCGCGAGGCTTCAGGAACGAGCGGGATGTCGGCAGCTATGAATGGCTGTGTCAATGTATCCATCCCGGATGGATGGGTACCGGAATTTGCCAGGGATGGCATAAATAGCTTTATTATTCCTAATACAGAAGTTACGGAGCATAAATTTCAACAGGATGAAACAGATGCACACAATCTGTATAATTTATTGGAGGATACTGTTATACCGTTATACTACTTGCAACCTGAAAAATGGCTATCCTTAATTAAAAACAGCATGCGCGATATTTTGCCGTATTTCGACAGCAACAGGATGGCCAAAGAATATTACGACCAGTTATATAATATCTCCGGAAACGATAGTACGCCGAACATAGGCAATTGAGTTTTATTATATTTTCGGTTAGGTAAATAATTGCTTTCAGATTTTTCAGATCCATCCAAAATGCTGATAACAGGCATGTTTTCAGTAGCTACCTTTTGATTTTAGCGCCCAATACAATCCTTTAACGTTGGCCCTCCAACGGGGCAGCATCCACACCAGGATAATTTCCTCAACGAGGTCCAATATCGTGGCGATAGCTGTCAGATAAAACAAAATATAAATTGGTGCAGGCAGAAAGAAAAACGATATAAAGAAAAGGCCCTGCAGTATAGCTGCAAGTTTTGCAGTATAGGTGTGAAAACCCGTTATTTTCCGGTATCTGACCAGCGCGAATATGACCTGCAATGCATAAAGTGATATTAATATAAAAACAAGGATAATTTCATCGATCAGAAAACCAGGGTTGTATACTACAATGCCGACAATGGCGACGCCTACGGTAAGATCATCTGCTATGGAATCAAGTGAAGCGCCAAATTTACTGATAACCCTGTATGCCCGGGCCAGGTAACCATCAATTGCATCCGTAAAAAAACTGATGACAAGCATCCATTTAAACAATCCGAAATCATGGTTAATGACTAATAACGTCATTACAAACGCCGCTATCAACCGATAAAACGTTATTGCATTTACAATATAATAACTTGGCCTATGCATAACATAACAAAATTAAATAGCAGAAAGCAAACGGGGCCGAGCCTAATAACGAATCAAAACGATCGAGCATCCCTCCGTGCCCGGGTAAAATAGATCCTGAATCTTTCAGGTTAAGGCTTCTTTTCATCATTGATTTCACCAGGTCGCCGAATGTTCCGGTAACAATAATAATCAGTGATAAAATAATCCATTCACTCGTATTAAGTGAAATTAAACCCAATGAAACCAGGTATGCAATAATAATTGCAAAAACAGCACCGCCCATGCTGCCCTCCCAGGTCTTAAATGGCGATATCCGGTGATAAAGGGTATGGCGGCCAAACGTTTTTCCGATAAGGTAAGCACCGGTATCATTTGCCCACAATAGTAAAAAATAACCCAACGGGATTTGATAACTAAAGGCACGAAGTGAAAGCGGTAAAAAAGCAATGCATATAAAAAAGCACAAGGGTATGGTTATATAAATTATCCCCAAAAGCGTAAAGCCTATATCATGAAATGGATGACCTGACTGCATAAACAGTTTTATAAAAAAAATGCCAAATATCAGTGGAATATTAATTAACAGGATTTTCCACCCGCTATTGCCGCTTATTACCAAAGCGAAGGTAGTCAACAAAACTACAGACAAAACCGCGCCCGCCCACTTAACCGGCGAAATATCTTCAGTATCAAACAAATGGTAAAACTCATGCAAGCTAAGAAGATTTACTGTTAAAATCAGTAAAACAAAACTATAGCGGCCTCCAATAATTGCCCCGGTAATTACTATTACCAATATGATACCTGTTAATGCCCGCTTAGTCAAATTGTTCATGGTAATTAACTAAAACAAATAACAACCTTTAAATTAAATACGTCTGTAAAATCATTCTTTATTAAAATGAATAATCATTTGGTTGAATTATTGCAAAATGTCTATATTTTTTTAGTTTATAAATGATGATGAACAATTCTATTTATGACCTTACTTATATTTTACTTTCTTATAATTGGCGAGATTTGAGACATTTTTAAAATTGTTTGATGTTCGTTCCAAATATTGCGATCTAAAAAATACGGCAATGAATTTCAGAAAACACAAATCCCTGCACCTCATATCTGGATAATTATGGATTCCATTACCCACCTTGCCATCGGAGCCTGCATGGGCGAAGCCTTTGCCGGAAAGAAGCTGGGTAAAAAGGCAATGCTTTGGGGAGCAGTGGCGCATAGCATCCCCGACATTGATTTTGTGTCGTCATTTTGGATGACTACCCCTGCTGCGTTGCTTGCACACAGGGGCTTTACCCATTCATTTGTGTTTTGTGTAATTGCAGGAACATTATTTGCATTGCTCGCCGGGCTATGGCACCGACAAAATAATATCCCGTTTTGGAAATGGACCCTGTTTTTCGGAACGGTGATTTTTCTGCATGTATTTATTGATGCTTTTAATAATTATGGCGTGGGTTGGTTTGAGCCGTTCAGCCATCGCCGGATCACATTCAACGCCATCTATGTAGCCGATCCTTTGTTCTCGATCTGGCCGGGTATTGCCTGTATTGCGCTGATATTTTTAAAAGTTGGTATACCGCAACGGAAAAAATGGTGGCAAATTGGGCTTGGGCTGAGTGGATTATACCTGGTATATTGCTTATTTAATAAAAACCAGGCTGATACAGACGTGAAAAGCATACTGCAAAAACAGCATATCAGTTATACCAGGTACTTTACCACACCCGCGCCAATGCAAAATTTGCTTTGGTTTGCAGTGGCCGGCAATAACAATGGGTATTATGTTGGCTTTCATTCCCTGTTCGACAGCAAAAAAGTAATTGATTTTCAATACTTCCCGCGCAACGACTCCTTGCTAAATCCAGTTCGAGGTCACAGGGATGTTCAACAGCTGATCCGTTTCTCCAAACAATTTTATACAGTTGAAAAATGGCGCGATAGTTTGGTATTCAACGACCTGCGTTTCGGCCAGGTAATGGGATGGGAAAACCCAAAAGGCAAATTCGTATTTCATTATTTTCTACAATACCCTGAATCTAATAAAATGGTCGTTCAGCGAGGCCGGGTTGAAGGATGGAACTGGCAAAGCGCTCAATCTTTCTGGAAAAGGATCAAAGGAAACTAAAGTCGTTTACCTGATAAAAAACAATCACGCCTTAATAATCTATCCGCACATGGTAAATGCTCATTAACATTCGCTTAAATATGGTTTTGATGGTTTCAATATCCTTAAGCGTGATATTACTGTCTTTCAGCTGGTTTTGATCGAGTTTGTATTTTACAATACGGTCCACCAGGTCGCTGATGGATTTTTCATCAGGTTCTTTTAATGAACGTGACGCAGCTTCCACTGAGTCGGCGAGCATTAAAACGCCGCCTTCCTTTGAAAAAGGGATTGGCCCAGGATAACGGAAGGTGTTCTCATCAATAAACTTTTCAGGAAAATTCTTCAAGAACGATTGGTAAAAATAATCCACCCGGGTATCCCCATGGTGGGTTCTGATAAAATCTATAACAATTTCGGGCAGGTTTGCCCTGCGGGCCATCTCAATGCCTTTTTTAACGTGGCCAATAATAATCTGCGCGCTTTCCTGGTATTGCAGTTTATCATGGGGGTTAAAGCCTGAGCTTTGGTTTTCAATAAAATAAAGCGGGTTTTCCATTTTCCCAATATCATGGTATAAGGCTCCTGCCCTAACCAGCAAGGCATTGCCGCCAATGGTATAAATGGCGTTTTCGGCCAGGTTGGCCACTTGCAGGGAGTGCTGAAAGGTGCCGGGAGCTGAAAAAGCCATTTCGCGCAATAACGGCGCGTTGGTGTTGGTTAATTCGATCAGGGTAATATCCGATGTGATAGCAAATACTTTTTCAAAAATATAAATAAGCGGGTAAGCCAGCAGGGTAAGCAGTACGCTAACAACAAATGGCAGGAAATTCATCCAATCGATACTTCTTAAATTACCTTCGCGGATAAGCGAGATCCCGATAAATGCCAGAAAGTAAGTAAATGTAATGATCAGCGCTGAAATGAGGAATTGTTCGCGCCTGATGAGATTTTTGATACTATAGATGGAAACCATGCCTGCAGTAAGCTCAAAATAGGCAAATTCAAAGCTGTTTGGTACAAAAAAGCCAGCTATCAATACCACCAGTAAATGAATGTTTAACGCAAGGCGGGTATCAAACAGGATGCGAATTATAATGGGCACTATACAATAAGGAATATAGTATAAATTGGGTAATTCAAATTTTATTGCCGCAGATAAGGTGACGAGCATAGCTGTTACTACCAATAATATTAAACTCACCAGGCGGTTGTCGTCATAAATATCTTTCCTGAAAAGGTATAAAAACACCATTAATAAGGTAATAGCGATGGCAACCAGCAATACTTGTCCGAGTAAAACCAGCCGCGGATCGCCGTCGATCCTTGCATTGTCCTCAAACGCCTTTTTGTAAGATTGTAGTTTCTGGTAGGCCTCATCACTTACCACCGAGCCTTTTGCGATGATCACATCCCCCTTCTGCACCATACCACGGGTGATTGAAAGGCCGTCAACGGCTTCTTTCTCCAGCCGGGATGTCAATTTACTATCAAAAGTTAAATTAGGTTGTATCCGGTTACTTAAAAGATCAATCAAAAAGGCTTTATCAAGATATTTTTTCTGACCAAGGACTTTATCACAATAAACCAACGCCGATTCTTTAGTAAACAGGTCGGCCGTATTTTTGTCACCCGCAATATTTTTATCAAGAATTGTTACAGGGTAATTTTCCGAATTCTGTTGGTACTTGGGGTCCGGACTATAGATGCCTTTGTCATAAATCAACTTAAGCAATTCATCTCCGGCTGACTGATATTCATCTTTTTGCCTTGCTTTCATACTGGATGTATGCCATTTAACCGAGAGATCAGCGTTGAACCCTTCCAGTTCGCGGTCGCCAATTTCATCATCCAGCTGATAAACGGGAGTTACACTGGAAAGTGCTGCTTTTTCGTCGTTTTGAATTTCCTGAGGCGTTTTTAATATGGCGAAGTTATAAGGCGAGATGAGCTCCTTCTGGTTCCAGATCCTCCCTTTTTCAATATCGTAACTAAACTTTGCCTGCTTGGGAAGTGCAATAACGATTACGCCAATACTTACCAGCATCATTAAAAACTTAACATTACGGGAGTATTTGCGAAGCACTGCCTTTTGGCGTGATGAAGATAGTTTTGCCATCGATGTGTTTAACCGGCCAAAAATAAGATATTTTTAGGTAAAGTATTTTTTTATTGCTTTTGTAAATAAAATAACGATATCTTTATGATATCATTTTAAAATCAATTATCATGGACGCTGAAAAAACAATAAACCCACCCTCCGGTTATGCCGCATTTGCATTATTCTTAATATTACTGGTAGTTACGATTGCTGCACTTGCCTTTGAACAAATTGCGGTTGGCGTTATTTGCGGCACTATTGACTTTGTGCTGGTGTTGCCCGGCCTGGTTATCGTAAACCCAAATGAATCAAAAGTATTAACGCTTTTTGGTAAGTACGTAGGCACGGTAAAACAGGATGGCTTTTTTTGGGTGAACCCCTTTACTGTAAAAAAGAAAATATCCTTGCGTGCATTCAACTTAAATGGCCAGCAGCTTAAGGTAAACGATAAGGTTGGCAACCCGATTGAAATAGCAGCAGTGATTGTTTGGCAGATAAAAGACACCGCCAATGCGGTTTTCGCTGTAGAAAATTATTTACAATATGTAAACATCCAAAGTGAAGCTGCTGTAAGGCACCTGGCCAATTCGTTCCCTTATGATAATATAGAAGACGAAAATGCCACCATAACCCTGCGCGGCGGAGCCGAACAGGTGAGCGTTTTATTGGAAAAAGAATTAAATGAACGCCTTGACCGTGCCGGGATAGAAGTTTTGGAGGCCAGGATCTCGCATCTGGCCTATGCGCCTGAGATTGCGCACACCATGCTGCAAAGGCAACAGGCTTCAGCTATTATTTCTGCCAGGAGGCTGATTGTTGAAGGCGCGGTTGGTATGGTTGAAATGGCTTTGGCCCGCCTTTCGGAAAAGAATATAGTCAATCTTGACGAGGAACGTAAGGCAGCCATGGTAAGCAACCTGCTGGTTGTTTTATGCGGCGACAGAAGCGTAAACCCGGTGGTTAATACAGGAACGCTATACCACTAAGGAGTAATGGCTGAAAAAAAAGCATTTATATTACGTATTAATCCGGATATCTTAAAGGAGATCGAAACCTGGGCCGGAGATGAATTCAGGAGCACCAATGGCCAGATAGAGTACCTGCTGCAACAAGCTTTACTTGCGCGGAAGAAATACAAAAGCAAGAAAAAAGATTCGTAGAGACGCAATACTTTGCGTCTCGTTTGGCAAATTCAGCAAAAACAGAGACGCAAAGTATTGCGCCTCTACGTGTATCCGTCGCATAAAAAAACTAACTTTGCGTTTCCAATTTAACATCATATATGAGAGACGTAGTTATCGTTGCTGCCACCCGTACCCCTATCGGTAGTTTTGGCGGCAGTTTGGCCAGTTTAGCTGCCCCCCAATTAGGCGCTATTGTTATAAAATCCGCAGTTGAAAAAGCCGGCCTGAAGCCGGAACAAATACAAGAGGTTTATATGGGCAATGTGCTGTCTGCCAATATTGGCCAGGCGCCTGCAACCCAGGCAGCTATATTTGCCGGCCTTCCCTATTTACCTGCAACAACTATAAATAAAGTGTGCGCTTCGGGCATGAAAGCGATTATGCTGGCAGCGCAAAGTATTTCACTGGGGCAAAATGATATAGTAATTGCCGGAGGCATGGAAAGTATGAGCAATGTTCCCTACTATCTTGATAAAGCCCGTAACGGATACAGGCTTGGTAACGGGCAACTAACAGACGGCCTGATAAAAGATGGCCTATGGGATGTTTATAATGATTACCATATGGGTATGGCGGCTGAACTTTGCGCAGCTGATTGTGATGTTAGCCGCGAAGACCAGGACGCCTTCGCCATTGAATCGTATAAAAGGGCGCAGGCTTCACAAAAAGAGGGCAAATTTAAGGAAGAGATCACTCCAGTCGAACTAAAAGATAAAAAAGGCGGGATAACTTTATTTGGAGATGATGAAGAGCCTGCGGCCGTAAAATTTGATAAGATCCCATCATTAAAACCGGTTTTTAAAAAAGATGGAACCGTAACTGCGGCCAACGCCTCAACCCTGAATGACGGCGCCGCCGCGCTGGTATTAATGAGTGCAGAAAAAGCAGCAGAAATGGGTATAAAACCGCTCGCAAAAATTATTTCCTATGCTGATGCCCAGCAAGCGCCTGAATGGTTTACTACTGCTCCGTCAAAAGCTATTCCGTTAGCGCTGCACCGGGCAGGTTTATCGTCAGGTCAAATCGACTATTTCGAAATCAACGAAGCATTTTCGGTAGTTTCTATCGCCAATAACCGTTTACTGGAGCTTGATCCGGCAAAGGTAAATGTGAATGGAGGCGCAGTTGCATTGGGCCATCCGCTGGGCGCATCCGGTGCCAGGATCATCGTAACATTACTGCATGTACTGCAACAAAACAATGGAAAATTCGGAGCTGCAGGAATTTGTAACGGCGGCGGCGGCGCCAGTGCAATGGTTATTGAAAATTTGCGTTAATTAGTGTAATGAAAAAAATATTTATACCCCTTTTATTATTAGCGGCATTACCCTCTTTAATTTTTGCGCAGCATTCTGATGAAACCATTAATTTAAAACATTTAAGGGCGTATGAAGATACGCTGATTACCCTGGGCAAACACTTTGTAAATGATACAGAGGAGATGGACCGCCGGAATGCCAACTATACCTTCATCAAAACGATGGTGAACGCACTAAAGGTTCCCAATTCATTTCTTTACCCTTTTGATTCTGTAAAAACAGTCAGTATTATTAACTCGCCTGATAACCGGTTCCGCATCATCAGCTGGCCGGTTGAAACTGCTGATGGCAGTTACCGTTTTTACGGAACGATCCAGATAAACACCGGGGGTAATTTATTGATGTACCCTTTAAATGACGACACGCCCGACCTGAAACACCCGGAGGATTCCGTGACGGATAATCATAAATGGTATGGGGCCGAATATTACCGCATCATACCCATCTATACCCCAAAACTGTATTACGTGTTGCTTGGATGGAAAGGCAACAATGTAAAATCAACCAAAAGAGTGATCGAGGTACTTTCATTCAAGGACCAGAAGCCTGTTTTGGGAATGCCTGTTTTTGACGGCAACGGAAAAACCCGCAAAAGGGTGGTTTTTGAATATACCCGCCAGGCGTCATTGCTTTTGCAATATGTGCCTGAACAAAACCTGATCGTTTTTGACCACCTGGCTCCTCCTGACCCTAAAATGAAAGACCAGCACGACTCCTATGGGCCGGATATGACCTATGACGGCTATAAGGAAAAGAATGGCCGTTGGGTTTTTGTTGACAATCTTGACATGAGAAATGTGCCAAGTGCGCATGACGCTGAATATAACGACCCTAAAAAACAGGCCGAAACAGATAAAGCAACACCACAGAAGAAGGACTAAAGCAACCCGAATTACAGGAAACCCGGCGAATGTATCAAGCATCTAAGCGCCAACAATTTAATATCCCAATTACACATTGACTATTATGATAAATGCCAAACATTTGCACGTCCTTTTAAAAGGCTGTCAGAATTTAATTTTGATTTACGGGAATTGTAGTATTTTAGTCAAATTATTTAACTGACCTCAATTTATGTCTGAAACAACTTTGGCAGCTGACGCTGTCCCAAAAAAATCCAGGTTTCCCAAAGCTGTCCCCTTTATTATTGGTAACGAAGCTGCTGAGCGTTTCAGCTTTTACGGGATGCGCTCCATACTCACACTTTTTTTGGTAAAACAGTTTTTTAACCCTACTGGCAGTGCAGCTTTATCCCAGCAAGCCGATGCACACGCTAATAAGCTAAATCACCTTTTTGTAATGGTGGCTTATGCGCTGCCATTTGTAGGCGGCATGGTGGCCGATTGGTTTACCGGCAAATACAAGCTCATATTATATATCTCGATGGTATATTGCCTGGGACATCTTTTATTATCAATGTTCGATGCCAGCCTCGGCGGTTTTGAAATCGGTATGCTCGTAGTTGCTATTGGCGCCGGTGGTATAAAATCCTGCGTTTCAGCCAATGTAGGCGACCAGTTTGACGCCGGCAACCAGGATCTGCTTTCAAAGGTCTACGGCTGGTTCTATTTTAGCATCAATGCCGGCTCTATGATAGCAACTGTTGCCATCCCATGGACTTACGACAACATTGGCCCAAAATGGGCTTTTGGTATTCCGGGCATATTAATGGCGCTTGCCACCCTGATTTTTTTTATGGGCCGCAAAAGATATGTAAAAG
The DNA here is from genome assembly GCA_031292485.1 of Mucilaginibacter sp. GTDB lineage: Bacteria > Bacteroidota > Bacteroidia > Sphingobacteriales > Sphingobacteriaceae > Mucilaginibacter. The sequence goes on from JARLHA010000070.1 coordinate 130,198, forward strand.
TACCACCACAAGGCGTTAACCGCAATAACCTGGTATTTATAACATTTTATGCATTAACCCACACGGGGCAACGCAAACCAGGCGAATCGTTACTTGACGTTGCCAAAGGCCCGTTCGATCCTGAAAAGGTAGAAGGCATGAAAGCGGTTTACCGCGTAATAGCCGTATTCTTTTTCGCCCTGGCATTTTGGGCCGTATGGGACCAGTGCCTTTCGGAGTGGGTTTTATATGCCGATAAAATGGACCGGGTTATCAATCTTGGCTTTACCAAATTCACAATACTTGCCGGGCAGGTATCAACCGTTAATACAGTATTCTTATTATTATTCATCCCTATATTTAACTACTGGGTGTATCCTGCTTTGGATAAAATGGGATTAAAAACAACACCATTAAGAAGATTAGGAGCGGGTTTAATATTAACTGCACTTTCATTTGTGATTATAGCTTTAATACATATCAGCATTGATCATGGAGGCGCGCCCTCTATTTGGTGGCAGGTGTTTGCTTATATGATTCTTTCAGCAGCGGAGGTTTTGGTGTCAATTACCGGCCTGGAATATGCTTACACCCATTCACCAAAATCAATGAAAAGCACCATGACGGGCATCTGGTTCCTAGTAGTATCGTTTGGCAATTTGATTACCGCCAGTGTTAACGGCCTGATAGAAGATGGCGGGTGGTGGGCGCATAATCTTAAAGGCGCAAACTACGAGTGGTTCTTCGTGATATTTATTATGGTGTTTGTGGTGGTATTTATGTTTGTATCGCCGCGGCTTAAGGAACGCAACTACATTACCGACCCTTATGTTGAAAACCAGGTAATTGCAGATACCAACAATTTATAGCTAATTCTGTCGTTAACAAAAAAGCAGTTTAGTAACAATTACTTTACTGCTTTTTTATTTTAAATGCAGGTTAAAATAAATTATTTTTGCCGCCTGTTTACTCCAATTTAATATAAGTGCCGGATAGCATCGTAATTATACCAACCTACAACGAGAAAGAAAATATCGAACGGATGATCCGTAAAGTATTCTCACTTCCTCATGATTTTCATGTACTTGTCATCGACGACGGATCGCCTGATGGCACCCAGAACATTGTTAAACAATTACAGAATGAATACACCGGGCGGCTCTTTATAGAGGAACGGGCAGGCAAACAGGGCTTGGGAACTGCGTACATTCATGGGTTCAAATGGGCCATCGCCAGGCAGTATGATTATATTTTTGAGATGGACGCCGATTTTTCTCATAACCCGGATGATCTGCTAAAATTATACGAAGCCTGTACCCAGGGTGCCGATGCTGCCATTGGCTCCCGTTATATCAATGGGGTTAATGTAGTTAACTGGCCTATGAGCCGGGTTTTAATGAGCTATTTTGCATCTGTATACGTGCGTTTTATTACCGGAATTGATATACAGGACGCTACGGCCGGTTTTATGTGTTATAAACGCAAGGTTTTGGAAACGATCAATCTTGACAAAGTTAAATTTGTAGGCTATGCGTTCCAGATCGAAATGAAATACACCACTATCAAGCATGGCTTTAAACTGGTTGAAGTGCCTATTATATTTACCGACCGCACCCTGGGCACCTCAAAAATGTCGACAAGTATTTTCAGGGAAGCCTTTTTTGGCGTGATCCAGATGAGGATAAATGCGATTTTCAGAAAGTATCCTGAGGGCTGATTTCGGATTTCGGAATTACGATTTCGGAATTTTAACGCAAACTAAATTACATTTGACTAAATTCGAAATCGGAAATTTGAATTAAGAATAAATCCGAAATTGAACATCCGAAATCCGAAATAACAACGCATGAATGAGCATCTTGATCCTGACCGCGAACGCCTCTCTCCTGCCGAACGTGATATTGAAAAAGTTTTACGTCCGCAGGCGTTTGAAGATTTTACCGGTCAGCATAAAATATTAGCCAATTTAAAAATATTTGTACAGGCGGCCCGCCAACGCGGCGAGGCACTGGACCATGTGCTGCTGCATGGCCCTCCGGGTTTAGGTAAAACTACCCTATCGTATATCATAGCCAATGAGATGGGCGTTGGCATTAAAATTACTTCAGGTCCTGTATTAGACAAACCGGGTGACCTTGCAGGCTTACTTACCAACCTGGAAACCGGGGATATTTTATTTATAGACGAGATCCACCGTTTAAGCCCCCTGGTTGAAGAGTACCTGTACTCAGCAATGGAGGACTTTAAGATTGATATTATGCTTGAAAGCGGCCCGAACGCCCGCTCGGTACAAATCTCGCTCAATCCCTTCACTTTAGTTGGCGCAACAACGCGTTCCGGCTTATTGACAGCCCCGTTACGGGCCAGGTTTGGCATCAATTCACGATTGGAGTATTACGACGCCAAATTATTAACTACCATCGTACTACGCTCATCATCTATTTTAAAAACACCGATCACAGACGAAGGCGCCTATGAAATTGCACGACGCAGCCGCGGTACCCCGCGTATCGCCAATGCTTTATTGCGCCGTACGCGCGATTTCGCCCAGATAAAAGGCGACGGCAATATTGATACCGCTATTGCCAAATATGCGCTGAATGCGCTGAATGTGGATGAGCACGGGCTGGATGAAATGGATAATAAAATCCTGACCACGATAATTGACAAATTTAAAGGCGGCCCTGTCGGCTTAAAAACTATTGCTACGGCAGTAGGTGAAGACGAAGGTACCATCGAAGAAGTTTACGAACCATTTTTAATACAGGAAGGCTTTTTGATGCGTACTGCCCGCGGTCGTGAAGTCACTGAATTAGCTTACAAGCATTTAGGAAAAATTAAGCTGGGAAGTAACCCGTCGTTATTTTAATCATATCAAAGCCATTGCGAAGTGGCCCAAAATCAATTTTAATATTTTATTATTCAATGAAAAAATTAATCCTTTTTGCTTCGTTATTTATTTCAATCAAAACATTTTCACAACCAGCAAAAAAAACACCTGATCCGGCCGAACTGGTAAATCCACTGATGGGCAGCGACTCCAAATACGATCTTTCAAATGGCAACACCTACCCTGCCATTGCATTACCCTGGGGAATGAACACCTGGACGCCGCAAACAGGTAAAATGGGCGATGGCTGGCAATATACCTACGAAGCCAACAAAATAAACGGCTTTAAACAAACCCACCAGCCATCACCATGGATGAATGATTATGGCCAGTTTGCCATCATGCCGGTAACCGGTCACTTAAAAGTAAGCCAAAATGGCCGCGCGAGCTGGTTCTCACATAAAGCCGAAACAGTTAAACCATATTATTACAGTGTTTACCTTGCCGACCACGACGTAACTACTGAAATTACCCCTACCGATCGTACTGCACAATTCAGGCTTACCTACCCTAAAAGTGATAGTTCATACGTAATCATTGACGCATTTGACAGGGGATCCTGGGTTAAAGTAATTCCCGGCGAAAATAAGATCATTGGTTACTCGACCAAATATGCCCGCGGCCCTTTAAAAAACTTTAAAGACTACTTTGTTATTTATGCGGATAAGCCCATTACCATCGCCCAAACGTACAGCGATAGTACTTTAACCGATTCATTATCGCTGCATGCAAAACATGCGCTGGCGGTAATCGGTTTTAAAACGATCCGTGGCGAGCAGGTGCATTTACGGGTAGCTTCTTCGTTTATCAGCATTGAGCAAGCCGAACTCAACTTAAAAAGAGAACAAGGCAATGATAGCTTCGACATAACCGAAAAAAAAGCCAAAGACGTATGGAATAAAACTTTAAACCATGTAGTTGTTGAAGGCGGAACTATTGACCAGCAGCGTACATTTTACTCCTGCCTTTACCGCATGGTGTTTTTCCCCAATAAATTATATGAATTTGATGCAAATGGCAAAATGGTGCATTACAGCCCGTATACCGGCACTACAATGCCGGGCTATATGTTTGGCGGTACTGGTTTTTGGGATACCTTCCGGGGCCTCTATCCATTCTTAAACCTGGTTTACCCGGGTATTGTTAAGGAGATGCAGGAAGGCCTGGTAAACGATTACAAGGAAGGCGGCTGGCTGCCTGAATGGTCGAGCCCCGGATACTCGGATGTGATGATCGGGAACAACTCGGCATCCATTGTAGCAGAAGCTTATTTAAAAGGCGGGCGTGGTTATGATATTGAAACGCTTTACCAGGCGTTGATCCATGGCGCAAATAATGAGGGCCCGCGTGGCACCGGCCGTAAAGGCGTTGAATATTATAATAAACTGGGCTATGTGCCTTATGACGTAAAAATCAACGAAAATGCTGCGCGTACTTTGGAATATGCCTATGATGATTTTGCGATATACCAGTTGGGGAAAGCATTGCATAAACCCGAATCAGAAATCGGGATCTATAAAAAAAGAAGCTTGAATTACCGCAACCTGTTTGATCCATTGACTGGCTTAATGCGCGGCAAAAACAAGGATGGTAGTTTTGAAACGCCTTTTAACCCATTTAAGTGGGGCGATGCCTTTACAGAAGGCAATAGCTGGCACTATACCTGGGGCGTTTTTCATGATATGCAAGGTTTAGTCAATTTGATGGGCGGTAAAAAACAATTTGTGGCGAAGCTGGATTCTGTTTTTACCCTTCCGCCAATATTTGATGACAGTTACTATGGCGAAGTAATTCATGAGATCCGCGAAATGCAAATTGTAAATATGGGGCAGTATGCACACGGTAACCAACCCATACAACACATGCTTTATTTATACGATTATGCGGGCGAACCCTGGAAGACGCAATACCACGTGCGCGACGTGATGAACAATCTTTATTTTGCCAAACCCGATGGTTATTGCGGCGACGAGGATAATGGTCAAACTTCCGCATGGTATGTTTTTTCGGCCCTGGGCTTTTATTCCGTGTGCCCGGCAAGCGACCAGTATGCATTGGGCGCGCCCTTGTTTAAAAAGATCACCATTAACCTGGAAAACGGTAAAAAAGTGCTGATAAATGCCCCGAACAATAGCGACAGTAACTTTTATGTAAAAAGCATGAGCGTAAATGGCAAACCTTATGATTTAAACTGGCTGAGCCATAAAATGCTGATGCAGGGTGCCGTAATAAATTTTGGCATGTCATCAGCCCCTAATAAATTGCGCGGCAGCAAAGATGCAGATTCACCATATTCATTATCAAACGAAAAATAATATGAAAACATTTCTTTCGGCTTTATTACTGGTTTTTGTTGGATTTGCGGCTTCAGCCCAGGGGCCGATACGGGTATGTGTGGCCGGTTTAAATCATGACCATGCACACGGTATTTTGAATCGTTATAAAGACGGCACGGTTGATATTGTGGGTATTGCCGAACCTGATAAAGAACTATGGGTAAAATATGGCAAACTTTACCATATCCCGGATTCACTGTTTTTTACAGACCTTAAACAGATGATCCTGCTTAAAAAACCGGATGCGGTATTGGGCTATAATGCCGTCGCCAATCACGTGGATATTGTTGAAATCTGCGCTCCGCTGCATATCCCGGTGATGGTCGAAAAGCCGCTGGCAGCTACGCTTACCCAGGCAAAACGGATAGAGGCACTGGCAAATCAATATAAAATAAGGGTACTTGTTAATTATGAGACTACCTGGTACGCGTCAAACCAGGCTAACTACAATACGATTGCGGCAGACAGTATAGGCAAGATCAGGAAGATGGTGGTACATGACGGGCACCAGGGCCCAAAGGAAATTGGCTGCAGCAAGGAATTTTTAAGCTGGTTAACCGACCCGGTATTGAACGGAGCAGGCCCGTTAAACGATTTTGGCTGCTATGGCGCCGACCTGATGACCTGGTTTATGCATGGCCAAAAGCCGCTTGCAGTGACTGCGATCGCCCATCATTACAAACCGGAAATTTATCCAAAAGTGGAGGATGACGCCACCATCCTGGTAGAATATCCCACCGCCAGCGGGCAGATTGAAGCATCGTGGAACTGGCCTTTTAGTATCAAGGACATGGAAATATTTGGAGAGACAGGTTACCTGCATGCCCTGGACGGAAAAAGCATTGTGAGCAGAATGCGTGAGAACATAAAAGGCGCAAAAACAGCTTCGCCGCTCCCCGCTCCTATTAACGACCCGATTATTTATTTAACAGCTGTATTACGCGGCAAGATCAGCGGGAACGACGATCAATCTTCATTAAACTACAACATGATAGTGATGAAGATATTGGATGCCGCCAAACGGTCAATTAAAGAAGGCAAAAGGATTGTGCTATAGCAGAACCGGATTTCCCCGGGTGTTCCCTGAACAGGGTGAACACCCGGGAACAAAAGGGAACACCCGCACAAACACCTATAAATCAGACACTTGAAAATAAAAATGCAAAATAATATTTTAAAAAATTGCGCAAGCGACTGAAAAACAACCATTTACAAATTGGCTTTTTTTAATAATCATCATCATTTATCTGCTGGTCAGCATGCAACTGTTGCTACCCGATAAATTCAACATGGCAGAAGAATATTAAATTATTTCAAACTTTAAACCTAAATCTCTCTTTATTATCCAACAGCAAAATCATTACATTTGCCCACTTCAAAATTTCATCTGATAAATTATGTTAAAACAACTTTTTTCTGCCTCCGTTCTTTGTTTGTTTGGCTTAACATCGTTCGCACAAGGAAACAACGCCGCCATAATGGCCCGCAAGCAAGTTCCTATAGTTTGCTATCACCAGATCCGCGACTGGACGCCAAAAGATTCCAAAACATCAAAAGATTATATCATTCCCATCGCTGCGTTTAAACAGCATATCAAAATGCTTGCCGATAGCGGTTACCATACCATATTGCCCGATCAATTGTATGATTACCTTACCAAAGGGACAGCCCTGCCAAGTAAGCCTATTATGCTCACTTTTGACGATACCGACCTTGACCAGTTTACCATCGCCCGCCCCGAGCTAAAAAAATATGGCTTTAAAGGCGTATTTTTTGTGATGACTGTTTCCATTGGCCGCCCGCACTATATGACCAAAGAACAAATTAAACAGCTGTCAGACGAGGGAAACGTTATTGCTGCCCATACCTGGGACCATCACCGCGTTGACCGCTATAAACACGACCCAAACCCAAAAAAGGATGACTGGGTAGTGCAAATTGAAAAACCAACCAAAAAACTGGAAGAGATCACCGGCAAAAAAATTGATTATTTTGCTTACCCCTTCGGCGTATGGAAAAAGCCGGTATTGCCGGAAGTGAAAAAATACGGATTTAAACTCGCTTTCCAGCTGGCTGACAAACGCGACCCTGAATATCCGTTAATGACCGTAAGGCGCATCCTGGATAGCGGCTACTGGACCACCAAAACGTTCAGCAATAGTGTAAAGCATAGTTTTTAGGCGCCCTGGCCTTCTAAATGGAATCGTCGATATTTAAAAATCCTCTTTGACCATCAAAGGGGATTTTTTATACGTTTCAGTAGGATGCCTCGCAGATTTAAGTTAACCCATAAAGTCTCGTCGGAGAAAAATCCGCCGGTTCAAGTGTCCCACTTGAACCCAAACCGCTGTCAGCGTCCCGCTGACCTCACCAAATGATTTTCAATGCACTTTCAGCATCCGTCCAGGAGGGTTTTGCCCAAGGGACACTAACCAATTATATTTATGAAGAAAATCTCTTTTCTGTTCATTACGGCGACGAGCCGCTAAGCATTAATTTCTTTGACTTTGCGCCAGTTTTTAATAATGAGTTTGATGCTGATTTACGAGGGTTAACTAAGTCCTATTGGCATGGTTATGCCCGTCAGTTACAAAATCTTTTTATTGTTAAAACAAATACCTGGGCTTATGAGAAGGAATGGCGTGCAATACAAGTCAACTTTGAGGGGCCGAAAGAACCGGAAGAAAGAGTCCGTCATTATCCAATCGAAGTTTTGACAGGGATCTATTTTGGCTATAATACACCAGAAATTGCCAAAAAACGAATTGCCGCTATTTATTGGGAAAAGCATCATGAGATCAACTTTATCAGTTGTAAGTTATCTAATGCTCGCGAATTAACTTATGAACCTTGGGAATTAGAAGAGGAATAGCTTACGTTAACTTACTTGATATACCCGCAGGTGCAAGCCTCCCACATAAACCCAAACCCTTTGTCAGCGTCCCGCGCCCCCGTTTTATAGCCCTTTTACAATCGCCAATGACTTGTCGACATGGTCGGTAGGTGAAATGTGATCGGTGTTTGAGGAAAATACGGCTACAATTTTACCGTCTTTACCGATGACGAAAGTGGTTCGCGGGATAAAGCCGTGTGTAAGGTCCTGGCCGAGCGCGTCTTTAATGCCAAGCTTTCCGGGTGACATTGTAAGGCCGTAGCTTGCCGCAATTTTGCCGTCAGCGTCGGAAGCGACGGGGAATTTGCCTGCGCAGTAATTCGGGTCGGACGAAAATTTATTCAGCCGCTGAATATCGTCGGCAGATACACCGATAATGGTAGCTCCCGCCGCAGTAAATTTATCCTTCAGTTCGGCGAAGGCGTGCGCCTCCGCATCACAGCCGCCGGTATAGGCAGAAGGATAGAAATAGACCACAACGGGCCCTTTGGCAAGGGCATCTTTCAGTGAAAAATCAAACCCACTGCCGGCCAGGCTGGCCCGGGCGGTAAATACAGGCGCCGCATCCCCTTTTGATAACATAGCCAATTGGGCAAAGCCAGACCGGGTTACCAGGAGTGAAAAGCTGAAAATTAAAAAAGATAAGCAATAATATTTATTAAACATGGCGGATTGTTTTGACTTAGTAATGAATGGCGTTTTCATCAAATCTACAATACTCTGTGAAGAATCAACTCATATGTCATGAAAATTTTACTGTGGGCTATCTCATCGGTTCAGGCGTCCAGCATAATCCAAACCCACCGCCGCTTCAAGTTTCCCACTTGAACCCAAACCCCTGTCAGCGCCCCGCTGACGCATCCCAATGATTGCATACCGTTTTCCGATTTCGTAAAATGGAAATATATGCGTAAGCGCCAGACTTCAGCATTTTTTATTTAGCAGGATTATGATTTATATTTATAACATAATTCACTGCCATGAAATCAAACCTTCTCATCAGTATAGCGGTTATTTTGCTTACAAGCACAGGCTATGCTTTTTCGCAACCGGCCGATTTAATTAACGGTCATTTTAATGCATTAGCCAAACATGATGTTAAGGCTATTGCTGCAGGTTATGCTGATGGCGCGAAGGTGTATTCGCCCAACTGGGAAGGCGCCAAAACCGGACAAGCAGGGATTTCTGAAGTTTATACCCGCTATTTCGCCTCAACGCCCGACCTTTCATACAAAGTAAACCATATCATTAATGCAGGCGAATATATTGTTGCCGAATATACGGTGACCGGCACTTTGTCTAAGCCTGAAGGTAACACACCAGCCTACATGAAGGATAAGAAATACACGCTTGATTATTGCGCTGTATTTAAAATCGAAGCGGGTAAGATCACCAAAGAAACCGATTATTTCGACCAGGTTGCTTTTTTACGGCAGGTTGGCTTTTTTGATCAGCATTAACTGGTTTATTTTTAAGATTGAAGCCGTGTTTATTTTGCCGACACCCACCTGATCGCCTGATCGATATGCTCAAGGCTAAAATTTCTGAATTTCCCGGGGATCAGGTATTTAAAAAGATCGCTGTACCCTAACACCTTTGTTTGATCAGTGACGATAGCTACTTTATTCCATTTAAAAAAATACTTCAAACCTATTTGCATGTTCCCGCACCAAATACCTGAAGCAAAATTAGCAATGTCAGTCTCAAGCACTAATACAAAATTGATCCTGTGGTTATTTATAAGCTGGTTTTCAATTAATGGTATCAATGCATCTTTATATTCAATTTCAGAAACACTTGCAAAAGCATGTAAGCCGGCCACATGAGCCGGTAAATTGTTGATGAGCTGAAGCATAATTTAAACCGTCAGTCATAACAACACAATAATTAATCCCAAATTCAAATAAAAGCCACTTTTGTTAAACTATTCTTCTATTGATTAAATCACAGCTTGGTTTTGGTGTGTTTTCGATTCTGCTAATAAGTATATTTGTAACGATGCCGCAAAACAGTACAGTTTACAGTTCACTTATAAAAAAAGAAGCCCAAAACCTTGGCTTTATGTTCTGCGGCATTTCAAAAGCTGAATTTTTGGAAGAGGAAGCCCCCAGGTTGGAAGCCTGGCTAAAAAAAGGGATGCATGGCGAAATGCATTACATGGAAAACCATTTCGATAAACGGCTTGACCCCCGTTTATTGGTTGATGGGGCCAGGTCTGTAATATCCCTCGGCCTAAACTATTTTACCGATGAACGACAGGCTGATCCTTTAAGCCCCAGGATATCAAAATATGCATATGGGAATGATTATCACCAGGTGATCAAAGACAAACTAAAGCAGTTATTAGCCATTGTTAATGAAAAGATAGGGGAAGTTAATGGCAGGGCCTTTGTTGATTCGGCGCCGGTGCTTGATAAGGCATGGGCCAAAAAATCCGGCCTTGGGTGGATGGGTAAAAACACCAACCTGATCAGCAAAAAAGTGGGTTCTTTCTTTTTCCTGGCCGAACTGATCGTCGATTTGGAACTGAAGTACGATATCGCCCCCGCCAAAGACCATTGCGGCACCTGTACAGCCTGTATTGACGCCTGCCCTACTGAAGCCATTGTAGCGCCTTATGTTGTGGATGGCAGCCGTTGTATCTCGTACCTTACCATCGAGCTTAAAAATGAGCTCCCGCAGGAATTTAAAGGAAAAATGGATAACTGGATGTTTGGCTGTGATGTTTGCCAGGATGTTTGCCCCTGGAATAAGTTTTCGGTATTGCATTCCGAGCCGGCTTTTAAACCGAAACCGGAATTGCTCGGATTAAATGGAAAAGATTGGGAAGAAATTACCGGGGAAGTTTTCCAAAAAGTTTTTAAGGACTCGGCTGTAAAAAGGACTAAATTTAATGGTTTGAAAAGAAATATTGATTTCCTGAAACACTAAAACATCAAAACGCCGTCCCTGTCTTACTAATTTAAACATGGCCGCTAACCGCAACAGTCCGCCGGCGTTGCACCTGTATCTGCCAGAAGCCGGATTATTACGATATCTCTAAATAATCCAGCTCCTTGCCGAATGTTTCCTTTAACTGACTCAATGCAAGCAGTGCGAGTACCGTAAGAATAGCCATCATAATATAACCACTGTTTATCATACCGTAATGGGCTACCAGCGCAACAAAACCCTGGCTGATAATAATAAGCGAGCCCCGTACAAAGTTTGGCACTGTTGTAGCAACGGTTGAGCGCAAATTGGTGCCAAACTGTTCGGCAGCAATGGTTACGAATGTTGTCCAATAGCCTACACCAAAACCCATCAAAAAGCAAAGCCATTGATAACGTTCAGTAGTTAGCCCGGTTGATTTGAGGTAGATTACTGCCGTAATAGCTGATAACACCAGGAACAAATACATCACCAGCTTCCTGGATTTTGTAATTTGCGCCAACAACCCGTTTACCATTCCGCCAACGGCAATGCCGATATACGCATACAAAATGCTGTCGCCGGCGCTTAATTTATCGCGTGCATTCAGCGCAATACCAAATTCCGGCTGTTGCGAAATTAAAATACCCACCACATACCAAAGCGGTGCGCCAATCAAAATACAACATAAATATTTCTTAAAGCGGTTCCAGTTAGTGAAAAGCATAAAGAAATTTCCCTTCGAAACATCTTTATGAACAACATTTTTAAACATACCCGATTCAAACGTGCCCAGGCGAAGCAACAATAATAATATGCCCAATCCTCCTCCTACAAAGTAGGCCTCGCGCCAGCCATAATGCGCAACGATGGCCGCCGCCGCAGCGCCAAAAAGGCCTACTGACGAAACGATCATCGTGCCATATCCCCTGTTTTGTTTGCTCAAAGTTTCGCTCACCAGGGTGATCCCGGCGCCCAATTCACCGGCGAGCCCTATACCGGCTATTACCCGGACTATCGTATACATTTCGGCGCTATGTACCATGCCATTGGCAAAATTTGCCAGGGAATATAAAGTTATGGAGCCGAAGAGTACTTTAATCCGGCCAAGCTTGTCGCCCAGTACGCCCCAAAGTATCCCGCCAACCAGAAGGCCTGCCATTTGCCAGTTTAGTATGGAGATTCCTGTTTTAAAAACGTCCGCAGGTTTTACACCTACATCAAGCAGGCTGGCCTTCCTCACGATGAGAAAAATCAAAAGATCGTATATGTCAACAAAATAGCCTAATGAGGCTACTAACACTAAAAGAACAGCATTCCGGGTGAGTTTGGCCGAAGCGTCAGCAGTCATAATTGCAATAATGGGTTTGATTTAACAAAAATTTACCTGAATAAAAAAACCCCTGTTAGCGCAGAGGTTTCTTGAAGAACTTAATCTTTAAAATTATGCTTTTTTTACATTAACTGCCTGTAATCCTTTTCTGCCTTCTTCCACATCGTATGTAACGCTGTCGTTATCTTTAATGGCGTTTACGCCGCCTTGTACATCCTTAAAGTGTACAAAAAGATCTTTACCATCCTCGGTAACGATAAAACCATAACCTTTTTGTGTGTTAAACCATTTTACTTTTCCAGTTTTCATAAATAATAATTGTTGTTGTATAAATAATTGTTTTCCCGATTAATAACCTATGCCAAAACTGAATAAAAATAACTTATTATCAGAAAGGATATAGCACAGCCAATCTGTTCAAATATATAAAATTATTAATAACCAAATAAAATTATTTATTTGGTTGCGGCGTAAGGCGTAAATAGGGTTTAACCAGCGTAAAACCTTTAGGAAATTTCGCCGGAATGTCCTCGGTTTTAATTGCCGGCACAACTACAACGTCCTCTCCTTCTTTCCAGTCGGCAGGTGTGGCGACACTGTAATTGGCTGTTAATTGCAACGAATCAATCACCCTTAAAATTTCCTGGAAATTTCTTCCGGTAGATGCCGGGTAAGTTATCATCAATTTAATGGTTTTATCAGGCGCTATAATAAACAGCGACCTTACCGTAGCAGTTAGCGAGGCATTGGGATGAATCATGTCATAAGCCAAAGCAATTTCACGATTTTCATCGCCAATAATAGGGAAATTTACCTCAACCCCCTGGGTTTCATTGATGTCGCTTATCCAGCCTTTGTGCGATTCAACAGAATCAACGCTCAGGGCCACCACTTTCACATTTCTCTTGTCAAACTCACTTTTTAAGGAGGCGGTCTTACCTAATTCGGTAGTACACACAGGTGTGTAATCTGCCGGGTGCGAAAACAAAACACCCCAGCTATCGCCCAAAAATTCATAAAAATCGATGTCGCCCTGTGATGTTTTTGCTGTAAAGTTTGGAGCTTTATCTCCTAATCGTAAACTCATAATTTTTAAATTTTATTGCTTAAATAATAATACTAAGGTAAAGCGTTTTTTGATTAAACCATATTAAATTTAAAAAAAGCTATTATTTATATAGACTTTATATGCTAATATTGCATTGGGGTGAAATGCGGAATCCTGAATGTTAATTCCGGGAGGGTACATCTCCATATTTCCGAAAATGACCTTATAAATTTATCGATCATTAATCAATCATACCTTGTGTTCCCATTGAAAAATCCGGAATTCAATTTGAACATTCTCTCCAAAAATTTGTTGCTCTGTTTTAACGCCGAACAAATTATTGATAAATGGAACGACATACCTATCAAACCGGAATTATTGGTAACTGCGCATATCTTGCCCATATTAATAAAAATACAAACGTTGATTGGCTTTGCTGGCCGCGGTTTGACAGTACCTTTATTTTTGGCGGTTTGCTTGATAAAAAAAAAGGAGGCGAATTTTCTATTTTGCCTGTGGAGGAATATACATCGCATCAATATTACCTTGAAAATACCAATGTACTGATCACCGAAATCACCATAAAAAACGGCAATAGTTATAGGATCACTGATTTTGCGCCCCGTTTTAGCGAACACCAGCGCTACTATAAAGCACTGATGCTGATCCGGAAAATTGAACCCCTGCAAGGCTCGCCCCGCATTACGGTTAAATGTGAGCCGGTATCGGATTACGGAAATGTGAGGCTCCATGTTAACCGGGGCAGCAACCATATCCAATATTTGGGCGGAGAAGAAACCATGCGGCTAACCACCAATATACCTGTAAGTTATGTTTTTGATGAGCAGGCTTTTGTGTTGAATGATTGCCGCTACCTGGTGCTTACGTATGGCGAGCCGCTGGAGGCTGCACTGATACCCACAGCTGAACGATTTTTGCGGGAAACAACACAGTACTGGCGCACATGGATCAAACACTCATCTATCGCAACCTATTTTCAGCCATTTGTTATACGATCGGCCCTGGCGCTTAAAATACACCAGTTTGAGGATACAGGCGCCATTATAGCTGCCAGTACCACCAGTTTACCTGAATCGCCGGGGAGCGGGCGCAATTGGGATTACCGCTATTGCTGGCTGCGGGATACCTATTACGTGATCAACGCGCTGAACCACATCGGTCATTTTGAGGAGATGGAAAAATACTTTGGTTATGTAACCGATATTTCATTCAGCGAAGATGAGCGTTATCAGCCGCTGTACGGAATTACCGGGAAGAAAAATCTCGCCGAAGAGATCCTTGCCGATCTTGAAGGTTATATGGGCAATCAGCCCGTACGCATTGGAAACCAGGCCAACGAGCACATTCAGAATGATATTTACGGTCAGGTGATGATATCCCTGCTCCCATTGTATACCGATCACCGGTTTATTTTCTCTGAGCGAAAAGACTCGGTACGCTGGATAGAATTTCTATTGGGCAAAATTGAAGCTACCATCGACGAAAAAGATGCGGGCATATGGGAATTCAGGAATACGGCAAATATACATTGTTACAGTAACCTGTTCCAATGGGCAGGCGCTGCCGCTGCTGAAAAGATGGCTTTAACAATTGATAACAATGAGTTGGCTGACAAAGCCCGTTCATTAAAAGAACGTGCGGCCGCGCATATGGAAAGCTGCTACGATCCGGTAAGGAAAGTTTATACCAATTCGGCCGGCAGCCCAAACCTGGATGCCAGTACGCTCCAACTAATAATGATGAATTACCTTGACCCTGCATCTGACCGGGCAAAGGACCATTTAATTGCTTTAGAAAAGGAGTTAAAAACACCAAACGGATTGTTTTACAGGTATTTATATAAAGATGATTTTGGGCGCCCTAAAACAACCTTCCTTATTTGCGCCTTCTGGTATGTGGAAGCATTGGCCTGCGTTGGCAGGCTTGACGACGCCATGCACGAATTTGAAAACCTGTTGCAATTTAGTAACCACCTGCTTTTATTCAGCGAAGATGTTGACGAAGAAGATGGCAGCCAATGGGGTAATTTCCCGCAGGCCTACAGCCATGTGGGTTTAATGAATGCGGCCTACCGGATAGCCATGAAACTGGACAGGCCAATATTTTTGTGAGAAAAGCATAAAGCTAAAAGACCAAAGCGGAAAGCTGTTTTGCGAGTAAGGGCGATGATTCGATGTTCACCATCCGCTTTAGCTTTGTGCTTTCGCCTTTCAGCTTTGATGAACCGCCACACTTTCCGTAAAACTCAATAATAATTTTCGTACCTCCACAGGATTTCTGAGATAAAATTTTGCGGCGGACACATTGCTGCCAACTTTTATGGTGACAGCATTATCCGGTAGTGATTTAAAAATATCTTCATCCGTATAATCGTCACCAAAAGCAATTATAAAATCATAATTATCTTTTTCAACCAACAACAGGGCCGCTTTTCCTTTATTAATCTCTACATTTTTTACCTCCAGCACCTTATCCCCCGGTAAAAGTTGTAATCCTTTGTCACTTGCCAGGTATTTTAAATTATTCATCAGTTCGGTGGCGCGCAATTCGCCCAGGCCCTTTTGTGCATTGCGGTAGTGCCAAACCAGCGAGTAGGTTTTTTCTTCTATAAAAGACCCTGGTGTACGGTCTACGTAGGTTTCCAACACGGGTAAAATATCCTGTTTCCAGCTGTCGGATAATCCGGAAATTTTGTGCCACGATTTATTTTTTTCTTTATACCAGGCCCCGTGTTCTGCCACCAGATAAACATTTTTATCGCCAAACCATTCGCCAAGATTTTTGTGCTTCCTTCCGCTTATCATTACTACTTCATTTGCCGGGTCCTCTGTTAATTTATCAATAATCGCAAAAAGTTCCCTGTCCGGGTTAGCCTGCGAGATATTCGGCTTAAAGCCAACCAGGGTACCGTCATAATCTAAAAATATGATCCGTTTTTTTGTTTTTGAATACCGCTTTACAATGGATTGTTCAGTACCAAAACTCACATGCCGTGTTTGCATTGAACGCTGCATCTGCTTAACTTCTTTAAGCTTGTCTATAAATATTTTAACCCAATGCAGGATATTGAACTTTGTTACAAGCGCCCTCATTTGCTGCATCCGCTCTCTTTGTTCATCTTCAGGCATATTCAGGGCCGTAATAATTGCGTCGCATACTTCGTCGACGTTATTAGGGTTAACGATAAGTGCATCAATCAGTTCTTTTGACGCACCTGCCATTTCGCTTAGTACCAAAACACCGTCGTTGTTTATCCTGCTGGCCACATATTCTTTGCTCACCAGGTTCATACCGTCGCGCATGGGCGTAACCAGGCACACATCGGCCGAGGCATATAGCGCTGAAAGCATTTCTATCGGGAACGACCGATAGTAATAATGTATTGGCGTCCAGTCCATTTTGCGGTAAAGGCCATTGATGTTGCCCACCCTTTTATCTATTTCATCGCGTAGATGGGCATATTGAGGCACCGTGTCCCTGGACGGCACCACGATCATATACATGGTGATTTTTTCGGCATATTCGGGGTGTTTTTGCAACAACTGTTCAAAAGCCTGCAGGCGCTGTAATATCCCTTTGCTATAATCAAGCCGGTCAATTGAAAGGATAAGTTTGGAATTTTTAAAGGCCTCCTTTATCGAGCTGATATGGTCTTTAACCACTTTCGTTAATGGAAGCATGGCATATTTGTGTACATCGATGCCCATAGCGAAGGACTCAACCACCAGCGATCGATCGCCGGTAGTGATGATATTTGCGGAGACGGTAACCGGCAAAATCCGGGATACAGCACCGGTAAAATGCCGCACATCGTCAAATGTATGGAAGCCGATCAGGTCGGCGCCCATTAGTCCTTCCAGCAATTCATATCGCCAGGGGATATTCCTGAACATTTCGTGCGAGGGGAACGGGATATGAAGGAAAAAGCCGATGGAAATATCAGGTAGTTCAGCTCTTACAAGCGAAGGCAAAAGCAACAGTTGGTAATCGTGGATCCAGATCACATCGCCGGGCTCCGCAATCTTCAGGATCTCGTCTCTGAATTTCCGGTTAACGATATTATAATATTCCCAATAGGATTGTTTGTAAACGGTATAAGTTGAAATATAATAGTGAAAAACAGGCCAAAGCACATCATTGCTGAACCCTTCATAATACTGATTAATCTCTTCCTGGTCTAAAAACACAGGCACAAGGCTCATATCATTGAGTTGCGCCCTAATATCTTCGCGGTCGTGCTGCCCGGTTACCTCTATACCGGGCCACCCTATCCATTTGTTGTTACCGTGTTTATAAACCGAGCCAAGGCCGGTTGCCAAACCGCCTTCACTTGAAGAGAAAACATAGCCATCGTCCGTTTTTGATGTTTTTACAGGGAGCCTGTTAGATACAATGATTGTTTTTGGCATAAAAACCTTTTATGATAAAAGGTTTCTTTATCAAAGTTGTTTTAAAAAAAACCGCAAAACAACGTCGTGCAAGCATATTTTTACAAAAATAGCCGCCTGCACAAGGCAGACGGCTACGAATAGATAGATTAAATTAAGCGATAACTTATTTTACTTGTTTAAAGAAGTCAAGGTTACCTGAACCTGTTACCCTAACCAATACTTCGTGGTTATCATTCTTCAAATCAACGAAGTATGAAGTAGCGTCGATGTCGCTGTTAATATCTTCATTTGTTTGGTAAACGATCACACTAACAGGAGTATATTCCTTGTATTGTTCAGCGATCAGTTTTTGCGATTTAGCAGGGATAGCTTTATAGCTGATAGTTTGGGTGGTGCCCAGGAAATCACCGCTAAGGTTGTAAAACGCGGTTTTTTTGGTACCATCGATCAAAAATTCAGCTTTCTGAACGTTTTTGTTAACTGTCCAAACTACGCTGGTCGCACCGGCAAAGTCGGCAGCAAACTCTTGTTGAACATAATATGAAGCAGTAGCAGTGTTTTCATTAGCTTTTTTACCGCCATCGGCAGCAAATACAGTTACGCTGAATAAAGCAGCAGTTGCGATTGTTAAAAATATTTTTTTCATGGTTGTTTTTAATTTTAAATCCATAACAAAAGTAGATATATTTTACCAATTACAACAATATTATTTCACTTTTATGATAATTTCATAATCTTAACCCATTTTTGATGATAATTTTAAATTTTCGCAATTCACTTAGTGTAATATTTACAATATGTCAATCAAAAAACCACTTAAAAAAGGCTTGATTTTAATTGTAATGCATTTTTAACGTTAATTTAACCTGAAAAATGTCATTTAAGCGTCATGAGGACGGTTATTGGTTGATTAAGTTGGATTAAGTTGATTGAGTTAGATAACTTTTCATTCGAAAACCAATCCACTTAATCAACCGGTTCTATGACGGATAGTGTGGGTGATTTAAACGCAGAGATGCAGAGAATACACAAAGTTCGCTGAGTTTTTAAATTTTGCAGGCTGTTTATATATTCAAATACCTTTAAAAAATAAAATTATTCCTCTGTGAACTCAGTGTCTTCTCTGTTTCTCCTGTGTTAAAAAACTTCTTTAATTAGTTCCTACCAATACAAACCGTTATAGAGCCAATCAACCCAATCAACCACACACTAATACTCAACCATTATCCGCAAAGCCTGGATATAGGGTCATCCCGCCATCCATAAAAATGGTAGTGCCGGTGATATAGTCGGCTTCGTCGGAGGCGAGCCAGGTAGCAAGTTTGCCAATGTCCTCAGGTTCGCCTATGCGATTGTAGGGGATAAGGGTTAGTAATTTATTCAGCGCATCGGGGGTATCCCATGCGCTTTTGTTTATCGGGGTTTGTATGGCGCCGGGGCCTATAGCCACTACGCGGATCTTATGCGGGGCTAGTTCCTGCGCAATGCTTTTCATAAACATGCTGATGCCGCCTTTGCTGGTGGCATAATTTACATGACCCGCCCATGGAATTACTTCGTGCACGCTGCTCATGCAGATAATTTTGCCTGCAGCCTTGCTCCTGCCTTCAACCACTCCCCTTTTTATAAATTCTTTGGCTGCTTCGCGTGCACAAAGGAACTGACCGGTCAGGTTGATACCGATAACGGTATTCCATTGCTCCAGGGTCATATCCACAAAGCGGGAATCACGCTGCAGGCCGGCATTGTTTACCAGGATATCAATAGTACCATATTGCCGGTACATTTCGGCAAACATGGCCTTTACGTCATCTTCTTTGCTGATATCCGCATGGATAGCATAAGCTTTGCCGCCTGCGGCTGTTATTTCATCAACGGTTTGTTCGGCTACTTCGTGGGCATCCACATGGTTGATGATCACGTTGGCGCCCGCGGCCGCCATGGCCAACGCTACGCCTTTACCTATGCCGCTGTCGGCACCCGTTATTAATGCCGATTGTCCCTGTAATGCTGTTGAATTCATAGATTTTTATTTTTTATTTATTTTCAAGAGTTAGTATGATAAGATTAAAACCAGTCCCAAAGGATTGACCAGTTAAATTTCAACAAAAAAGGCAGGAGAACCCGGCCTGCACAAAAATAATACAATTAATTATTAGGCAACAAAAAAGAAATTGATTACTTGCCTTTTAAAGAGAAGTTATACCCAATGCGCACGGCAAACATACTGATCACGTTCCCCTCGGTATAATAATTTGAGGTGCAGATATGCAAATGTGCGAATGTTGAAGAAAATGTGCAGATTTCTGATGTGCAGATGAAAAAAAATAAAATATTTAAGTGCCTATTCATTTGCACATCAGCACATTTGCACATCAAAGAACTTTAATGTACTCCAAAAACAAATACAAAGCTTTCTTTTTACCTTCTGTCAAATCAAAATCGAGTTTGTGCATCAGGTAATCTTCCAGGTCGAAATCGGGCCTTGCGGGTAATTCTTTCAGCAATTCGGCACGATGGTCGAGCCCGAATTTAAGCGCCACGTTAAATTCATCCATAAATTCCTTCGGGATGGGTTTATTCGCTATCCAGGCAGCAAAAACAAAAGGGAGGCCGGTAAATTTTTGCCATTCTTCGGCCAGGTCATACACAAATGCATATTTTTCCATTTTGCCGAATGTCCGGTCGCCTATTTGCACGAAGGCCGTGGTTGCGTTAGTGGATTCCGAATAATCACTGGCATTAACCACCAGTTCAGGAGTTGTTTTCCAAAAGTTTTTCAGTAATACTTTCGCCAGGTTATTGGACGAACGTGATTGCGGATCCAACTGCAAAGTTGTGACCTCATGGATATCACAATTACTGAAGATAAATACAGAATTAACGGCGCCAACTGCGCCGATACAATATTCAGCCACAATTTCCCATATCGGCAGGCTTAAAGTTGCCGCCACCGGAATCAGCCCAATATCCACTACATCATCGATGAGTTTTTGGGCGCAATCTGTCGGGTTATCAAGGCTCAGCTCAATTTTTTCGGTAATGCCTGAATGCTGGAGGCCGTATATAAAGGGTTTGGTATTGGTATAGCTAACGGCTGATATTCTGATCTTATCCACAAAAAATATTAAATGTTTTTTAAATGTTCGGCGTTATTGAAATCAACGATCTCGTATTTTTCGCCGTCAAAAGTAACTTTATATAACACCAGGTTCTGATGAGGAAATGAATCCATTTCCGTAAGCGGCTTATTGGTCAACAGGCATAAAATAAGCCTGAGCGCGCGTCCGTGCATACAAATCAGTACCGTTTCTTCCTCAGGGTGGCTCATAATAACTTTAAGCGCTTCCTGCTGGCGGGCTTTTACCTCATTCGGGCTTTCGCCGCCTTCAAATTTAGCATCCAGGTTACCATCCACCCATTCGCGCATGATCTTTAAAAAATCGCCACGGTTTTCGGGCGTTGCAGGCTGCCCCTCGTGAATCCCCCAACCCAGCTCATCAAGCCCGGCCAGTTTTTCGTAAGGGATTCCCAGGTCAATAAAATGCTGGATGCTTTGCTGGGTGCGTTTTAACTCGGATATATAAATTTTATCGAAAGGAACTGATTTATAAGCATTGAAAAATGCCAGCGCCTGTTTGCGCCCTTCGTCATTCAGGTCGGTATTCATGCCCCGGCCCTGGATGATGCCCTGTTTGTTTAAATCAGTTTGCCCGTGCCGGACGATGTATAGGGTTTTTGTCATTGAGTCATTGCGTCATTTAGTCATTGGATGTTTGTTATTCGCTGTCGGTTGGTCATCCAGTGTTGCTAAGAGCAATGACTCAATGACTCAATGACTAATTTATAACAGGTAATTTATAATACGATGGTTTTACCTCATCCGGGAATTTGAAATCAGTGTAATCTGTTACAACGTTGTAAAGCGTGTCACGTTCAATTGGCTGGCGGCCCACTTGTTTGATCAGTTCAACCAGTTGTTTGGTGCTCATCGCCGGGTGTTGTTCTTCAGCACCTGCCATCGAATAGATCTTCGTGGTATCATCTAAAGTACCATCGATATCATCCACACCAAAATTCAATGACAATTGTGCGGTTGTGCGACTGATCATCGCCCAATAAGCCTTAATGTGGTCAAAGTTATCAAGGTAAATACGGGATATGGCGTAATTGCGCAAATCTTCTATCACCGATACTTCGGGTACATGCGACATCTGGTTATCCTGGTTGCGGAACTTTAACGGTATAAACGTTTGAAAACCGCCGGTTTTATCCTGTAGTTCACGAAGCCTTTCCATATGGTCAACCCGGTGCCAGAACTGCTCGATATGGCCGTATAACATCGTTGCATTTGAACGTGCGCCCAGTTTATGCCATTCTTCGTGGATAGCCAGCCATTGTTCGGCGTTACATTTATCTTTGGCGATCTGTTCCCTTATTTCAGGATGAAATATTTCAGCCCCGCCTCCGGGGATCGATTGCAAGCCGGCATCAAACATCATGCGCATGCCTGTTGCATAGTCAATTTTAGCTTTTTTAAAGATGTAATGATATTCAACCGGTGTAAGCGCCTTAATATGCAGCTCAGGCCTGTGCGCCCTGATCCTGCTGAACAATTCGCTATAAAAAGCCACATCGTACTGCGGTAAAACCCCGCCAACAATATGCACTTCGGTAACCGGCTCGTTATCGTATTTTTTTACGATATCGAACATCTCGTCCATGGTGTACTCCCACCCTTCTGAGCGTTGTTTAATCAAAACCGAGTACGAACAAAACTTGCAATCGTAAACACAAAGGTTAGTGGGTTCGATATGAAAGTTACGGTTAAAATAGGTTTTGTTTCCGTGACGTTTTTCGCGGATATAGTTTGCCAGAACGCCCAGGTAGCCTAACTCGCCTTTTTCAAAAAGCAAGACACCTTCATCAAAAGTGATGCGTTCGGCATGAAGTACTTTTTCAGCAATATGTTTCAGATCAGCCGGAAGATCCGGATTTTGGAGTAATAGCAGGAGATTATTTTCAGTTTCCATTCAAAAAACTTTGTGCAAAAATAGCAAATGTTAATGTAATGACGGTGTAAGATTATTGTTTAAACAGATATCAAAGACTATAATCGTATTTAACATTCAGTCCGCTTAACTTATTTACCTTGCCCAGTACCTGATTTACCTGGGTTTTCCGGATGGATAATTGTATACTGCATTCATTATCAAAATTTTGGCTGATGATCTGCAGGTTGTCTTCCTTAATTATCCGCATAATATCATTCATTTGCAAGTAGTCAAAATGCACCGTGTAAAAATCGTTAACTGTTTTTTCGATGACCACAGCATGGTTGAGCGCTTCCTCGGTGGCTGTTTTATAGGCGTTGATTAGCCCTGGCACACCCAGTAATGTCCCGCCAAAATAGCGGACAACCACCACGGCAATATTTGTTAAATCGCGCGATAAAAGTATGTTCAGGATAGGGCGGCCGGCGGTTCCCGAAGGTTCACCATCATCATTGATCCGGAAGACGGAGCGGTCAATACCCAGGCGCAATGCCGAGCAATGGTGATTTGCTTTCGGATGTTCTGATTTTAGCTTTGCAATGATGGGTTTTAATTCCAACTCAGATTGAACCGGATAAGCAAACCCCAGGAATTTGCTGCCCCGGTCGCGGAAGAGGCCTTCAGCAGGCTTTTCAATGGTACGGTAGGTGTCTTCAAACAGCATTCAACAATCAGGATATAGACAAAATTGCAACGGCAATAATAGCGATAAGGATGCCCGCTTTGTTGAGCAGGCTCAGCTTTTCTTTAAAAATAATTAGTCCAATTAAAGCGCCGAACACGATAACACCGATATTCATCGCTGAAAATACAGTGGACGGCTGGCTGGCCAACGCTTTGTGTGCCTTTATGTAAAACAGGATATTACAAAAGTTGGCTGTACCCAAAACCCAGCCAATCAGGATATGCGGCCACGAAAACCGCATTTTTTTGGTAACAACCTGGTATATCAATCCGGCAAAAGAAAATGCAAAGGCCAGTACAAAAACAATAAACAGCGAAGTGCCATAGGTTACCGCTTTAAAAGTGGCGATCTGTTTAAATAAAACATCTATCAACCCCATTCCCACAAAAACCATCAACAGGTATAGCCATGCATTTGCAGCCGCTTTGCCGGCTGCGCCGCCTTTTTTCCATGGGATAGTGCATAATATGGCTGCAAATCCTGTCGCGATGCCAATTGATTTTAAAAGCGTCATCTTTTCGCCAAAAAGTAAAAAGGCTGCTATGATCGGGATCAATAACGATAAGCGCTGCGCTATATCCGTACGTACGATACCTGATTGTTTTACCGACATTGCCAGGATAACAAACAGCATGGGCAGCAATAACCCTAACAACGTATAATTTACGACCGGCGCGCCTGAAAAATTAAGCAGTTTGGGTTTTAAAAATAACCAGCTCAAAAAAATAGCCATGGAGTAATTCCAAACCACCGCCTGGTAAACGTCAATATGGTACCGTTTAGCCAGCTTTAGCATTACGGATACAATTATACTGCAACAGATGCTTAGTAAGATGTAGAGCATTTTAGGTTGATTGGGTTGGGTTAGGTTGACTGAGTTGATTGGGTTGGAGGGAACGGGTATAATTAACCTAATCCAACTTATTCTAACTCACTCAACTTAATCAACTATTTAATAATATCAATAATTTATCATTGCCGACAGCCTGTTCACCCGCTATAGTTCCTTTAATTTCGGGTGATTTGATGCCTTGTTTTAAATCGACCGGGCCGGTAAAAATACGGGCCTCGTCCCACAAGCCGGCTTCAATAAACGAGTTTAACGTGCGTGCGCCGCCTTCGACAATTACAGATTGAATATCCTGCAGGTATAACTGATACAAAATATACTGGGGTACATACCTGTCGAAATCCTCGAGGGCAATATACTTTATTTTGCCATCGATACCGGTTTTTACTTCATTAAAAACCAATGTTTCAACTGACTGGTCGAATATATTCAAGGTGTTGTTCAGTTCAAGCTTCCTGTCGATCACTATTCTTTTGGGGTTTTTACCCTCCGCGTATCTCACATTCAACTGCGGGTTATCAATGCCGGCTGTGTGCTTGCCGATCAAAATGGCATCTTCTTCGGCCCGCCACTGGTGCACCAGTTTGCGCGATTCGGCGCCTGTAATCCAAAGCTGCGAATTATCATTAGGAGCAAAATAGCCATCGCGTGTTTGTGCCCATTTTAAGATGACATAAGGCCGGTGTTTTTGCACCCGTGTAAAAAAACGGCGGTTAAGCCATTGGCATTCTTTTTCTAAAACACCAACAGTTACGTTAACACCTGCCGCCAGTAATTTCTCAATTCCTTTACCGTTTACCGCGTCAAATGGATCGCGGCAGCCGATAACCACCTTGGGGATGTGGTGTTTGATGATGAGATCGGCGCAAGGCGGCGTTTTGCCATAATGGGCACAAGGCTCAAGGGAAACGTATATGGTGGATTGATCCAGTATATCGGCAGCATCCGAAAAATTAGCGATCACCTGGTTAATCGCGTTCACCTCGGCATGTGCTTCGCCGTATTTATGGTGATAGCCTTCGCCGATAATGATGGTATCCATCACGATAACAGCCCCCACCATCGGGTTCGGACTGACATTGCCAATCCCCAATGCGGCAAGCTCCAGGCAGCGCTGCATATATTTTTCATCTTCTACCATGCTGCAAAAGTAGCTTTTATGTTACTTTGTTCCATGAAAACCATAAAGGATGTTTTTGATGACTATAAAGGCGCACTCAGTAAACTATATGACACCCATGAAGCAGAGGCCATTACCCTGCTGGCCGTCACCGAAATAACCGGTTTTTCAAAAGCGAAAGTCAAAGCATTTCCTGAAACAGCGTTGACAAATCAACAAGCAAATAGCCTTGACGATATTTTAATCCAGCTAAAAACAGGCAAACCCATCCAATACATTTTAGGCGTAACCGAGTTTTATGGGTTACCATTTAGAGTAAATCCTTCCGTACTTATACCCCGGCCAGAGACGGAAGAACTGGTTGAATGGGTTATCGCTTCAGTTGGCAGTTGGCAGTTGGCAGTTGGCGGTGAGCAGTTTGCAGTAGGCAGCAGACAGTTGGCAGCAGGTTGCATTTTAGATATTGGGACAGGTAGTGGATGTATAGCTATTAGTTTGAAAAAGAACCTGCCTCAATTTAAAGTTTCAGCGATTGATATTTCGGGCGAAGCCCTAACTACTGCGAAAGAAAATGCGACTTTAAATAATGTTGATGTAGAATTTATTAATGAGGATATCTTGCACCCGCAAAAACCTTTCACCTTTCACCTTTCACCTTTTACCTCAAAAATCGAAATCATCATTAGTAACCCTCCCTACGTTACCCTGCTTGATAAAACCCAAATGCATGCCAATGTAACCGGTTTTGAACCCCATACAGCGCTTTTTGTACCGGAGGATGACCCGTTGGTGTTTTATAAGGCCATCGCTGATTTTGCAGCAGATAATCTTGCCCCTGGCGGATTGTTATTCTTCGAGATCAACGAAAGTTATGGCGGCGAAGTAGTTCAATTGTTAAACGATAAGCATTTCAAAAATATTGAGTTAAGGAAGGATATGAGCGGGCGCGACAGGATGGTACTAGGATTCGTAGGATTAGGCGGATGATAGGATTTAGCCGCCGTCTTAATCCTAAAATCCTCTAATCTTACGAATCTTAGTTCGCACAAAAAAACCCGCTCGTCGCGGGTTTTCATCATATCAATCTTTTGTAGGATTTATTTCACTGCATCAACTACGGCTTTGAAAGCATCTGGATGGTTCATCGCTAAATCAGCTAACACCTTACGGTTTAAGCCGATTTCTTTAGCGGCTAACTTACCCATTAATACAGAGTAAGAAATACCATGCTGACGGGCGCCTGCGTTGATCCTCTGGATCCATAAAGCCCTGAATTCTCTTTTCTTGGTCTTACGGTCACGATAAGCGTATTGTAAGCCTTTTTCTACTGTGTTTTTAGCAACGGTATAAACCTTGCTTCTTGAACCCCAATAACCTTTGGCGAGGTTCATGATTTTTTTCCGGCGTCTTCTCGACGCGACTGCGTTAACTGAACGTGGCATGTTGTTGTTTTTTTGGTAGTGGGTGTCTCGCTGCCTTTGTTGGTGTTGTCACCAACAAACCGGGGCGGAACTTACAAACCCTAATACCTGGTTAATTAATTTGTTAATTACTTACCTATGCAAAGCATACGTTTCACATTACCCATATCTGCATCAGATACAAGGCTGGTGTGGGTAAGGTTGCGCTTACGTTTTGTCGACATCTTGGTTAAGATGTGGCTTTTGAAAGCGTTCTTCCTGGTGATTTTACCGGTTCCAGTAATGCTAAAGCGTTTTTTAGCGCTGGAATTGGTTTTCATTTTTGGCATGTCAGATATATATTTATTAAAATTTATTCTTGTTGAGAACCAAGATTCAAGAATCAGGAATCAGGATTTTTATATCTTGGCTCTTGATTCCTGGCTCTATTTCTTCGCCGCCTTTGGCGTAACGGTTAAAAACATCCGTTTTCCTTCCAGCTTTGGCAATTGCTCCACCTTTCCTACTTCTTCCAAAGCCTGGGCAAAGCGTAATAATAATATTTCGCCCTGCTCCTTGTAAACAATGGCACGCCCTTTAAAATGTACGTAAGCCCTCACCTTTTCACCGGCTTCCAAAAATTTGATCGCGTGTTTCAGCTTAAATTCAAAGTCGTGGTCGTCAGTGTTCGGTCCAAAGCGTATTTCTTTAATAACCGTTTGCTTGGCGTTGCTTTTTATTTCTTTCAGCTTTTTCTTCTGCTCGTAAATGAACTTGTTATAGTCCGTTACTTTACAAACCGGAGGTACCGCATTTGGCGAAATTTCAACAAGATCCAATTCCTGTTCTTCGGCAATGGCCAGCGCATCCCTTAATGAAAAAATGCCTTGCTCCACGTTGTCGCCTACAAGGCGGACTTCGGTGGCCCTTATAAATTGATTAATGTTGTGCTCGGCTTCCTTTTTCTTAAATGGTAGCCTGGGTCCTCTGTTGAAAGGTTTATTTAAAGCCAAGTTATACTGTTATTTCTTTAATTATTTGTTGTTTAAAATCTTCAATGCTCATGCTTCCCAAATCTCCCTGCCCATGTTTACGAACCGAAACCAACCCTTCAGCAGTTTCTTTTTCGCCAACGATCAGCATATACGGGATCTTTTTCACTTCAGCATCGCGTATTTTACGCCCTATTTTTTCATCCCTGAAATCAATAAGCCCGCAAATATCGGAATCTTTTAACGATTCTGAAAGTTTTTTTGCATAATCTTCATATTTTTCCGAGATGGGCAATATGATGAATTGTTCGGGCGATAACCATAACGGGAAATTACCGGCGCAATGCTCAATCAATACGGCAATAAATCTTTCCAGTGAACCGAAGGGTGCACGGTGGATCATTACCGGGCGGTGTTTCTGGTTGTCGCTGCCTGTGTACTCCAGTTCGAAGCGTTCAGGCAGGTTATAATCCACCTGGATGGTGCCCAACTGCCATTTACGGCCCAGGGCATCCTTCACCATAAAATCAAGCTTGGGGCCATAAAAAGCCGCTTCGCCCAATTCTACCACGGTTTTTAAACCTTTCTCTTCCGCAGCTTCAATAATAGCCGATTCGGCTAATGCCCAGTTTTCGTCGCTGCCAATGTATTTAGCCTTATTCTCCGGGTCTCTTAACGATACCTGCGCGGTATAGTTTTCAAAACCTAAAGCGGTAAACACATACAATACCAGGTCAATTACTTTTTTAAATTCGTCTTTTACCTGGTCGGGGCGGCAAAACAAGTGCGCGTCATCCTGTGTAAAGCCGCGCACACGGGTTAAACCGTGCAGCTCGCCGCTTTGCTCGTAACGGTAAACAGTACCAAACTCTGCATAGCGCACGGGCAGATCTTTATAGCTGCGGGGCTTTGTTTTATACATTTCGCAATGGTGCGGGCAGTTCATCGGTTTTAAAAAGAACTCCTCGCCTTCCTGCGGTGTTTTTATAGGTTGAAACGAATCGGCGCCATATTTTTCATAATGGCCCGAGGTTACATATAAATTTTTATGCCCGATATGCGGCGAAACCACCTGCTCATAACCTGCCTTTACCTGCGCTTTTTGCATAAAGTCGACAAGGCGCTGGCGCAATGCGGCGCCTTTGGGTAGCCACAAAGGTAAGCCCATACCCACTTTTTCCGAGAATGCAAACAGTTCCATTTCCTTGCCCAGTTTGCGGTGGTCGCGTTTTTTGGCTTCCTCCAGCATGTGCAGGTACTCGGTCAGTTCACTTTGTTTCGGGAAGGTAACGCCGTAGATTCGGGTAAGCTGTTTGCGGCTTTCGTCGCCGCGCCAGTAAGCCCCGGCTACGCTCATCAGCTTTACGGATTTGATAAACCCTGTATTGGGAATATGCGGCCCGCGGCACAGGTCGGTAAAGTTACCTTGTGTATAAAAAGTGATGGATCCATCAGGCAGGTCCTTAATCAGGTCCAGTTTGTACTCATCGCCTTTTTCGGTAAAATAATCTATCGCGTCTGCCTTGCTTACCGGTTTGCGGATATACTCCTCGCGGGTTTTGGCCAACTCCATTATTTTGTCTTCGATCTGCTTGAATTCATCCGAAGAAAACTCACGGTCGCCAAAGTCAACATCGTAATAAAAGCCGGTTTCAATAGCCGGGCCAATACCAAACTTGGTGCCGGGGTATAGTGCTTCCAAAGCCTCGGCCATTAAGTGGGCCGATGAATGCCAGAAAGTAGCTTTACCCTGCAGGTCGTTCCAGGTTAATAATTTTACGTGTGCATCTTTTTCGATTGGGCGGCTGGCGTCCCATACCTGGCCGTCAACTTCGGCAGCCAGTACGTTTCGTGCCAAACCTTCGGAGATCGACTGCGCGATCTGCATTGAACTGATCCCCTTATCGTACTCACGAACGGAACCATCAGGAAGTGTAATATTAATCATCTACAACTATGATTTAAACTTTTATAAAAATTACTTTTTGTTCGATCACCTACAAAGTGATTTATTGTTTATGGTGCAAATTTAGGATTATTTTTGATGATTACACCGATTATTGTTTGATTTCACCGATGAGTGGTCGCCTTTGTCACCAACAAATCGCTATATACGACCTCATGTCTCTGATCTAACGGGTTCCTTGTAAAGACTTGAAACGCCGGTCCTTGTTGGTGACAACACCAACAAGGACGGAGCAAATCACTATGTACGACCTCATGTCTCTGATCTAACGGGTTCCTTGTAAAGAATTGACACGCTGACAAATTATATTTATCGTGATGCCTAAAAAAACTCATTTGTCAGATAAAGTCTTGACTATTACAAATAAACAAACTAAAACTCCGCCATATATATGGCAACGCAATTTCCTTTTAAGCCAATATATGTTTTGTTTATATCTGGCTGTTCTTTGTTAGGTTCCCATGAACCTTCCCCTGATATAGAATACCCTTTTTTAATAAAAAATTGTTTTACTTGTCTGATGGCTTTTGCTTGTTTCTTTTCATCTAAAGCCATTAGTGTCCATTAAAAAATAAAAATTGTTCTTTTCTGTCCTCGCAGGGTCTCTCGCAGAGGACCCTGCGTTGTATCTCCGAATGAAGAAATTGCTTATTTTTAACGCATGACTATCCGCACACAGCACGAAATAAATGAGGACACATGGTTTGTTACTTTTACATGCCATAACTGGATGCCACTATTTGAACTAACAAACTCCTATGACCTGGTATACAAATGGCTCAAACTCATAGACGATAAGTATCAAATTAAAACAACAGGCTTCGTTATCATGCCTAACCATGTTCACCTGCTGCTTTATTTAACCAACCTGAATGTTAATTTGAATACCGTTATGGCCAATGCCAAAAGGTTTATGGCTTACGATCTGATAAAACGGCTGGCAGCGCAAAAGCATACTAATGTGTTGAATTTGCTGGCAGCAGCGTGCACTGAAAAAGAACGTGCAAAAGGTCAGTTGCACCGGGCATTTGAGCCCTCATTTGATGCAAAACCGGTTTATACATTTGATTTTTTATTCCAAAAGTTGGATTATATTCACCACAACCCGGTTAGCGGTAAATGGCAGCTATGCGCGGAGTTTACGGATTACCCGCACAGCAGCGCTGCATTTTATGAGCAGGGCGTTTCGCATCCGTTTGTAAACATTTGTGACTACCGCAATTATTGGTTCGGATGATCTGGGATCGATGAGCATCCAGCGCAGGGTCCTCTTCGAGAGACCCTGCGTAGACGGAAGATGACTTATTGTTAATGAATGGCTAACACCAAAAAACCTCAAACCTCGCGATTACGCAGCGCAGGGTTGGACGGTGGCGTACCCATGCGCTATGACAGGTAGCTATATAGCCACTTGAATTGTAAATGGACAACAGCAAAGTTTGCTGTCCATCGCAAGGAACCTTCATTTGCCGCCGAAAATACCGTGAAAATACCTCTTGTTTTTGAGTTAATCTTTGAATAAATTAGACCATTATATTTAGATATTATTTTATTGTAAACCAGGACGTTTATGCCCCAAAATGAAGCGCTAAAAGCCGTTAATGACGAGTCCAATCGACTCATAAGTTGGTCACTGTTAATAATAGGCGGGTCTTTGTTAGCTTTCCTGCATAAAGACTACATGAAATGGGTAACGTGGTACAGGTACTTCTATTTTATCTATATTTTAGGTTGGTTCTCCATGTGCCTGTCTATATATTGGGGACAACATATAACGAGGAATTATTTAGCAAGTATGTTTGTTGACTCCGAAAAGGTTAGAGAGATAAGTAGGATTGCCGGTAAGAGATTAAATCGGCAGCTCACATGGTTTATGGCAGGCGTTATAATATTTGCAATATGGATAGTACTTTTTTTAACAACATGGATTATTAACCCAACCAACTTTAAAATTTTAGAAACAAAATGACTTGTAATTGCGCAGATTTTCCCTTTGAACCTGATCCACCGTGTTTTGATACATGTGCCGGACGCTGTATTACTTATGCCAGCCCTTCTGAATTAAGCGATACTTTTTTAATACCAGACGAAATTATCGAAAAGCTAACTGAATTGAAATCAGCCGGAACAGCAATAACATTAGAAGATTATACAAGGGATTTGGACCAAGATGAAAAAGTTACACTTAATAATATTTTTAAATCATTGTCCAATAATAATAAGGCTCTCAACTGGATAAAAGTACAGATGACGGAGCCGGACACTATCGACGAATTGAGTTAGCTCTCCTCGTTTTCCCTAATCTCGCGTGAGTATCCGGGCAGGGCGTTGCGTTGGAAATACTCGTGCGCCGCTACCAGGTCGCCCGGCACAGGCCTATTTATACTCCAATTTCATCGTCCTTCCCGGCCGGTAAAACCAGCTATCCTCAATAATAAATTTAGCAAGCCATTTTTTAACATCGGGAATATCGCCGGCATCAGCAAAATTAAAAGTCCGCGTGTATTTATTTTGCTCTTCGTTGTGTACAAAACCGGCGGCTTTCAATGGCTGCGGGGTTCGGCCTTCAAAAATAAAATCGGAGTCATCATCATTGTTGATGCCTTTAAGCGTTACTGTCAATATTTTTTTCTGAATGCGGAAGGTAAGGCGAATATGAAGATCATCCTCTTCGCCCATTACCAGCTGAAATGAGCGGCAACGTTTTTCGTACAATGCCGTGAGTGCTTCATCGATAAATTGTGTCCGGGGATAAGATTGCAATTGCGGCCGATCAATAAGTCGCTGCAATTGCTTTCCCAGCTCAACAGCTTTTTCTTCATTCCGTTTTTGCATCCATTCGCGCAATTCGGCCCTCATTTCTTCCATGTAATAGCCACTTCTCCAGGCCTTAATTTGCCGCTTTAAGTCTTCTTTTTGCTCAAAATAAGGATCTTTAAAACTGTATAAAACACGGAGCCGGCTGTTCAGGTCAAGTAAAGCTTCGGAATGGTAATAAACGATGAGGTTGTCATGTTCAGACTGCGCCTGCCTGGTCATCTTTTTCAATTCCCGTTTTTCTTTTTCAAGGGTGCTGATGAGGACGTGTAAATCTGATTTGGTTGGTGGCATGGGGATAGTTATCCAAAAATAAGAAATTAACCGCCATTTTTTTACATTGCCACTTTGCCTGGCCGCACACGTGCTTTTAAAGAATCATAGCATTAACAAAATTAATTGATTAATTTTGAAGTAAGATTATCGTTATGGAAACTTTAACTATACAAGTCACCAATCAAGATGCGTACAGTTTGTTGGATGAACTGGAAAAATTGCATTTAATTAAAGTTTTGAAAAGGGAAAATACGCCTTCGCAAAAACTATCTGACAGGTTTGCGGGCAAATTGCCCCTGGATGCAGCAAAGAAATTACAGGATCATATTAAGCAGAGCCGGGACGAATGGGATATGTAATAGATAGCAATGTGGTTATTGATTACATGAGCGGTCAGCTTCCTGAAAATGCGATGTTGTTTATGAATGACGTGATCAATGAAACGCCTATTATATCAATAATGACGCAAATCGAAGTTTTAGGCTTCAACAATCCACCCGAAATTGAATCTTTTCTGAATGAGTTTATGAATGCTTCTTTGTTAATACCACTTAACGATGATATAGTAAAAGCGACTATCGAAATAAGAAAGAATAATAAGATTAAAACGCCTGATGCCATTATTGCTGCAACGGCGATAGTATTAGATTACCCACTCATCACACGAAATACGAGAGATTTTAAAAACTTAGATAGCCTGAAAATTATTGATCCGTGGTCGATATGATTTCAATCATCGAAGAAAATAAAGAGATCATTATTGCAAAATGGAAGGAATACCATGGAAAATAACATTGTTAAGGTTTGGTTTGATAATGGGCGAATATTTATAAAAACCGCTGCGGGAGAAGAAAAAAGCCACCCGTTAAGCTGGTTCCCCAAACTGCAAAACGCGGCGAACACGGTTTTAGAAAATTTTACTTTATCGCCTTTTGGCATTCACTGGGAGCAATTGGACGAAGATTTAAGTTTTGAAGGCTTTTTAAATTATTCCAGGTAAACGAACATGCGGGCGACCTGTAAGCAGACGACTTTTATGATGGGGTGCCGAAATAAATCGGCATGACAGGATTATAAAAACGGATAAACCCGCCCCCTGCTCAGCACGCAGTTGGCTGATACAACACTTAAACAGTACTTACAAGCACAATATTTATTTTCTTGACAACTTGACAAATATAAATTATCTTTGAGTTAAAAAACTTAAAAGAATGAAAACCATGAGTGTCGGGGAGTTTAAAACCCATTTTTCGGAAGTACTTGAACAAGTGAAGGCAGGAGCAGAAATAGCCGTAACCTATGGAAAAAAGAAAGAGGTGGTTGGTTATTTTCTTCCGGAAAAACCACAAAGGGCTAAACGTAAATTAGGGATACTTGAAGGGAAAACAGCCGTTATTTTTAAACCGGATTTTGAAATGACTACCGAAGAATTTTTAGGGGCATGAATTACCTGCTTGATACGCATACCCTTATTTGGGCGCTCCAGGATCAGAAGCAATTATCAGATAAAGTAACCCAAACCCTTGAGCATCCTGATCATTCTATTTTTGTAAGTGCCATTACTTTTTGGGAAATAGCTTTAAAGTTCTCCGTTGGCAAACTGGACCTGGTAAATATTATGCCCGATGAATTCCCCCTGGCGTCAATACAAACCGGGTTTCAGCTGATCCCGCTTTTACCGGAGGAAAGTGCTTCAAATTATAAATTGCCGTTGACCCATCATAAAGATCCATTTGACAGGATGCTGATATGGCAGGCGATAGAACGGAACTTAATTTTTATCAGCAAAGATAACCGGTTAGAACCATATAAAACCGTTGGTTTAAAAACGTTGTGGTAGCGGAAATTAAGGGGAAGCCACAAACCGTGTGCGCGTTAAGCGGCTATCCAAAGCGGTGGATTTACCCGTGCGCCGCTGAAAGGCAGGCTTGGTAAGTAGTCAATCATTTATACAATAACGTTTCTCTCCTGCCCGGCCAATAAAACCAGCTGTCTTCAATAATAAATTTGGCAAGCATTTTTTTACTTCGGGGATGATGCCGGCATCGGTTATATTCGCTATGTACAACCACATTTCTCTGATTCAACGGGTTCTTTGTAAAGACTTGACACGCCGGAAACAGCCATTAAAACCGGCGGCAAAAGAATGCTTTGATTGAATGTTATGCATAGCCGTCCATTTTAAATGATGGGCAGTTAACAAATGGTCAGCGGGCTTTAGCCCAAACAGGCAAATCAGCAGTAAGGTGAACTGCCCAAAATCCGGCCAGAAAAAAGGTATGGTTATGTAAAATAGTGTAAACCCGCTTTTTATTTTAAAACATATAAATACCTGATTATAAGATATTTACAACGTTAAAAAAATAAAATGTGTAAACCTGATGTAAACCCTTTTTTGCTTTTTTATCCCCCGCAATCAAAGGGGTTAAATCAACGTGGGGCCAGCGGCTTCAACCTTCCTTTCAACAAAACCAATAACAGCGCTGTAAATGCCAATATCGCAGCAAAAACATAAAATATCAACTGGTAGTTGCTGGTACGCGATATCAGCCATGGCCCTACAAATGCTGCTGCGGACCATGCCAGCAATACATAGCCGAATACCGGGCCTACTTTGTCTTCGCCATAAATATCCTTAATAAACGCAGGCATGGTAGCAAAAGCGCCGCCATAGCAGCTGATGATCAAAAATACCATAATTTGAAAAACGCCTGCCGCAGGCGTTTGTGCGATCACCACGAAGCAGATGGTGCCGATGACATAAAAGGTCATAAACGTATTCCAGCGGCCTATTTTATCCGAGATGGATGACCAGAACAACCTGCCCAAGCCGTTAAACAAACCGATCAGGCTTACAAAAGCAATAGCCGCAATTTCGGTCATGTGCAATACGGCCCTTGCCATGGGTGCAGCCACCGCTATTAAGGCTATACCACAAGTGGTGTTTAAAAAAAGCATCAGGAATAAAGCATAATACTTAATGTCGCCAAAAATGACTTTTGCCGGCACATCGGCGCCGCCGCTGTGGTAATCTTTAACCGCTGATGCATTTACCGGGGCGGATAAATATAACGATGCAGGAACCATGAGTGCGGCATACGCTACTGCGAGGATGTAAAAAGTAACCGGAACGCCATAATGCATGGTTAATGGAGAGATGACCTGCGCCGCCAGTATGGAGCCTGCCGCAAATGACATGATGACCAAACCCGAAGCCAAACCTGGTTTATCAGGAAACCATTTTACCACAACCGAAACCGGCGTGATATAGCCAAAACCCAAACCGATACCCGCTACCACACCGTAAAACAGAAAAAACAAAGGTAACGAGCCAATGCTGTTGGCAAAGCCTGCCCCGGCCAGGCCGGTACCAAATAATAAGGCAGCCAGCAAGCCGCTTTTTACCGGGCCTATCTTTTGTACAAATTTACCCATAAAGGCCGCCGTTAAACCTAAAAAGCAAATAGCCAGGCTAAAGGCCGTCTTCAACTGGTGGGCATCCCAGCCATTTAAAGTTTGTATTGGTTTTATCCAAACACTATAAGCGTAAATAGAGCCTATGCAAAGTTGCAATGTCATTCCGGCAAGGGCCATCAACCATTTGTTTTTTGATTCCATCTTTTGTAGCACTAATTTGCGCGAAACTACATAGAGATGATTGTCCAAAACTGATGACCGTCATTATCCGGGCTGACTTTGGTTATAAAAAATGCCGATTAAATTACAGGGCGACAAATGCGCTTAATGTGATCATCTTCCGGAAGCCGGACTTTTGCGCATCCGCTACCGATATAAGCATTCCGCTATTAAACCGGTCCACCCGGTTTGGTGCGAGGCGCCTGCTCCCCTGCCGTTATCGCCGTCAAAGTATTCGTGGAAGAGGATATAGTCTTTAAAGTTGGGGTCCGTCTGTATTTTGGTATAATGACCAAATACGGCTCGTTTGCCATCCTTATCCTTCAAAAAAAGATTGCTTACCCTATTGTATAATTCATTTGCAACCTGCTGCAGCGTCATAAAATTACCGGAGTTGGTGGGACATTCAATTTTGTAATCGTCGCCATAATACTGGTAAAAGGTATGCAGGCTTTCGATCAGCAAAAAATTCATGGGCATCCAGACAGGGCCGCGCCAGTTGCTGTTTCCGCCAAACAGACCGCTGTCGCTTTCGGCAGGGGTATACTTTACAGTGAAGCCGGTTCCATCAACTTTAATATAATATGGATTATCTAAATAATGTTTAGAGAGCGACCGTATGCCATAAGGGCTTAAAAACTCATTTTCATCGAGCATATAACGTAAAAGCGACTTCATACGATAACCGCGCAGCAAGCTGATCAGGTGTTTGCCCGGGCTTTTTGTTTCGGCCCAGCGTGACACCAGCGAAGCGAGGTCGGGCCGGTTTTCGGCAAACCAGTTCAACCTATCCCGAAAGATCGGATTTTCGGTGATATCCGTTTCATCCAAAATCTCCGCAGCAAATAAGGGGATCAGCCCTACCACGCTCCTGAGGCGCATTTTTTGGATACTGTTATCGTTCAACCTCAACTGATCATAAAAAAAGCCATCTGTATCATCCCATAGTCCTTCATTATTTTCGCCAAAGTTGGCAATGGCCCCGGCGATATAGATAAAGTGTTCAAAAAACTTCGAGGCGATGTCCCGGTAAACGGTGTTGGTTATGGCCAGTTCAGCAGCAATGCGCAACAGGTTTAACGAGTAGGTGGCCATCCAACTGCTGCCATCTGCCTGTTCGAGGGTTTCGCCGGGAGAAAGCTGTGCATTACGGTCAAAAACGCCAATATTGTCAAGGCCCAAAAATCCGCCTTCAAAAATATTATTCCCCAAAGCATCCTTGCGGTTTACCCACCAGGTAAAGTTCAGCATCAGTTTGTGGAAAATGCGCTCTAAAAAGGGTGTATCTCCTTTACCGTTATTGGCCGCTTTATCTTTAAGGTAAATCCTCCAGGTAACCATGGCATGTACCGGTGGATTGGCATCGCCGAAATCCCATTCGTAGGCCGGCAGCTGACCGTTAGGATGCATGTACCAGTCGCGGATGAGCAGGGTAAGCTGGTGTTTGGCAAAAGTCATATCAAGCGTTGATAGCGGCAGGCAATGAAAGGCCAGATCCCAGGAGGCGAACCAGGGATACTCCCATTTATCAGGCATAGAAATAATGTCCTGCGTGTTTAAATGCATCCATCTGCTGTTGCGGTGCCCGGCTCTTTCAATCGGCGGTTTTGGCTGACCGGGGTCGCCGTTTACCCATTCGCGTACATTGTAATAATAAAACTGCTTGCTCCATAGCATACCGGCAAAAGCCTGGCGTTGCACCATGCGGCAGTCGTCATCCATATTCCCAAGCTGGATATTTTTATAAAACTCGTCAGCCTCTGCCTTGCGGGCATCAAATAAAGCATCAAAATCGCCAAAACCATGGGTGGCGTCCTTTGATAACCTTAAGCGCAGGGTAATAGCTTGTCCTGCCAATACATTTAAATCATAATTAACGCAGGCTTTTGTCCCTGTTTTTTTGGGGTTGATGGTATCTGCACCGTTTACAATATGATCATTGATGCCGTCTTTATAAAAAGTTTTGCCATCATCATAATTGTATAAACGCCTGGTGTTCGTTTCGTTATCACAAAACAGCATATCCGGCGAACCTTCGGCATTTAACCAATATTGTTTCAAGTCCTTATGATAGATCTCGATCACACCGTGCGAGTCGGCAGTGAGCTCCGGCACATAGTCAGAATACCCCCAATCCCAGGTATTCCGGAACCATATCGTGGGCAACACATTCAGGGATGCATTCTGGCTACCCCGGTTATGCACGATTATTTTTACAAGGGTGTCATCAGGTGTATTTTTTGCGTATTCGATAAACACGTCAAAATAGGCATCCTGGTCAAACAACCCGGTATCAATCAGCTCAAACTCCGGATCGTTGCGGCCACGCCTTTTATTTTCGTCAACCAGCCATGCATAAGGGTATTCATTTTGAGGATACTTATACAACATTTTCTGATACGAGTGTGTGGGCGTATTATCCAGGTAATAATATAATTCCTTCACATCCTCGCCATGATTGCCTTCGGGATTACTTAAACCAAAATAGCGCTCTTTTATAACAGGGTCCTTTTTATTCCACAGGGCAACAGCAAAACAAAGCAATTGATCGCTATCGCTGATGCCGCCTATGCCTTCCTCACCCCAGCGATAGGCTTTGCTGCGCGCCATATCATGGGTGATATAGTTCCATGCGTCGCCGTTGGCGCTATAGTCCTCACGTACTGTACCCCACTGCCGGTCGCTAACATAAGGGCCCCATTTTTTCCATAAGGGATCTTTTAATCTGGCTTGTTCTGCGTTCATATCTTATTGTAACAGGTAACGCCAAGATACATGGTTTTGTTGAAGACAAATTGATTAATAATAAAGAAAATAAAAAATCCCTTTAACAACCAGCGTTAGAGGGATAATTTAAGAGTGAGTGAAAAAATGATGTTATTGCTTTACGAGTAAAACGACGATTGGTTAAACCAGTTTAAATAAGGGAAAATCAACGTGGGTAGTTTATGATATACCTGCGTTTTTTGCGGGAACCTGTCAAACAGGCGTTCAAATGTGCGGTGTTTTTTATTTACAAGGGCAAACATTTTTATTTCAAGAGAATCCAGAACTTTATTAATTGGCGCTTTGATGTTGATGCTGCTTTTAATATTCCGCAAGAACATTTTCAGGTAATTGGTTTTGAGCGAAACCTCTTCGGCCAATATTTCCTGCGCATACCGTTCGTCCATATCAGGCAGCCCGGGGGCTGAAACGTGGGTAACGAATAAAGCGGCATTAAAAACCTTTAAAAATTGTATTACACCAAAATCGCAATACCTCAAGTCGGTAACGTAAGCTATTTTATTAAAGTTACTCACCTCAAATTTTGCCGGCATTATCAGCACCGGGCAATTTAAGCTACTGATCTCTTTTAATGCAAAATTACCGGTATCCTGGTTTTTAATATGCTTAAGCTGTTTTTCATCCATTATAATCAGCCAGATATTATGCTTCACCACCATTTCTTTGATTATTGCGGAGTTAAAATTACTTATCTCACAGTAATCAACCGCCGGAATAAATGTACCTTCAGCATAATTAATAGTTTGAAGTTGCTGTGCCAATTCATCCGCTTCCAGACCAAAATTTTCTGTCTCTAAAAACTCATCATCATCATCGTAATGACTAATCAACGCTTTTTTATGAGCCATGTTTGCAGCAATATTGCAAAGCTGCAGGTTTGCCTTACATTGACAAGCAATTTTTACGGCCTTTTTTGCAAGGGCCTCTGCCCCGGCAACATCATCAATAAACAGCATAATGTTTCTCATCTCAATTAAATTAATAGTCGGTTACAGAAATATGCTTTGGTAGCTTAATTAAACTACGGGAAATTAATCCCGGCGAACTAATTAAATTCACAATAAGTTACAATGAAAAAAAGACACCAAACAGGTCGCCCTGGTATAGTATTAGAATATTTACGCCCATTTGAAATACTAAATCGGGTATGGGTATATTAAATTAAATGGGGAACTAAATATACTAACTATTTAACTTTTAATTCAACCATTTATTATAAAAAAAACTCAATCCCAAATTTTAATTCAAGATTGAATTTCCAGTCATTATTTCCAGGCATTTCGCAAGAACCGCAGCCAGTTGCCATGCATCATGTTTTCGATATCAGTATCTGAATAGCCGCGCTTTTTTAATAATGCAGGCACCTTTTGCAGATCGGCAATCGTCTCCAGATCATACGGGCATTGTTCGCGCCCAAAAGCGCCGTCAAGGTCGGTACCCATGCCAACGTGTAAAGCATTTCCGGCAACCTGGCAAATATGGTCGATATGGTCAACCATTACTTCCAGGTTACAGTTCATTCCTTCCGGGGTTGACATGCCGCGCACCCAGTTTGGCACCATCATCCAGGCGTCCAGCGCCGCACCAATCACGGCCCCGCGTTCTACCAGGGCTTTTATCATTTCATCGCTATACTGGCGATTGTGGTTCACCAAAGCGCGGCACAGGTTATGGCTAGCCCAAACATTACCGTTAAAATAATCCAGCGCGTCCCAAAAAGCGTCATCACACAAATGGGTGGCATCCA
The DNA here is from genome assembly GCA_031292485.1 of Mucilaginibacter sp. Taxonomy (GTDB): domain Bacteria; phylum Bacteroidota; class Bacteroidia; order Sphingobacteriales; family Sphingobacteriaceae; genus Mucilaginibacter. The sequence continues at coordinate 171,329 of JARLHA010000070.1, forward strand.
GTATGATATTCAGGCGTTCCATTTCCTTCAACAGTTCAAAACCTTTCGGCCCCAGGTGGCCGGTTGCATCTGTACCGTTGGCATAGCGGCCGGGGCCGTAATGTGCCGGGCCCACCGCGCGTAGGCCATATTTATAAGCGCGCACCAAATGCCCCACGCTTATGATAGAATCGGCCCCCTCCAGGCTTAAAATATAGCCGACAGGCTTCTTTTCAATTGGCTGATCGTCATTCCATAAGGCAATATGCTTTTCGAGGCTTTTAAGGTCATTCACCTGCGCCATTTCGCCATCATCTTCCATGGCTTTATACCAGGCCACCTGGCCCTGTGTTTGGGCCCATGCCTGTTCAGGCGAATGCCAGCCGGACAATTGATTACCAGGCGCTACATAACGGCCTATTTGGGTGGCTACAACCAGGCCAATGTTTCCTTTACGCAATTCGGGCAAAGAAACAGTTGCCTTTGCACGGTCAGGTTTATCAGTTAAGCCGGTTTCACGCTGGTTTATTTCAGTAACAGGCCTTCTTAAGTCCCTGTTCCATTCCAGGGCGTTCATGCTGAGGTCTAAATGGGCATCTATGGTGAACATAGGGTGTGGGTTGATTGGGTTGATTTTAATGTAGAGACGCAATACTTTGCGTCTCCTTTATATCTTTTCATCTACACAAAAGACGCAAAGAGACGCAAAGTATTGCGTCTCTACGGGTTAAATGGTTATTTTTCTATCCCTGGCTATGTTTTTCCATTCGCCGGTGATCTTATGATTTTCTATGGTGATGGCCCGTTCGTATAACGCGATAGTAGGGCAAACATGGTAAGGCAATCCATACAGCACATCCCCTACCTTATATTTATGCCCTTTCCCAGCTTCAGCAACCAGGTGTTCTTCACTTTGGCCGAGCATAACCAGTTCGGGTGCATTCAGGAATATTACCCTTTTTGCCAGTTCTTTTTCCGCCGCGACGGACTTATGGCCAAGGTCTAAACATATCTTTGTTTCATCAGGCAAGGATATCACTCTTGAAACAACCAATGCTGCAGTTAAAAATTGCTGTTCGGCTGATTCAGACAGGTATCCTTTATCCCAATAAACAAACGTTCCGGGGCTGCATTCTACATCTTTTCTTTTTGCGTGGATAGGAAACGTAGGCGATCCCCCTGCAACAATCACAGGTTCAGGATACCCTTTATGTTTTAGGTCGGCTTGTAATTTGGCCACAGGTTCAAAGCATTCGTTGCATTTTTGGGTGCGGATATTGATGTCCTCATCATGTATATGGCCATCATAAGCATGCAAACCAACAGGTATTATACCGTGCAGGTGTGCGCACTCCATATAAAGCAACCTGGCATCATTTCCCGGGGCGATCCCTGTCCGGTTCATACCCACATTCAAATCAACATAAACCGGGATGATGATATTGTTTTTTACTGCCGCATCTGAAATTTGTTGGGCCGCCCGGGCATTATCAACAAGGCAGGCATAATTTGTATCGGCGTAAGTTAATATCAGCTTAACAAAACGTTCAAGTTTAGGGCCTGCAGGTTGATAAGCGAGTAAAACATCGGGGGCATTGCACATACCCAGCATTTCGGCTTCGGCGATAGTTGCGCATTTAAACCTGGTAATGCCGGCTTCCAGCATCAGCTTCGTCACCTCCATGTTTTTATAGGTTTTAACATGCGGGCGCAAACGCGAAATGTTGTCTATCATACCTTTAACCAAGGCAATGTTATGTTTTACCCTGTCGGGACAAACAACCAATGCCGGGGTATCCAGTTGGTCTATATTATTTACAGCAAACCATTCCATTTTTCAAACGAAATTTAATTAAATATCGCAAACTCTCTGCTCCTTCTTTCGGACTTCCGGACTTTACTGACTTCCTGACTCCCTAAAACAACTCAAATAGCGCTTCAATTTCCACTGGAATATTATCAGGCAATGAACCCATCCCAACCGCGCTGCGAACACCAATACCATTATCTTCGCCCCATACTTTCGCGAAGAGCTCACTGCAGCCATTTATGATAAAGGGATGTTTTTCAAAATCGGGCGTGCAATTCACCATACCCAATACTTTTATTACCCGTTTCACCTTATCAAGGCTACCCACATTAGCTTTTATAGTAGACAGTATGGCAAGGCCCACCTGGCGGGCAGCCAGTTTTCCTTCTTCGGGTGTAATCGTATCACCTATACGGCCGATAATTAACGTACCATCATCCTTCACCGTGCCATGGCCCGAAACATACAGGTATTTCCCATCAACTAAACATGGTTTATAAACGCCAAGAGGTTTTGGCGCAGGTGGTAAGTGAAGGCCAAGACCGTTGAAATTTTCTTCAGGAGTATTCATTTTATAAGTTAATTTAAAAGCAAACATAAATAAAAAGCCGGGTATCTCACGCCCGGCTTTTCTTTAAATCAAAACAATCAACTCTATAAAATGAAATGATTATGCGCGCGTTAAACCTATATTAACGCTAAACACAATCAAGTAGTAATCAACTTATTTTTTAGGTTTAATGAGAACCGGGGTAAGGCAAACCACAAAGCCAGTATAGTCCCGTAGCTACCGCCCCGCTCAATCCACTCAAACAATTCCCAATGCGGGTAAAAAAGTTCTGTACCCATTTTCCATACCAACAAGACAAGAACAACCGGGCGTATGGGCTTGATTAATATTGTTATAGCCAATAAAGCCTCAAAAACGCCAACTATTTGCGCCGTAAGTGCCGGATTAGAAAATCCCAGCGATGAATATTGCCCGACAAGGCCTTTCTTCTCGATTAAATTAAGCCAGCCGTGACCTATGATCAAAAGAAAAACAATAACCTTTAAGCATTTAACAGCCATACCGAGGTTATCGCCGTTATATTCTTTAACAGGATCTATCTTCGCAAACCAGCTAACTTTATCCCCGTTGCGGTTGTATAAAACTAAAAGGATCAATGGCGCACCAAAATTACCTGCCCGTTCGATAAATTCGGCAAAGGGTTCGCCAGACATGGGCCTTAAAAAAGCAGTTATGGCTCCCCAAATAACCAGCCAGCCGACAATCGCCCATGTAGGATATATTAATAAAGATAGCCCACACAAAATATCGAAAGAGCCCAGCCAGGGCATTAATTTGTATGCCATAGCATGGCCTATACCAAATACCCCGAAATAATTGCACCAAATCTCTTTGGTAATTATTCCAAATGCACCGTGGCCTATAAAACACATGGCTGCAGCAATACGGAGCGTGTAATATATATTCTTCTCGTTAGTCAACATACTGTTAAAATATTCTGTTAATCGCCTTCAAAATTAAATACGCCTATTAAATCTTCACTATCTACGCAAACAATTTTTCTTCTGCAAGCTTTGTTCCTTCAACACGGGCTTTTATTTTGGCAAAAGCTGTTTCCCGCGTCGTGGATACATCATCACAAAATGGCGAAAAGCCGCAGTCGTCAGTAGTACCCAATTGGTTTAGCGGGATATATTCTGCCGCTTCCAATACCCTTTCTTTCACTGTTTCACTTGTTTCAATTGTGGGGTTAAGCACATCTATCACACCAATAAACGCTGTCTGATCAGGCTTGAGATACTGCTTAATTATTTTTAAAACCTTTACCCTATCCGGTTCACTTGCCAGCTGCAAATAAAAGCTGCCAACATGCAATTCAAAAAGGTCCGGCAAAAAATCCGCATAATCTATATCAGCGCTATGGGTAGAGTCATGATCGCCACCGGGGCAAACATGCACCCCCAATTTTTGCTGTTCTTCTTTGGCAAACCGGTCAAATACCTGGTTATTAATACCGATAAAATGTTTTAATACGCCGCCAGAGGGATCAAGTTTAAGAGATAGTCTGCCCTCGGTAAAGTCCATCTGAACTTTATAAGCGCCTTGTTCCAGGCACTGCCTGATATCTTTTTCACATTCGTTCACCAGGTCGGCCATAAATTCGGACTGGGAATAACCGGCTATCCCATTTTTAGGATAGATAAGGCTAAGCGCCGATGCCGAGATGACAGCCTGTTTAACAGGTATATTCGTCTGTTTTTCCGCCGCTCTAAGATATTCCACGGCATACTTTCCATATTTGAACGGCCCGCCGGTTAATAATGGCAACTGCCGGGAATGACCATCCTCAAAATTGATCACCATCCCATCCGCCATTAAATTTGACAGGCCCTCCAGCGGGTAAGTTGCGAAACTCGATTTGGTTTGTTCGCCGTCAGTTATTACAGGCGATCCCGTTTTTTCAAACGCCGCTAATGTATCACTAATAGCATTGGCATAAAGAACCTTTAAATCTGCGCCGTTAGCGGGGGCAGTAATAGCTGCTATTAACTCCGCAGGCCGGGGGATGCTTCCAATGGGTTCGGTAGGTATTTTCATAAGATATTTAAGTTTGATATAGCGTTAATTAATGTAAACTCCTTAATCTCGTTCGGTATGCGATATTTAAAATTATCCGTTTCTTATAAGTAGCTGGCTTTATTAAAAAGCTTCAATTAAAATTTAACTGTAACACCGATGTTTAATACATAATCTGCAAACGCAGCATCGCCATGCGTATAATTTCCTGTTAACTCTGTTGTTCTGATATCAGCTACGCTTTGTGTGCGATCCCTTAAAATAGCAACGGGTAAGTAGGCATATATCGAAACGTTTTTCATCCGGTAATTAACTCCTGGTTCAGCTGATAAAATCCATCCTGGCCTTCTGAAACCGTCGCTGCCACCGATCAGATCGTGAGAAGGCAAGCATTCATAGCGCGCACCTGCAGAAAAATCGAAATGGTTTACGCCCAGGCTAAATCCCGTTCTAGCCATTATTTGATCAGGAATACTCATTACATCACTCGTTACCAATACTGAATTAGCACTTGCTGTACCGCCACGCGCAGTAGATACGCCATTTACGTCTTGCGGGTTCATCAGGTAGAAAAATGTTCCATAAAAACCAAAGCTGTGGGTAAAATTGTAAAATGCATTTACTTCAGTTATTAAACCTGTTCCGCCATCACCCGGCTGGATAGACTGATCGACCGGGCCTAAACGCTTTGATCCATTGGGGCCAACGTTATAAAAATAACTTTGGGCGTTATCATTTCCCGTTGGTAATTTAATACCCAAGCCTAATTGAATATTGCCTTTATGTGCTTTAGCAGGGTTTAATAACCATCCGAAACCTACAAGGGTAATGTCGCCAACACCCGATGCATAGGTATTGTGTCGCTGTGCCCCGCCATGTTCATAAAGCGATGACCTGCTGTTTGAAATAATCGGAACATCAAACGCCATAGACCAGCGATTGTTAAAATTGCGTGTTAATGAAAAATCCTCGGTAAAAGCATGATTGATTACGTTTGTCCCTTGTGCAATACGCTGAAATTGCTCCTGTTTACCAACGAAATGCCTGAATGATCTGAAATAGCGTGTATTTGCATTAAACAACCAACTACCTTGTGGTGCAAGACTATCCGGGTGTTCATCCATTGTACAAAGCCCACCCGTACTCCGGATAGCCACGCAACCCTGCGCAAAAGTTTTTGTTTGAGTAACTAAAATAAGTAAGGAAATAGCTAAAAGTGTTTGTAAGGTTTTTTTCATTTTTGTTTTTGTTTTTGTTTTTACTTGTAATTATTTTTCAAAGTTTAAATGTTAAAGTTTTTAAAAGGCTCCGTTTTACCGGAGCCTTAACCCACCTTCAAAAGGGTTTTATTTAATCAACTATTTCTTTTTAATTACCGATGCCAGCACCGTCTGATTGGCCTCTTTTTACTGCATAGGCCCCAACGCTTGCACCTTCCTGCAAGCCGACGGTAACGTCGCTGCGGTAATGTATCGCCCCATAAAACCGCGACATTCCGGCTTCAGTAGCCATATCTGTAAACTTGGGTCCCCTATCCGGCAATAAATAGGTTAGCACGGCCGCCGCAGCCGCACTGAAATTCGAATGCCCGGAAGTATAAGACGGAAAATTCGGGATTCCTGTTAATGTCTTTATTTGTGGGTTTGCCTGCGTGGGCCGCATATTAAAATAAAAATATTTGGTATCCCAGCAGCATATTGCAACATCCATTTCGGCCATGTTTAATAATGCAAAATTCCGCGCCCAACGTACTTCGCTATAATTTTGTTTAACAAATTCGGCAGCGGCAATGGCGTTCCAGTGCCCGGGTGGGGTATAAGTGCCAATACCATCAGCCCAAAATTGAACTTGCGCCTGGTGCTCTCTGGTAGGGTGCTGGCTTACTGCCAGCACTTCAGCCTCTTCTTGCTTAAATGCAGCTGACCCGGCTAAATTGGGCGGCCCCGGGCGAAGCGCTTTAACTGTAAGTGTATCGAACAAAAAAGGAATCACTTTATTAAACAACGGAAGCATTGGTGGCCTTTGCGGCGACTCAAGGCTAACCCAGTACTGATCGCCTCTTGAAGTAGCATTGGTCTGCAGAGAAACCCACTCCGCTGGTGAACCTATTGCTTTACCGGCATTGTCAGTTTTGGCGCGCGCTACAAACACATCGGCTACCTGTTTACCAAGCGATTGCCCCGCAGTAAGTTCGCCGCGCACATTTGCGCCGGCCATTATACGGTATTGAATTTCTTCATTCGCTTTTTGCTGTATAAAATCCACCTCAGTAGGGAATAATAGTTTCATCATTTCAACTGTAGCACCGGCCACTACAGCATCTTCACTTGGGTATGACGGGAGAGCTGATTTTGGGATAAGCGCCTGCACACCAGCATCGTTAACGTATGGCGCTGATCGGTTGTACAGCTTTTTAAAGTGATACGCTGCTAAAAGCGCATCATATTGCGCGGCACTTACGTAAGCGTAGGCCCTTGCAGCATAAGGCGGATTTGAAAACGGAAACTGCGGATAAGCAAATGGGTTGGCAGAACTTGGGAAAGGGAAAGTTCCATCAGGGTTTTGATATGGCGCCAAATTATATTTAGCCACCAGATTCCTTAGAATCTCATTCCACCGTAATACAGCCCCGGCGCTCCAATAGTTAATTACAGCTTTTTGAGCGCTGGTTAAACTCCTTTGATAACCTTTAATCTCATTTAAGTCTGCAGTGTAGGCGTAGGAGCCAATGGCATCGGGAGCCGGTATATTGAACGCTGAAGGATCGGAAATCAAGACCGGTTTCCATGTATCGGCATTCAAATCGATATTAGTCGGTGCCAGCGCTGAATATGTTGTTGTACGGTCAATTACCTCTTTGTTGCACGACCCCAAAAAAACAATTGCGGCCAAAACTATAACTGGCATTACATTAAGTATAAGTCTTTTCATGGTTAAAATTATTTTGTATGTGTTTTCTTAAAATCAAATATGTAAAGTACACCGCCAAAAAAGTCGGTGCTTTGCCCCACATTTCTCCCCGTCAAAACATAATTGCCTCCGGCGGTAAGTTCAAGCCCGGTTGTTGAAAAACTATATTTAAATAATGCGCCGGCGGATGTCCAATTCATCCTGTTACTTGGAAAAGGCATGTCATTCTTTCGGATATCGAACCCGCCAAGCGTTGTTGTTTGCGACAATATTGCCTCAGCGTTAAACCGCAGGCTCCGATATCCTGTGCTAACAAGAAAATTATTTACATTAGGCATATAAACACGGTTGCTGTTTATTAGTGTGGTTGTATAATAGGATTCCTGGTCAATCGTCACATCGCTGCGTTGAATATATTGACCAGCGCCTGCTAAAAAAAATCTGCCCGTCTGGTAATTAACAAGTGCGCGAAGCGATAAACTTTCGGAATGTAACCCTATTGACAATGGCAAAAAATCGGGTTCATAGTTAGTTAATGGTACAGATCCTGAAAGGATGGCATGTGCGCTAAAAATACCCTTCCCTATTTCGGCCTGAAACGCAAGCCACTTTAATGTAAGTGTCAGATCCTGAACACCGCTTTGGCCCTTAAGTGTGCCGCCGGAAGCATTGGTGGTGATATATGGTACAGAAAATAAAATATCCAGTTTATTGGTAATGCCGTAATTACCAATTACCATATAGGTATTAGTGCTTAATTTACCTATATTTCCGTTATCACGTTTAAATGTGCCTTCCCAATAGTTCGTCCAGCTGCTGTGATCATAAACTACGCCGGCACAAAATAAATTTTTGGGGATCATTAATGCATCTGCGCTGGTTTGAGCATTTGATAATTGCCCAAATACCGCCAAAAAAGTCGCGGTCAGGCAGGATCTATAAAAATATAGACGTAAAGGTTTCATCATTTGTTGTTTATAAAAAGTTAAGTAAAAGGGTTAATACATGTCGTTACAATGCCTGCGAATTAATTATTTGGCAGGATTGATGATTTGATTGATGATCTCATGCGTAGAGATGGCTGTTTAAACCTCCTTATCAACAAGCGCACAGGTAAAACCAGCATCAAGCACATTTTAAAAGGCTTTAAACAAGTTTTTTCTATAAACAAGTTGAAATTACCGCCTCAATAATTATAATTCAGGCAAGCATAAAGGTTCAAAAAAACAGCAAAATCAGCTGATGAGATTGGGCGGTTTGCCCGGAGATTCGATATAAGGATTATATAAACCCACAGTTACGCTTTTGTAAGCGGGTTTAATCAGCGTTTCAAACGCCGCGTATTGGTATTTAAAAACAGGCAGACTATATTCGTCGGATGAGCTTAATTTTTTCAGCCCCTGATCGCCTTTTTTGCTCATAGGGACATCGCTTATTTCTTTAGCAGTAATAATATTTGCCGCTACCAGCCGGGTTTTTGCAGTATTGGGCAAACAAATAAAATACATGGTATCCCGGGTCATTTTAAGCTTTACATAGTTGTAATAAGCATCCTTTAATTGGACCTGGCCGGCTACCACCTCGTATTCCGTCCAATCCGTTATGGTTGGCATATGAACGGGAATCTTTAACTCAACAAATCTGGATTCATTTATTTTATCACTATATACCTCTTTCACCATCTGAGCATCCGCCTGGTGGATGAAATATTGGTAAAATAAGGCGTATCCACCTAAATTGAACAGGTGAACACTCAATAATATAATGGCAAATAATCGTTTCAAGTAAACCTGATTATCCTGGGTTTATAAATAGTTTGTTGTAAATTAAATAATAATTTTCTGAATTGTAAAATTATTTTAGAATAATTCCATATTATATTTTAGAAACATTCTATATAGCTACAGTTGTTGCTTTTAACAACAGTTTAATTTAGTGTGGATTATATTTGCATTGGTTAATTAGCAATTCGTCACAAATTAGATATGAATGATTTTATTGCGGCACGTTCGCAAATGGCTATTTCGCTCGGTTTTCATATTATATATTCATGCATAGGTATGGTAATGCCCTTTTTCATGGCGGTGTCTCACTATAAATGGATTAAGACCGGCGACCCGGTATATAAAAACATCACACAGGCATGGAGCAAAGGCGTAGCTATTTTTTTTGCTACCGGAGCGGTATCCGGCACTATCCTGTCATTTGAACTGGGACTATTGTGGCCAAAATTCATGGAGCATGCAGGGCCGATATTCGGTATGCCTTTCTCCCTTGAAGGCGTAGCCTTTTTTATTGAAGCAATAGCGCTGGGTTTTTTTCTTTACGGATGGAACCGGTTCAACAAATGGTTTCATTTGTTTACGGGCTTAATAGTCGGCATCAGCGGTATCATTTCTGGTATACTGGTGGTCTCCGCAAATTCATGGATGAACAATCCGACGGGTTTTGATTTTATAAATGGTCAATATTTAAACATCGACCCAATTAAAGCCATGTTCAACGGCTCCTGGTTTACCGAAGCGCTGCACATGAGCCTGGCCGCATTTTCGGCTACCGGCTTTGCGGTTGCGGGTATTCATGCGCTGATGATCGCCAGGAAAAGAAACATTATCTTCCATACCAAAGCTTTTAAAATTGCCATCATTTTTGGCGCGGTTGCAGCTATTTTGCAGCCTTTTAGCGGCGACCTGTCTGCAAAAAATGCGTATAAAACCCAACCGGCAAAACTGGGCGCTATGGAAGCTTACTATCATACCCAACCCTATTCGCCGCTGGTTATTGGAGGCATTCCGGACACAGCCAATAAAAAAGTGAACTTTGGAATAGAGATCCCCGGCTTATTAAGTTTTTTATTGCATGATAATTTTAAGGAACCTGTTAACGGGCTGGATAAAATACCGGTTCAAAACCAGCCTCCGGTTGCCATTACCCACCTGGCGTTTGAATTGATGATTGCCATCGGGTCTGCCATGATGTTGCTGGGTTTGATTTATTTTATTGCTTTATGGAAAAAAAGAAACTGGTTATCAAAAAAATGGTTTCTCAATCTTTTTATCTGGGCAACTCCTTTTGGCTTTATTGGTGTTGAAGCCGGATGGACCGTTACTGAAGTTGGCCGGCAGCCATGGATCATACAGGGAATAATGCGCACCAGCGAAGCAGTTACCCCTATGCCGGGTATTCATTATTCGTTTTACCTTTTTACCGCGGTTTATTTTACTTTAAGTATAGCGGTAATAGTTTTATTAAGCCGCCAGATAAAAATGGTTCCCGAATTATACGATCGTTAAATTGTAGTGTATGCTTTATGTTGTAATTGCTTTTTTGTTTTTGGCTATCGTGCTTTATTTCCTGCTCGGCGGGGCGGATTTCGGCGCGGGGATAATTGAACTTTTTACCTCGGAAAAAAACCGGCAGCAGACCCGTAAAACCATGTACCAGGCCATCGGGCCAATATGGGAAGCCAACCATATGTGGCTCATCATCGCCGTGGTGATACTTTTTGTCGGTTTCCCGGTGATATATAGCCAGATGTGCACTTACCTGCATATCCCTTTACTTGTCATGCTGATGGGGATTACCGCGCGGGGCACCGCATTCGCTTTCCGGAGTTATGATGCCATAAAAGGTGAGCGGACGCAAAATCTCTATAATCACATTTTCGTTTACTCAAGCTTTATAACGCCGCTATTTTTGGGCATCATCGCTGGAAGCGCCATTTCAAGACAAATTGACCTTCAGCCCGCAACGTTTCTATCAGGCTATATATTTAGCTGGCTCAACTACTTTTCCGTTGCAGTTGGGCTTTTTACGGTAGCGTTAAGTGGTTATCTTGCTGCTATTTACCTTATCGGCGAGGCTGATGACGACAAGGATGCGAAACGGTTTATTAAAAAAGCAAAATACATGAATGTTATCGCTGTAATTTTTGGCGGTATGGTATTCATCGCCGCCGGATTTGAAAACGTAAGACTTGCACATTGGATCTTTGGCAACGCCATAAGCCTTACTGCAGTAATTGCAGCAACTATATCCCTTATCATTCTATGGGTGTTGGTCTACCGGGGCAAAAAGAAGATCATCAGGATATTCGCCGGCTTCCAGGTTACCATGATACTATTAGCAGTCGGATACATGCATTACCCCTATTTTATCATGATAAAAGGCGGACAAAATTTGTCGCTATTTGCCCTTCACGCTCCTGACAAAACCATTAACGACCTAGGCTGGGCACTTTTTATCGGCAGTTTTTTGATATTGCCATCGCTTTTTTACCTGTATTATAGTTTTCAAAAGAAGGAGCACTGATTTAAATTGATTTTTATGATTTCACTGATTTTTGACTTTCAGTAAAATCATAAAAATCCGTTTAATCTGTGATGAGCCGCTTCACCTTAATACTCCTGTACCAGGCCTCATTCCCATGATCCTGTAATAAAAGGTGGCCCTCTCTAGCTTCGCCGAAGTTTTTCCAGATCACATATTTGCTAATGGCCACCAGGTCCTTAAATTCTTTGGAGCCGCGCTCATATTCCAACACTTTAACGCCATTGAGGTAATGTTCTACATGATTATTAGGATAAACAATGATCCTTCCGGTATTCCAGGCGCCTACGGGCCTTACAAAGCGGGGAGGTTTGTTTGAAGGGATCAGATCATAAAGCGAGGCTAGCGTACGGTCGCCATTGCGGCCCAGCTTGGCATCAGGGTGCAGTGCGTCGTCCAGCACCTGGTATTCCAGGCCGATGGCTGAGCCCTTGGTTACTTCGGATAGCGTAACAAAATATTTCACGCCGCTGTTAGCGCCCGGTGTAATTTTAAATTCAAAGGAAAGATCGAATGCGCCATAAAGGCTGTCCGTAACAATATCGCCGCCGCCCGACTCTTCTTTGCCTTCAGACGGTAACACGTGCATAGTGCCGTCAGCATACAACCAGCCTTTGGAGGGGAAAGTTGTCAGCGTTGCACCACGCCAGCCGTTTGAGGTGTGACCATCGTACAAAAGCTGCCAACCGCTTTGTTTTTCATGTGCTGAAAGGGTGTTTGTTTGATAGTTTACGGTATAAATATCTTTAGGGAACGGCTTAAACTTTAAGTTTTTGGTTTGAATACGCATATTTTTAAAGTACACCTTTTTCCCGGCCTGTTCCGGTGTAGTTACTGCATGAACCTGTAAGCCAATAAAGCCCTTACTGTCAACGGTATCTACTACATCAGCTACCGGCGTTCCGTTTATCCAGGTGCGCATTTCGTTGCCGATGCATTCGACGCGGATATGATTATAAACTCCTACTTTAAAAGCGTCCTTTGCTTTGGTATTCAGGTCAAGCGGGTAGATCCAGTCCCGGCGGCCCTCATCGTATACGCCGCCCGACCATCTCCTGTCCGAAGGATCGATCTCAAACTGCCTGCCGTAAACTTTACCTTTCCCGTTATTCCCGGTGGGATCAAAATGACTGCGTACCTGCACACCCGAATTACTCAAAGGACTTTCAATTTTAGTATCCAGCTCAAGGATAAAATCACCATATTCTTTTTCAGTAACCAAAAAAGTGTTGCCAGAGTTTAGCACGGTGGTGCCGACAATATTGCCGTCCTCAACTTTATAGTCGGCGGTACCGGCGAGGCGTTTCCAGCCTTTGAGGGTTTTGCCATCAAATAAGGATGGCGTGCTTTGTGCGGCTGCCGGAGAGGGGAAAATAAGCGATGCCGAAAATGACAGTATCGACAGAAATAAAATAAACTTCTTCATTGGTTTGACTATTATAAGTTTTCAATTAGTATAACTGGATGTCATTGGCAGCGATAGCGAGAAATCTATACAAAATGCCTTAATACCTTCCAGGAGAGAATAGCGGGTGTATAGATTTCTCGTCGTTCCCTGCCTTTCGGCAGACAGGCTCGTCGAAATAACAACACGTGTTGATTTTTCTACACCTTCACTTCCCACCCTTTTTCATATTCCCTGTGCCAAAGTTCCATTGCCTCCGGATCATTCAAAATATGACCGTTAGTTGGATCGATATTCAATACCCGGTCAACCCGATAGGATATATTGCCCAATTGCGGCAATAAAGTCGATTTAAAACCGGTTTCAATCGGGCAGTTCAACTGCGCAATCCCGCGTACCGAATCCACAAAATTCTTCATGTGCATGCTGTCCAGCGCCTCGGTGGGGCTAACCTTATTAGTGGCGTCAACCACAACATCGTCTTTAACGTCTTTAACTATCTTATTATCTCCATCATAAACCGTGTAGCCGTTGCCGCCCTGGTAAAATACGGTTCCCTTATCCCCATAAAAAATTACGCCGCGGCCGAGGCCTTCGATGTTAAACCCGTTACAGCTTCTACCCTCCCATTCGGCAGCCGTATCATTGGGGAAATTGTAAAGGATATTTTGCGTATCGGGCGTTTGCCAGTCATCTTTAAATTGAAACCGGCCGCCAGTGGAAACCACTTTATTTGGAAAATCAACCCCCAAACCCCAGCGGATCACATCCAGCTCGTGGGTGCCGTTGTTTAAGGCCTCACCTGTACCCCAGTTCCAGAACCAGTGCCAGTTATAGTGAATCAGATTGTCTTTGTAAGGCTTGCGCGGCGCCGGGCCCTGCCAGAGCTCGTAATCAAGATAAGATGGTACCGGTACCATCTTACCAATGCCGATACTGGCCCGGTGATTGGTGTACCAGCCTTTTGCATAATAGGTACGGCCGATAATGCCTTCATGCAATTCCTTCACCATCGCCTGTACGTTGGAAAATGACCGGCGCTGGCTACCCATCTGTACCAGTTTGTTATATTTTTTTGCAGCTGCAACTGCCATCTCCCCTTCGTGCGGGTTATGGCTACAGGGTTTTTCTACATATACATGCTTGCCTGCCTGGCAAGCCATGATGGTAGCCGGGGCATGCCAATGATCGGGGGCGGCAATTACAATGGCATCCACATCCTTTTTCTCCAGCAGTTTCCGAATGTCGGTGATGCCTTCGGGCTTTTTCCCGGTCCGTTTATAAATATCGGCAATGGTGCTTTGCACCACATTGGCATCGACATCGCAGACGTAACCGATCTCCACATTAGGTATTTTGGCAAAGTTTTGGGCGAGGTATAATCCCCTGCTATGGGTACCCATCATACCGACCACTACCTTTTCATTTGGCGATCCTTTGAAAAACCCAGCGGCCGTCCCCAATTGCGGCGCCAGCAGGAAACTTGTTCCCGCTACCGAGGCATTTTTTACAAACTTTCTACGATCCATATTCGGAATTATAATTGGTTTCGAACTTATGTAGAGACGCAACATCTTGCGTCTCCAAACAGAATTATTAAATGGAAGGCAATTCGCTTTCGAAGGAAATTATTCAATTAGACGCAAAATATTGCGTCTCTACACTCCACCAAAAATGGAGAATCCTCCGTCCACACAGATCATTGATCCGGTTACAAAGGCAGAGGCATCGCTTAACAGCCAAACCAAAGCACCAATCAATTCATCGGGATGGCCGAAACGTTTGAATGGTGTATTACGGATCACCTTCTCCCCTCTTTCGGTATAGCCACCCTCGGGTTTTGTTAATAAATTCCGGTTCTGTTCGGTCAGGAAAAAGCCGGGCGCCAGGGCATTCATCCTGATGGCATCGCCATAGCGGTTTGCCAGTTCAACCGCAAACCATTGGTTATAACAATCAACCGCCGCTTTACCCATATTATAGCCAAGCACTTTGGTGATTGCCCGCTTTGAGTTCATGGAGGAAATATTAACTATACTCCCTTTACCTGTTTTGGCAATAGCCTCGCCGAATACTTGTGTTGGATACAGCGTGCCCCATAAATTCAGGTCCAACACTTGTTTCATCCCCTCAAGGTTCATGTTAAAAATGTCTTCATCAGGTTGTAAAACGCCCTGCGGCATGTTACCTCCCGCGCCATTAACCAAACCGTCTACCCTGCCAAAAGCATCCAGAATTTTGTTTTTGGCAGCGATAAGTTCGTCGGTGTTCAAAACGTCAGCGACCAGCGCAATGGCCGTGCCACCATTAGCGTTGATATGATTCGCCCTCTCTTCGGCAACTTCTTTTTTTCTGCCTAATATCCCTACCGTTCCACCTGCTTCAACAATCCCGTTTACAAATGCATTACCTAAAATACCGGTACCGCCGGTTACTACAATTACTTTTCCTTTTAATGAAAATTGGTTCGACATATTTTTATCTTAAATCAGTTATTGAAATTGGGTTCATATCCGTATAGTCCATATTCTCGCCAGCCATGCCCCATATAAAATTATAACCGGCAGTGCCACAGCCAGAATGTATACTCCATGGCGGGGACACCACGGCTTCATGGTTATTTATAGTAATATGCCTTGTTTCGTGCCCTTCGCCCATAAAATGTATGATTTTTTGTCCCACTGGCAGGTCGAAATAAAAATAGGCTTCCATCCTTCTATCATGGGTGTGCGCGGGCATCGTATTCCATACGCTACCAGGGTGCAAAATGGTAAGGCCCATTACCAGCTGGCAGCTTTTTATTCCATCAGCATGAATATACTTGTTAATCGTACGCAAATTTGCCGTCAAGGCACTGCCTGCATCCACTTTTGCAGCCTCATCCATACGCATTAGCGTGGCCGGATGAGCGGCATGCGCGGGGGCTGAAAGCAAGTAAAATACCGCCGGGTTGTCGCTGTTTTTGCTGGTGAAGGTAACCCGTTTTACACCTTTGCCAATGTACAGGCAATCAAATTTTTTCAGTTCAAAAGACTGGTTGTCGGCAGTAACTGTTCCGTCGCCTGCAACGTTAATGATTCCAAGCTCCCGTCGTTCCAAAAAATACTCGGCTTTAAGGTTCACATAATTCTCCAGCTGAAGCTCTTCTGTCACAGGATTGGCCGCGCCGACGATCATCCGGTCGTAATGGGTATAAACACAACAGACTGCGTCTTTTGAAACAATATGGTCGATCAAAAATCTCTCCCGGATTAAAGCCGTGTCATAATTTTTAAAATCGGTGTTGTGTACGCTATGCAGAACTTTCAATGTAATTGGTTATTTAAATTAATAATTTGACTAAATAAGAGGTTTTAGTTTGATTAAGAAGAATAGACTAACCTGCCAAACTTACTCATTTAAGTACAATTCTCATTTATTCGCGAAACCAAAGTTATCATTTACGATGGCAAAATTTGGTAAAATAATTCTTACAATAGGTTAATTTTTCGGCAATCAAGCTGTAATAAAGAAGTTACAAACTACAACCTAAACGATGTTGCAATTAATATTAACGGCTATTAAACAACTATATCATTAGTTTTTAGGGTAATACAAAATTTATATTATTATTAAATATATTGATATGCGCCAATTTTATGCCAAAAAGCACCTTAATATTTTTCACTAAAGTGATCACGGTCAATATTATCCGTTAACATTTTATTATCTTTGGTTAGATTTGATAAATTTCCTGTATGCTGATGAGAACATTTTTATATTGGATACTTGTTTTCCTTGGTTTGGTTATTACCGTCGCTGTGGCAATGATAATAATTAAATGGAGTGTAACAACGCGTATCTAAAATTGTCTTCCAAACCTAACCTTTATCACGTTAAAAAATCGCTGTGCTTTTTTTTTAACAATTGCCTGTTTATTCAGATTTCCGCCGAAGATAAGCCTCAATAAAAACTTTATTAAAAAAAGATTTGCGGGGAAAGATTAAAATCTTACTTTTGCAGCCCCGACGGGGTGTAGCGTAGCCCGGTATCGCGCCACATTTGGGATGTGGAGGCCGCAGGTTCGAATCCTGCCACCCCGACCAGTTTATAGCCGTTTTGCGAAAGCAGAGCGGCTTTTTTATTTGCATGGTACTAACTTTGGATCAGGGATCCGTCGGGAAAAAATATAATCTTTCCGGGATTTAATGTGCACTGAACAATCTGGTCGCGCCTCCCTGGAAATCTACCCTGGTATTCGAACCCGTTTAAACCTAATTTTAGGAAAATTGTTGGTTTTAAAAGTTGAGAAACAGGAAAAACATAGCGCTGCCCCCACTACACGGTAAGTCAAAATCCTCAGGTTGAATGATTTAAAGCTTTTGTTTCCACGCAGTGATAGCTCGTCCGGACATTCCCGACACCAAGTTGGAAAATCTAATGAGATTCACCCGAACTGAAATGAATAAGCCACCATTTGATCATGATGGGAGAGCGAAACAGAAAGGCCGGCCTCCACATTATCTTTTAATACGATGGGGAAACCATGGGTGCTTTTACCTATTATGAGGCCGTCTACGTGGAAAAGCCTATTCAATCTATCAACCAAAAAGGCCCTTATGGCATTTGATTGGTATTCAGGATCGGATTTGTTGATTAATTTGATGCCCCAGCCGGTGTTTTCAAAATCCTCATTGCCGTTTACTACTGAAACAATCAATTCACGGTACATTAAAGAACTTGAATAAAGCTTATCGGAGCCAACGATTATTACGCTTTTCAATACAGCTTCGTTATCAAAGCCAGTACCTTCTGTTTCTATTCCTTCAAAGTTTGTTATGTTATACCCAAATGGTAGCTGAAGTTGTTCTACAACGAATTTGGTTGGAGAAAAAACCAGGCTGGGCTTAGTTCTTTGCAGGTATTTGTAGGCCGATTCTTTTATCGACCATAATAACCAAACAAAGTTTTCGAATGGTATTCCGGCTGGTTCTAACTCCCTGTAAAGTATTTTTTCGATATCAGAAAGTATTTTTAAATAAAATCCGGGCTGATTCGTGCGGGTTTTATTTATAACATTTAATGATACAATATCATTACCTGTACTCAACATTTTTTTGATTAAGTTTTTCCCTGATGACATCGATGCAGGAACCAACATTAATCATTTTATCGGCGGCATCGAAATCGATCTCAATATTATATTTGTTTTCCGCATCTATAATAATATCCACAAGGTTAGCGGAATTAATTTTTAAATCCCTGATCAGGTCAGTATCGTCATTAATACTATTCAGCAATTCTTTGTTGGTAGTGTAAGGTGCAAAAACCTTTTTTAGCTCATTTAAAATTTCAGTTCTGGTCATTTTTAATTGTATTTTGAAAGTATTAAACATGAATTAACATCGCCGAAGCCAAAATTTGCTTTAGCCACGATGTTAATTTCTTTTTTTATCATATTAACAGGCAGGCAATCTACGCTTATTCTGTTAGTAATTTCGGGGTCCGGATCTTCCAGGTTGATGTTGGGATGAACAAACTGCTGCGCTATCTGCAACACCGCTGCGACAGATTCAATGGAGCCGGCAGCACTCAGGCAATGGCCGATCATTGATTTTAAAGAGTTGATCAGCGGAAAATCATCCCCCGTTCTGCTAAGTGCGTCGCTCCAATTCTGAATCTCTTTATTATCCGCATTAGTTGCAGTTAAATGCCCGCTGATCAGATCGATTTGTCCTGTGTTGATCCTTGAACTTACAAGCGCTTCCTGAATACACCTGATCACACCGGTTGAATTAGCCGCCGTCATGGTGCCGCCCTGGCGCTGTCCGCCTGAATTGCTGGAGCCGCCCAATACCTCCGCATAAATTTTGGCATTGCGCGCTAAAGCAAAATCCAGGTCTTCTAAAACCAGCGCCCCAGCACCCGATCCGGGCACAAATCCGCCGGCTGTTAAACTCATCGGCCTTGAAGCCTGTTCCGGATGGTCGTTAAACTTGCGTGATAATACCCGCATGGAATCAAAGGCACCGTAAACATAAGTGTCCACATGTTCGGCACTTCCGGTAAGCATGCGCTTTGCATAGCCGTGTTTGATGTATTCGTAGCCCATTAAAATAGCCTGCGAACCGGTAGCACAGGCTGCTGAATTGGTAATCACTTTATTTCCCAAACCCAACCGGCCGGAGATATACGACGTTACACCACTGTTCATGGCCTGCTCCACTACGCGTGAGCCCAATTTTTTTGCTTCTTTATTGTCGACCCGGATGATCACATTTTTCATCGCTTCGGTATCGGCAATGCTGTTACCAAAAACGCAGCCGGTTTCCCAGTGTGGCTCATCGGTCTCATAATCCATCCCTGAATCGGCCCAGGCATCCAGTGCGGCTGCCAGTCCATAAGCAATATTTGTACCCTTTAAGCCGTGAAGCGTAACTTCCGAGATATAGTTGATCAATTTTTCCCATTCAAAATCAGGCATGCCTGCTACCCGGCAGCTAAAATTAAGCTCCTCGTAACGCGGCATAAATTTGATGCCCGAGATCCCATTTTTTATGGCATGCAAAAAAGCCGGAATTCCTATTCCGTTAGGCGAAACCACCCCTAAACCCGTAACCACTACACGCTTAGTCATTTTTGATATTGATTTTTTTTATAACGCCCGAAAACATTCCTTTTGCAACCAGCTCTTTTGAGCTATCCAGCAACTCGACATAACACTTTAGCTTTCCAAAACGAAAATATTGTTTTTTTGAGATGACTGTAACCTTTTGTCCCGGTAAAACAATTTTGTAAAAAGAAACATCTGTTGAAGTAAGTAATGGAAACAATGAATCGTTTTCCATAAAATTCAACCGGGGTTCCTTCAGCACTAAAAACATCCCCAAAACCACCAGGCCGATTTGCGCCATAATTTCCGTAATAATTACACCCGGCGTAACAGGATTTCCTACAAAATGATCTTCATAAAAAAACGCATCATTTCGCAACGTATATTCACCCCTAACTTCATCTTCATTAAGCAACGAAATATTATCGACAAAACGGAATGACGATTTATATGGTAAATGGCTAAGTATATGATTATTCATGTGTTCTGTTAAAAAATAATTTTATTTGCAATGCTCGCCGCCATCTACGTGAATTATGGAGCCATTTATCCAAAACGACTCATCGGTACACAACAGGTAGATAACACCGGCGACGTCGTTTGGTTTGGTCATCCTGCCAAATGGATTCCTTTTAGTACACATTTCTATTAATTTCTCGCTTCCCGGTATCCTTTTAAGAGATGAAGTTTCGGTAACACCGGCTTGTATAATATTTGTTTTTAACCCGTAGGTACTAAATTCAACTGCCATATATTGTGCAAGGCTTTCTAAAGAAGCTTTGGCGATAGATACCGCCGCATAACCCTCCCAATATTTATGTGCACCTTCGCTGGTAAGGCCAATGATGCGCCCATCGGGGTGAAAAAGGTCAGCATTTAACAACAATCTTGTCCAATCGAGCAAACTGGTGCTCATCGCATAAGCGGTCAATTGTATATCCTCAATGGACAATACATTAAAAACGTCATCCGCCTCTACTAAATCACCGGCTGCCGAAACTTCTGTCTGGTTGATAGTCAGTGGTTTTAAGTTCCCTCTCGCTATGCTATGGAGCAGCAATTTAACGCTATTTTTACCGGCATGCGCCGTAAAATCTTTTATAAATAATGTCCGTCCGGCATTGTCGAGCGCATTGATATTATATGGCAGTATGGTTGTACCGTTTGATTCGGCAATTTTAATAAATTTTTCTTTGAGCAGTTTTTCAGCGGCCGAAGTTTCCCTGTACAAAACGGCTATGTTCATACCATGCAGGGCCAATTTTTCAACACTGGCAAAACCAAAACCGCTGGAACCACCCAAAATAACCGCCCATAGACCAGAAAATTGCAGCTTTTTATTCATTTAAATTTCTTTTAAATTTTACAGCTTTTCCTTTTATCTTGTACGATATATGGAACAGCTACAATTGGCCAGAAAAAATTACAAGCCTATGAAAATGATGGTAAATCCTATTTTCAATTATGCCTGCTGTATACCGTAACAATTTCCGGAGTAATATGTTACAGCATAAATAATAAACAACACATATTTTAACGCATATGCCAATTTTAGACATATTGAGGCTAAAATAGACATTATGTTCCGATTTAATAGCTATGAAAATTTTGATAAAATGGAAAATTATACTCACTTCTGCCCTCCTTCTGGGTCCCGGCTTTCTAAAAACAAGCGAGGCACAGCAGAAATTTGAGAAATCAGTTTTTTATAATGTGATGGCATCCGGGGATCTTGATGCTATAAATAAGGAGATAACCATTGTTCAGGATGCGCAAACAAATAATAAAGAAGGATACGAAGGAGCTTTATTAATGAAGAAAGCTGGTTTGCTTGCAAAACCAAAACAAAGATTAAAATTTTTTAAAGACGGCCGTATAAAGCTGGAAACAGCTTTGCTGGCTGACGATGAGAATACGGAATTTCATTTTCTCCGGCTGGCTATTGAAGAACATGCTCCCAAAATAGTTAAGTATCATTCAAACATTGAAAACGACAAATTATTCATTCAAAAGAATTTTAAAAACTTATCACCGGTTGTTCAGCATGCTATACTTGATTATTGCAAAAATTCAAAAGTTCTTCAACCAGATAATTTTTAACCCCGAACTCAATGGATAAAAAAATATTGGCGATTTATTACACGCAGTCCGGCCAGATGGGGGAGATTATGGAAACATTCACTGCGCCGCTTGCCGAAGCTGGTGCGGTTATTGAAAAAGTGGAGATCAGGCCCCTTGCAGATTACAACTTTCCGTGGACGGGCAAACGCTTTTTTTCAGTTATGCCCTCCTGTGTCCTGGGCATCCCCGAACAATTGGCGCCATTGGGCCTTAAGGAAAAAGCTTACGACCTGGTCATTTTAGGATACCAGCCATGGTTCTTATCACCTAGTATTCCAAGCAGTTCGTTATTGCAAAACACGGAGTTTAAGGCTTTATTGAAGAACACCCCCGTTATCACCATAAGCGCCGCCAGGAACATGTGGATCAACGCATTTGTCCGGGTACGGAATATGTTGAAGGATGCCGGCGCAAAATTGGTGGGGAATATTGCGCTGGTTGATAAACATCCAAACGCAGTAAGCTTTATTACTATTTTTTACTGGATGTTAAGCGGCAAAAAAGAGCGTTACCTGAACATTTTTCCAAAGCCGGGCATTTCTGATGAAGATATAGCCAATACCCGGGAATTTGGAAAAACGATTGTCAAATACCTCGGCCACAATTCATGGGACGGGATGCAGGAAGAGTTACTAAATCAAAAAGCCGTTGAAATTAACTACAATTTGATGTTTATTGAAGCGAGGGCAAAGCCTATATTTAAAATTTGGGCTAATTTTATTGCCAAACGCAAAAACAGAATGCCGTGGCTGGTTGTATTTAAGTATTATCTTTTTATTGCCTTGTTTTTAGGAGCGCCTATTCTTCTTGCGATAGATACAGTCTTTTTAAAACCATTTTCATCAAAAAAAATAAAAACAAAAAAATTAAGCTATTTACAAGTAACCCATTAATAAGATATGTCTGGCCCTAATGTTTATATAAATCATACTGCTGCTTTTTTCCCGAATGAACCGGTTTCAAATGATGAAATGGAATCATACCTCGGTTATATTGATAACAAGCCTTCCAAATCACGCAACATAGTGCTGCGCAATAATGGTATTATTAACAGGTATTATGCACTTACCAAAGACCGAAAATCGACACATACCAATGCCCAGATGACCGCTTTGGCCGTAAAAGCTTTATTCGGCAACGATACGGAAAAAATAAAAGAGATAGAGTTGCTGTCATGCGGGACCTCATCGCCTGACCAGATGCTGCCGAGCCACGGCGTGATGACGCATGGCTGGCTGCCGGAGAGCGGGAGTATCGAAGTGGTATCACCGTCAGGCGTTTGCTGTGCAGGCATGCATGCTCTTAAATACGCTTACCTTGCCATAAAAGCGGGAGATGTTAAAAAAGCGGTAGCAACCGGTTCTGAACGATTTTCGGGCCTGCTGGTTGCGGAGGTTTTTGAGGAAGAGGCGCAGAAATTGAAAGAGATGGAAGAAAACCCATACATCGCATTTCAAAAAGACTTTTTAAGATGGATGTTGTCTGACGGCGCCTCGGCTTTTTTGATGACAGACCAACCTAATAAAGAAGGATTGAGTCTCCGGATTGATTGGATAGAAGGTGTTTCCTACGCCAACCAGATGGATGCCTGTATGTATATGGGCGCTGAAAAGCTGGAAGATGGCTCATTAAAAGGCTTTATGGATTATACGCCGGAGGAGATCATGACCAAATCTGTTTTCAGCATCAAACAGGATATTACATTACTGAGCGATAACATCATCAAATTGGGTGGCATAAAGATCAGGGAGATCTTCGAAAGGCGGGGACTGACGGCTAAGGACATTGACCATTTTTTGCCGCATATATCGAGCAATTTTTTCAAAAGCAAGATCTATGATATGATAGAAGAATACGGCGGCGGTATACCCTATGAAAAGTGGTTCATTAATTTATTTACGGTAGGGAACGTGGGCGCTGCATCCGTATACCTGATGATAGACGAGCTTTTTAAAAGCGGGAAGTTAAAAAAAGGAGAAAAAATATTATTGCTCGTTCCTGAAAGCGGGCGCTTTTCGTATATGTATGCCATGCTAACGGTTTGCTGAAAAGTTACCAGCCTGATAACGCTATGAAAAAGGATGAAGTACCACAGGATTTAAGTTCG
Source organism: Mucilaginibacter sp. (assembly GCA_031292485.1). Taxonomy (GTDB): domain Bacteria; phylum Bacteroidota; class Bacteroidia; order Sphingobacteriales; family Sphingobacteriaceae; genus Mucilaginibacter. Next base: position 195,169 of record JARLHA010000070.1, read on the forward strand.
CTCGGCAAGATCACTAAAGAGGTTTGTTATGCCACGGATAATACCGGTAAATATGTTACCGAATTGAGCAGCGGCTGGGAGGTAAAGATCAAAGCGCTGGATGTGGCCTGGAACGACATTGAAAAGCGGATTGAATCAGCGAAAGAGCAGGTGCTGAACAACCATGCCAGCCCCCTGTTATTCTTTATGGAATACAGGTTAATGGACATAGGTATTTTGGCTGATTATACCGGCTTTTGGAAATGGCAGATCAAACGACATTTAAAACCAAAAGTATTTAATCATCTATCAGATAAAAAGATGCAAAGATATGCCGCTGCGTTTAATATTAAGGTTGAAGACCTCAAAAATATGACTTTGCATGAAGATTGAGTTCGAACACCGTCAGGCTGCACATTGTGAATCGGGTGTTACCAGTAATTTATTGAGGATCAGCTCACAGGGCAAAATCACCGAACCGCTTGCCTTTGGCATTGGCGCGGGGTTATTTTTCGCCTATATCCCTTTCATGAAAATCAATAATGGCCCGGCTATCGCTTTCAGGACATTGCCGGGGCATATTTTCAACCGCACATGCAAATCATTGGGCATACCGGTAACCCGGAAGAAATTCCGTTCAAAAGAAAAGGCCGAAGCCTTTTTACAGGCTTCCCTGGATAAAGGCCAGCCTGTGGGTTGTCAGGTGGGTGTATATTATCTCCCCTATTTCCCCAAAGAATATCGTTTTCATTTTAATGCCCATAACATCATTGTTTATGGCCGGGAGCAGGACAATTACCTGGTGAGCGATCCCATTATGGAAAACACAAACACATTAGATCGCTATCAGCTTGAAAGGGTTCGCTTTGCGAAGGGGGCGCTTGCACCAAAAGGCCATATTTATTATCCTGACGGCGGGGCTGATATTACCGATGAACAGATAAAACAAGCCATTAAAAGCGGGATCAAAAAAAATGTGCGCAATATGCTTGGCATACCTTTCGGCTTTGCAGGCGTAAAAGGGATAAAAAGCACGGGAAATAAAATAAAAAAATGGCGGGATAAGCTCGGGCTGCAAAAAGCAGGCTCATACCTGGCACAAATGGTACGGATGCAGGAAGAGATAGGCACTGGCGGTGGTGGTTTCCGGTATATTTATGCCGCTTTTTTACAGGAAGCTGATGCCTGGTTGCCTGGCAACGGGTTGGCTGAAGTATCGGCAATATTTACCCAGGCCGGCGATTTGTGGCGCACCGCAGCTGTACAGGCAGCCGGGATTTATAAAGGGAGGATAAGTAGTCAGCAGGATTTCGATTTAATGGGCAACTACCTGATCGAAATAGCTGAATTAGAGAAAGAAGCCTTCCTTGTTTTAAAGAAAATAAAATGGCAATAAATAATCCCCCGGCAATCGATATCCAAAACATGGGGTTCCGGTATCCCGGAGGCTCCGGTGTTATTTTCTCGGATCTCAACCTAAAAGTCGCTAAAGGCGAACGGTTTGGATTATTCGGCCCTAATGGCGCAGGTAAAACTACATTGATAAGTTTAATGACAGGATTGCTGGCTCCGGACGAAGGTCAAATTGAACTTTTCGGTCACAGGATTGGCAAAGAGCATAATTTGGTAAATAAACTCTTCGGCTTTGTACCGCAGGATTTTTCCTTTTACCAGGAACTCAGCCCGGTTGAAAACATGGATTTTTTTGGCGCATGGTCAGGATTGGATAAGAAAACGATCAGGAAAAGAACGGATGAATTACTGCAGATATTGGGTCTGGAAGAAGTCAGGAATAAACAAGTGCAAAAATTCTCTGGTGGCATGAAACGAAGGGTTAACCTGGCCATTGGCGTCATCAATGAGCCGGAAATATTGTTTTTAGATGAACCGACCGTTGGCGTTGATGTACAAACCAGGCATGCCATTATCAACTATCTTTTAGAATTAAATAAAAATGGTACGACCCTTATTTATACCTCGCACCAATTAAGTGAAGCCGAAGGCTTATGCCAGCAGGTAGCGTTGATTGATGATGGCAAAATAATAGCCCATAACAGCCTTAATGAGTTGCTTAAAGATTATAAAGAGGACAGCCTTGAACATTTATTTTTAAACTTAACAGGAAAGGACTACCGGAACGATGTTTAAACTCAGGGCTACCATATTAAAAGATATAAGAATCCTTTGGAGAGATAAAGTTGGGCTTAGTTTGATGTTTGCCATGCCTGTTATGCTGGTTATTGTGGTGACCAATATACAAAACAGCACTTTTCAACTGGTCAGTAAAAATAAATTGCCCATACTTATCTCTAATCAGGATACCGGCCAGGTTAGCAGCCAGCTGATAAGCTCTATTAATAAAATAGGCATGTTCAAAGTGTTGCAGATCTCCGGCCGCCAAAACGAAAAATCAATGTCAGATGCCATGCACGCGAAGGATGCGATGCTTGGGGTGATCATCCCGGCAAACTTCACGTCGAAAGTAGCGGCCAAAGCAAATAATGTAGCCGGTAAGGCACTAAAAAGTTTTGGGTTAGAGGGCGGCACGCTTAAACCGGCGGGCGATGTTGACCCGCTTACTCTTTATTATAACCCGGTGTTGCAGGAATCCTTACGGCTTTCTGTTGAAGGGGCTGTAAGAAGCGCATTGCAATTGGTGGAGAGCAGGGAGACATTAAGAAGCCTCTATTTTTCGATCAATGAAAAACCGATGCCCGAAAATCTCGAAAATGAAATGCTGAATAATAAAACGGCGATTAATGAAATTCCGGTTACAAAAGGCGGTACGCGTATAGCGCCAAATGCCACCCAGCATAATGTGCCCGCCTGGACAATTTTTGCCATGTTTTTTGTCATCATGTCATTAGGGGGCAGTGTGGTAAGGGAAAAAGTAAGCGGCAGTTTTATCCGGCTAAAAACCCTGCCCACCAGCTATTTGGTTGCCATTGTATCGAAACAGATTACCTATCTCTGCGTAACCATGCTTCAGGCGGCCGTAATATTCTCTATAGGCATATGGCTGTTCCCGGTTATGGGATTACCGGCACTTAATCTACCATCGGATCTGGTGGCCCTTTTTGTGGTAACCATAATTTGCGGCTGGTGTGCGGTAAGTTATGCCATTTGTGTGGGAGTATTTTCAGACACACAGGAGCAGGTGAATGGCTTTGGAGCCATCTCCATCGTCATATTGGCCGCTATTGGAGGGCTTATGGTACCAAGCTTTGCCATGCAGGGCTTTTTCAGGAACGCCGCCAATTTCTCGCCCATGCACTGGTGCCTCGAAGCTTATTATACCTTATTTCTGGAAGGGGGAAAACTAAAAGATATAATAAACAATATTGCACCTTTGTTTATTATTACTATATTACTGCAGGCCGCAACGTTTTTTGGGCTGAAGAGAAAGAATTTAATATAACTACCTAATGGATAAAGCAGCATTAAAAGAACAATTAAAAAGTCAGATCATACAATTCCTTAACCTTACAGACCTTACTACTGTTGACATCAAAGATGACGAGCCTTTATTTGGCGACGGCCTCGGATTGGATTCCATTGATTCACTTGAATTGATCGTTTTATTAAAAAAAGAGTATGGCATCACGATCAAAGATCCCCGGGAAGGCCGGAAGATATTGGTGGATGTGAATACGATGGTGGATTACATTGCGGAGCATCAGGTGACGCTACGACTCACTCAGCAATAAATGTCCCCTGAAATTTAAAACAAACAACCGCTCCTTTAGTTAATTTGGCTGTTATACAAATATGGCCTTCTGAAACAGATTTGTATGCTATATCCAAATTAGCTGAAGGCGTAGTTTCCGGGTCGATCATCGCTATAAATTTTAGATATTCCGCTTTTTTTAAGCGCAAAGGAGTACCCGAAGCTTCTTCCAATACTTCTTTCACAATTTGCAGCATACAGGCGCCGGGGACTACAGCCTGGCCGGGGAAATGCCCCTTAAATATGTCACAATCCTTATTTATATCTAAAGTTGCGCTAATAATATTGTCATGCTGCTCAATTTTACTGATTCTGAATAACGCATCGTTAGTTTTTAGCATCCCGATAAATTTATATCGCTGAAAGCAACATTAAAGAATGATATATCTTTTGATAATGATTATAGACCAATATTTTTCGGGGTGTTACTTTTTTAGTATTTCTTTCGATAACAGCCCCGGGAATAGTTTCTTTTTTTATGATATTTGCTCCCAGCCACAATGCAAATGCCGAGGATGTTGGATATTCTCCGCATAAATGCTTGTAATTAGCTAAATTTACATTGTTAAAAAGCGATAGATTTAATTGCTCATAGATACTATCATGTGCTGTGTCGCCGCTTTTTCCGGTGATTACCACGTCGATGTCATCCATTTTTAAATCATTTTCTGCAAGGAATAAGATAACTTTTTTCTGAATATCCTCCAGGCTTGCAGGTTTATAAATGGTCCGGATGGCGGTAAGTTCCGCAAGGTTTTTTTCAGAAGTTTTATCGCTTAACAAAAAAAACGCAGCGCCTTCTCCGCCCATCGTTCCTCTGGTTTTAGTAGCATATAAGTTGAGGTTTGAACATGGAAAACGCTTATAAAGACCAAGGCGGCTTAATATGGTAAAGCTGGTATCGGTCATTTCATCAGTTCCGCCAACCAATATATTATCCGATTCATTTTCCTTTAAAAGCATCATGGCATCCAGCAATGCACTTTCAAATGAAATGCCTTTATGCACAAACGTATTATTATAAGCGTGGCATTTAAGTATTAAAGCAATCTGAGCGCCAACCGTATTATGGGTGGACTGGATAAACGCCGTCGGCGGAAGCATCTCCTCATCCTGTTCAATTACCCGGGTTAAAAATGTTACAGTGTCTTCCAGGCACCCGTAAGCTGTACCCGTAATTATAGCGCCCGGTATTTCCACATCTCCATTTTTCAGGCAAACCACGGCTGCCGCTACGCCCATTTTAATGATATGGCTCATTCTTCTGAGCGATTTGGGATCAACAAATGCTTTATAGTCGGGCTCAATCACCCTTAACCTCGTACCTTGATATTCAACCACCTCACTTAAAAAGCTTTCGTTGCCAAAGGTATTTTGCGGCGATATACAAACAGCTGACCGGATATAAACCTTCATTTTAAATTTTTGAAAATATAAGTGATGTACAATTACCTCCGAAACCGAAAGAGTTCGATATTACATGACTAATATTTTGATCTTTCAAAAATCTTTTTTCAGGCACTAACTGCAATCCATTCATTGGCGTTTTAAATCGAAGGTTTGGATAAATAAGACCATGCTCAATAGCCAGAACAGAGAATACGGCTTCAATTCCACCGCTTGCACCCAGTGTATGGCCTGTAAATGACTTAGTTGAACTCATCGGTGGATAATCAGGGGCAAACAGGCGTTTGATGGCGGCACCTTCAGCACCGTCATTATTGGGTGTGCCTGTACCATGCAGATTGATATAATCAATGTCTGCAGGCTTTAAACCGCTTTTTTCAAGGGCGCCTTTCATAGCAAGGTAGGAACCTGTGCCATCCGGTGATGAAGCTGTTTGATGATAGGCGTCGTTACTGTTGTTATACCCGCTGAGTTTACCGTATAATTTTTTCTTCATTTTTTTTGCAACCCTTTCCGAAACCAATACAAGGTATCCTGCCCCTTCTCCCAGGTTTAAGCCAGCCCGGTTTTCGTCAAAAGGCTTACAAAACGCCGGGTCCAGGATCATCAGGGTATTAAAACCGTTAAGGGTAAATTTGGTTAAAGCATCGGCGCCGCCTGCTATCACAATATCAAGCACATCATTTTTTATAAGCCGGGCCGCGTAAAAAATTGCGTTTGCAGAGGATGAACAAGCGGTGCTTATCGTCGTTATAAAATCTGTAATACCCAGTCGGTCCGCCACAATCTCTGTCATGCTGCCGCATTCATGGTTATAAACATTTTTTAATTTACCCTTACTGTTGTTATCCACAAAATCAATAAAAAAGTGCTCGCTCCTGTCCATTCCACCTACCGTATTTGCCGAAACAAAGCCAGTGCGGAGCGTATCAAAATGAGGTATAGCCGCATCCGTTAACGCCTCCCGTGCCGCTACCAGGCTCAATAACGCAGTCCGGCTCATATCATCAGGCAGGCCTGTTATAGCAGCAAGCTGCTTGTTGTCCAGCTTTACTTCAGCTACAGGCAGCTTCTTTCGATATATGGTGTCAAGTAGGGTAATATCGCCCATACCGGCTTCTTCCTGCTCAAATGCCAATAAGTGTTCGGCCACATTGTTGCCAATTGCCGAGATAACGCCAACGCCTGCCACATATACTGATGAGCTCATATTCAATAGCTTAGATATATTAACTTTTCCCGAAAATATGAGCCATACCTTCCGCTGAAAACAAAACCGATTGTTTTTCTTTTTTCTTTTCCACCAAAAACAACACCGTTTTATATTCCTGTTCCAAAACATCCGCCCAGCCACAAACGCAGGCCCGGATTAAATTATTATTCAACAAATTACTCACGTATTGTTCAACAAAACCAGCATCAAAATATTCAGTCACAAAAAAAGCCTGTTCCCCTTTAAAATTATTGCGAATACAAATTTCCCCTATCACAATATTTGGCAAGGTATAGACAAATAACGAGGGGCTGGCTATTACCTTTGTTGTTTCAAAATATTTCAGATCGTTATCCAGGCTGCTGTTGGCATTCATCAAAATTACTCCAATTTCCTCTGGCTTATAGCGTTCTTTACTAAAATTATCCCTGAGTAAGATTTCTGAAGCAAGCCAGCCTAACTTGCTTAAATTATCCATCTTATAATACTTAGGATAATTTAGTTGAAAATACCGGTAAACAGAAAGTAAAAAAGCGGCCGGGTCGGCGTCGTTATTTTCAAATACTTTCACATTATTTTTGCGTACCATACCTTCCGTTATGGTGCAACTGGCTGTTATATAATTTTCTTCAAGCAAAATCTTTATTTTTAAACCACAGGCTATTTAATCCTTGCCAAAAACCACTGCCCCATTACAACCGCCAAAGCCTGATGCGGTTTTGAGGCAAATTTTAAAATCTCCCTGTAACAAATTATTGCAAACATTTAAAGGCTGGGTTACCCCCTTAAGCTCAAATCCTAACGTTGGCAAAACCAAATTTTCTTTCATCGACTGAACTGAGATAATAGACTCGATCAATCCTGCTGCACCTAAGGTATGCCCGTAGTAAGCTTTTAAACTGTTCACAGGAGTCGATTGCAGGTCTGTCAAAAAAAAGGCGTTTGCTTCCATTTCGTCATTATAAACAGTGGCCGTTCCGTGGGCTGAAATAAAATCAATATCCGTGGATGTAACCGCTGCGTCTTGCATTGCTTGTTTTATAGCACCGGCGAGTTCTTTGCCTGTACGTGACGGCCCGGAAATATGGTTAGCGTCATTACTAACCGCGCCGCCTTTAACCTTTACATGCTGGCTGTATTTTTTATTGGTTGATAGAATGATGGTTGCAGCACCTTCCCCTAAATTCAATCCATCCCTCAACCGGTCAAAAGGTTTGCATATTTGCGGGCTTAACGCCTGAAACGACTCGAAACCCGAGAAGATAAATTTCGAGATCACATCAGCTCCCGCGATCACCGCGTTTTCAAATTGCCCGGCACGCAGCAGCCGCATACCGATGGTGATAGCTAAAACGCCCGAAATACAGGCATTTGATATAATGATGGGTGGGTTAACAAATCCAAAATAATCCGAAATCAGTTTGGCCGAGGCCGGCAGCGCTATTCTTTCTTTTAATATTTCGCTCATCGCTTCGTTTTCTAGCAAACTGATATTTCCTTTGGTGGAAGAAATGACGAGTACCGTTTTTTTATCGGATACCATTATCCCGCTGTCCTGTAAACCATCAGCAATGGAGGCAATAAGCAACTGCTCAAACTTTGTATAGCGATGTGGATCAATTTTCAAAAAACCTTCATCGCTCCCGAACAATGAAGCATAAAAAGGCTGCGCAGAAATATTCGGGTGATGATATTGTTTTACAGCTGATACCTGTTGTTTTAACTTTGAAAAGTTTTGAGCGGTTGTTTTACCGAGCGGAGATAATATGTTATCAGCGACAACAAAAACGTCCGGCTCATTATTTTCCTTTAAACTGCTCATGGTTACTTCGTGTCCTGTTTATCGCTTATAAACACTTTCATCTCGCACTGCGCCATTAATTTTTTATCATGCCAAACTTTTCCTGAAAAAACCGTCATCTCAAAAATCTGATTTTCGATAGTGATCTCGGTGATCAGCTCGTCATTAACTAATGGCAATTTATATATTTCCAGGTTCTTAATGGCCCCGATATACGCAACAGACACTGGTCTGTTTTCCTCTTTTGCCATATAACCCGCCCGCAGTGCCGCTGTCTGGGCCATATTTTCCAATAAGCCGGCCTCCTGAAAGGTGTTATTTTTTACAAAAACATTATCTTCGCAAATAAGGAAACTACTTCGCGCGTTTAGTTCATCAACCTGAAGCAACTTGCTTACCATCACAAACGGTGGTTGTTGAGGAATAAGGGAGAGAATGTCGTCAACCGGAAGTGTCATAAATTCAGGAATATAAACCTCCGTTGATAGAAAGCACCTGCCCTGTGATATAAGCGGCCTCCGGCGATGCCAGGAAAGCTGCCGCGTAGGCAACTTCTTCGGGCAAACCAAACCGTTTTACCGGTATCAGGGCTTTCAGTTCTTTTTCATTCAAAGCTGCAGTCATGTCAGTTTTAATAAAGCCAGGAGCCAAAGCATTAACGGTAATTCCCTGCCGGCCAACTTCCTGCGCCAGGGCTTTTGTAGCGCCAATTACCCCCGCCTTCGCTGCTGAATAATTGGCTTGTCCTGCTAAACCCTTCAAACCCGACAGCGAGACGACATTAATAATACGGCCATACTTTCTGGCCAGCATGCTGTTTAATACCAGCCTGGTAACATAAAAAAAGCTATCGAGGTTGGTTTTTAACACGTTGTCCCATTGTTCATCGGCCATCCAGGCCATCAGGCTGTCATCGGTTATGCCTGCATTATTAACAAGCACTTCAATATATTTTTCGTCATTATCCGCTATCCATTTACCCAGGATCGCCTTGATCTGCTCTTTGTCAGCGACATCGAATTGCAAAAGTTCACCAGCACCTCCGCCTTGTTTGATCAGGGATAGTGTATTTTCGGCCTCTTCGATGTTAATTTTATAGTTTATAAGAATATAGTAGCCCAAAGCAGCCATCTTTACACAAATAGCCTTGCCTATACCCCTTGAGCCGCCGGTAATTAATGCACATTTCATTTTGCGACAGCGATAAAATTGTCTGAAGTTTCCAAAAAATCCTTAACTCTGCTTAAATCTTTATATTTAGGCAGATCTTCGATAAATTTCGGAAATATTTCCCTTACTTCATCGTAGGTAGCGCGGGAAACTGCCGACAATCGATCGCGGCACTCCAGGTAATCAATGGCCTGCAAAATCGTCATCAATTGTATAGCAAGTACTTCAAATGAATTGTCGATCACCTTTTTTGTCATCAACGCAGCATTGCAGCCCATGCTAACGATATCCTGGTTGTCGTTATTATTGGGGATACTATGTACATACATCGGGAACGAAAGGCTTTGATTTTCGGCAACGGTTGAGGTTGCGGTAAACTGCATCCCCTGCATGCCAAAATTAAGGCCAAGTACCCCAAGGTTTACAAACGGAGGCAGTTTTTGGTTGAGTTTATTGTTCAGCAGGTAATTCAGCTGACGTTCCGAAAGCATCGACAGTTTGGTGATGGCTATTTTAAGCTTATCCATTTCCAATGAAACATAATCGCCATGAAAATTCCCACCATGGTAGATATTTTGATTTTCGTGATCGATCACCGGGTTATCATTGACTGAGTTTAATTCATTGACCAGTACGTTTTCGGCCTGCTCAATGGTATCATAAACAGGTCCAAGTACCTGCGTAACACATCGTAATGAATAGTATTCCTGCACTTTATCTTCAAAATATTCCTGGTCCTGGTTATCGGGGTTGTACAAATGTTCAGAACGATCACGGATCATTTTACTGTCCTTCAGTATCTCACGCATCATAACGCCTATTTCATTTTGGCCCTTGTGAAGCTTTACCCTGTTTAACTCGAGGGAATAATGATCATCATAGGCCTCAACTATCTCATTGACCATGGCTGAAAATAAAACAGACCAGTTCAATAATTTTTTTGCCTGTATAATATTGATGATTCCAATACCTGTCATCGCAGAAGTGCCGTTTAAAAGGGCCAGGCCTTCGCGGATATGAATAGAAAGCGGTTTTATTGCAAACCTGTTGAATATTTCAATCGCCGGATAAATTTGATCATCAAACAACACTTCACCTTCACCGATCAGCATTAACCCCAGATGGGCCAATTGTACCAGGTCGCCGCTGGCGCCGACCCCGCCATGTTCATAAATACAGGGATTGATGTTTTTATTGATTAGCTCCTTCAAAAGCTCAACAACTTCTGTGTGCACCCCCGAATGGGCCAGCATCAACGAATTTAACCGGGCAATCATTAATGCCTTTGCTAAAAGCGCCGGCATTAGTTTACCGCTTCCGGAAGCGTGGCTCCTGATCAGGTTGTACTGAAGCTGTGACATATTTTCTTCGCTCACCTTGTATTGAGCCATAGGCCCAAAACCTGTGTTTATACCATAGATCAGTTTATTGGAAGAAAATTTTTTGAGGAATTTGAAATTGACTTCTACGTTGTGTAAAGCGGTTTTATCTAATGCAATTTCTTTTTGTTTGTATATGAGTTCAGAAAAATCATCCAAAGAGAGCATGCCATGTCCAACAGATATCATGGGCTATAATAATTATATAAGGTTGTAAATAATAGTAATAAAAAATTAAACATTAAAAGAAAGGAGTAGTTTTCACGACCTGAGGTCGATGAATTTAACAGCCTTTCTGCTGGTATCCCGTAATTGTTTTTTTTGGATTTCTTCGGCGTTTACATATTTAATATGGGGGCTTACCCTTAACCTTGCCTGCAAATAAGCCCTTATCTGGTGATCACAGGCCTCAGTCTCTTCAACAGGAAGCAGGTAAAGCAATACCTGGTCGAGCCCGATCTCATTTGAATAAACCTCTATAACAAAATCGAGAATCTCTTCACGTTCGTTCAACAGGTCAAATAAAGCCGGCGGATAAAGTGTGGTCCCCTTAAATTTGATCATTTGTTTTTTCCGGCCCATCACCGGCGACAAACGCAAACTGGTGCGCCCGCAGGCACAGGGTTCGTCATCATACATACATATATCGCCTGTTTTGTAACGCAGCAAAGGCATGCCTTCAACCCCCAGGGTTGTAATCGTTACTTCGCCCGGCGTATAGGGTGCTACCTGCTTGTTGTTTTCGTCAAGCAATTCAACAATCAGCAATTCAGGCTGATAATGGCCGCCACGACCTTCTGCGCATTCCGTAAAAGCAGTTTGCATTTCGGTAGAAGCATAGGTTGAGTATAAATGAATATCCCATGATTCAGTTATTTTTTTTCCTAAAATATTCAGGGAGAAATCGGTATTGCGAATATTTTCGCCAATGCAAATAGCTTTTTTTACCGAAGTACTATTGATATCAATACCGGTTTCCTTAGCAAATTGAATTAACTTAAGAATAAAGGAGGGAACAGCCACAATAGCCGTTGGCTTTAGCCGCTGAATAGTTTCCCATTGAAGGGAAGGCACGCCCGGCCCTAAACGGATTATACCAGCCCCAAGTTTGCGAATGCCGGAATAATAGGCAATCCCGGCCATAAACTGCCTGTCGAGCGTAAGCATTAACTGGTAGCTATCATTTGACGTCCCATCGGCGCACAAAAAAGAATTATATTCATTACATGCTAAACGATCAAGATCATTTGCGGTAAGCGCAATGGTTACCGGGCTGCCCAGCGTTCCGGAAGTAGAAGTATATTCAGCCACCTTTTCACCGGGTACACATAAAAAATCATCGTTTCGCTGCTGAAGGTCATCCTTACTTGTAGTTGGTATGAATTGAAGATCAGCAAGCGTTTGTATAGCGGTGATGTCTATTCCGTTTTTTTTGAACAGCTCCTTGTAAAATGGTGAATGCCGGGAGAGATACAACAAAAGTTTCTGTAATTTTTGTTCCTGCATTAGCGTTGCCGGGTCTGTTTGCCGGCGATCTGTTTCCTGAAAAAATGCCATCATTTCTCTATGATTACTGCTGCCGTTGCCATTGTTTTTATATGTGACAACGACACTAAAATTTTAACGATTCCGAGTGCTCCGATTGTTTTTATGGTTGAACCCAGCAATACCAGTTCGGGTTTTCCAGCATCGTTATTTATTATTTCAATTTCATTAAACAAAGTCCCTTCAAGCCATCCGGTACCAATTGCTTTAAAAAAAGCCTCTTTAGCGGCAAACCGGGCGGCATAATGCTGAAACTTATTTTTTTGGGCCTCGCAATACAGGATCTCATTTTTCGAGAATACCAATTCCCTGAACCCGCTTTCCTTACCTATTTTAGCTGCTATCCGTTCAACTTCAATCATATCAATACCAAGTCCCGCAATCATTCTATAAAACCAAATTATTATTTTAAACGGATTCCCCGCCTGATAAAAAACCCTAAGCTACACTGCTGCAACCAATAAGTGTTAAATATGTTTGGCATTCCAAACATACTTCTTAATTAATTGTAGCTCCCTATAAATATATATGAAAAAAAAAACATTCCTATTATTTAGCATACTTTCCATAACACTTTTCTCCGAAGCGCAAAACACTACGCTTTGCAGATATAAGGACCTCGTATTTCCATATATAACGATCGACAAAAATCTGAGCTATGCACCAGTAGCTTCGCAGAACGAAGGAAAAGGCAACTTGTTCGATCTTTATCAGCCAAAAGGCGATTCATCAACGTCGCGTCCGCTCATCATCTGGATGCATGGCGGGGGGTTTATATTCGGCTCAAAAGAAGCAGAAGGTATAACCATATGGAGTAAAAGCTTTGCGCAACGCGGATATGTATGCGCTGCGATCAATTACAGCTTAGCGAAAAACAATGCTATTTTTCATCTTGGCAAATTGCAAAAGAACTGTTATTACGCGGTACAGGATGCGAAAACAGCGGTAGAATATTTCAGGCAGCATCATGCCGAATTTCATATTGATCCGCATAAAATTATTCTTGCCGGAAACTCGGCAGGGGGTTTAATTGCACTGCAAGCCGCTTATAGCACAGACCGCGAATTAGCAAAAGCGGCGGGGTTAAACGACATTGAAACAAAACATCAAGGGACAATAAAAGTAGCAGGTGTGATCAACTTTTGGGGCGGGATACTTGATTTAAACTGGTTAAAAAATGCCCGGGTACCAATAGTCAGCGAGCTTGGAAGCGACGATAAGATTGTGTCTCCTACCCATAAAAATATGACATTGTATGGAGGTGTGGATATAAATGAAAAGGCAAATTCGCTTGGTATACCAAGTGCATTAAAAGTTTTTGACGGCTATTCGCACGAATTGCAAAGACATTTTAATCCTTTCTTTTCAGGCGGTACTAACACCCAAAAGCGGTGGCTGGAAGCCGGACAGTTTGCTGCTGATTTTTTATACCCCTTACTTTTTAAATAATTACCCTATTTAATATTTATTAGTTTCGGGAGAATTATTTAAACATTCCGGGTATAATTCTGTTCACTAATTAACTGCTCACGTAAATACCAATAAACATGAAATATCTGGTTTTTTTTATCCTATCTGTATTCATAACCTCCTTTCAAATTGCGGGGGCAACTCCTGTCGAAACTACAGTTGAATCCATAGTTTTACAGGAAAGAAGACCGCCACCGCCACCGCCGCGATTGCCTTTCCGCAGGCATCACCGTCACCACAGGCACCATCCCATACGATTGCCGCACATCCATTTACCGCCACCACCGCCACCACCGCCGCATCCATAAACTTTTTATAAAGTTTTGAATAATTGTTATTGCGTGTTTGGCGGAATCAATCCATAGCATACTTATGCAGATTGGCTATTATTTAAGCGCATCAGCTGCGAAATGAGCTATATAATGGATTCATTTCCGGCACCGGTATGTGATCATATCCGCATTAATAAAGCAAACTGTTATAAGGTAAAAATTGGCGGGGAAAACAAAGCAGCATGCGACGTGACTTTTATGCCGTAACGGTACAGTTACTGATTACAGACGGGATACCTGTTGAGCGTTCCAAGATTTTCAAAGGATTGCTTTTGAAAATCACCTTGTTCATCTTCGCGTTTACCCTAAATAAAATTGTATAACCGGCGTCATGTCATTAATAAATTGACGTTAAGGTTTTATCAGAACAGCTTAAAAATACCGGGAGGAAATTATGTCAAATAGTGTAAACCCTATCTTAATGGATAAACACATAAACGGCTTATTATCAAAAATTTACAAAATGTAAACCCTTAAATGTGTAAACCTTTTGTAAACCCTTTTTGTGCTTTTTTGGGTTCAATCAACTTGCAGATTGATGATTAGTCAATTTATGGTTGACACGACACTAGCAGACAAACAGCGTCTTCAATAAAACACATTTAGGATAGGGAAGCGACAGATTTGAATTCTGCCTGCCCGCGAAAAAACATTAAAGGACGCACCAGCGCCACTTTTCAAAAAAAAGAATAGCTCCGGAGCTTGCTCAAAACCCCGCTTTTTCCTGCTTGTAGCGGTAAATACTTCACAGGTTGCTATACCAAAACCACATTTGAAATTCGTCTGTTATAAAATGCCCAAGGCATCGGCCGATGGCATAAGTGAGCACCATGATTAACGAACAATTGCAAAGTATCGCTTAAAAACCATACCTTTAAGTGCACTGAAAGCAATAAATTCCATACCCATTTAATTTACCTCATAAACTGTCATGAAGAAAACGTTTCCCCTGGTCGTCATCTTATTTTCCTTTATTTCTCATTTTGCCGGCGCCCAAACCGTCGCTGACAAAGATATTTTCCCGGCAGGCACCACGGTACTCGGGAATATTCCCTATGCCAATGACACGCTAAAAAAACACACACTGGATATCTACATGCCCCCTGTAAAGAGCCTAAGCTACCCCCTGATTGTTTGGATCCATGGCGGCGCATGGATGTTGAACGACAAACATGCCGATATGAGCTACATGACCAATACCATAAAAGCGTTTTTAAATGCCGGCTATGTATTGGCATCCATCGACTACCGTCACAGCACTACCGCTCCGTTCCCCGCGCAAATACAGGATTGCAACCAGGCTATTGAATATTTATACCAAAACGCGGCCCAATATAATATTGATGAAAGCAAAATAGCCCTGATTGGATTTTCTGCCGGAGGGCACCTGGCTTCTCTAATTGGGTTATCCAATAACAATTTCGAGAAAGCGTTTTACTACAACGGCAAAAAACCACAATTCAAAGTTACTGTCGTTTTGGACTTTTACGGCCCATCAGATTTTTCAACGTTGAAAGGGCACGATGGCCCTGATCTGAAAAACCCAATAACGCTACTGTTGGGTGGTACGGTTGCAGAAAAGCCCGAACTTGCCAAAAAGGCCAGCCCGATAACTTATATTGATAAAAAAGATCCGCCTTTTTTTATCGTCCAGGGCGAAAAAGATGCATCTGTTAATCCTGATCAATCCATTTTATTGAGCAACCGGTTAAAAAACGCGCATGTGGCCAACCAGCTAACCATCGTACCTGGCGCGCCGCATTTTGGAGTGATGTTTGATGCCGATTTTATCAAACGCGACTTGATGGCATTCTTAAACAAATACATGAAATAAGCACTTCATTATTTCTGATCATTCTTCAGAAAATCGTTTTTCATATCTTCTTCTGCCGATTCAATAGCATCTTCAACCGAATGGCTTTGGGTATTTGACTGCGCTTTTTGTGTCAGTTCAACCAGGGTGCGGTAATGCTCATAAAGAGTGTTCAAT
Organism: Mucilaginibacter sp.; assembly: GCA_031292485.1. Taxonomy (GTDB): domain Bacteria; phylum Bacteroidota; class Bacteroidia; order Sphingobacteriales; family Sphingobacteriaceae; genus Mucilaginibacter. Next base: position 211,182 of record JARLHA010000070.1, read on the forward strand.
TGATCTTCGCTTAGGTCCTGTATATTCAGCAAACGGTTGCTAGCGCCCTTATTGGCTGCTATCAGCTCATTTAGTTTTAGCTGCACCGCTATAGACTCCTTATTTTGTGATTTTTGGATCAAAAAAACCATCAGGAAGGTTATTATTGAGGTGGCGGTATTAACAATAAGCAGCCAGGTATTTGAAAAATGAAAAACAGGACCACTGCATGCCCATAACAAAATAAACCCAACCGCTGCCAAAAATACCGGCGAACTGCCGCTATAGGTGGTTATGGTGTTACTTATTTTTTCAAATCCCGAAATATCATCATTTGATTGATTGCTCATATTTATATTTGTTTTAGAGCCTGTTTAAATTTTGTTCAATAATAATTTTATAGCGGCGAATTTGACCATGTTTTCAGAAGTTTCAAGCAGGAGTTCATAGTTTCTGCATAATCTTCTGTCGTTGTCGAGCCAAGAAAAGGTTCTTTCGACCACCCA
>JARLHA010000071.1 GCA_031292485.1 Mucilaginibacter sp.
AACTCCGCGCCTCTCTGTGTCTTCTTCGCGCCCTCCGTGGTGAAATTTAACCACAGAGGTCACGGAGACAAGAACGCAAAGAGCACAGAGGCAAATATTATTTGGTAAGCTTTTTATAAAACCGACTTTTGAGACAACCTCATTCTTTTAAAACTAAACGGCTTAAAGCCTGTTGTTTTTAAAAACAAAAATCTTCTCCATCCCAAAATAATCCAAAATTAAGTTATAGTTTAGCTACATAAATACCCTTTTCAGCACATTGAATGAAATTTTTACACGGTCTGATCATCTGTTTATTTACCTGTTCAGTTTCGCTGGCGCAAACCTACACGCTTGATCACTATCTTGATATTGCCAGAAATAACAGCCCTTTACTAAAAGACCTGCACAACCAGGTGGCATCAAACTCAATCGACAGCTTGCGCCTGCTTGCGGGGTTAAAACCCCAGGTAAACGCCAATAGCGGCGGTTTGTATGCCCCGATCATCAGCGGGTACGGATATTCAGAGGCGATCACGAATAACCACACCTTAAATGCTTTGATGAGTGCAAACAAGGCTATCATCAGCAAAAAAAATATTAACGCCCAACTGGATGCCATTTCATTATTATCGCAATCCATTGGCAATGCAACCAAAATATCCGAGCAGGACTTAAAAAAGGCGATAACCACACAATACATAACTGCCTACGGCGATTTATTGCAGGTACGTTTTAACCAGGAAGTAATAGAACTACTCAGCAAGGAAGAAGAACTGCTGAAAAAACTTACCCGCGCCAACGTTTACCATCAAAGCGATTACCTGACCTTTTTAGTTACACTGAAACAGCAGCAGTTACAGCTTTTGCAGGCAAGGTTGCTGTATAAGAACGATTATTCGACATTAAATTTCCTTGCGGGAGTTGCCGACACAAGTATGGTAGCGCTGGCAGAACCTGCCATCCAAAAACCAATCCTCCCCGACCCGACTACCTCTATTTTTTTCAGGCAGTACAAGCTGGACAGCCTGAAACTGGTTAACAGCCGCTTGTTGGTTGATTTCAGTTATAAACCCAAAGTAAGCATTACAGCTGATGGCGGTTATAACTCGGATTTTATGGGTCCGGCGTACAAGAATTTTGGCGTTAGCGCTGGTTTTACTTTTACGATGCCGATTTATGACGGCGGGCAGCGGAAAATGCAGTACAAGAAAATAAGTTTAGAAGAAGATACCCGCGAAAATTACAAATCTTTTTTTAATGTACAGTTTAAACAACAGATAGCACAATTGAACCAGCAGATCAGCGAAAACGACAACCTGCTTAAACAAATTGACGAACAAATAAAATACACCGAAAGTTTGATAAAAGTTGACAGCGACCTGTTGCAAACCGGGGATGTGCGCATTGCCGACCTTATACTGGCTATAAACAACTATCTGACCATAAAAAACTTACGCACCACTACAAACATCACTAAACTACAGCTCATCAACCAGCTGAATTACTATAACAGGTAACATGAAAACATTGATTTTTAAATATAATGGCATTAAACAATTCTGCATGGTGATGGTTATCCCGGTATTGCTGTATTCGTGCAAGGGAAAAGACAGCGGCGGGGATGAGGAAGACGCTAAAGTAACCTCGCAAACACCGGTTAGCGTAACGACAGTTAACGATAGCACGCTGGTTGATTATATCGACCTGAATGCTACGTCGACCACCCTGCAGAAAAACTATGTAAAATCGAACGCAATAGGCTATATCACACAATCAAATGTACAGCCCGGACAAAATGTGAGCAAAGGGCAGTTACTTTTTACCGTTAAAACCAAGGAAGCGCAAACTATCGGCAACAGCATTAATGTACTGGATACCAGTTTTAAGTTTTCGGGGGTAAATAAAATTAAAGCTTCGGCATCGGGTTATATTTCAGCCTTAAGCCATCAAACCGGCGATTATGTGCAGGATGGCGAAGCCCTGGCAGTAATAAGCGACCGGTCGAGCTTTGTGTTTTTAATGCAGCTGCCTTACGAGTTAAAGCAATATGTAAAAGCGGGCCAAAATGTTGACCTCACATTGCCGGGCGGCACCAAAATAATTGGGACAGTAAAATCATTTATGCCAGCGGTAGATACGGTTGCCCAAACACAGGGAGTTGTCATTGGCATTAATTCCAATCAGCAAATACCCGAAAATTTGGTAGCAAAGGCAAGAATCGTAAAATCAGCAAAAAGCAATACTTCTACCTTGCCAAAATCGGCTATACTGGCTAATGAAACACAAACTGAGTTTTGGGTAATGAAACTGGTTAACGACAGTACTGCCGTAAAAGTACCGGTGAAAGAAGGCATACAATCGGGCGACCGCGTAGAGATCCTGTCGCCCAAGTTTTCGCCGCAGGATAAAATCGTTGTTACCGGGAATTATGGCCTTACAGATACCGCCAAAGTTAAAATTGTGAAGCAATGATGAGCCCTGAAAAGATAAAAGATACTTTTATAAGCCACAGGAAGCCTATCAGCCTGGTGTTGGCCATCATTATTATGGGTGGTTTGTTTGCCTATTCAAAATTGCAAACGTCCCTCTTTCCTGAAATCACTTTCCCGAAAATAAAAATCATAGCGGATGAAGGTTTGCAGCCGGTAAATAAAATGATGGTAACGGTTACCAAACCGCTGGAGAATGCCATCAAACAAACCCCCGGCCTGCAAATGGTACGCAGTACCACCAGCAGGGGCAGCTGCGAAATATCAGCCTATATGAGCTGGGATGTTGATATTGACCAAAGCCTTACCAAATTACAGGCCAATATCAACCAGATAAAAAACGACCTGCCTGCTGATGTGAACATCACCACCGCAAAAATGAACCCTTCTATTTTACCGGTGAGCGGGTATACTTTAGAGAGCCATTCCCGCTCGGCGATTGAATTGCGGCAACTGGCCACTTACACGGTAAAGCCATTTTTGTCGCAGGTTGACGGGATCTCGGAGATCCGGGTAATCGGCGGCAAAGCCAAAGAATACTGGCTGACGCTCAACAAACAAAAAATGAGCTCGTTGGGCCTTACGCCTGATATTATCAATACCACCCTCGGCACTACCAATTTTGTAAAGTCAGAAGGTTACCTGGCTGATTACAAAATGCTTTACCTTACCGTTACGGATGCAACTATTAATGCTAAAGATCAATTAGAGAACCTGGTTATCAGTAATAACCGGAAACGGGTGGTGCGCCTTAAAGATTTTGCAGATATAGCGATACAGGAAAGCATTGAATATACCCGCATTAACGCCAACGGGCACGACGGCGTTTTAATCGCGGTAATTAAACAGCCTGATGCCAACCTGGTTTCGCTTTCAAGCGATATGGACGATAAGGTGGCACAGCTCAAAAAAATATTGCCGCACGATGTAAGCATTAAGCCTTATTATGAACAGGCAGATTTTGTAAAAGATTCCATCAAAAGTGTAAGCGATAGTTTATGGATAGGGCTGTTGCTGGCCATCATTGTCGCCATTATTTTCCTGCGCTCGATTAAAGCCAGCGCGGTAATACTTATCACCATACCGATAACGCTTTGCTTGAGTTTAATAGTGATATATGGCATAGGATACACGTTCAATATTATGACATTGGGCGCTATTGCAGCCGCTTTGGGTTTGATTATTGATGACGCCATTGTTGTGGTTGAACAGATCCACCGTACCCATGAAGAGCATCCGAAGGAGCATCCGTTAAAGCTGGTAAAAACGGCCATTGATTACCTCTTCCCGGCAATGATCGGTTCTTCAATAAGTACTATTGTAATATTTATTCCATTTTTATTGATGACCGGGGTTGCAGGCGCTTATTTTAAAGTGCTTACCAATACCATGATCATTACGCTGGTTTGCTCATTTTTTGTTACCTGGATAGGGCTGCCCGTAGTTTATGTTTTACTGAGCAAGCACAAGAAAGACTATACCGGCGAAGTGAAAGAGGTGGCTCACGAGGTAAAAAAGCAAAGGTGGGTAAAGTGGTTTATATTAAGGCCCTATGTAAGTTTAATTATTATGGCAGGCGCTATTGCCACGATAGTTATTGTACCAAAATTGCTGGAAACAGGTTTTTTACCTGAAATGGATGAAGGCAGTATAGTATTGGATTACTGGTCGCCACCAGGAACATCCCTTGATGAAACAGACAGGATGCTGCACCAGATTGAGAAAATTATCAGCAGCCAGCCGGAAGTAGAGGCCTATTCGCGCAGGACCGGGACGGAGATGGGTTTCTTTATTACAGAGCCGAATAAGGGAGATTACCTGATACAGTTAAAGAAAAAGCGTGACAAGACCACCGAAGAGGTGATCAGTGAGTTAAGAAAGAAAATAGCCGCCAACCAGCCCGCACTAAGAATAGATTTCGGCCAGGTAATAACGGATATGCTGGGCGACCTGATGACTTCAATACAACCTATCGAAATAAAAATATTTGGCGATAACCCGCAAAAACTGCAAAGCCTTTCAAAACAGGTGGCGGATATTGTTTCAGATGTAAAAGGAACGGCAGATGTAAATAACGGCATAATTATAGCCGGGCCATCTGTGAGCATCGATCCGATCTATAGCAAACTGGCACAATATAACATAACACCTGCAAGCCTGCAGTTCCAGGTACAAACAGCGTTAGAAGGGAATGTTATCGGCACCATACTGGAGAATGAGCAGTTGAACCCGATCAGGATGGTTTATCCGGGCAACCGCGCCTTAAATTTGGCGGGCATTGAGAGCCAGAGCATTTTTGTCCCCAGCGGCAAGCTGGTGCCCATCAGCGAACTGGCATCAGTACAATTAAAGCCCGGGGATGCGGAAATCAACCGGGAGAACCTGCAATCCATGGGCGTTGTGAGCGCGCGCCTTGAGGGCAGCGACCTTGGTTCGGTAATTCCGGCTATCCAAAAAAGCATCAAACAAAAAATTGGGCTGCCCCAGGGTTATCATATTGAGTACGGGGGAGATTATGCCCAGCAGCAGCAATCATTTAAAGAACTGCTGATCATCCTTATCACTTCGAGCCTGCTGGTTTTTTGTGTGATCCTTTTCCTGTTCAAACAATTCAGGATAGCATTTTTAATTTTAATTGTAGCGGTTTTAGGGATCTCCGGAAGTTTTCTTGCTTTATATATCACCCAAACCCCTTTAAATGTAGGCAGTTATACAGGGCTCATTATGATCGTTGGTATTATTGGCGAGAACGCCATTTTTACCTTTTTGCAGTTTAAACAAAGAGCGCTGGAGAACCTGGATAAAAAAGTTGAAAACAGCATTGACGAAGCGGTTACATACGCTATCTCCACACGTTTACGGCCAAAACTGATGACAGCACTCGGGGCAATTATAGCACTGATGCCGCTTGCATTGGGTATAGGCGCCGGGGCGCAGCTGCACCAGCCTTTAGCTATTGCGGTGATTGGTGGTTTTGTTGTAGCACTCCCGATGTTGCTGATTGTACTACCAAGTTTGATACGGATATTTTATAAGGAGGGGCACTTTCCTGAAAACAGTAAGATAGATACTAATAATCACGAATAGAATTAGCACGAATTTATATTGACACGAATTTCACGAATAAGGCCGAATTTTCACGAATACTGCGTGGCGGATAAAGTTTTTGGGTGAAGATAATCAGGCAACATACGGTCCTGATATTGCATCCATTAGTCAGCCCGCATTAGTGATCATTCGAACGCATTCGTGAAAATTCGTGTTAAATTCAATTCGTGTCTATTATTCAGACTTAATCCAGAATCACCATTCATCTTTACCAATAAAAACAACAGTTTATGAAAAAGATCTTTTTAGCCATTTTGGCTGCGGGCATGATGTCCTTATCCCTTCATGCACAGACTTACGTTTTGGATAAAACAATACCGCTAACCGGCGATTCGGGTTACGATTATGTTGCTATCGACATGTCGGGTAACCGTTTGTACGTGTCGCACGGCTCGATGTTAAATATTGTTGACCTTACCACCGGCAAGCAAATTGGCGTGATTGGTGATTTAAAAGGCATGCACGGCATTGCTATCGTTAACAAAAGCAACCGGGGCTTTATCAGCGATGGCAGGGCGAATGCTGTAGTTGCGTTTGATTTAACAACGCTTAAAGTTATTGCCACTATCCCGCTTACCGCAACAGGACCTGACGGAATTATCTATGATCCCTATTCTGACAGGGTTTTTAGCTTTAACGGTGATAGCAACAATGCTTCGGTAGTTGATCCTAACACCCTGAAACAAGTAGGTACTGTGGACCTTGGGGGCGCGCCTGAATTTGCAGTTGCCGATGGCAAAGGCAAAATCTATAACAACCTGGAAGATAAAAACAGCGTGAATGTGATAGACAGCAAGACTTTAAAAGTGATCAGCAACTATTCTTTAGCACCTGCGGGTGGCCCTACCGGCATTGCTTTGGATGATGCGGACAACCGGCTCTTCAGTGTTTGCCGCAAAAATAAAGGGATGAGTGTGCTTGATGCTGCTTCGGGCAAGGTAATTGCCACGCTTCCAATTGGCGGCGGGGTAGATGCTGTATGCTACGACCCGGGAACCAAACTGATTTTTTGCTCATGCGGCGATGGAACCACCACCATTATCAAACAAAATTCAGCTGATGATTATAGCGTTATTCAAACGTTAAAAACACCGGTAAGGGCAAAAACAATGGCATTAGATACCCGTAACCACAAAATATATTTAAGCGTTGCCGATTTTGAACCCGGCACCCGAAAAGTTTTACCAAACACTTTTAAGGTATTGGTGTTTAAAATGCAGTAAGGGAAAGAATTAAGAGTCAAGAACCAGGATAAAAAGAATGAACCTTGTTCTTTCTACCCGCTTCCGTTAACGTACCCGGCAACCGGCTTATCTTGATTCCTGGCTCTTGACTCTTGGTTTCTGCCTAAGTAATAAAAGCCCAGGGGTTGCTTTTTATTGCAACGGTTAATATATTTAACTAGAAAAATAAAATAAAATTGCCATTAAAATAATATTTTAGATTCATATTACTATATTTACCCGCTGATGCCCCCTAGTTAACCGAATGATAAAGAGAAGTGATTTTGTACACTCAGGAGCGCCTGAGCCGCACCGTATTCGTACCAAGCAAATTTTAAGAGAGTTTCCGGAATTAAGAAACCTTATCGGTAAAAACCCATTCACCATGGTAGTAATATTAGCCCTGGTTGGATCAATGACAGGCGTTGCCTGGCTGGTCCGCGACCAATCGTGGTGGATCATTTTTGCCGCGGCCTATTTATTTGGCGCCTTTGTGAACCATGCATTATTTGTAATGATCCACGAGTGTACGCACCAGTTGCTGTTTAAAAACCGCCTGGCTAACCGCTGGGCCGCCATATTTGCCAATTTGCCACACATTATGCCAGGCGCTATTTCATTTGAAAAATATCATCTGAAACACCACTCCTTCCAGGGAATCCATGAGCTGGATGCCGACTTGCCTAACAAATGGGAAGCAAAGCTGATCAACAATTCCTTTTTAGGTAAAACGTTGTGGCTGTTATTTTTTCCGATATTCCAGGGAACAAGAGTATCCAGACTAAAAGAGATCAACTTTTTTGATGGCTGGGTGGTTGTAAACATCCTGGTACAAGTTGCGTTTACAGCAGCTATATGGTATTTTATGGGCTGGCATGCCGTTGCATTTATGTTTATCAGTTTTTGGTTCTCTATCGGCTTGCACCCGGTTGGCGCCCGCTGGGTACAGGAACACTACCTGACCTTCGACAGCCAGCAGGAAACGTATAGCTATTACGGTCCATTGAATATTACCGCATTTAACGTAGGTTTTCATAATGAGCACCACGATTTTCCGTCCATCCCCTGGAACAAGCTTCCGGAGATAAAGAAAACCGCGCCGGAATATTATGACACCCTGCTTTACCATACCTCATGGACCAAACTATTTTTCAGGTTCCTTTTTGAACAGGAAATTTCGCTTTTTAACCGTATCGTACGAAAAGAACGCGGCAAAGTGTCTCTTACTGATGAATCCATGCCCGATATCGAACTGGTTAAGGCTGAAGAGGCGGCGGCAAAGTATGCGGAAGAAACGGTTGTTTGAGTTGAAAGTTTTTAACAAACTATACTTTTAAATATTAAAACAGGCGATCGAATGACCGCCTGTTTTTTTTTGCCTGATCTCTATTTAACTAATCTCTAATCTCTATCCCGCACTAAAACCTTATTTTTGCGTTAACTTACTTTACGAATTTAGATTCTTTGTATAAAGCATGAGCCACGCAAAAAAAACAAGGCTGATTGTTCCCATTATTTTCATCATATTCCTGGTTGCTTATGCAAAACACAAGCATGAGTACCGCCACAGCAATATCGTTGGCAGACTAGCCATGCGTGATATGGATGAAATTTCGGGCATAGCCGCGTCGGGCATCAACAAGGACCTTTATTATGTGCATAACGACAGTGGCGACACCAGCCGTTTTTTTGCGATCTATCCTTCAGGCGAATTGAGATCGACCGTTTATTTTAACGGAGATCCAAAGGAAAAACAGTATGGCGTGCATGATTGTGAAGATATTGCCGTGGGCCCCGGCCCTGTGCCAGGAAATAGCTATGTTTACATGGGTGATATCGGCGATAATTACGCGGAGCGCAGTTACCTGACGGTTTACCGCATGGAAGAAAAAAAGGAGTGGGTAAATAAAGGTACATACCACACAACAGCTGTTCCGATCCATTTAAAATATCCTGATGGGCCAAAGGATGCTGAAACACTAATGATTGACCCCATTGAGCAGCTGATTTATATCGTTTCAAAAAGACACGATACGGTAAGGGTTTATTCGACACCGCTCCTGTATAAACCGGATGACACTATTATGCTAACCAAACGCTGCAAATTATTTTTTCCGGGGATTAAGCCGTTTAAATGGATAACGGCAGGCGATATATCCAATGACGGGCAACAGGTTTTGATAAAAAGTTACAACAAGGTATATTACTGGCAACGTGCACACAACGAGCCTATCTGGAAAACCGTGCAAAAACCATGGAAACTACTGCCTTACGAGGAAGAAAAACAAGGTGAAGGCATTGGCTTTACACCTGACGGCAAAGGCTATTATACCTGTAGCGAAGGTATTTATACGCCGATTTATTATTACAGGACACCGCAATAAGCGCCGGAAAGCAAAAATCAAACGCTTATAAACAACCAGCATAAATTTTGCGATACCCATTTATATTCCCACTATTTTGGCGTACCTGACATTTGATTCCTTTGGTTATAGACTATTTAACAGTTTTTGAATAACTGTTTACGTAATCGCGCGGCGATACACCGGTGAGTTGTTTAAAAACATGGTTGAAATTGGTTATACTATTAAAGCCACAGCTGTAGGCTATTGCTGCGATGCTATCCGGCGATCCGTTCACCAGCATTTTGCAGGCTTCATTTACCCGTATTTTATTTACAAAATGGACAAAGGTATGGCGGGTGTGTTTTTTAAAATAGCGACAAAAAGCGGTGGGGGTTAAATGGGCCTGCATCGCCACTTCGTCAAGCGATAAAACATTGTTATAATTTTGCATAATATAATTGTACACTGCTGCAATGCGCATGCCTTCGGGGTCGGTCATGGAATGGGTATAGTTGCCGGATGCCAGGGGTTCCATCGCTGTATTCACACTCAAACTATTGAGCAGTTCAATAAAAAGTGATAATTGCATTGCCCCGCTTGCCTGCTCTATGTCAGCTATCCGCCTGGCTATTTCGGTATAACTGCCGTCGGGTACTTTAAACCCATTTTGCGATTGTTCCACAAATGTACCCACTGATTTCATTTCGGGCAGGCTAAAAAGCGCCGACAATTTGCCCGAGGGATTGAAAAATATCGTTACCGTCCGCACCTCCAACCCGCTATCCGGCTGAAAATAGGCGGGGTCGCTTTTAAACAGATGCGGCAGGTTGGCGCCGATGAGATAAATTTCACCGTCCTTAAAAGCGTGCATACTGTTGCCCGCTAATAAAGTCCCCTCCCCCTTTTGGATCCAGGTGATCTGCACTTCGGCATGGCGATGCAGGAACGTATAAAAATGCGGCAATACCTCTTCCTGTACGATGATGGTACGATCGTGCGGTACGGGAATGGTAAAGGGCAGGACTTTCATTTTGTAAAGTTGATTAAGTTGGATTGAGTTGAATGGTTGATTAAGTTGAAATTAATTGCTACAAATAGATCTATCAACTTAATCAACATAATCTAACTTAATCAACCCAAGCAACTGGCACTAATCATATCTTCCAGGTGCAAATATACCCAAATCAACACCCGGTTTTTCACCGTTAAAGGTATCAGCAATCAGTTTACCTGTTGCCGGGCCCAATGCCAAACCTATCATAGCGTGGCCTGTGGCGATACCCAGGTTTTTGTATTTTGAGGACAGGCCAATATACGGCAAACCATCCGGGGATACCGGGCGGAAGCCAAACCAAACATCCTTCTGTTCAGGTACTGCCAATTTAAACTCCGGGAAATATTTGGGTACCGATTCAACGATCCCTTTTACCCGGTTCATGTTTACCTGCTGGTTGATCTTGCCCACTTCCATGGTGCCGCCAAAACGGATGCCGCCATTCATCGGGGTTACAGCTACCCTGGCCTCGCATAAAATGGAGGGGATGGTCATTTTTTTAACCGGGTTATTTACCATAAAGGAATAACCTTTACCCGGCATCAGCGGCACATTCAATCCTGCCATTTTAGCAATGGCCGGCGACCATGAGCCTCCTGCAATAAGGTAGGCATCGCCTTTAAACTCCTTATCGTGCGTATTTACAGAAGTTATTTTGTCGTTATCGTGCATGATTCTGGTCACCTCGGTACGCCGATGGATCTTTATCCCTTCAGCTTCCAGATATTTTATCAGCCCTTTCATCAACTGGTTAGGGTACAGGTGCGAATCGCAATGATAATGTACCGCGCCTAAAATATCCAGCTCGATATCTGGCTGTAACTCGCGGCATTCGGCAGCGGTGAGATATTGTGCGTCGAGGCCCAGGTTGGTAGCCTTCTCCACCATGTGCAGTTCTTCCTCTTCAACTTTGGGCGATTTAAACAGCATCAGTATGCCTTTATCCTCCAACCCAAATTCAACGCCCGAATCTTTTTCAAATTCGTGGTATAATCCGCGGCTGTACATGGCGATATCGCGTAAGCCACCGGCTGAACGTTCCACATGTTTTTTGGTGGCGCTCTTTAAAAATTTCAGCCCCCACCCTATCAGCTCACCGTTTAGCGATGGTTTTACATAAAAGGGGCTTTTGCTGTTAAACATCCAGCGGATGCCCTGCTCCACCATACCCGGTGATGCCAGGGGCACAAAATGGCTCGGCGTAATCATTCCGGCATTGCCGTATGAACAATTATCCGACAGGTCGCCCTGATCCAGAACTTCAACTTCCCATCCTGATTTATGCAGGTAGTAGGCGGAAAACAGGCCTATTACGCCGCCGCCGATAATGATTGCTTTACTCATAGTACATTCTTATAAACTATGTCATTGCTTCACTCGTTCCTCCTCGCAATGACATAGTTTATTATTATTTTTTATATCACCTGGAACCCAAACGCATACGGATCATCGGCATCATCAATTTTGATGGTGTTATAGCCGTATATTCTCGCCCAGCCTTCAATGCCGGGGATGATGGCGGGCTTACCGCCTACCGTTACTTCGTCCTCCACCGTGCCAGTAAACTGGCTGCCGATGATGCTTTCATGAATGAATTTATCACCTTTTTTCAGTTTGCCTTTAGCATGCCACTGCGCCATACGGGCCGAAGTACCGGTGCCGCAGGGCGACCTGTCGATTGCTTTATCACCATAAAAAACAGCGTTGCGCGCCGTTGCTTCAGGCGAAATGGTTTTGCCTGTCCATAAAATATGCGAGCAGCCGTTGATGGTTGGGTTTTCAGGATGAACGAAAGTATATTTTTCGTTGATCCTTTGCCTTAATAACCTGCTCCACGAGATCAGCTGATCAGCGGTATGATTTTCCAGGCCTTTGAAATTTTCCTGTGGATCAACAATGGCATAAAAGTTACCGCCATAGCTTACATCAACGGTTAGCATTCCCAAATCCGGACATTCAACAGTCAAATTTTCAGCAGCAAGATAGGCGGGCACGTTCGTCAGCTTAACTGACTTCACTTTGCCACCTTCCTGTTTGTAGGAGATGAGCACCAATCCGGCAGGCGCTTCCATACGGACAATACCAGGTATTTTTGGGGTGATCAATCCTTCCTCAATGGCAATAGTTATGGTACCGATAGTACCGTGCCCGCACATAGGCAGGCAGCCGCTGGTTTCGATAAACAAGACAGCCACATCATTGGCAGGATCATGCGGCGGGTATAAAATACTGCCCGACATCATATCGTGCCCGCGTGGCTCAAACATCAGCCCTTTGCGGATCCAGTCAAATTCCTTTAAAAAATGCTGGCGTTTTTCGCTCATGTTATTACCCACCAAATTCGGGCCGCCACCGGCTACCAGCCTTACAGGGTTACCGCAGGTATGGGCATCTATACAGAAAAAAGTTTTTGTCATCAGGTCATTGAGTCATTAGGTCATTAAGTCATTGGGGGGCTGGCGATTGAATTTTATTGAACTATTCAATGACATAATGACCCAATGACATAATGACTATTTCATCCATTCGTTATTAAACAAGCGCCAGATCTTTAGCGGGTTGTTGGTTTTTAATTCATCAGGCAACAACTCCTCGCTCCAGTTTTGCCAGCAAACAGGGCGTACAAAACGTTTGATGGAGGTGGTACCTACCGAAGTAAAGCGGCTGTCGGTTGTTGCCGGGAAGGGGCCGCCGTGTACGATGGCATTCCCTACTTCAACACCTGTTGGCGGGCCGTTCAGTATTACCCGGCCAGCTAAGTTGGCCAGCGTATCTGTTAGTTGTTTATAGTTTTCCAGTTCGCCCGGTTCGGCCATAATACTCGCCGTTAATTGCCCGTGTAATGAACCTACTACCTGCTGTACCTGCGCCATGTCATCGGCTACAACCAGCAATGAGAAGGGGCCGAAGACTTCCTCTTTAAATTGAGGATCGGCCAGGAAATCAGCCGCTGATATTTCAGTAACGATTGGCTGACCCTGGTTAGCCAGTTCAGCACCTTTAACATCAGACTGAGCGACGATCGATACCGCTCCGTTAGAAAGCCTCTCTCCGGATAATTTACTAAAATTGGCACAGATGCCAGGGGTAAGCATAGTTGTCGAACTGATCTCAGCTATGGCGCCGGCAAGCGCTGTTTTAAACCTTTCCAATGCTGCTGATTTTACTGCGATCAACAAGCCGGGCTGGGTGCAAAACTGTCCGGCATTGATGGTTATCGGCCCGGCTATTTTTGCCAATTCTTCGGCACGGGCTTCCATTGCCTGCGGCATAAAAACAACAGGATTAATACTGCCCATTTCGGCAAAAACCGGGATCGGCTCATCGCGTTCGTTAGCCATTTTCACCAGGGCCATTCCGCCCCTTAATGAACCGGTAAACGTTACAATTTTTGTTTTGGGGTGCTTTACCAATGCTTCACCAATGGCATAGCCGCTATCATATAAGATAGAAAAAACGCCTTCGGGCATGTTGTTTTGCTCAGCCGCTTTTTTTACTGCCGAAGCTACCAGTGCACCGGTGCCCGGATGTGCCGGGTGCGCTTTCACCACTACCGGGCAACCGGACGCTAAAGCGGCAGCTGTATCGCCACCTGCAACAGAATAAGCCAGCGGGAAATTACTCGCGCCAAATACAACTGCCGGTCCAACGGGTACCTTCATCTGGCGGATATCCAAACGGGGCAGTGGCTTGCGGTCGGGGATGGCGGTATCAACAATAGCTTCAACCCACGAGCCTTCTTCAACCAATTGTGCAAACATGTACATCTGGTTGGTGGTACGGGCCCGCTCGCCCTGTAAACGCGGTGCTGGCAGACCTGTTTCCGCCATTGCGCGTTCAATCAATTCATCACCTAATGCATTGATCTCATCAGCAATGCTACGCAGGAAGGCTGCTTTTTTGAAGCGGTCGATATGGCGGTATTCAGCAAAGGCTTTATCGGCCAGGTTCATGGCTTCGTCTACTTCGGCCAAAGTTGCCGGGTAAAAATCGCCGGGCAGGTCGGTACCTGTGGCCGGGTTAAAGCCATTAAATTTTTTGCCTGTGTTTGGCAGGTATTTGTACCCTGCCAGGTTTTGTGTCTTCATATATCAGATGCTATAGCTCTATTTAAATATTATCTATAGTTACGTACCATCGGTATAACCCATTTGCGGCATTATTGTCTAAAGCCTTATCGCGAGCCGTATGTTCGCGATGTTGCATGTTCAGGGTAGCCCCGATGGGGCAATATTATTTAATTAATACTTTTCTACAAAGCGGTAGCCCCTATGGGGCATAAAATAATGTGCCATCGGCACAATCCCTTTGTAGAATCATCGTCTAAAATTCTAAGCGCGAGCCGTAGGTTCGCGACCTTGAACGTTCAGGGTAGCCCCGATGGGGCAATATTAATCGTTTATTCTTTTTTCTACAAAGCGGTAGCCCCTACTGGGCATAAAATAATGTGCCATCGGCACAACCCCTTTGTAGAATCATCATCTAAAATTCTAAGCGCGAGCCGTAGGTTCGCGACCTTGAACATTTAGGGTAGCCCCTATGGGCAATGGCATTAAGTTAAGCGGACAATGGCGTTCGTAAACGCGCTCCGTTGACTCACCCGGACGTTGCTACGCTCGTCCGCCCTCTCTTTCGCTACGCGATAAAGAGGGCAAAAAAAAGAAACTCTCTTAACTGAATGGCATTGCCCGTTTGGGGCAATTTTATTTAATTAATATTTTTCTACAAAGCGGTAGCCCCTACGGGGCATAAATCGCGCTTGTTTTTTTAACTCACCCCGGTAACATCCACTTCCGTTTCAACACCCCAGCTGCCTGCGGGTAATTCGGGGCGATTTTTCAGGGCTTTGTGAATGATGTCCAATATCTTTTCGCGCTCTTTGCCCTCTAAGGCCAAACGCGGCGCGCGTACAGTTTCCGTGCCAAGCCCGGTTTGTGCTTCGGCCAGTTTAATGTATTGCACCAGTTTTGGATGGATATCCAGCTCAAGCACTGGTAAAAACCAGCGGTAAATAGCAATTGCTTCCTGGTGGCGACCCTGTTTAGCCAGGTTAAATATAGCCACCGTTTCCCTTGGGAAAGCATCTACCAAACCTGCTACCCAACCATCGGCACCCATTAATAAACTTTCCAAAGCTAAGGTATCTACCCCACAAAGTATGGCAAACCTGTCACCAAATCTGTTGATCATGCGGGTAACATTACTGATATCACGGGTCGATTCCTTTACCGCCTGGATGTTATCATATTTTGAAAGCTCTTCAAACATATCCAGTGTTACCTCAATCTTATAATCATAAGGATTATTGTAGATCATGATGGGCAGCGGTGTACTTTCGGCAACTGCGGCAAAATACTGCATGGTTTCATTGTCATCAGCTTTGTAACGCAGCGGCGGCAGCATCATTAAACCATCAGCGCCGTATTTCAACGCGTTTTCAGCGCATAATAATGCGGCTTTGGTGGTTTGCTCAGCAATGTTCAATATCACATACGCCCGTTTGTTTACGGTTTTAACGGTATGTTTTAATAATGTAATTTTCTCATCATCGGTTAAAACACTGGCTTCGCCCAGTGAACCGCCGATAATGATCCCTTTAACACCGGCTTCTATTTGTGCTTCGATATTTTTATCGAATGCTTCGAAATCCAACTCATCCTGATCGTTGAATTTGGTGGTCACTGCCGGGAAAACGCCTTTCCAGTTGATACTCATATATTGTTTCTATTTTATTACTATTCTTTTATTGCACTGGCGGTAATGTCGCTCGTATATCTACTCACCCGATCTGCGCTGCGCTGGATCACCCTCTCTTCCGCAAGCGGTAAAGAGGGTTTGGGAAGTTTTTACCCTCTTTTCGCCTTCGGCGGAGAGAGGGTGGACAAGCGTAGCGAAGTCCGGGTGAGTAAACTCGCCGCCATGCACAACTGATCTACTTACTTAACTTAACCAACACCACACCATGCGGCGCCACTTTTACTGTAAAATTACTTCCGTCGGCAATCAAATACTTTTGCTGCCAAACATCCCTTATTTTTGTATAGCCTTTAAAGCCATCTTCACTTGTTTTAAGGGTGATGGTTTGATATTTATCGGAGGTGTTAAACACACCAACCGCTTTGCCGCCGTCCTCCAGGTCTTTCATCCAGATCTGGTAGTTCTCCTTTTTAACTTCCCGGTGGGCTTCTTTACCCAAAGCATCCTGATCAATGGCAATTACCTCGTCATTGGTAAGCAGGTTGAGTGTAAACCTGTCCAGCTTGCCCATATCGCAGCCGATCAGTAACGGGGCTGATAATAGGCTCCATAAACTAATGTGGGTATATTGCTCGTCCGGGCTCAGGCGGCTGTTATGCTGGTTATCGCCCCAGCCTACCTTGCCCACCACCAGCATATCAGGGTCATTAAAATGGCCGGGCTGCGCGTAAGGGCCATCAGCAACCTGGTTAAAACCGATGGTTGACATACTTTGCCAGGTATCTTCAATATCCCCTGTTGAGCGCCAGCTGTTGCCGCCAACTTCGGCGCCCCATTTCCAAACATCGCCCATACCATACTGGCAAAAGCTGAACATGATATCGCGCGGGATCTTACTCAATGAGGCGCGCATTACCTGGTAGGGTTTCTTAAATTCGTCAAGCGATGGATGTGCCGGGGCTATTTCGCCATAGGAGCACCAGTCGTATTTCAGATAATCGATGCCCCAATCGCCGTAGGTTTTTGCATCCTGGTCTTCATGCTGCCAACTGCCCAGGTAGCCACCGCAGGTACGCGGACCGGGAGATGAATAAATCCCCATTTTTAAACCCAGGCTGTGTACATAATCCGTCAGCCCCTTCATATCCGGGAATTTCTGGTTCGGGGTGATCTCTCCACTGGCCAAACGTTGCGGGGCTTCCCATCCGTCGTCCAGGTTTACGTAGTTCCAGCCATGGGCGCTCAGTTTATCCGTCATGGTTTTGGCAGCAACGCGGGCTTTCTGGTCATTTACCGTTAAGCCAAAAGCGTTCCAGCTGTTCCAGCCTAAAGCGGGGGTTAAACCAATCACATCGCCAATTTTTATGGTGAATTTCTTTGTTTTGGTGCCGAGGCGGTTGTGCACCGTAAATATTACCGGGTAATTCCCTTTTTGAGCGACAGTGCCGGTAATGATCCCTGTTTTAGAATCCAATTTTAAGCCATCAGGCAGGCCGGTTGCCGAATAGGTGAGCGGCTGTTTTCCGGTAGCTGGTATAAGGTATAAAAACGGGTTTCCGGGCCTTGAACCATAAACATCAGGGCCATTGATCCTTGGTTTTGCCGAAGGGTATGGCGTAAGCACATAAGGTGTGCCTTCAGTTTTCACCATTATATCATGCGACTTATCTTCTGTAAAAGCGTAGGATAGCTTGTATGATCTTTTTGGCAATTTATCAATCGTAAATGTGTAATTAAACGGCTTGCCTGCCGTAAAAAGCACATCGTTAGTTCCTTCGCGAACCACGGTATTGGTTTCCGGGTCGGTTACCTTAAAGTTCAGTTTGCCTTTGTATACATAGTTGCTGCCGGTGCTTAAGAAAATTGTCTTACTGAGACCGTCATTCTCTTCAAAATAAAAATCGCCGTCAGTGTTGATGGTCACATTGTCCATCAGGCTCAGCATATTAATGCTGTGGTTATTGCCATAAAGGCCACCGTCGCCACCGGTATCAAATATGCGGACAGCCAGTACATTTTCTTTATCCCATAAAATTGCGGGATTGTTTGCCGCCAGGGTATAGCTGCGCGGGCCATATTGAGAGGTTTTGATATCGCCACCCCGGCCGCCGTATTTCCCGATCAGTTGGCCGTTAAGGTACACTTCGTCGTTATCATCAACAACACCTAAACTAATGCGGATGCTGTCTTTTAAAAAAGCTTTTTCTTTGATGGATGACGGCAGCACAAAATGCAGCCTGTACCAGCCGAAGCCGTCGTATTGTGGGTAACCCTGCTCTTCCCAGGGTTTGTTTACTTCGATGTGTTTCCAGTTGTGATCGTTGTAAGCGGGTGATGACCATTGGGACGAATCCCCTTTGGCAAATTGCCAGCCGTGTTCAATAGAAATTCCCTGGGCGGCAGCACCGGTTACAAAGGTGGCAGCCAGGAAGATCAGCATTAATGATTTTATTGCGGGCCGAAAGCGCCGTACAAAAGGGGCATCCGTCAAACACACCCCTCCACCCCTCTCGAGAGGGGATTCGCGCAGGCCGCGGCTTTTAAAAATGGCCATGTGGGCCGGGTTCCCCTCTTGAGAGGGGCAGGGGTGTGTTACGCTAAAAAGATTCTTCATTTAGTTTTGGTTTACCTGGTTAATAGTTCAACAGCTTTCACCTGTTCCGGAAACCATACCGTCATTTCGCCTTTACCCCGGTTGGCCCAGGCGTAATAAGGAATTGCGGTCATGGTTTTGTTTTCGGTACTGATGGTTTGATTTGCAACATCAATATTAACACTTTTTACATTTGCTTTCAGCACCATTACGCCATTTAACAGCGAGGGCTCAAATGCGGCATCAAAAACTGTATTTTTAGGAATGATGATATTGGTAGCTTTGCCACCGTTATCCTTCCACTCGGCGCAGTACATCACCGGGCCACGCTGCAGGGCCACTTTGGCGCTGTCTTCGGGTAAAGCTTTATTGGCCATCACCCTTTGCACATTCATGGGCAGCGTCAGCTCAACTTTATCATTCTTTTTCCATTTTTTGCTGACCACGGCATAGCCTTTTACTATTTGGTAATCTACCGGCTTGCCGTTTACTTTTATTTCAATTTGGGTGGTTGATGATTGTTCGTAGGTGTACAGATCCGACGGTATGGCCTGGTTTTGCGCCCAGCCGGGGATCCGGATCCTCAGGTTCATTTCGGTAGCAGATGCAGGGTCGATGGTAAAGGCTAAAGCGCCTTGCCATGGGTAGTTATTTTGCTGGGTGATGGTTACGGCTTTGTTATTTACCATTAAACTGGCGGTGCCGCTGATGAACAGGTTGACATAAACATCGCTCCCGTTTTCGGCATACATATAACCGGGTACTGATGGCAGCAGGCGTACCACATTGGTAGGGCAGCAGGAACACGTAAACCAGCCGGAACGCTCGCGCTCCAGGTCGGGGTGCGAATAGCTATCACTTACCTGCATGGCGTTGGTATAGAAGAAAGATTTGCCATCCAGGCCGACACCGGAAATCAGGCCGTTATAAAGCGTTTTTTCCAGCACATCAATATATTTAGAATCGCCGTGCAATAAAAACATCCGTTGGTTCCAAAAAACGCTGCCGATGGCCGCGCAAGTTTCGTTATAGGCGGTGGCGTTGGGCAGTTCGTAATTATCGCCGAAACGTTCGCCATCGCCCACGGCGCCGATACTACCCTGTACATACATCTTTTTGCCTACCATGTTGTTCCAGATCTTGTCGATGGCTTTAAGATAAGCGGTATCGCCAGTCAACGCAGCTACATCGGCCATGCCCGAATACAGGTACATGGCGCGTACAGCATGGCCTTCGGCTTCGTCCTGGTCAACTACGGGTTTGTCATCCTGGAAATAGGTACCATTTTCGTAAACATTGGTGCTCTTTTTATTGTAGGCTTTGATCCCGCGCTGGTCGATGAAAAATTTAGCGAGGTTTAAATAGTCGGTTTTGCCAGTGATGCGGTATAACCTAACCAAACCCATTTCCACAATTTCGTGACCTGGGGCAACATGTTTTTTATCGGGGCCAAAAGTGCGCACCAGCAGGTCGGCATTTTTTAGCGCGATATTTAAAAAATTGCGTTTACCGGTAGCCATATAATGTGCTGCAGCGGCTTCGTACATGTGCCCGCAATTATATAATTCGTGACTGCTTTTTTGTTCGTTCACCCAGCGCTCAGGGCCGGCCCAGGCTTGCGGGTGGATGGGGTCGATGGAACGGGCCGTGTATAAATAGCCATCCGGTTCCTGCGCCTTGCCTACAATATTGATCAATGAATCAATATACGCCGCTAATTTGGGATCGGGATGAACGGCAAGTGAATATGATGCGCCTTCTATCGTTTTATAAATATCGGTATCGTCAAAGGGGTAAACGGTGCAAAATTTGCCCTGGTGTTCTGCCGCCATCACAAAGTTTTTTACCCTGCCGGTACTTTCGCAACGGGCAAAAGAGGCCGGGATGGTTACCGTACGGTTGGTTTCTATTTTGGATAACCAGAACTGATCAGCCAGTTTTACGCTGGTAAAAGGCACCGGCTGGATAGGGTAATCCTTTTTTTGGGCGGATGCCGAAAGCGAACAGCCGATGGTGAATAGTAAACAGAGCCTTTTAATCATTTTAATTATAGCGGATATATTGCGGCGATATCAATTTGCATTGCCATAGCGATGGGTTTCAAACCCGTCGCTATACAGGGATTTTACATATGTTAACGCAAATCAAAGTTACGAACTATAAAAACTTAAAATGAACGATTATTAGCGAGTTGTAACCATATTTTAGCGGTTTACTGTAATTTTAATAATACATGGTGGTAGGATAGTGGAAGAAAGGACATCAGGTTTTATTTTTTTTCTACTGAATAATCAGCAGCCATTGACGTTAGTTATCCCATTGGCATAAAAAATATTGAATTTGAGTACTTTTGTATAAATAACTAATCATCCAAATTAACACCCTAAATTTTAAAATTAACTTATAAGTGAATATATTAGCTATCAATCATCGTTAAATTATGAGAAGTAAAGTAGCAGAAAGGATACAAAAAGACACCCCGGAAGAAGAACGGATTTTTGTACGCCAATACACAGGTATTGTATTGAGGATCAATGAAATTTTAACCGCCAAAGGCTATACCCAAAAATCGTTGGCAGAAAAAATGAATAAAAAGCCTTCTGAAATCAATAAATGGTTAAAAGGCAGCCATAACCTAACGCTAAGAACACTGGCTAAATTGGAAGCTGAACTGGGCGAACCGCTGATATACACTTCGAAAGAGCAAGCTATTTAATTTGCGTGAAAGGTTTGAACCCATCTGGGGACGGTTAACGATTATAAATTTAACGAAGAAGTTGATGACAAGGCACTAAAGGAGGGGTTGGTGCTGGCGTGAGATTTTTGTATGATTAATTTGCGCGATCTGCTTAATCTTAGTCCTTCAGTAATTGTTCTTAAGAGAACTCTTCTTTAGTCTCCGCAGGGTCTCCTGAAAGGGACCCTGAGCCGGGAGATGTACGAGACCAAACGCAGGGTCCTCTGCGAAAGACCCTGCTGAAACAGTGAATTCCAGCGCCCAAACGCTTTTTTCAATTCAATACCTTAACGCAGATCAAAATTACGAACAATAAAAATTTAAAATGAACGATTATTAGCGAGTTGTAACCACATTTTAGCGGTTTATCGTAATTTTAATAATACATAGTGGTAGGATAGTGGAAGAAAGAAATAAGAAGCCCCGAATCTTTCGACCGGGGCTTCTTATTTAAAAGGCAGCAGGGGCAGTATAATTCCGTTATTTATAAACCGAATGAATAAGCAACCCGCAGGCCTACCATACCAAAATCACTGTTGCTATAATTGGCTTTGTTATTGCCGGAAAAATTTTCATACCGTAACGAGAAATCCCATGATTTAGCCGCATATCCAAATCCCGGCGATAATATTAATTTGGTGGTTTTTGGAACCCCATTATCTAAATTTTTAATCACGTTAAAGTTTTGCGTTTCAAATCCGGCTCCGGCTTCTCCGCTAAAATAAAACCCGGAACCCACAAAGGCCTTAAAGCCCAATTTTACAGGGATTAACCCCATGGCCTCGCGGGAATTCCCGATAAACTGGTAATAACCGGAAGTAAGGGTTAAAGCAAACGATTTTGAAAGATCATATTGCAGGCGGGCAGTTCCGCCAATTTCGGTTTTAGAGACGATCCCGGATGTAGTGATACCGGTTTCAAGCCCTACCCCGAATCGCCAGGGGCTAACGGGCGCTGTCTGGGCTTTTGCATTATTCATAAAAAGAAAGAAAGCAATGATTGCTGCGATGAAAGTGTTAAGTGTTGTTTTCATAATGTTAAGCGTTGTTTTTATGTTGTGAGGTTTTTCAACATAGAAACAGGGGAAACAGGCTTTTATTTCAGTGGCGGCCGGGGTTTAACAGTCTTTAACATTAGCCTGGCTTTTCCGCCAGCGCTATCGGGTAAACATCAATAAGTTCGGAAGATTGAACCATGCGCCGCAAAGCCCTTTCTGTTTTTTTTGACTCCTGAGGATCTCCTCAATGCTACAAGATGAAAAAGGCAGGGGCAAACGCAGAATGTTACTGCTTTTTCGACCGTTGATTTGAATATAAAGTCTAATTTTGTTTAAATACAATTTATATGCCGCAGCAAATTAACACTTTTATTCACCTGGTATTTATAGGCTTTGTGGCCCTGTTCCCGGTTGTTAACCCCATTGGTTCGGCATTTATCGTAAGTCCTTATTTTGCGGATATATCCCGTAAGGAACGAATAAGAGCTGTAAAAAAAATCGCATTTTACTGCTTCATCATCTGCGCAGCCACCGTATTGGTTGGGCATTGGATTTTAGAACTGTTTGGTTTATCCATCCCGGTGATTCAATTGGCGGGCGGCATAATGATCTGCCGGATCGGGTGGCAATTTCTCACTGTTGACGATAAAGAGGTAAAGGAAAAAGAGGTAACCAACAAAGCTGAGACTGAACATGCCAAATCGGCCGAGAACAACCTTTTTTATCCCATCACCTTTCCCATTACAGCCGGAGCAGGCACTATAGCGGTACTGTTTACACTAAGCGCCCAGGGTGCAAATGCCGACCTTTCTGTTTACCTGCTGAATATATGCGCGTTACTGGTATCCATCATCGGGATATGCATCCTCATCTTTATTTTTTATCTGAATACTAACCGCCTTATCAGTTTTATTGGTTTGCGAAACGAGCAGATCATCAACAGGTTTATGGCTTTCTTAATTTTCTGCGTAGGCCTGCAGATTGCCGCAAGCGGCATTATCAATATCATAAAGTTACACCTTAACCTAAACTGACGGATAAAACGATCCGGGGCGGAGCCTGTACAATTTTTTATACAAAATAATAAACGTAAGCAGCCTATTTGTCGAGGTAAAAAAGATACTTTAAGGCGCCGGTACACCACAATGCCCATAAAATTAACACTGGCTGAAAAAACAGGCGGATCAGCCTGGCCCTGTCCGTATTTAAATTAAAGGCCGAAACATGATTAGTGTATTGCGCTATATTGCCGGGAAAAACCAAAACGTAAAATATAGCCAGGGCAATACCCAACTGAACTTTTTCTCCGGCCCAAAAAACCAGGCATACGCCCAGCCCCAATTCAACGATGCCGGAGAGGATAACCACCAGGTCCTTACCCATTGGCACCCAATCAGGCACTTGTGCCTGGAAGTCCGCACGTTCAAAAGTAAAATGTGCGATTGCGGCAAATGCCATTAAAGTTCCTAAAATTATTCTAAGGATGTCTTGCAGTAAAGTGGTGGGTACAATCAGCTTCATATATACAGTTTTATTATTACAACACCGTTTAGATGATTTGTGTTAGCTACTAAATTAAAAAATATGCCTGAAAATTTGCGCAGTCAAATAACTGCATTATATTGCAGCCATATAACTGCACATATAATGGAAATCCGCAGAGATGTATTTCAAGCCATAGCCGATCCTACCCGCCGGGCCATATTAGGCCTGGTAGCTTTACACGCAATGACGCCCGGCGCCATTGCCGAGAATTTTAACTCCTCAAGGCAAACCATCTCAAAGCATATTCAGATTTTAAATGAATGTGCTTTGCTGACTCAAACGCAATCGGGCAGGGAGATTTATTATCACTTTAACCCCGGCAAAATGAAAGAAGTGGCCGACTGGTTGGAGCCCTACCGTAAACTATGGGACGAAAGGCTAAACGCTATGGACGATTTGTTAAATGAAATGCAGGCGAAAACACAAGTGCAAAAAAACAGTTAAACCAATATAAAACTAAACGAGATGAAAAAACCAGTGTATCCTTGCCTGTGGTTTGATGGTAATGCCAGGGCAGCAGCAGATTTTTACTGCACCATTTTCCCCAATTCAAAAATAGTTGTCGACAATGGGATGGTGGTAAATTTCGAATTGAACGGCGAATTTTTTATGGGCCTTAACGGCGGCCCGCATTTTAAATTTAACGAGGCCGTTTCGTTTGTGATCCCCTGTAAAGACCAGGAAGAAATTGACCATTACTGGTATAAACTTATTGCTGACGGCGGCGAAGAAAGTATGTGCGGCTGGTGTAAGGATAAGTTTGGTTTGTCATGGCAGGTGGTGCCTGAGATATTGGGCCAGCTGATGTCAGATCCGGAAAAAATGCCCCGGGTGGTACAGGCCTTTATGAAAATGCGGAAATTTGATATCGAGGCGCTGCAAAACGCTTGATTTTTATAAAAACAGGTAAATAATTATGGCTAAGCAAATTGAGGTTACGAAAATATTTAACGCCCCGGTTGAAATGGTATGGCAGGTTTGGGTAGACCCTGTGTTGGTAAAGCGTTGGTGGGGACCTAAGCATTTTACATCGCCGGTAGCTGTAATTGATTTCCGCGAAGGCGGCAGATCCCTGGTGAGCATGCTCGCGCCAGCCGAAATGGGCGGGCAGGAATGGTTTTCTGTTTGGGAGTATATAAAGATCGTCCCCTTAAAGGAAATCGAGTTTATCCAAAGCCTGGCCGATAAAGACGGACATAAAGTTGAACCGGCAAATGTGGGTATGCCGGCTGATTTTCCGCGGGACATTAAAACCGTTGTAACTTTTAGCGAACTTGCAGGTGGCAAAACGGCTATGACGGTTACCGAATATGCTGAATTTGGCTCGATTAGCAACTTTGCTCAAATTGGTTTGGAACAAAGTATCGATAAGATGGCAGCGATTTTTGCGGAGGAATAATGCGCTGTTAAGGTTTGCATTCTCTATACTCTGTCGAAACAGTTCAAACCTGTGCGGTGGTAAACTGTTTATAAATCTGTTATATTAAAAATAACCCATATGGAAATCAAACGTGCAGGCTCACAGCCTTCGGGCAAAGGGCCCGCTGAATATTTTACCGGATCGGTAAGGATCGACCCACTTAATAACCCTCCTGAACCGGCCAGGGTTGCCATGGCGCTGGTGACCTTTGAACCCGGCGCGCGTACGGCCTGGCATACCCATCCTTTAGGGCAAACCCTCATTGTTACCACAGGCCCGGGCTGGGTGCAGCGCGAAGGCGAAGCAAAGCAACTCATTTACCCGGGCGATGTCGTTTACTTTTCTCCAGGTGAAAAACATTGGCATGGCGCAACGGCAACAACAGCCATGAGCTATATCGCCATACAGGAAAAACTGAACGGCTCGCCGGTTGACTGGATGGAACAGGTGAGTGACGGGCAGTATAACGGGTAAAAATTGCCGTGTAGAACAGCTTATGCCTCCGCCCGCGAAAAACCAACTGTATCACGGTATCGCTGCGGCGATACGTCTGCATTGCCTTTAAAAAAACGACTGAAGTAAAACTCGTCATTAAACCCCAGTTCGTAAGCGATCATTTTAACCGGCTTTGAGGTAAGGTATAATTCCCGCTTGGCTTCAATAATAATCCGTTCAGCAATCAGGTTAGTGATGGTTTTATTAAAATGTACTTTACTTATCCTGTTCAGCGCCCGGGTGGATATGTTGAGCAAATCGGCATATTCGCCGGCACTGTGTTTGGTTTTATAATGCGCCTCGATGGCATCTTTTAATGTTTGCAGGATAAATGGTTCCGGTTTGTTGCCGGGTATTACCGGCTGGTTTTGATTTAATTTAATGCGGGATGCGTTGATCAGGAAGATCTTGAGATAGGAAACCATCAATTCGTATTGCGCCAACGCGGCATTTTGCATTTCCGCCTTTAATTCATTTATAATATTTAACAGCGACTGAACCTCGGCCGGAGCCAGGCTAACCACCGGCGACTCATAAATATTGTTAAAAAGCACCCCGTTGCAGGCCACCTCCTGCTGGTGCTTATGGATGCAGAAAAAATCGGGATGAAAATTGATCAGGATGCCTTTTAATTCGGCATCTGCTGCGATCATAAATGGCTGGTAAACAGAAAAGCACGCCAGGGAGTCCGCCTCAAGCAAATACTCCGAAAAGTCGGCCCGCAGCGTGCCTTTACCCTCTGTTACCAGCACCATCGAATAATAGTTATAATTTTTTACCTGGTTAAAATAAGAATCATCCTCAAAAGCAAATATTTTAAAGGCCAATGCTTTTGTTTCCGGGTTGATTAATGTAAATGCTGTCTGGGTCATCAAGCTATAAAGGTTTAAAATAATTTGCGGTCGGCAAAAGTGATCTCAAGGTCGTTGATACTGGCAAAACGTTTGCACATCAGGCCATTTTCGTCAAACTCCCATAGTTCATTTCCATAACTCCGGTACCACCGGCCGCTATGGTCGTGCCATTCATATTCAAACCTTACGGCCATCCGGTTTTCGCGGAAGCCCCACAATTCTTTTTTCAGCTTATAGTCCAGTTCCTTTTCCCATTTTCTTTTTAAAAAGGCTTTTACTTCTTCCCGGCCATTGATAAAGTCGGTCCGATTGCGCCATTCGGTATCAATGGTATAAGCCAGGCATACTTTTTCCGGATCTTTGGTATTCCAGGCGTTTTCGGCCAGCTGCACTTTTTCCAAAGCGGTCTCCAACGTAAAGGGTGGGAGCGGTAGTTTTTGTTCCATTTTGTTTTTTATTATTATAAAGAGCCAGGAAGCAAGAGCCAGGATTAATGAAAAAATCGATGTGGTGTAAAGGTTATAAAAAGATGCAAGATAGCATAGTTTGTTGTTTATACTGTAAACCGGCCGTCTTTTACATTCTTTATCTTTGCTCTTGATTCCTGGTTCTTTTAAATAGCAGCAGCTTCAATAAGCCCGGCTTCAGGGAAATCTACCACCGTAAGGGCCGTATTGTTAAAATAGTTGGTTAAAATATTTAAACCAACATGCGCTACTATTTCGGCAATCCCGGCGTCATCATAACCGGCATTTCTTACCGCATCCAAATCGGCATCGCTAACCATACCCCTTTTTTCAACAACCACCCTGGCAAAATCAAGTGCAGCGGCTGTCTTTTCATTATCCGATTTCCCGGCACGTGCATCAGCGATGGCATTAGCATCGATATGGACCAGCTTTTCGCCAATAAAACTATGTGCTGCATTGCAATATGCACAGCTATTAGCGTTTGCTACTGTAATGGCAATCAGCTCTCCTAATTTTGCACCCAGTTTACCTTCGCCAAGGGCGCCGCTTAGCGCAAGATAGCCATTTAAAACTGCGGGCGAATTACCCATGGTACGCATCATGTTTGGAACCATACCCAACTTGCCCTGGATGGCGTTAAACAGATCTTTTGATTTTCCGGTAGTTGTTTCCGGATCGAGTGCTTTTATACGTGGCATTTTTATGTAATTTTATTTGTCTGTATTGACAATACAAAGGTGCCACACCTTATGCGCCCGGAACATGGACAAAGGTAGTAAGTACATGGACAATTGGGACATGGCTGGAGGCTAATTTGAATGGGCACCCCGCGCAACAAGTTGTACAGACAAAGCAAACGACAACGCAAAAGACACGATTACTTTTCATCACAATAAGTTACGACATTTACCCCCGGAAAGTGTTAGACCGGCGTGAGTAATTCAAACAAACAAATTGTTGATTAAAAGCTTATTCAAAACAACAAACAAATAGTAAATGGACCTGAAAAACTTTACCCACCTGCCCTTTTACATCAAACTCGCCTGTGTGCTGTTCAGCCTTTTTGCGCTCGGTGCGCTGGTGATCCTGGCCAGGGATATTTTAGCGCCTTTAATTTTTTCCTGTTTGTTTGCGATCCTGCTGATGCCACTGGCCAATTTCTTTGAAAGACGCATCCGCCTGCCGCGTGGCGCGGCTTCAATGATAGCGGTGATCCTGCTGCTGTCGATGATCACCGTAGTGCTTTACGTGATCGGTTCGCAAATCGCTAACCTGCTAAGGGACTGGCCGGCCTTCCAGGCGCAAATCAGCCGTTCGCTCTGGAACTTCCGTGGCTGGGTATCGGAGAACATCGGTATCACGCGCCGTAAGCAGCTCAACGTGGTCAATTCCGCCGCCAGCAAGGTAACCTCACCGGACGCGGCCTTCGTGGGAACGACACTTTTGTCGCTCTCTTCCATTGTGCTGTTCCTTATCTTTACCTTTATCTACACGTTCTTTTTCCTGATGTATCGCCGCCTTATCCTTAAGTTCCTGGAATCGGTGTTCCTGGAAGAAAACAAACAAAAGGTGCACGACGTGATCGAACAGGTGCAAGTGATCATCCGCCAGTATATTGTAGGCCTGCTGATCGAAATGACGATCGTTGCTACGGCAGTCAGCGTTACGCTTTCTATTCTGGGCGTACAATACGCTATCCTGCTGGGCCTCATCACCGGTATTTTTAACCTCATCCCCTATTTCGGGATCTTTGCCGCCATGGTGCTCAGCGCAACGGTAACTCTCGGAACGTCGACGGATAGCACCGTCGTCATTTATGTGCTCATTACTTTTCTCGTTACCCACGTTTTGGACAGCAATATCATTTTACCCCTGGTGGTTGGTTCAAAGGTCCGGATCAATGCGTTGGTTACTGTCCTGGGTGTGGTGATTGGCGAAATGTTCTGGGGCATTTCCGGCATGTTCCTCTCTATCCCGGTTATCGCCGTGCTCAAGATCATTTTTGACCGGGTGGAAAGCCTGCAGCCATGGGGCATCATCCTTGGCGACGAAGAAAAGAAACAGAATAAACTGGCCACGAAACTTAAAGTGGAAGATGAAGAGGTGGCGGAATGAGGACCGCAGGAACACATCAGGAGGACGCTATTCAGGCATTGGAAAAACGCAAGAAATAGTGGCGACACGTAAAACTTGCCAATAAAATTATTGTTAAATATTTTGCCAATAAAATTATTGGCATATATTTGTACCAATAAAATTATTGGCAAATGGCAAATCAATGGGTTTCACCCAATACAATTACCGGTGACGCTGCTTCAGGACAGCGATATTTAAGGCGAGACCACATTAACGAATACTTTTGGCGCGAAGTAGCTAAAGGCAATCATATACTTTTTGTTGCACCTCGGAGGGTTGGAAAGTCGTCCATAATGCAGGATCTCGCTGATAACCCAATGGAAAATCATGCATGTATCTACCAAAATATAGAAGCCGTAAAAACAAAAGACGAATTTTACAATAGACTATTCGACCTGATACTGCAATGCGCTAGCAAAACTTCAAAAGCAAAAATTTTTGTAGCTAATTGTTTAGCAAAATATGGCATTGAAGAAATTACTAAATCGGGATTAAAATTAAAGCGAAACGATATAGATTACGAAAAAGAACTTAGAAACCTTATTCCCGAACTAAAGAACACGCAAATTAATACCGTAATTTTTCTTGATGAATTTGCCGAGGTAATTAATAAACTCAATAAACAGGGCAAGCAACAGGATGCCATTGATATATTGCATACACTCAGAGAACTAAGAAGCAACAGCGATTTCAAACATTTCACGCTCGTTTATGCAGGCTCAATCGGCCTTGAATTTGTGATCAACACTATCGACAGACCAAAACTCATTAACGACCTTCATCGAATCAAAACAGAAGCATTAACGCGGGGCGAAGCAGATCAATTAATTGCCCAGATCACAAAAGGAGCTACGATACAGCTATCCCAAGAAATAATTGATCATTTAAAAATAAAGATCAATCATTTACTACCGTACTATATCCAGTTGATGATTGAGCAGATTGATTTGATTGGCCGTCGTACTAATCAATCGGAAATTACATCAGTTATTATTGATGATGCTTTTGAGCAGGTTATACTGGAAAATAAAAATTTTGATGACTGGTTGATCCGCTTAAAAGATTACCATAAGGACTTTTTCCCTTTCATTAATGAAATACTAAAATACACCGCCAAATACGATACTATCACTATCCAGGAAATCTATAATAAAGCAAACGACCCTCAATATAAACGAGAGGACGATTATATGGATTTTGTGGAACAGCTATTGTATGATGGCTACCTGGTAGAAACAGATAAGCATGTTTACCGCTTCATCTCTCCTTTTTTACAAAAATTTTGGTTAAGAAAATTCCCCGTTTACAATGGCTGATCAAATATTACGCACCGGATTTCGCTTTTATCAGTCCGCTAACGCGGATGCGGAAAGCATTAAGGAAAGTTTTATTATTCGCAAACACGAGTATGAAATTATTATGGAAGATATTCGCCGCAACCCTATGAAAGGCTCTGTGCAGCATTATCTTTTATTAGGCCGACGGGGAAGTGGAAAATCCACTTTATTAAAACGGATACAAGTGGAGATTGACTCCAATGAAGAATTGAGTAAAAGCTATATCGCAATAAATCTGGCCGAAGAACAAGCAAATATTTACCGTCTTAGTGATCTTTGGGAAGAAATATTACAGGAACTGGAACACGCAGAACTTGATGTGACAATGCCAGAATGGGATGATGACCAGCAAGATTATTCACGCAAACTAATAAGTGCAGTACACGATGCCATAAATAAATCCGGCAAAAAAGTGGTGTTATTACTGGATAATATTGACAGGATATTTGAAAACCTGAAAGACGATACCGGGTTACTACGAGAGTACCTGCTTAATTTCGATGACTTAAAGATCGTTGGCGGAAGCACCCGAATGACAGAACACTTTTGGAAGTACGATCAGCCATTTTATGAGTTTTTTCGCATTTTGACATTGCCCCCCCTGACCAGCGATGAAGTTAAAACACTGCTGTTACACTGGTCTGAAAAACTTGGACAGCCTGAACTTAAAACTTTTGTTGAAAAGCAGACAGGCCAATTAGAAACAGTACGCATATTAACCGATGGGTTGCCACGAACGCTACAATTCTTTGTAAATATCCTTTTAACCAATACCCAGGAAACGGGCTATGAATACCTGCGGCTGATTATGGACCAGGTGACACCGTTATACCAGGAAAGATTGAATAATTTACCGTCCGCTCAAAGAAAAATAATATTGCAGATGGCGTTTTCATGGGAAGCCGCAAGCACAAAAGACATCTCGACTTTAGTACACATGCCTAATAGTGGCGTTTCCGCACAATTAAAACAATTGAATGATAAAAGCATAGTTGATATAGTAAAAACAGATACAAAAAATCACCTTTATAGGTTATCAGAGCGCTTCTTTAATTTATGGTTGATTTTCACACAAGGTAGTCCTCTTGAAAAACGCAAGGCCCGATGTTTGACAATTTTTCTTGAAAATTTTTATAACGTTGATGAATTGAAACAATTAGCAGCCAAGCATTTAAACTTATTAAAGGCAGGTAAATTGGACTCAAATAAGGCAGCCTTACTTACTAAAGCTATTGCCCAATCAAAACATATAACTTCAAATGAAAGGGACGAACTTATTTCAAATACCATTAATCTAAAAGGGTTAGACAAAGAATTAAAACGACAATTGCCTCCGCTGACCGACGATGTAGGGAAAAGAATTGATGCTGCAATATTCAATAAAGACTGGATTAAGGCATTACGGTTAGCAGACGAAATCGAACAGGATGACAGCTGGAAATGGCTTATCCTAGGTTATATATACAGTCAAAAAAATAATTTTGATAGCGCTTTATTATACTTCTCAAAAGTCATCCAAGTTGATAATAACAACACGCAAGCTTTATTTAGCTTGGGGGCCCTTTATTATAATCAGAAAAGGTTTGATGAGGCTGAAAAGTACTACTTGAAGGCCGTTAAAATGGGGGATTGCAATGCTATAGTTAACCTCGGAAATTTATACAAACAACAACTTAAGTTAAATGAAGCCGAAAAACACTACCTATTAGCTGTTAAGAAAGGCGATAGCGACGCGATGTTTAATTTAGGTCATCTTTATTATGAACAGCAAAAAATGACTGAGGCTGAAAAATACTACCTATTGGCTTTAAGAGCAGGCGATAGCGACGCGGCCGTTAATCTTGGGCACCTTTATTACGAGCAGCAAAAATTTGCAAAAGCTGAAAAATACTATCTATTAGCTGCCGAAAATGAATACTCGGACGCTATGGTAAACCTTGGAATCTTGTATAAACAGCAACTTAAGTTAGATGACGCCGAAAGGTTTTATTTATTGGCAGTAAAAAAGGGGGATAGTGATGCTATGTTTAACCTAGGACACCTTTATTATGAGCAACAAAAATTTGCAGAAGCTGAAAAACACTACCTACTGGCTTTAAAAGCAGGCGATAATGACGCGGCAGTTAATCTTGGACACCTCTACTACGAGCAGCAAAAATTTGCGGAAGCTGAAAAATACTACCTATTAGCTGCCGAAAATGAATACTCGGACGCTATGGTAAATCTTGGAATCTTGTATAAACAGCAACTTAAGTTAGATGACGCCGAAAGGTTTTATTTATTGGCCGTAAAAAAGGGGGATAGTGATGCCATGTTTAACCTAGGGCACCTTTATTATGAGCAACAAAAATTTGCGGAAGCTGAAAAATACTACCTATCGGCTCTAAAAGCAGGCGATAACGACGCTATAATTAATATAGGAAACCTTTATTATGAGCAGGGAAAATTTGAAGAAGCTGAAAAATATTATTTAATGGCAATTGAAAAAGACGATGTTGACGCTGCGTTCAGCTTAGGACTTTTATACCAAGAGCAGCAAATAGATGACCAGGCAGAACATTATTATAAGCTTGCAGTTGAAAAAGGGCATCCCGGTGCCATGTTCAACTTAGGAAAACTATATTATGAGAAAGAACAATTTGCCGATGCTATTAAATATTATTCGATCGCAATCCAAAACGGAAATGTCGGAGCCATGAGTGAATTAGGCAACGTCTATATGGCATTGGAGCAACAAAAGGAAGCTGAAAAGTATTTTTTAATGGCTTCAGAAAAAAACGACGATATCGGCAAACACAATCTGGCATACTTTTATTATTGTACAAATAAAAACAGAGACAGAGCTAAAGAGTTATTAAACAGCACCTTAATTGAAGAGACCGATCATAATGGCAGTTCCTTAAAAATATTGCTAACCTTATGGAATGGAGACATTAAAGAAGCTTGTCTAAAATTTCAAAACCTCATTTCCACCTATATTGACGACACGGAAGCATTCGGTTTTATTCAACAAACTCTTCTTCAGTTTCTTGTTCATAATCAGATTAATTTTATTTTGAAGCTTTTTAGAGACAAAGTATTTGGCAAACAATTATTGGAGAACTGCAAACCAATTTTTTATGCAGCCTCTATTTTATCAAAAGAAGATAAAGTCATAGAATTAAAAGCCCCACCTGAAATTCAAGGTACAATAAATGAGATATTAGACTACGTAAACGAAAAGAGAAATTTCTATTACGGCCAATGAGCCTGCTTTGCGAACTTTACAATTTTTTTCGTCCCCGCAGGATCTCTTCAATACTATTAAGTTAAGCGAATCTGACCCCATCGGGGTCTAATATCGGTAGAAAAATAGCCAGCCAGATATTCCGTGCCATAGGTACGGAACCTAAACACAATGCATTAGCGCTAATGCCGCTTCAATTGTTGCGTACCGATGGCACGCTTTTCGTTTATTATCTATTTTTCTACCAATATTTTGCACCTGACGGCGCAATCAAAATAATACGATCTCCTTAACCTAATAGCATTAGGGCCTCCTGAAAGGGACCCTGCGCTGGGAGATGTATAGGACCAAACGCAGGGTCCTCTGCGAGTGACCCTGCTGCGACAGAACATTTCTTCTACCACCATCTACATAAACAAAACATTAACAACATGTTATGCAAATAAATCCCTTCCCTTATTTAGCGTCAAAAGTGTTGATAAGTTGAAAAATAGGCGGTCAACTATTCATCGCGACAGCAAACTTAACATAGTGTTTATGATAAGCTTTAATGCCGATCGTACTTTTGAAAAGAAAAAACGACAATCATGAAAACAAGAATTATTGCTACTTTCTTATTTTTAGCTTGCTTTTTTTATGCCTCGGCGACTACTGAAAACCTGAACGGCAAATGGACTGGCCTGTTAAAAACCGACCAGGGCGATGAATACCCCCTGCTGTATAGCTTTAAAATTGACGGAAGTGTGTTAACCGGTACAGCCAAAACCCCCAAAGGCGAGCTGCCCATTAACGACGGGAAGGTCACCGGCGATAAATTTACTTTTAACGTGATCGTGAGCAATATGGAAATTGACCACGAAGGCAAATTCTATGGCGATTCAGTTGGGGTAGATATCACCCTGGGTGATGCAAAATCACACGCCACCCTGAAAAGGGTTGCCCAATAAGCTACGATAAAAATATTTTGCAGGCGCTTGCTTTTATCTGCCTGAAAAAATATACTTTTATTTAAAAGACCAACCCAAATATGAAAAGAACATTATTAATAACAGCATTGCTGTTATGCTGCTTTGCGATTTGCTATGCAGCAATTGCAGACATGGGCGGCCAATGGTCGTCCACATTTAACGCGCCGGACGGCAACGCCTACCCGCTGAGCTACAGTTTTAAAGTGGAAGGCAGCAGCCTTACCGGCACGCTGGAAACCTCGGGCATGAGCGTACCTCTCGACAGCGGCAAAGTTGCCGGTGACGACCTGAGTTTCAGCGTTTCGGTACAGGGTGTTACCTATTCGCACAAAGGGAAATATTTTGCCGCCGGGGATTCTATCGGCATGGATGTTACCTTTGAAGGCAACAAGGGCCATATTAAGCTAAGCAGGCCGGGGAAATAAGAACCCGGCGTTGAGAGTCTGAAGTCAGGAGCCAGGATAGAAGGAAAAAATCTCTATACTGGCTTTTTTTAGTAAAATAAAATCTGCTTCCAGCTGTAACACAAGCTGTTTTACGGCATCTTATATCAAACTAAATTAATGATGAAAAAAAGACTTTTTACAACCGCAGCATTGGTATGCTGCATTGTTGCGGCATTTGCATTTGCTGCCACCTTAGCCGGTAAATGGACGGGCACCCTTAACACGCCTGATGGCAACCAGTTTCCGCTGACCTATTCCTTTAAAACCGACAGCGGCAAATTAACGGGTGTTGCCTCCTCTCCACAGGGCGACGTAAACATTACTGATGGTAAATTTATTGATCCCACTGATTTTACCTTCAACGTTTCGGTTAACGGTACCGATGTAAAACATACCGGTAAATTTTATCCTGATGCTGATTCGGTAGGCATGGATATTGATTTTAACGGCATGAAAATGCATGCAACGCTGAAACGCGATAAATAACCGCTGTTATTATATCCCGCTAAATGTATTGAAGAGGCTGTTCCGTTTAGAGTGCCCCCAAAAAGTTAGACACTATTTGGGGGCATTTTTATGGGAACAGCCTCTTTTTCGTAATTTATGGTGGAGGCGCCTACCGGCCATGGATATTATAAAAATTATAATCTGTCATTGGTGCATCGGTAAAGCCAAGGCTGCGGCCCATGGTTATAATTTGCCCGCGATGATAGGTACCGTGGTTCATCAC
Source organism: Mucilaginibacter sp. (assembly GCA_031292485.1). GTDB lineage: Bacteria > Bacteroidota > Bacteroidia > Sphingobacteriales > Sphingobacteriaceae > Mucilaginibacter. Next base: position 35,853 of record JARLHA010000071.1, read on the forward strand.
CTGCATTATGTATTCAAAATTCTGAAAATCGCATTGAAACCAGCGATTGATCACCATATTGTTTTCTTCAATCTGCTGATCTGTCATTGATTCAACATAATCGGCAAACTCGTCCGAGTGTTCCACAAGGCATCTGAAAGCATCTTCCAGCGTGCCGTTAAATTCTTCAACGGGCCCCGGCCCGCTTCTTTTTATGGTTGATAACCAGTAACGCTGTGTATTCCAGATATGTACAATGGTTGATTTTATAGTATTGAAGCTTGATGGTACTTCCTGTTCCAATACATCTGCAGGCTTGGTGCGCAGCCAGTTTACAAGGCTTGCATTTGCCCAAAGGTTATAACCGGCATAATTTTTCATTAAATAAACGATAGGAGATACATTTGTTTCGATAGTTGATTCTTGCTGTTTCATAGTGGTTTTGTTTTGATCTTTATACAAAGAAAATACAGGCTGGTGACAGCCCTATGTCAGCAGTAAATTGTATGTGGGAAATAATTTCCGTTGCCATAATGCTGATTTGGCGGGGCAAAAGCACATACCATGCTGCAAAGAACGCCGTAAACCTGTTTTTTTATCTCTTACGACCTCTTGCAAAAAAAAGTGACCTTAAACACATTTTAATTACAGCGCATTTTTATCTTTGCAACCATATGGTACGCCCTTTAATTGCTTATTTGCTGATTGTAGCGGTAATGTCTGCCAGTTTTTCGCGCCTGTTTGTTTACGCGGGCTTCGAACTGAACAGGAATTACATCGCCACACATCTATGCGAAAACCGGGACAAGCCATGGCTGCATTGTAATGGCAAATGCTATTTCATGAAAAAAATAAGGCAGGCCGAAGAAAAAGAGAAGAATGATGAGCGCCAGTCGCAAAAAAATCTTTTCCAGGAAGCCTTATTTGGACAAAAAGCCGAAACCCGGTTTTATTCGCACGTTGTGCAGGTAATGCAGGTGCCCAACCACCGTTTTACCCTGCCCGTTGCTGATCTCCCTATTTACCAGCCGCCCCGGCTCGGGTAAGTACATCTTATTACTTGCTTGCCGCGCAGGCAAACTACTATTAATCTAAAATTTCTATTTACAACAATTGAAGCTGGTCTCTGTGAACTCAGTGGCTGCTTTGCGTACTCCGTGGTAAAGTTTTACCGCAGAGATTACAGAGGTGAACACGCAAAGGGCGCTGAGTTTTAAACAACTTCTTCCATCTTATACTTATATGCATCTTTTAAAAAAAACAGCGTGCATAGTGCTGCTGCTTATCGTAAGCACCAGCCTGTGCCGCGCTCAAAAAATATACAAGGGAACGGTCATCGACCAAATTACACGCCAACCTGTTGAATATGCCGTGGTAAGCACCACCGGCAAAGGTACTACCACCGATAAAAACGGCGATTTCCGGCTAAACCTGCCGGTTGATTCCGCTACGCTTACGGTTTCTTTCATCGGGTATACCATGCAACAGGTTAAGGCTGAACATGCCAAACCTTTGCTTATCAGCCTAAACCGGGGATCCATCGACCTTAAGGAAGTGATGATTTTGCCAGGACTGAATAATAACTCCTTCCATACGCTGGGGAATATCGACCTGAACTTACGCCCCATCAATTCTTCGCAGGACCTGATGCGGCTGGTGCCGGGCTTGTTTATTGCCCAGCACATGGGCGGCGGCAAGGCGGAGCAGATCTTTGTGCGCGGCTTTGATGCCGACCACGGTACCGACGTGAATGTTTCGGTAGACGGGATGCCGGTGAATATGGTATCGAACATCCACGGACAGGGCTATGCCGACCTGCACTTCCTCATCCCCGAAACTATTGCCACATTTGATTATGGCAAGGGCCCCTACTACACCGGCTACGGCGATTTTACCACCGCGGCCTACCTGGCCTTTAACACCAAAGACGCGCTCGACAAAAGCACCATCAGTTTGGAACGCGGGCAGTTTAATACCTTCCGCGCGGCCGGAGTGATCGACCTGTTAAGCGCCAGAGCCAAACAAAATGGCGAAAACGCTTACATCGCAGGCGAATACAATTATACCGACGGCGCCTTTAAACTGCCCGAACATTACAAACGCACCAATTTATTCGGCAAATACAGCAAACAACTGGGTGCCGGCAATAAGCTCACCCTCAGCGCATCCACCTTCAGCACCACCTGGGTGGCTTCGGGGGAGATCCCGCAGCGGGCGGTTGGGGCAGGCAGCACCGCGCTCGACGATAATGGCAACCCTGTTACTATCCCGGCCGCGCCGGTTACCATCAGTCGCTTTGGTACTATTGATAGTGCCCAGGGGGGCAAAAGCAGCCGCATAAACGCTTTGGCCAAACTGAGCTCCGACCTTAAAAACAACTGGACCATGGAAAACCAGCTGTACTATACCCACTATAAGTTCCTGCTGCACGTAAACTCTACCTTTTTTGCCCTTGATAGTATTAACGGCGATGAAAAACAGCAACACGAAGAACGGGACATGTTTGGCTATAACGGCAAACTGAGTAACCGGAAATACTGGGGCAATAACCTGCTTACCTCCACAGTAGGCCTGAGCACAAGGTTCGACCGGACGTATGGGACGGATTATAGTTTTGTGACTGAACAATACCAGTTTTTAAGCAATGTTACCCATGGCGACATCCGCCAGAACAATACCGGCCTGTACCTTGATGAAACTTTTGAAAGCGGCAAATGGCTTTTAAACGCAGGCTCACGGCTGGACTATTTCAGCTTTAATTTTGCCGGAAGCACCAGAACGGATGTAATTGCCAGCCCCAAACTGAACGTACAATATACCGCTAACGAGCAGGTTCAATTTTATTTAAAAGCGGGTAAAGGTTTTCACTCCAACAATGCGATCGCGGTTATCGGGAATAACGGGCTGCAAACTTTACCTGCCGCTTACGGCGCCGACCTTGGCCTTAACTGGAAACCCCTGCCGCGCCTGTACCTAAATGCCGCCGCATGGTACCTGTACCTGCAGCAGGAGTTTATTTATACCGACGATGGCGACATTGCCCCCGGCGGCCGCACCCGGCGCATGGGTGTCGACCTATCGGCACGGTACCAGCTGGCACCCTGGCTGTTTGCTGCCCTTAATATAAACCTGGCCCGGCCACGCCTGGCGGACAGCGCCAAAAATACCGGCTACCTGCCCCTCGCTCCTACTTTTACCAGCACCGGCGGGCTTGATTTTAAACTAAAGAACGGCATTAACGGCGGCCTCAGCTACCGCTACATGCACGACAGACCCGGCAATAATACCTACACCCTTAAAGCCGACGGCTATTTTGTAACCGACCTGAAGGTTAACTATACCCAAAAGCGTTACGAAGTGGGGCTAACTATCGAAAACCTGCTGAATACCCAATGGCAGGAATACGCGGTTGAACAGGTGAGCCGCCTGCGCGGCGAAGCTGCCCCTGTTGACCAGATGAGCTTTACGCCGGGCACGCCGTTTTTTGCGAAGCTGAGGGTGGCGGTGTTTTTTTAATTAAACGGCATCAATTATTTTAAACAATAATCTTTACACATCATGAAAGTATTAAAAAAATCCGCATGGTCATTAATTGTGACCATGCTCTTTATAATCCCCGTCAAAGCACAAAACGCAGCTTTAAACAAATCCATCAATACGGTTATTACCAATTACCTGGCATTAAAAAACGCGCTGATTGCTGCAGACGGCAATACAGCCGAAAATAAGGCCAAAGTATTGCTGGCGTCCATAAATGAGGTATCCAAAGCGGACTTTACGGCAAAACAGCTTGCACTTTGGACAAATTATGAGCCTAAACTGGAGTTTGACAGCAGGCACATCAGCGAAGTAAATGCTCTCCCGCACCAGCGCGAACATTTTGCCAGCTTATCCAACAACTTGTTTGCTGTTTTGAAAGAATTGAAACTTAACGAAAAGCCCATTTACCGTCAATATTGTATAATGAAAAGGCAATACTTTTTATCTGACGCCACAGGCGGAAAAGACCCTTATATGGGAATGGAACATTGCAGCAAGGTTACGGAAACATTGCCCGCTGTAAAATAAACAGCGACCACATATTTTTCAATCATTCATAAATCCAGTGGTTCATTGGGCACATACCCTTGTGCTGAATGAATTACTGTTTGCATATTTTACATGAAAAAATTTATTCTTTTTGCACTCGCGATATTTATGGTGATAAATGCGGGCGCCCAAAATAAAAATGGAAATATTAAAGGCACCATCCATGATACCAAACACGAACCGCTGGCAGGCATGACCGTTTCTGTGGCGAATACCAAATTAGCCACTACCACGAATACCGAGGGCGTTTTCAACATCAACCATATCCCCGCAGGAAGCTACACCTTAAACTTTTCCGGGGTGGGTTTTAAAATATCAAAGACCGATATAGTGGTGAAAAATGGTGAAACGACTGTTGTCAGCCTTGAACTCAATGAATCGACAAATGAACTTAAAGAAGTTTCGGTAAGATCGGCCATGCTAAAAAAGTTTGCTGATACCATTTCAAATTCAGGCACAAGACTACCCCTCAAATTGGTGGAAACGCCGCAAACCATACAAGTGATTACGCATGACATCCTGCTTGATCAGCAGGCGCAAAACCTTAATGATGCGGCCAAAAACATGACCGGCGTTGTGAGTAATAACATGTACACCTCGTACACCATGCGCGGCTTCCTGAACAGCTATTACAACCAATTCATCACGGTTGACGGGTATATGGGGAACATGTATCAATGGACCCAATTGATTCAACTTTACAATATTGATAAGGTTGAGGAAATTGCCGGGCCGGCTTCGGCATTGTATAGCGTTGGCAGCCCTGGTGGTGTGATCAATATGGTTACCAAACGCCCTTTGGATAAGGAAATGTATTCGTTTGCATTAACTACCGGGTCATGGGGGCTGGCTGATATCTCGGCGGACCTGACCGGCCCGCTTAGCAAAAACAAAAAATTGCTTTACCGGCTTAATGTGGGCTATAATTATGCCAACAGTTTCAGGCCCTACCAGTTTAACCAGAACCTGGTGATTGCGCCGTCACTATCGTATAACTTTTCGGAAAAAACCAGCATCAACCTTGATTACACCTATGCCGAAAATAAAACAAGGTTTGGCGAAGACCACGGCGGCCTGCTGCTGATGAACAAAGACAGTACCTATAACTGGAAAGGTGTTAACTATTCGTTCCTGTTTAACAGCCCCAAAGACTTTGATAATACCACTAATAATAACATCACCCTCAGGCTTAACCATAAGTTCAGCGATAATTTTCAGCTTACCTATATGTCGCGGTATATCTGGTCGCGTGTAAGTTCAGCCGAACATTATGGTAACTATTATGCCGACAATTATTTAACGGCCCTTCCGGATTCGATCCAAAGGAATTACGATACCTGGAAAGATAACCCTTACAATTTTCAAAACAGCGTTTTTGCAACCCTGTCGCTTGGACACAAGAAAATCAAACAAACCATTGTCGCTGGTGCCGATGTGCAATTATATGGTGATTCATACAACCGCTACGTTGACGGCGCAGCGAACGCCGTTTCTTCCGTTAACCCGGATTACAGCGGCGACAATTTCAATTATGCCATAAACTCCTCCACTTATGTTTACGATGTCACAGACCAGACCAGGGTTTTAGGCGCTTACCTCCAGTACCTGATCAGCCTTAACAATAAGTTTAAGTTTTTGATTTCCGGCAGGTATGAAAATTACTTCTACAAAGTGAGGCCAAACTCCGCCGATAATTATACCTCATCCAACGATACCTCCTCGGCACATGTTTTTTTGCCCAGATTTGGCGTGGTTTATAGTTTAACCGGTAATCAATCGGTTTATGCTAGTTATTGCCAATCCTTTCAACCGCAATATGATAATGCGCGCAATTCAGGCGGCCCGTTTCCGCCACAAAAGGGCAAGCAATATGAGCTGGGGTATAAAGGCCTGTTTTTTGGCGGAAAATTAATGTCCTCGGTAGCGCTTTATTCCATTAATTACGTTAATATTCTGGCGACGGACCCGGCCGACCCGACAGGGGTTCATGAAATCGTTACGCCCGGACTGCTGAGCGATGGCGCAGAATTCACCCTGCAGGGCAATATCAAACAGTTCAGCATTATTACCGGGTATGCTTATAACCATGTAGTATTCGCTAACAACAGTCCGCTGGGACCTAAAGGAGGCCGTTACGATAACTCGCCAAACCACATCGTCAACGGCTGGATCAAATACGCGCTGCCCGATGAATCGAAGATTAAGGGGCTAAGCCTATCCATAGGCGGCAAATATGTTGGCGACCGGGTGGGTGAAGCCGCTAACCAGCATTTTATAATGCCGCCATATTTCGTTTTAGATGCCGCCGTCAATTACAATATCAACAGGTTTAATATTGCTTTAAACGGGTTTAACCTGCTGAATAATAAATATGTCCTGGGCTATTACGCTTCGGATCTGATGGTGCAGTTGGGTACCCCGGAAAACTGGAAGCTTAGCCTGCGTTACACCATCAAATAAATACCGGCCGGTTGCCTGCTGGATTTGACGATCTGGCGGCAACCCATTGGTTTGTGAACAATTTAATCTTTAAAAAATTGAAAAAAATAAAGCTGAACAGGATAATGTTTTCCATCCATAGTTGGCTGGGTTTATTTAATGGACTTTGGTTGCTGATCCTCGGGATAACCGGCTCCTTGCTGGTGTATACAATGGAACTTGACAAATGGATAAACAAGGATATTTTAACCGTTCAACCGGCTGCGCACCGCCTGCCTTACGATTCGTTATACAAAATAGTGAGGGCCCGATACCCTAATGCCATGGGAGTAAATATTATGGGGCTACCACAGGAAAAAACGGATTGCGTAAGTTTCAGGATTTATGTAGAGGACGGCCGAAAAACCATGGCCAGATGGGACGAAATGTTTTTTATGGACATTAACCCATACAACGGCAAAATCCTGCGGCAAGGCTCCTACAACGATATCCACAGCTCGTTCCTGTTTTGGTCGGGTGAGGTACACTGGAACCTGAACGAGGGCCCGATAGGCACACTGATCATTACTATCGCCGGGATTTTATTGTTTATTAATATTTTAACAGGCATCATTATTTACCGGAAATACTTTTTCAAAGCACTTATTTTCAAAGCGCCTGTTAAATGGAAAAACTGGCGGACAGGTACATCAGGCTTGCACCGCTATATTGGCATATGGTCGCTGGTGTTAAATATCCTTATTTTTTACAGCGGCTTACAAATGACCTGGGGCTCGCTTGACAAAAGCTATTACCAAAAACCAGCTCCAATTATCCCCATTACCCAGAAAATTGCCAATATTGATCAAATGATAACCTTGGCGCAAAAAATATATCCCGGGTTTGTGATCCATTATTTTTATATCCCCTTCAGTAAAACGGTAATCAACGGCACCGATCTTAGCCAGGCGAGCGCCATGGGTTATATTCCCGGCACACCTTCTATCGTTCCGTTAAGTGAAAGTACAGTAAACTTTAATATCAATACCGGTGCGTTTGAAAGCAAAGTAAATGCAAACGAGGAGCTCAGAAAGAAAAACCTTTGGGATAAATTCAATTACATTGCCTACAGCTTTCATGCAGGTACGTTTTTAGGGCAATTCTCCCGGATCCTTTATGTGATTGTTGGTTTATCGCCTGCCTTTTTAGCCATCAGCGGGTTTATGCTCTGGCTGCGCCGGAAGAAAATATTTAAGGCCAACAATCAATTAAGGGCCTAAAACAGGCTGCGTTCTTTACCGCGGAGAAATAACGGAAGGCGATTTTCCCTTGGCTATTAAATATTTTATTACCCGGTTATAAAATAGTAAAGGAATTGATTTATATTTCAATTCCTTTATCAACAACATGTGCAGGTTAAGGTATAAAGTCGCCATTATTACAGGGGGGCGGCTGGTATTGGTAAGGCAACGGCTGTACGGTTTGCGCAGAGGACGCGCATATTGCTGTTTGGGATGTGCAGGAGGATAAAGGCCGTGAACTGATTGATACACTCATGGAAACTGGTGCCAAAGCTGTATTTTACAAAGTAAATACCGCGGATGCCGAAATGGTACAGGAAGCAACTGCCGCAGTGATAAAGTAGTTCAGGTGGTTCATGTTTTTTGAAGGCGGAGGCGGGGTGCTTTTTAAGTCCGGAGTCTATAGTCAAAAGTCGGGGGCGCTCCTGCCCCTTCCAAAAATTTCAAATTAAATCTATATTCACTATCTGGCAGTGGCGCGCCGGTCACTTTTGCATTGTATTTTGTTGAATGTCTGTTGTAGAGATTGCTTCGTACCTCGCAATGAGCGCGGCGTGGGACACATCTCCACCCTTCAAATCCCGTTATACCATGACCATCCGCCTTTGATATCGTCGGCGGCATCAACAAATTTATCCGTTACTACAATGCGCTGCAGGTATTTAACGCTTTTGTAGCCTATTTGCGTTTCGACCCTTAGGCGAACGGGGGCGCCATGCTCAAGGGGCAGGGGCTGGCCGTTCATGGTATGGGCCAGGATGGTTTGGGGGTGAAAAGCGTCGAGCAGGTCGATACTTTCGGCATAATTGTCGTAGCCGTACAGGCTTACAAAGCGGGCGTTGGGCAATATACCGGCGCTTTGCAGCAGCAGGGCAAGGGGCGTGCCGGTCCACTCGGCAATGGCGCTCCAGCCTTCTTCGCAGGTATGCCGGGTAACCTGGGTGCGCTGGCTAAGCTTCAGGAGGTCGGCCATGGTGTATTTGCCCGGTTTGGCTACGCTGCCTTCGATAGTGAGCGCCCAATCCTTAAAGTTATTGGCCTGCAATTGCTGGTACTCTTTATTGTACGAGGCCTTAAGGGCAGGGTCGCCGGGGTTGTAATTGCCGGTGGCAGGGAAAGAAGTGATGTCGCTTTTCGGATACTCTACCGCCAGGGCGCGTTGCGACAGGAGGCCGCGCTGGGCCATATAGGTAAAATCGTCGCCCATGCGGAGGATACTGCCATAGGTGGGCGGCAGCTTTTTAAAACAACCCGACAGGAGCAGCGCCCCTGCGGAACTTAACCCGGTGAAAATTGCCCTGCGGCGGCTGATGTGTTGATTTTTTTTCATGGGGATGCTTATTTGCCTGCCGTCAGGCAGGTTTGCCAAAGGTGATTGCCAGTATATTTTGTTTAAAGCCGGTGCGGATGATCATGACGAGGTGCACCAGCAGGAAAAGCAGCAGCGCGGAGGCGGCAAAAAAGTGGATGGTGCGGGCGCTCTCTTCGCCAAAAAACATTTTTATTAAAAAAGGGTACGAGGCCGTTATAGCGGGCGACATGGTGAACCCGGTTAAAATAACCAGCGGAAACAGGAAAAATATAACCACCAGATAAGTAACGCGTTGCAGCAGCCCGTATTGGGGGCCCTTGCCGGCGGCGGGTGGTTGTTTGCGGAAATGGCTGCGGAAGTCGGTCAGGGCAAGGCGGAAGCTGAATGTTTTGGCGCCGGGCAGCAGGTTTCGGCGGAAATGCCCGCTGAACCAGCCGGTGATAAAATAAAGCAGCCCGGTGATGACCAGGAACCAGGCGGCCAGGAAATGGCTGCTGCGGCCCCAGCCGTTCTGGTTAAAAATATCGTAAGTGCGCGCGGCGCTTACCACGGTACCGCCCAAATGCGTAAAGGGGATGGGTTTTGTAAACCCGTGGTGCTGGTAGTTGCGGCTGATGGGGAGTTCGAACAATGCGGGGGTAAGGTCGTTACCGGCCTGGCCCCAGTACAGTCGCGGGTGGCTCATGAGGATCACAAAGCCGCTAACCGTGAGGGCCAGGAAACTGAGCGTGATGATGAAGTGCGTGGCTTTTACCCAGCGCTGGTGGCGGAGGTTTTGCATTGCCTGGTTTTGGTATGGGTTGTTTTACAATTGTTTAATAAGGGTGTTGCTGGTTTAAAGGTAATTGTTTTTTGGGGAAATACAAATGAGGAGATGGTTGGCGGCGATGAAACCGTGATGGGCATTTTGGTTTCACCCTTAACCGCTGCCGCTCAATTGCCGCGGGGCTGGTTGGGTGATGCATCCGTGATGGGCATTTTGGTTTCACTCTTAACCGCTGCCGCTCAATTGCCGCGGGGCTGGTTGGGTGATGCATCCGTGATGGGCATTTTGGTTTCACCCTTAACCGCTGCCGCTCAATTGCCGCGGGGGCTAGTCCTTTTTTGTCTTGATACAAAAAAGTACCAAAAAAAATCAAGACAGAAAAAAGCTTCAGCGCTACAGGCCAGACTCCCTGGCCCGCTTTTCTGTCAGGCCTTTGCCCGCTTTTTACTTTTCTTTAATTCTGGAAACCGATCTCAACATGGAAATTTTCTCCCGTCAGCAGATAAGCTTCGGGAAAAAGCTGGAAAAACTGCAGGCCAGTGAGGTGGGTTAGGGCATAGTCCCGACTATCGTTGGGACATTGCAGGGTAATAAAGCGACAGTGTAGCCCGGTCCCGCACGTGCGGGACAGCACGCAGTTTTTCCGGCTTTGTGCGGCAAAGGCCAAGTGCGCCAAGAAGCATCTCTGCTGACACGGTTTATTCACATTGTAATTTGTTTTCTATTTGGCGTTCATGAGCTCGCTTTGCTCGGTATGGTTACTTTTGCCAAGACAAAATTGCGATAGCAATCATTCACACCATAAAAAAATAAACAACCCGTGAATAACTAACTAGGCCCCCCGCGGCCATGAGCGGGCAGCGGTTACAAATAAACCCAAAATGCTCATAGTACCCTTAACTATTTTGCTCCTCCCCAAAATATCGTACCTTACTCCGTGCCTTTGCTACAGCAATTTATTGATAAAATTACCCGGCTTAAACGGGGCAATACCAAATATGGGATGGCCCCGCATAAACCGGTGCTGCTGCTGGCCTTTATTGATCTGTTTGATAATGGCCTGCTTACCGAAAACCGCGTTTACGTGGATGCCGACCTGGTGGGCGCTTTCCTGGAGAACTGGCGACTGCTGGTGGAATACTCGTAATTTTTATCAAGTTTTTAACAAATGATAACTATCTAGCAAATAATGTAATTATGTTTGTACGGATACTTTTGATATATTTAACGATATATTAAAAGCCTGGTAACCTTATATTCTAAAATGGCACTCGATATACATTTTTTACAGAGCGAAATTATTGATCAATATTTATATGATGAAAATTCAACGCGCCCATGGATCATTGGGTTTAGCGGGGGGAAGGATTCTACAATGCTTCTTCAATTGGTTTGGTCCGCTTTAAAAAAAATACCTGCTGAATTAAGAAACAGGGAAGTTTATGTGGTTTGTAACGATACACTGGTTGAAAACCCAAAGATTGTACAGTTTATCAACCAAACCTTAAAAAGTATACAGGCAGAAGCAACCATACAAGGGATGCCTATTCAGGTACACCAAACCACACCACGTTTAGAAGATACTTTTTGGGTTAACCTGATCGGCAAAGGTTACCCTGCCCCAAATAACTTATTCAGGTGGTGCACCGAAAGGTTAAAAATCACACCGACTACCCGTTTCATCTTAGATAAGGTCAGCGAAAAAGGCGAGGCAATTATTCTTTTGGGTACAAGGTCGGATGAAAGTGCAACCAGATCCCGTTCAATGAAAAAACATGAGATCTACGGCCAAAGGTTGAGAAAACATATTTTGCCGAATGCCTATGTATATGCACCTATAAAGGACGTGATCACCGATGAAGTTTGGCAATATCTTTTACAAGTGAATCCCCCATGGGGTGGAACTAACCGCGACCTTGTTACCCTGTATAGAAATGCCAGTGGCGGTGATTGCCCTTTAGTAATTGACGTGACCACACCTTCATGTGGCACAAGCAGGTTTGGTTGCTGGGTGTGTACTGTTGTAAAACAGGACAAATCAATGGCCGGCCTAATTGACACCGGCGAGGATTGGATGGAACCCCTAGTTGATTTTCGCGATACTTTGGTAGAAACCCGGGACAATCCTGCATATAGGCAAGGCATCAGAAAAAATGGAGGCGAAGGTCCCGGCCCGTATAATGAATTTGCAAGGGCGCTTTATTTGGAAAAACTGCTTGAGGCGCAAAAAGCCATTAACCAGGTGGAACCCGACGTACAATTAATTACGCACCAGGAACTGGTTGCTATTCAAATTACCTGGTACCGTGATTCGCTATTCAAATATAAAGTATCAGATATCTACAATAAAGTTTATAAATCTGAAATGGTTATGAGTAAACACGATGAAAAGTTCCGCAGGGAAGAAGAACTTTTAAAGAAATCCTGTAATGATAGTACCAAAGACTTTGATTTAGTGCAGGAGTTGCTGGCACTCCAAAAATCAAAATCGCTGATGGTACGAAAAAGAGGATTACAGGAGGATATAGAGAAACGTATTCAGGATTTCTTGAGCACTGAAAAAAAGGAAGCTAAGCAATGATCATAAAAACTATTGAGCTTAATAATTTCAGAATATACCACGGTTTAAATGTTATAGACCTTTCTAAAGATTCGGATAAAAATATTTTTATTGTTTCGGGCTGGAACGGTTTTGGCAAAACCACATTTCTAATGTCACTAGTTTGGTGTTTGTATGGACGCCAGATGGAGGATGTGGATGATTTATATAAAAAAGAAATTGTTGAGCAAGGAGGATATACCAGATATATAAATAACGCCCTTAATCGGTTAGCCGAGGTACAGGGTGATTATAGCTGCCATGTGGCGATCACATTCACTGACGTTACTATTCCCGAACTCCCTTGCCGCGAAATAAAAGTCATTCGATCATATAATAAATTGACCGGCTCAAATGATGTCATTGATATATTAATCGACGGCTATCCAAATGAACTGACTAAGGAAGTTGGCCCGGAAACCTTTATCCGTGACTTTATTTTACCAAAGGAAATTGCAAAGTTTTTCTTTTTCGATGCTGAAAAAATTGTTAGCCTGGCAGAGGTTAGCACTTTAGAACAAAGAAAAAATCTAAGTTTGGCATACTCCGAGGTATTGGGCATAAAAAAGTATGAAGATTTAAAAAAAGGGTTAGAGGAACTCCAATATAAATTACGTAAAGACGCTGCTAATTTTAAAGAACGAAATGAACTTGTTCAGCTTGAAGCCGACAGAGAAATACACCAGAATTTAATTAATGAAAACACTAAAATTTTATTGGAGTTAGTGGATGTAATCGCAAGCCAAAAACAACAATTAAACACAATACAGGAACGATTGATCAAAGCTGGCAGTAAAATAACGGTTGAAGAATTAAATGAGTTAAGGATAAGAGACGAGGAATTAACGAGGAAAGCGGAAAAGTTATCTGAAGAATTAAAGGAATCCTTTGACTTAGTACCATTTGCAATTGCCGGGCACGTATTATTAAACGTTCACGTACAATTAGAACTAGAAGCCAATATAAAAGCCGCTGAGTTTCAAACTGAAAACGTAAACCAAAAAACAGAAAGCGTAATTAATGAATTACTGGATGCAGAACCCGACACATCCTTATTTATTCCGTTTAAGGTAAAAGAATTTTATGCCGATACATTGCGGGTGCTGATTAAGAAACACTTCTTTTCGGAAGTGTTGGATTTGCCTGACAATACAGATTTTTTGCATGACTTTTCAGAATCTGAACGAAAAGAGTTCAACGCATTAGTAAGCAATATCAAAAATTCATTTAAAGAATCGTTTAAAAGAATAAGCGGGGATAATGTACAAGTAAAAAACGAGTTGGGCACTATCCGAAAAAAACTCAGGGATGCTGAAGCTAACGAGGAAGACCCTTTGATTGCTGAGTTGAAAAGGCAAAAAGACCGATTGGAATTCGATGTTGAAAGCAATCAGCGAAAAAGATTTGAATTGGAAAATCAGAATTTGACAAAAGAAAAGGAAATCCATGGCAAAGGGCAGCAAATCCAGGAGTTGACAAAAAGACTTAAGGTATCCGAACAAAACAAAGATAAAGACCAAAAAGCGAGTGATTTAATTCACTACCTCAAAAATTTCATAGCTACATTTAAAGAAGAAAAAAAGAAATCATTAGAGGACGCGATCTTAAGCGGGCTACACATGCTTATGCACAAAAAAGATTTTATTTCGAAAGTTGAAGTTGAAATAATCAGTGACATTATCGATATAAAACTATATAACGCTCGCAACCAGGAAATCAAAACAGGTAGCCTATCTAAGGGCGAACAGCAAATGTATGCCACCGCGCTTTTACGGGGGCTGGTAGAAGAATCCGATATCGCTTTCCCCGTTTTTATTGACAGTCCAATGCAGAAATTTGATGAGCAGCATTCAGAAAATATTGTCAAATACTTTTATCCAAGCGTATCAGAACAGGTGGTGATTTTCCCGTTAATTAACAAAGAATTAAGCGCTAAAGAATATGACTAGTTGAAACCAAATGTAGCCCGCGCTTATTTGATCGATAATATAAACCAGGATCAATCACATTTTATAGAACTAAACCCTGCCGATTTTATCGACAATTACAATTTGAAGTATAATGCTAATTAATATTAAGACTTCTGAAGATAACAAGCGAATAGTAACTGAACTGACTAATAAATTAAACTTAAGTTCAGAGAACTACATTGCCCGTATTGCCTTATCCTACTCCCTGGCTAAAGGGCAGCTGTTAAACCTTGAATCAGATTTAAGAGACAGTAAAGGCAAAGAGTATAAAGAAGAGGTGTTGTTTGGCAAATATGGCGATTTTTATATTGCCATGATTTGCCAGCAGTATAGCTTATACAAGACCGACAAGGATATACCGCGATACATAAAAATGCATATCGATGTGGGCATTGAGGCGATCAACCGACTTTTCGAACTTAATAAAAATTATACAAGCATCGATTTTTTAATTGAAAATATCGAAAAAGGCATAAGTGCATTAGAAGATGTTGATATAGGTCCGGAAGCCGTTGCGAATTTCAATCAACGAATCAAAAAGAGTTCTTACGGAGATTTGATAAAAATTCAGGTAGGCAAAGACTTGATTACTGGTGAACCAATATTTTTCCGCACTAACGATTTACAGATCCACAATAATGCACACGTCGCAGTGGCCGGTAATTCAGGTACGGGTAAAACGTATTTTGCTTTAAACTTTCTAAAACAATACGTTAAAAATTCCGATGGTGCTGTAAATTTTATTTATCTTGACTTTAAGGGTCTAAAAAAAGAAGATGAAGAAAATCTACGGCCATTCTTCACAGAAACTAATACTACTTACGTCGATGCCCCGCATACTCCTTTTCCTGTAAATCCACTTTCATTTATTGATAATGTAAATGAAAAAAATAAATTAATGGGAATCAGCAAGTTTGTGGACATCATTACCAGCTATTCAGGAATTGGTAAAAATCAGCAGCAAATATTAAAAGACGCAGCCAAAGAAGTTTTTTTTGAAAAAAAACACGGTGAATACCCGTCATTAAAAGAGATTTATGAACGCGTACTTGAAAAAGTTGGGGAAAAACCGAGTACGCTTCGTGAAATCCTGGAGAGTTTAAGCGATTATGATATTTTTCAAACGGAAGTTGATCCTCTAAGCAATTTTTTAAATAAAAATTACTATTTTTCGCTTTCGGGCGATTTAAATAAAGCGCTTCGTTTTACTTCCGTTTTCCTTGTCATCAATTACATCTACAACACATTCATGAACATGGAAAACGCGGCTATTGAAGACGGAATTCAAAGCATGCGGTATGTTCTTTTAATTGATGAAGCCCACGTAATTTTTAAGGATAAAAAATCACAGGATTTGTTAGAAAAGATTCTTCGGGAGATAAGATCAAAAGGTGTTGCGGTAGTATTACTTTCACAAGGAATTGAAGAATTTAATCAGCCGTCTTTTGACTTTTCAAGTATGTGTGAGACAGCATTTTTGTTTGAAATTAAAGACAAAACGAATTTGAAATTGATGGCAAAATTCATGGGGTTAGGTGAAAAAGACTCGAGTAGATTAAAAATCAGTATGGAAAAATTACACAGGTATCAAATTGTTTCCAATTTAAAAGAATATAAGATTGGCGAATTATTCAATGCCAATTAACTTTATGGAAAGATTGCCCCCAATAAAGACTAAATAAATATAATGTCGACAGCAAAAAAGTTTTTAGAGCCTATTCCGGCGATTGAGGTGAAACAAGGTTCCTCTGTTTTTTATGTTTTTACGATTTCTGCTAAGAAATTATTAAAAGTCGCTTACACAAGTGAGCGCACCAAAAGCAACCGAACTGGAATACAACGAGGATTAAGAAGAGATCGTTTAATTACAATTGGTAAATATTTACAGGGTAAAATATCTGGGGAGCCCATATTACCCAACACAATAATTATAAGCTTAAGCAACGAAAGCTATTTTAAAAATGGGCAACTATTTATATCAAACAAACCTGCAGCAGAAGCTTTTGTAATTGACGGTCAACATAGGTTATGGTCGTTCAATGAAGAATTTTCCGGTGCATTTGATATGGATATTGTGGTATCAGCATTTTTTGAATTGAATGACGAAAAAAAGGCACTAATATTTAAAACTATAAATGGTGAGCAAAGAAAAATTAACCCCTCATTAGTTTACGATTTAATACCAATGCTTCGAGACAAAAATTGGGTTGAATTTGAAACTTGGCGTTCACAAGAAATTGTAGAAATGTTAAACGGAGATAGCAAATCTCCTTGGGCAAATAGGATTTCAATGGTTGGTGAGGCAGGGAAAATTATTAGTCAGTCTTCTTTTATGACGGCATTAAAAAAACTATTTAAAAAAGGTCATATTTTCAATATAACTGAATCGCAGGATTTTTTGGAGTCTGTTACTCAAGAAAAGTTATTATTCGAATTTTTCAATGCAATTAACAATGAATATAGCGTAGAATGGGATGATAAGGACTATTTTTTATGTAAATATATTGGTGTTTCTGCCTTGCTAAATTTATTAGAACTGATAATTCAAGATCTTAAATTCAATAATATACCAATTGTAGATAATAATGGTTTAACAATCACTACAATAAGTTTTAAACCCTATATCGACAAATTAAGCAAGTTTAGATTTTCGGCAAAGACAGCCAAATCTGAAGGCAATTCATATGTTGGTGAAGGTGGTGTAACTGAATTATTTAAAAAAATAAGCGGATTAGTATTTTCAAATAATGATTGAAACTGGACCAGTCACAATAAATTTTGATCATTTAAAAACCAAAACATGGACTTTAAACGATCAATTGGTAGCATTCACGGGAAACTTCACGAGCAATAAAATTTCGATAGCAAGTTTAATTGAACCGACCATCGTACCCATAGGTTATTCCGACAATATTCGTATGGGCCATTATCTAGAAGGCGTTGATATTACTCTTAATTTATTGAATCAATCATTAGAATATTTTCAAAAAGCGCTTTATAATTTTGTCTCACACTATGCGCTTGCCCAAAAAGGATATCATACGTGGGCAAGTGTAACCAATTATTATTCAAGCTATTTTTCAATATTTTCTCTTTTGTCTTTGCAGGGCAGAGCAATCACAAGGATAAAGCTGGATGGTACAAAAGACATACTGTGTCTGTTACATCCCAGTGATCTAAGAAATCACAAATATATTTTAACGACTCAAGAAAATCGAAATGCCACTCATAAGCTTCCGTGGATAAGGTATTATGATATTTACAATACATATCCTTGCCTTAAACCAGAATTTGATGTCGTACAATACCGTCGGTTCACATCTGACCCAATCGATGAGTCTGAGGAAAGGAATAAAATAAATTATAAGATTTTCGAAGGTTTTCAAGAGGTTTTAAACTTGCATGATTTAGTATCGTTTAAAGGACAATATAATAGCTCTATATCGACGCCCGCTTTGGGTGACACATTGGATAACTATTTACAATCCTTAAATTCTCTGGCAACCGACCCTGAATTAAAATATTTTGCTCGTTCTGCTCTTCGTCTAATTTTAACACGCACATTATTCGAGGAAATAGGTAACATCAATGCCGACTTTCGGGCTGAATTATTAACTAGAATCCCCATTTGGCAAAGCACTCTTTTCAGCACCTATGATCCGCCAATAAATTATTACGAGGGATTTATTCCAGCTTTTCTAAATTGAATTAACCGCACGACAGCGTTAGTGATTGGTACGGATGCCGTCCCCGATTCAAGCGCGAGTATAAGCGGCTGGCCGGCAGCGATGGGTTTACTCGTGCTCCGCTGCCAGGTTGCAACGAAAAAGATATTAAATATACCCTTCGCTGCCGAGCCGTTCAATTACAGCATCAACATCTACTGTATCGTATTGGCTTTTTAAATATATTTCTGTCAGGATAACGGTATGCGCTATAATTTTAACATAAGTGATCACCCTTGCGCCGCCTGATTTTCCTTTTGATGTACCTGTGATCGCAACACGTATTTTGTATACATTTTTTCCCAAGTCGGCACCAATTTGCGGGGTTTGGGAAAGCTCCTCAATTAATGCGGTAATATCCGATAGAATTTGCCTGTGTTTTTTGGCAATGTGCTTTAGTTCCTTTTTAAAGCCAGCAGTTAAAACAACGTTAAATGCCATTATTAAGTTCGGCTTCTATTTGTTTAACAGCCTCCCTGGCATCCTGTAATTTACTGTTGCCTGCTTCCCAGTCTTTTATTTCGGCGAATGATTTTTTAAGCTTTTTGTATAATTGTTCGCCGTCTTTATTTAAAAGGGGGGCATCGGTCACTCTATAACTTAAGCCAAACCTGCTGAGTATTTCCTTCAATACAGGCAAATCCTTTTCGTTTTCAATATCTACGGTTAAAGTAGTCATACTTCAAATTTACGAAAAAAATGAATTTAAGCAACGAGGGAATGTTTTTAATCTGCCAGGCTTTCAATCCCCACCTCTCGTGCGAGAATCCGCGT
Organism: Mucilaginibacter sp.; assembly: GCA_031292485.1. Classification (GTDB taxonomy): domain Bacteria; phylum Bacteroidota; class Bacteroidia; order Sphingobacteriales; family Sphingobacteriaceae; genus Mucilaginibacter. The sequence goes on from JARLHA010000071.1 coordinate 54,786, forward strand.
AAAGGCCCATATCTAAAACAAAACGCAAATCAGGAAACTTTTTGAGTAGTGTACAGTTCTTCTTCGGCCAAATATGCCGCATAATTAAAACACTGGTCGATATCTTCGGCCTGCAAGGCAGGGTACTCTGCAAGGATTTCGGCTTTGCTTAGGCCATTGGCAATAAGATTGAGCACCAGCGCAACGGTAATGCGCATCCCCCTGATACAGGCTTTCCCGTTCATGATATTGGGGTTGGATGTTATTCTATCAATATTTAACATTTGCCTTGTTTTTTATAAAGTTAAGTGATTAAAGTATAAGTGGCAAATTAAGGGGTCCGATTTTGAAAATTCGTACCAGCGTGCCCGCGTTAGGGATTGGCGCGGATACCGGCCTCGTGACTAATGCCCGTGCAGTATAAGCAGAAAGCCCGGCCCCGTTTCTACCAACGGGGCAACGCCCATTGTTCAGTTGGTAGTTTGTAGTGAGCAGTTGGCGGGGGCATTTTTCGCCATCCAAACATTTCCGGTGTGCTGTATCGTTCTTACTTCGGGCAAACCGGTACTTGTTGGTGACAACACTATAGGTGTTCGGAAGATTAAAAAAAAGCCTTGGCCTCGTGCGACTCCTTCCTTGAGGGAGGGTAGGGAGGGGTTTAGCAAACTATTTATACAACTATTTCAAACCTTTACCATCATCCAGCATGGCGGCGAAACCCCTCCCCGCCACTTCACAGTCGGCCGCACCCCTCCCGTTGGGAGGGAGTTTTGGCGGTGATTCAAATCTTCCG
>JARLHA010000072.1 GCA_031292485.1 Mucilaginibacter sp.
CATTACTTTAACTCTTTTAAGGGGTCACTTTCACCTGGCGAGGAGGGGTCACTTTGCTTTGGCGAACGTGGTCACTTTCACCTGGCAAAGGGGGCCTTTTTGAGTGGGCCAAAAGGGGTCATTTTGGTGTGTTTTATCCAGATTATTTCTGAACTCCGGGTGGTAAGTAATTTTGCGGGTGCATTATATGATCTGCCTGATCTTTAATATAAGCTTCAGCGGCCTTGTACAAGTTTCCGGCTGCCGCTGCTGCGTGATCTAAATGTATGGTACCTTCGACTTCTACAGGCCCCACTTTGCCAGAGGCCCCCAATTCCAAAGAATTATTTAAGGTTAATTTACCACCTGACGCAGATGCACTTCCATCGGCTAATTTTAAATCCCCCTTAATAGGTTCCTTAGTTAGTGGAACTTCAACCGACCCCTTAACTAAGTCTACACCAGCTTTGGCTTTTGCACCACCAAAACCAGCCTCACCTTTAGCATTGGCTAAGCTACCCTCCAATTTTATAGTTTTGTTTTCGACCTTTACAGAACCTACCAATACATTCACTTCCCCTTTCAATTTAATAGGCCCAACTTTAGCTCCGCCGCCAACACCCCATGCTTTGGCTTCAGCCGAAGCAGAACCTGAAAATATTTGTTTTGCCTCCGCATACGCTGCTTTAAGAAAAGTAGCACATGCATCACAGTCAGGCCACATTCCATCAGGATCGGTAAATCGAATAGGGTCATTAAAGCCATAAACATAAGGTGACCATTTTCTATCAAGTTCAGCTTTAGGATCAATGGTCGTCCATCTTGCAATTACAGGGTCGTAGAAACGTGCACCGTAATCGTACTCCGTAAACTCCTCCTGTAATTCTTTTTTATTGTAAAGATATTCATTCTCCCCTGCACCACTTTTTTACTCAAAGAACATTTCTCCATGCACGGCTTTTCAGCCACCCAATTCAGCCGTTAAGATAGGTTTTTATTTTCAATTGAAAAAAGAAGATGCAATTCTGACCAGCCCCGACCGCACAGCCTGTCCCGACCCTTCGGGAGCCATTGCGCACCCGCCGGACACTTTAACATAATAGCTTATTATCGTACGGCCGCACCGTTCCACCACACCACCAAAGCCGTCCCATAATGCCATTATGTTAAGCAGCGAAGCTGCCCGTGCCCGGCTCTCCCCACGCTCGGCCGACACTGGTAAAGGTTAAGGAAATCATCTGTTGCAGCGAAGGTAGCCTCCGAAAGTAAAGCAGTAAAGGGGCTTTCGCGGCATAAACCCACAGGCCAGACCGCACAAGTCCATTTATTCCACGATCCCCTTGACAGCTATACTTTCTCCCGCTCTTGGTTGCTTAACAGTTGATTACCTGAAAACCTACGATCTCATTGGATATATGCGGTTACAGAAGGATAAAGCAATCAGCGGATAAGAAGCAAGTTTGTGTTTTTGTACCACAAAAACTACCCCGATAGATCGGGGCAAACTTGCCTTTGCGCCCGGTGGTTGCAAAGGTCTTTTCGGGTTCCCCGGCGACTTCGGAGCAATGGGGCAAGATTCGATTGTCGGACAATCGTACATCTTGCTAAACGCCGAAAGCGTTTTTTTTCGGCCTGTCCGCAAGATCAATTGTGTTACAATTGTACATCTTGCTGATTTATAAAAAGCTGTTTTTATCCGCCTGAAAGGCTGACGTTTTCGGGCTGGATGTAAGCGTGGGGTAGTGGGTGGATTTGTGCGGGCTTGCATCCGGCACGTAAACGATCCAAAGGGGTTTGGGGGCTTTGGAAGATAGCCCCCAATTAAACAAATGGCTTCCATGTGCGGGGGGATTATGCGCCTTGCTTTTCTTTCTTGCGAAGCCGTTGCGAGTGTGAGGCAAACCCGGCCGGGGAAAGTTCAGCCAATCGGCTGACGACTGGCCGCCAGTCCCGCTTCTATCAGCGGGCGGTTGCCGAGCCAGCAGGCGAGCCTAACAAGGGGCGGCGGCTGGACTGGCCGCGCTTCTACCAGTCGGGGGCTGGACAGGGATAGCCGACCATGAGGAAGAACGAGAAAGGCGGAAAGCATGACGGAGTGAGGGACGAACGAGGGCGTGGTTTTTGCGCTGACGAGTGATGACGAACACCGCTTTTCCTGCGTGTGATTGGGGATGTACTTATAAGTTGACTTATAAGTTTTTCGGGCTTGGCGATAGTGCTATGGCCTCAACTTATACCCGGAGTATAAGTCAAACCCCCGTAGCGATAGCGTAGGGCAAGCAAAGTAGGGCGTTGCCCAACTTCCGCTTGCTTTCACTTTTTACTGCAAGGGATGGTGTTTTTGTATTTCCGTTTTCAGGGCTTCTATATGACTTTGTTTGTATTTTTCGGTAGCATCCGGGCGTTTATGCCCGGCAAACACCTGTACCACCCGTATATCGTTCCCGGCGTTCAGCAGGTTCATGATTACGCTCATTCTGATCGTCTGCGGGGTCAGATGCCGTTCAGGATACAGTCCTCCGAAAGTTTCTACCAGGTATTGTATGTCGGCTATGCTCAAAGGCTGCCCCAATTTTGACAACAAAAGTTTAGGGCTGTTTGCTGTTCTTGCCGTTACCAGCTTTGGCCTGGCCTCATGGATGTAACCATGCAGTAACATGACCTGTTCTGCTTTTAGCTGCAATGTCCGTTTGTTGGTATTGCCGCTGCCGGGTACAAAGAGCGTCCCGTCCGCCAGGCTGATATGGTGAATGTCCAGCCCGGCCAGTTCACCCAGCTTTAAGCCCTGGTTCACCAGTAAACTCATGAGTACCTTATTCCTGTCCGTTAAGAACGGGTAACGTTCTTTTTTCGGCTGTAACAGCGTTTGCAGTTCTGTTGTGGTAAACAGATCCTGCAATTGTATGGGTTTGGTTTTATTGTCCCTTAGCCTGATGGCCTTTGCCGGGTTGTCTTTGCGCTGCCCAGAGGTGTGCAGGTATTGGTAATATTTCTTTAAGGCCTGTACAATCCGGCTCACATTCCCGGCATTGCTGTACCTGCTCCTTAACTCACTTAGATAGCCCATCACTTCTTTATAATTGTACTTAGCCGCTTTGGGGTGCAGCTTTAGGTAAATGGTGATTTCCCGGTGATAGCTTTTAACCGTTGCCGGTGGGTGTCGCTCCTGTAAATATTCCTGTAAACTTATCATACGGCTTTCATTTGCTTTAACTGACTGAATTTGATATGGGTGTAAACCTGTGTTACGTTCAGGCTGCTATGCCCCAAAAAGTCCCTGACCTGTTCTATCTTTACGCCGTTTTCCAGCAGATGGGAAGCGATACTGTGCCGCAGGATATGCAGGCTGACCTGTTCTTTCAGGTGGGGTATAATTGATTTGTCTAAAAGGTTTTTTAACAGCGTATCATAGCCCAAACCCATCATCCTTGTACCTGATTTATTCAATATAAAAGCTTCTTCATTTTGCTTTTCTTTACTATTTATATAACTGTGCCGCTCGTGCAGGTAATAGTTTTTAAGGTCGTTCGACACTTGCAAACTCATGGGGATCACCCGTCTTTTTTTGCCTTTACCCTCCCTTACATACAGCAAAGCATCTTTAAAGTGGATGTCGCTGCTGTTCAGCTTTACCGCTTCGTTGCGGCGCAGGCCGCAGCCGTAAAACAGGCCTAATACTGCTTTATCCCTTAACGTTCCGGCGGCTTCATATAAAGATTTGATCTCTGCTATGCTTAAGATCACCCGTTCTTCTTTTACAGGGGCGGCAAATACCAGTGCGCTCATGGGGTTTTCTTTGATCTGCCCGGTGCGTTCCAGGAACGCAAAGCATGTCCTGATGGCAAACAGGTGCTGGCTGATCGTGCTGCCGCTCAATGCGCCGCCCCGGTACAGGGTAGGGCGCTGCTGCAGGTAGGCATGGTGCGCCATGATATGGCACTGCTGTATTTTACGGATACTGTTAATTTGCTGCTGCTCCATCAGGTATAAGAACTCCTGTAAACAACGGGGATAGGTTTTTACGCTGCTGCTGCCATAGCCTAACGCCCCGAGGTCGGCCTTATATTCCTTTAGTAACCTATGATAGTTTGGCTGGTGTATGACGTATTTTTCCATGTGCTGGTTGGTGTTTTCTTTGAACAGTGAACGCCAGGGGTAAAAGCTTTTATTATCAATACTTTAAGTGTTCACGCTGGCGTTCACCCGGTTGTGAACGCCAGTCTTTTTTTATAGGGCGTTTAACTGATGGTTTAACTGTTCTTTGAGCTTTGCCCTTAATGCGGCCATATCGTCCCAATGCGTTATTTTATAGTGGAAACCCCGGTTGATATGGCCGCCGCTTTGCCGGATGTATTCTAATGATAACAGCTTGCTCATATAGTTATGTTGCAGGGTCTTGCCCATTTTTAGCTGCTGCCTTAACTCTATCCGGGTAAACTCATGGTCTTTGCCCTTGCCGCTGATATAGCCTTTTACCTGCTCAAAGTACTGCCTTAAACTCCCGTCCAGTTCGTCCACTTTCAACAGTATGCTTTCAAACATGATGTCGCAGGCGGTTTTCAGGTCTTCCTTTTCTGCGATCAGCCTGCCTTTACCGTCTTTCTTTCGTTGGTATTGGTTTAATAAAGTAACCTGTTTAACAAAGGCCTGGTACAGTTCATTCAGCCGCCTGATCTTATGCACTTCATCGGGCAACTGTATTTTATTCGCGTATGGGTTAATGACCTCGTAAGGCTTTAACAGCCGGATACAGTTTTGTAAAAAAGCTTTGATATCTTTTTCTTTAGTTGTGTCGGTCAGGCCTGCCGCCTTGTCGTTCTGATATTGGATGATCTTTTTGGTCTGCGCCTTGCTTTCATCTACGGCGATTAAAAAAGCCCTGCCCATATTGTCCTCGTAGATTTCGCCTTTCGTGGTGGCCGACAAACTGGCTATCGGCCCCCTTACTGTTTTTACTGCCGCCCGGATGTTGCCGCTTTCATCTTTGATGCTGGTGCTGCTGGTCAGCACCTCCCGGCTCATCAGCTCCCGCAGGGCCAGCAAGGCTTCTTCCTTCATGCCGTCCAGGTCTTCAAAGCATAACAGCGTATGCGAGAGTTCATATTCGCCGTAATTATAAAAGCTGCTTTCGGTTACCCTGGTCAGGGCGGTTACATCTTCCGGCGGCATCAGCCCCGCTATTTTGATGATCAGGTGCGTTTTACCGCTGCCGCTGCTGCCCTGTACCAGGGCGTGCAGCGTATCGTGCATTTTGTAGCTGGATGCGATGCAGTATAAAAAGATACGGTTGGTTTCTTCGCCCGTTACGCCTGCCTTGCCGATCAGCGCGTTAATGTTTTGGATAAGGCCGGGCTTGTTTAAAAAGTCCAGGCACTTTTTTTTGTTTTCTTCATTCATTTGGTATGCCGGTGCTCCGGCGGGGTTTTCGTTAGGTTTTGTGCCCTGTTTGTCCCGCTCCGCTTCCAAGAGGTCGGTTAATAAGCTGATGTCTGCTTGCAACAGGTCTGCACGTAAATTCAGTTTCTCCGCCGCTTCTTTTGTGTTGCGCTCCACATCCTTGTCATTGTACAGGTCGTATTTTAAACGGCTTTTCAGGTAGGGCAAAGCCGGGTTTTCTATGGCAAGGGTTATTTTTAAGCTGTCCGCCTCTTTTTTTAAGCCGCCCTGTACGTAATATTTTGCGGTGGCTGTCGTGAATTTGATTTGGTGGGGGTTGCTGCAATCTAAGGCCGGGGTTGCCGGGCTGATAGCGACTTCATTATTTTTTTCAGTTGAAAAAAGAACCTGGTCGCTTTTGGGTTTTTGCTCCGCTCTTTCATCGAGCAGGTGGATTAGTATGTTTCCTTTCCCGACTGTGCCGGGATCTGCGGCTGTGCCTACGACATGACCTTGTGCCAGGCTGTTGATGTCTTCGCCGTCCGGCGTTGGTACTGCGGTTATTTTTGTACCGGGCAATAATTCGGATAAGGATTTGCCGTATTTGTTTACCGCTGCCGTGCCTGCCGGATCGCCGTCAAAAAAGAAGATCACTTCTTCCAGGTCTGTTAAGCTTTTGATTGCCTTTATATGTTCATCGGTCAGGCCATTGGTGCCGTAACAGGCCATTACGCTGTAAGCTGCCATAATCTCCGGGACTTGCAGCAGCGTGGCCGCATCGATGATGGCTTCGGTCAGTATCAGCTTTTTGGTATCAGGTTTCGGGTAGTTCGGGTACAGGCCTGCCCGGTCTTTCAGGTAGAAGTGTTTGCTTTCTTTATCATTTAATGTGCTTCTAAAGTAAAGGCCTGCGATATGTCCGTCTTTGTCTTTCAGCCCGAACACCACGCACCATTTGCCAAAAACGTTATAGGCGGTTTCGCCTGTCCGGCTCTTGTTGCCTATATCCTGTAATAAACCGATTTCTATACAGCTTTTGATCAAGGCTTCGTCTTTCCTGGTACCGTGATGGTACTGGCCTGCATTATAGCCGACCTCGGTTTGCTTAAAGTCAAGGTTGCGGCTTTTGATATATTCCTGCGCCGACTTGCTGTTATGCACCGCGTTTTTAAAGTAGCTGAACATTTTGGTGAGTACTGCTTGCTTGGTTAACTGCTGCGCCTGGTTAGTGGTGTTGTGGCCGCCGATCAGCTGCTTCGCTTTTTCTATGGCCTCGTGCTTGGTCAGGTTTTCCTTGTGCATAATAAAGTCGATCACATCCATGCTCTTGCCGTGTGTACTGCAATTGCTGCTGAAACAGTATGCCGTCTGCGTTTTATAATACACCTGTAAACTCGGCGTTTTATCTTCATGGAACGGGCAGCATAAACGGGCTTGCTTATCCGGGTACAACTGGTAATGCTGCAACACGTTTTTTAATGGTAATCCTGCTTTGATCTCGTCTATTTCCATTTGTTGAAAAAAAGTTTTTACGACTTATAATTCACAAAACTAACTAATCATTCTTTTACAAACAAGAGGCATAGTAATTGTTTCTACATTTTTATTCACTTATATTTGTTCATTCATTCATTTTTAGCTCATAAATCTGATATATCATGACGTTTGGGGAGAAAACAACATACGCACGTAAGCAAAAAAAGATGACCCAAGGCGACTTAGGGAAAGCCGTTGGTACTTCCGGTGACATCATTGGTAAATACGAAAGAGATGAGATTAAACCCTCAATTGATACAGCGGCTAAGGTGGCTGATGCTTTAGGGGTAACATTGGATTACTTAGTAAAAGATGCCGAATATCAGAACATTGACCAGGATGCTTTAACCCGCTTAAAACTTATTGAGAAGTTGCCGCTGGATGAACGCTCACACCTGTTCGCTACGATGGATGCTTTCTTTGCTAAGAATAAACTGCAATCACTTCTTAAGTAACATAAGCCAGGTTTATTTTTTATTTTTAGATTATGGCAGAAACAATTCATATCGGAAGAAAGATCGGACGTATCCGGGAACTTAAGGGCATTAAACAGGAAGTGCTGGCCGCCGAATTAGGTGTTAGCCAGCAATCAATTTCCCGGATTGAGCAAAGCGAAACCATTGAGGATGATAAGCTGAAACAGATCGCCCAGGTGTGAGCGTTAGTCCTGATGCTATTAAGAACTTTAGCGAAGATGCGGTGTTCAACTATTTTAACAACTTTAGCGACAACAGTATCAATCAAGGGCCGATAGGCGCTCACAATACCTGTAATTTCAATCCTTTGGATAAACTGGTAGAGCTTTTTGAAGAAAACAAAAAGCTCTATGAGCGTTTACTGCAATCCGAACGGGAAAAGGTGGAACTACTCAAAGGCAAGTAAGTATATTTATTTCTTGCGGTTTTAGAGATTGCACAACAATCATTCAATAGCTATTTCCGCAGTACTCCTTATATATCTAGCTAAAAAAGCAAACCAAGTCGCGCAGGTTTGCTAACCCCACCGCCCAATGGCGGTAGGGCAAGTAGGTTTTTGGGTGCCACAAAAACACAACTTGCAAGTATAAAAACAACGCATTAACAGATATACAGATAGCCCTATATACAGCTATACTGATAGCTTCAAACAACGAAGCCCGGCGCTCTTTGGCCAGGCTCTGTCTTTCTATTTTGTTTTTCCTTATCTCGGCCAAGTGACACACTTAGTCTGGCGGAGTCTTAATGGGGCACAGTCAGTAGTTGAGGGAATGTGAATTTTAGTATAAAATATATAGCTATGAATATTAACAATGCAAATATAGAGTCCTTGAAATATTTCTTTTTAAATATTTTTATATATAGACACACAAGAGCTAAAATGATTATTCCTATAAAATCTGCTAAAGAAGTATATAAAGCGAGATATACCACTCTATTAGGATCAAGATTACGATAAGGAGGCGGATGTAAATTTTTAACTACGTCATTGAAAATCTCAAAAAGTATTTTTAAATAAATGTATTTTAATAAATAAAAGGTTAAAAGGAAAACTATAAAAAAAAGCATTAATGTCTTTAGTCTGATAGTCTTAATCATATTACTCATTGGTCTTATCTTTGGGGTATAGTATTGTTCTAATGTTGTGCTGTAACGCGCCTGTACCTTCAGATATTGCATCTTGGGTATTTTCTTGTAATCCTGATGACAATTTTGAATTAACTGGCAATGTTTGAGTTGTAGTCCCCCAATTTGTAGTCTTCGTTGCACTTACATCTAATGTTGCAGAAGTTTTATCCTCAGAAACAATAGGAGTTGTCATTGTAACTATTGACGTGCTTTGAGTTATACCGGTAATTGGATTATCCTTTGTAACATCCAGAGAAACTGTTGTGGTGGTAGTAATAGTACTCGACGTCATAGAAGTTTTGCCTGTTTTAATGTCTGTACTTGTTCCTGTGCTTACTGTCGTAGTGGTTTCCGAAAGCGAATTAACGTTGTTATCTACTGGTGCAAATTGAGTAAGAACGTTTTGCGGCAAAGTTGTATTTTTTGAAATGGTAGAAGTTGTATTATTATATGGTTCTAATGCTTTTTTATCAACTTTTAACAATACCGGTTTGGGCGTTGGTTTATTAGGATCCTCCGGTCCCATTCCATCTTTATCAATAAATCTGATCGGATTATCTACTGCATAGTCATACGGAGAATATCGCCGCATCTTTTCCGCCAAAGGGTCAATGCTGGTAAAACGTCCAATCACCGGGTCGTACATTCTACGACCGAAGTCGTAAACAGTTAATTCCTCTTGAAGTTCTTTACCGTTGTAAAGGTATTCATTTTTCGGAGAGAGTGTACTCACGTTTATTTCTAATCCAAACGGATAATAATTATCCTGCTGGTATAGAACGGCCGCGCCGGTTTTCGTGCCAAAAGTAACACGGGTATTGCCCAGGTTGTCACCCAGGTAATATTCATATTCGTAAGTATTGCCTTTATGTACAGCCTTCCCCTCTTCGGTTTGTATAAAGTTCAGCGTATCTGTGGCGGTGGTGCCGTCATATTCAATCCCGCTGATGTAATCGGTATATTTTGTGCCGCTGGTTAAGGCGCTAACCTTCCTTAACTTATTCCCGGTGGCATCGTAGGTATAGGTGGCAGTACCGGCAGGTATTGTAGCAACTATGGGCAGGTTAAGCAGGTTATACGTAAAACTCTTATTTTGGCCGGTGTTTACAGTATTAGTGGCCGACAGCATATTGCCGTTACCGTCATAATGATAGGTGGTAAGCCCCGACACCAAACCTGCATTATTATTGAGGGCGTCTGTTACGGTTTGTAACTGATTTGTCGGGTTGCCGCTTACCGTGTAGCTATAAGCCAGGTTATCTATCGGTATACCGCCCAGCACATAACGCGTCAGCGCCGTCAGGTTGCCCTGAGTGTCGTAAGAAATGGCGTTTTCACTATAGGCTGTACTGGTGTTATTGCCCGCCAGCAGACGGTTCAGTTTGTCATAATTATAAGCGTAATAGTTACTATTGGGCGATGCTTGTGTGCCGTAGCTCTGGCTGGCGATGTTCCCGTTATACTGCGGGCTGATACCTATGCCCAGTACGTTGGCGTTATATTGCAGCTGCATCTCGAACAGCGCCGCTGTGCTGCTGAGCAGCCAACCCCGCTCATTGTAAGTGTATGCTATATTCTGTAAAAAGTTGAGGCTATCTGTCGAATGCAGGGATTTTTTGGATACCTGCCCAATCTCGTTGTATGTATTCTGGGAGATCAGCGTTTTAGTGGTTGGAAGACTATTGCCGTTGGTGATCTGTTCCCAGCTTCTCAGCTTACGGCCCACCTGGTCGTAGATATAAGTATTGGCTATCGTCACCAATGGGTAAGTGGTGCTTAACGTATTCCAATGCTTTCGGGTAACGGTCGTCGGCGCATTGGTAAAATCATACGTGGTGCTGATCGCATCGTAATTATTATTGCTAAGTGTACCTGCGAGGTAGTGCTGTGCATAAGCGGTAAGGCTGCGTCCCCAGTTATCATAATAATGCACCGACCACAGCATATTGGTTAAAGTATTCAGTATGGCAATTTTGGTAGCCGTCAATTCGCCACGTGTCGCCAGGTTTGCGCCGGTGGGTGCGCTGTAGATGGTTGGCATCCCGGGCGCATTGGTATAATTATCGTAATAATTTAACGATAACGTTGCTGTTACATTGGTAGTTGGCCAAGCCACATTGGTATAACCGTTGCCCGTGGTGATACTGGCTTCACACAAATTGCTGCTGATGCCTGTTAGTATGCTTTGCAGGCTTGCCCTGCTGATGGCCGTACCGCCATTGTTCCAGATGCCGTTCATTACTGTACGGCCCTGCGCATCATACTTGGTAAAAATCCAGTTATTGGCCGCGCGCTGCAGGCTGTCCTGCGTGGCTACCGGCTGGTCCATGGTATTGTACACGGTATATTCCCAGCCTTTGCCGGGCAATTTCTTTTGCACCGGCCTGCCGCGTTCATCATACTGGTACTGGTAGCACAGGTTATCCAGCGTGGTTTGTGTTATCGTCCCTGCGCCATCCGCACCGGATGCCGGGGGCAATACAAAGGCCAGCCTCCCCAGGTCGTCGTATACATAGTAGGTGGATATTTGCTGTACCGTGGTACCGCTGTAGTTATAAACCCTTTTTAATACTACGTGCCCGTCAATATCCTTGTATTCTTCTACCGTACCGGCCCGGCCGCTTATCCAGTTCTCATCCTTGCTGATGGTGACCGTTAAAGCACTGGCGGCATAATAACCGTTTGCATGCAGGGTCTGGCTGTTATTGCTATTGATGGTGGTATAATACATAGCCACCTGCCTGCCGCTGATCGAATCGGTGCTGAAAGCCGTAGCGTTGTTAAGCGTATATACCATTTTTATCGTACGGCCGCCGCCGGTTACCCCGGTAAGCTGCCAGGCTACGCCGGGTGCGCCCTGTTCAACGGGCCTGTTCAGCGGCGAGTTGTCAAAGGCGGTTTGGGCGTAAGGGTCGGTAATGGCCGTTACGTTTGAGCCTGTCGGAGGCGTGGTATAAAATGCGTTCTGGTCGGTGCTAACCGCATTGGGCCTGAAACTGCCTGCGGTACCGGTTTGCGGGGTATAGGGCAGGTATTTGGTTACCTCGCGCCCGTACTGGTCATAGGCCTGCGGCTGGATCATGTCATAACCCAATCGCGAGGCCTGTTGTTGTACGGTTTGTATTGGGCGGCCCAGGCCGTCAACATATTGAATGCTGATCTGTACTTTTGTGTTGGTGCCCCGGTTGGCGCTCAGGGTGCTGTCGTTGCTGATCCCGCTGATGCGCGGCGCCTGGGTGATCACGTAGTTGTTAGTGAGTGTTTGCCCCTGCGCTGTTAGCGCAAAGCAAATCCCTGAAATAAAAAAAGCAAAGCCAACTTTTGACTTAAGACTCCCGACTTTCGACTTAACTATCTTCATGGCTATTGTACGCTTAAGGTTAGGTCCGAACTGCCGGCGGCTACTACCACCGTATTAAATGTTGCATAATGCGCCACAACCGGTGTCCGGTTGCCCATGGTAAAAGTATGGGTGGCTGAGCCCAGCGGGCCAACATAAACCGATGCATACGTTCCCTGGGGCACCTGCACGTATGCCGTGCCCGAGGATGGGAAGTTAAACGGCGTACTGATGCCGCTGAAAACCGCCGTCCATCCCGTTAAGCCGGTATAGTTGGTTAAAGCATAGGTTATATAGGTTACCGGGCAGCCGCAGTTGGCATTAGCCTTGCTTTGCCCGTTTACATTCATGTCATAAATGGCATCCGCATTTGCCGAAGCCAGCGTTGACGAATAATACCGGTTAACAGGCACCGTATAGGTTAACGAACCCGGGTTTGTATTGGGCGGGCAGTTATTGCGGGTAAATGTAGCCGTTTGCAACTGGTTGCCCACGGTCATATCGTACATATGGTAACCGTAGTTTTTTACAATGTTGCCTGCCCAGTCTTTTATATTTTTCAGCCGTTGGGCAAAATCGTATTCAAAATAGCTGTTCGCCCCTTTAGTATCAGAGATGGACCGCACACCCGATGGGTCGTAGGCATAGGTGGTCATCTGGGCGTTGGCCGGGTACATTCTTAACTCATCTATTGAGGTGCTGCCACTGATGGCGATCTGCCCTGAACCTGAAGGCACCTGGTATTCGTAATAGGTCCAGCCGTTGGCGCTGTTAAAGGCGGCATCGGTAAGGTAACTGCTGCCATTGTAAACCGTTGGCGGCCCGTTATTGCTCCAGAGGGAAAGTACGTAATTTGTACCGAAGGTATAACTGGCGCTTGTTACCGAACCTGCGCTTAGCGGATATACCATGCTGCCGGTAGGCGCTGCAGGATTCGTTACGGGTGTCCCGGAGTAGTTCCAGTTCCCTTGATTATCGGCTTCAAAGCTTGTATAAAATATATTATAATTGCCTCCATAAAGGTTTGTCGCATTCTTTACCTGCGCTTCGGGCAATTCATAATTGTAGTTCCACATGATCGAGGTCGGCATCGCATTACGGGGTGTATATTGGGTAATGTTATTTTGCCCGTCGTAATTATCAAAACTGATCATCTGCACATAGCGTGAATCCGCTGTGAGGTTGCCCGAGGTGACGGTTGATGGTGTAAAATTGGTTAGCGGTGCCGCTACGCTTAAGGTGGATATTTTTGAAGGCACGATGGTGTTGGCGATATTGCCGGTTTTATATTGGGTAAGCTGCCCGTCCACTACCGCGTTAATGCCCGTAGCCACATTTTTTACGGTGTCGTACTTTTCAATAGCGTCGGCCTGCATATTGCGGTTTACCATACTGTCAATTACCGGGTTGCCAGCCGGGTAGTCTGCCGGATATACGCTCCTCGAAACAATAGTATTGCCTTTACTGTCGGTATGATAGGTGCGTGTTACCTGTTGATGTACGATATTATCAAACTTATAAGAAACTACCGAACTGGAATGCTTCGTGGTGTCGTTGGTATCATAAATGTTCGTAGTTGTCGACTTAAGGTAATTGTCATCCGAAGTAATATAATAGTATATATTCTGAAAAGAATAAGTATCGTCGGGCGTTACCCTGCCCGTGGGCATTGGATTTTGACCAGCTCGACCCTCGTTGTAATTGATCTTTCTAACCGCTAAACCAACATCATTGTAGTTGGTATAAGGGAACGCTGTATATGCGTTAACGGTGGATTTTACGATTTGATAAGTACCATCAGGTTTATGGATATATTCGTTTTTGGACAACAGGTGCCCGCGAACGTAAAATGAGCTAAGATAGACCAGGTTACCAGTCATAGAGGCATCCGTTGTTGCGTCTTTCTGGTCGGTAAAAGTATAGTCAGTACGGCCAATGTTTGTACCGGGTGTGCCGATGTACTCGCTTACCGATGGATACACTACAGTAGCACCGTCATAGGCTTCCAGATCGCAGTGCGGGTTGCTTGAATAGGTGCGCACATTTTCAAAAGTTCTATACTTTGCTATGCCACCAGCAAAAAAATCGTAATACCTATGGATTTGCGAAGTGCTGAAATAGCTGTAATCGAGCAGGAAATTTGGCCTTGCGCTATTATACACATACGTTTTAACCATCGGAGTTGAACTAATACCATCATAGCTGCTGATTGATTTGATGCGTAAACCACCAGCCAGTTGAACCGTATCGTTGCCCGAAATATAATACTGGTTAGTTTGGTAGGCAAAAGTGGAATACCCGCCCGAAGGGTAATGGATCCCTGTAAGCACGTAAGCCTGCATAAAGGCAGAGTCGCAGTTACGCCCGTTAGTTATTTTTCCGCCTATTATTACATACGACGGCGGGGTTATGCTGTACGGCTGGTAGGTAATTGTTTGCTTCGGGGTGAACATATCATTGGCCTTGCCATTGTAATAACCCCAGTAATCTTGTTTATATGAAGTATATTCCGGCAATGTGAGGGATGTATTATAATCAAAACGGTAATGCTGGATAATACTGCCTGCCTTATCTAATACTTGTATGGAGTCAAGCCGCAACCGGGGATTAAGTGCCGGGCTGAAATAGCTTTTATAAAACACAATAGTTTTTTGAAGCTCCATTATCTTGGTGCCGTAATTGTATCGATAAACCTTGATGTTTTTCAGGCCGTAGGCATGGTCGCTGGTTCCTGTGTTAATATCCTGCCTTACAGTTGGATCAAGTTCAAAAACTACTTTTCCGTTTTTAAAATTAATCTGCTGGGGAAGTTTTTCCGTTGTAATATTGTTATTACCAGGAGTGGTAGGAGTCGTACTATAAGATGCATTATTATAGGCTGTCGAATCAACTGCTGTAATCTGGTCAGTTACTGTAAAAATCTCTCCATCTGCAGAGGGATAAATAACGGTGTCAGCCTGATAGGCAAACGAGATCGTATCGCGTCTGTTCTGGCTGACCATGCGCTCAAGTTTCCAGGTTGACGCGCTGTAGCTTCCAGCGTGTCCGCCGCTTGAGGAATAGGTTGTTTCTGTCGCAGCATCCCCAAAAGTGTAATTGTTACCATGCTCGTCAGTAATATTGAACCGAACAAGCCCGGTATTTGGCGGCGGGTTGGTATAAAAATATGGTATTACCGTATATTTAACGTTTATCGGCGCATAAGGAATCATCCGGGGGGTATAATTTCCGCCCACAGTGCCATCAAAGAAAAACTTACCGCCATGCCCCGGAAAATCATAGGAAAAAATATCCGGCTTGGTATCATAGGTGCCGTTAGCGGCGTTTTCCAGGTAATAGAGGCCCGTATTGTTGGATGAACTATAAGTGCCCGGTTGCCACTTATAGCCATTTAAATAGCCGTATGGCATGTCGTCCGGAAGTCCCATAGCCCGCCTGCTTACCTGTCCGCCAGAAGAAACTGACCAGCCCGCTCCCACCCAGCTGGCTACGTCCGTCACCTTTATGCCTGATGCATGATACGA
The DNA here is from genome assembly GCA_031292485.1 of Mucilaginibacter sp. Lineage (GTDB taxonomy): Bacteria > Bacteroidota > Bacteroidia > Sphingobacteriales > Sphingobacteriaceae > Mucilaginibacter. Next base: position 15,360 of record JARLHA010000072.1, read on the forward strand.
TAAAGTGATCGGCACCTGGAAACCTCCTGCCTCAATCGTATAAAGCGGAATAGAAATATCCGGGACCCCCGTAAATTCATTTATCTGGTACGTTCCGTATTTCTCCAGTGCCGTTGCAGTTGGAGACCTCGGAAATGGCTGCGGAACAAAATAATTGATCTGGGACCCGGATTGAGCATTCACCACAAGCCCTATTAAAATAAAAAACGAACAAATAATTAAAATACGGATTAGTTTCAGGTTCATAAAATTTCCCTTACGGGCGGTTTAAGGTTGTATAATTCGCTTTGCCTGATAAATGGCATTTTAAAAAAACAGCATCGCGCTATTTTAATTTTAAATACTTTGCTTATGTGAAATTAAGAAATATAGATGTTAGCTGATTTCGAATATTAGCAGTAAGGTTATAGTTTGGTTAAGAACTTTTGGTCAGATCAATATTAAATATTCGTTTTTGCAAAAGCAATTTTATTTTGAAAAATATTTCTACGGCCGCAGATTTGCAGACAGTTGCAATATTTACCAACTCTCTTTGAAAAAAAAGATAAATGTTTTTATAATATTTGCAATTAGATTTACAAACCCTGAACCTCTAATTTTATAAAAGCATGGCCAACCCGATGCTGCCATATCAAAATAAATCATTAGCTGACCTTCCGGCAGAGATATGGAAAGACATTCCGGGTTTCGAAGGTACCTACCAGGCATCGACGATGGGCAGGATAAAATCACTGGACCGCATTGTCCCGCACCCAAGGCTCTATCAGCAATTTGTAAAGGGTCAAATTCTCAGCAATAAAGTCAATCAGAATCAAAACCTTAAAATTTCGGTTGGTAACAAAAAGCGAAAATTCACTACTCGCCTCCACTCCGAAAGCCCCTTTCCGTCCTTAAAACTGTCGGCTGCACTCACTGACGCAAAAACTATTAAACCGGCAAACCGGTAGAGCATTATGATTTATAGGGAAAATCGCAAAAGAATATCCGAGTAAAAAAGAAGCTTCCAGGCAAACGCACATAGAAGAAAAAGCCATTATACAGGTGGCAAAAGGCGTGTATAAGCAATGGAATGGGTTTGTGTGGAAGCATAAGAATTAGCCTTATACAGTAAGCTATCCGGCTGATGAAAACCCGACAATCAGTACACAATAAACCTGTCAAGGGCCCCGATCCTATCATCGGGGTTCATGTACCCTTTACAGTTTTGCTGCGGTGCTAATTTTGTGGCAGCGGGGCTGTGGCTACAGGGGATTAAAGCGCCGGGAAAAAGCAAGTGTGTTGCAACGCTTCACGCTTGCAGCAGGCAGCGGGGCTGGCGGCGGAATAACGCGTAGTGTAATGAGCCGCCTGCCACAGCTGAAAGGGACTGCTTTTGCGGATCCGTATTTCAGCATAAAAGAGCGCTGATTCCTTTATTCTATATAGCCACCGGGTGATTTGGATGAAGAAAGTTTTCTTTTTTGTTCAGATTTTAACCACGAAATAACTAATGCTGCTTTGTCCCTGCTTATTTTTACCGGCAGCGCTGTTTTAGGTTCAAGTTCGAGGTGAATCCCTCTGTCTGCCTGTCTTTGCCAGCTCCTGACCGCTTTTCGGGTAATAATATAAGTCCGGCTTACCCTGGAAAAATGATGCGGATCAAGCTGCTTTTCTAACTTATCCAGCGATTCCCAAAAAATGAAAGCCCTGCCGTCGTATGCCCGGAGCATTGTGCCTTTCCCCTGACGGCACAGATAAGCAATTTCATTCACCTGCACTTTTATTTCTTCCTTGCCATCAGGGATTTGCAGGTAAAGATGATCCGCAAAGGACGGTTTCCCCAGTTCCTTTTCTTCTTCCTTTAACCGCATCTTTAAAAACCAACCTATGGAACAGGCCAGGTAGATCAAATTAAGGATCATGGCAATATCCATGATCGCTTTGAACATATAACGATTATAAGCATAGCGGATACTATGAATATCCGCCTGTAAATACCGGAACCAAAACCAGCTGATAAAGGCAGAAACCGCTACCGGCACTATCCAGCCGGTTAATACCTGTCCTAATATCCGGTGGTAAAATTTTTTATCCCACCGGTATTTTTCATCCAGCCAATCACTTATAATAAAGATTAACCATACCTGCGCCACCGCAATAGTAAAAATGACAGAAAATGAATGTAAAAACCAATGATGGGTTAATAATTTGAAGAACGGTTCGTCAGGGAACGGCCATAGGATATATACGCTGACAGCAAGGGAAATGGCAACCATCAGCAGGCCATTGGGATAAGGGCTCTCCTTTTCTGATAATCCGGGTGCTGTTCTTTTCATAAGGGATAGTTATTAACCTAAAATTACAAAAACAGGGTTGCCAATTATGCTAATTTGCCCATTGCTTAAAAATAATGTGCGATTCATGCCCTGATTTTGTACGTTTCAGCAAAAAAACATTTTTCGGGTCATTTTTTGTCACTGTACAGACTGTAATTTTGGATAGGCAAAAGAGCAAGGAATGAAAAAAACAGGAGATATACCGTATGATGAACTGATGTATCCAACCAATCAATCAGAAGAAAGCAAGTGGCTCAGATTGGCCAGGGCATACCACCGCATCCCCATCTTAGGCAGGCTGCCTGCTCAGGTCTTAGCTGCACTACTGGTTGGTGGATTAGCCATTTTGCTCGCAGTTCTCTTTCCGCAGAAAGATTGTACCTGTGAAGATCAGTTTACCGATCAGAAGCTGGAAGCGATGGCCAGGCAGGGGAACCAGGCGGTCAGGCGTTACCTGGCCCAAAAGGACAACCCCATCAATTGCGCCGGACGGAGACAGGAGCTGTTGCAGGAACTGGAAAAGGAAAAGAACAAAAGCCACGCTAAGCAATAACTTCAGTGTCCGAAAATAACAAAAATATGCGGGGAATACCGTAATTCATGCCGCCCTTTCCGGGCGTATAAGTGCAGAAAGCAAGATGGATGCCCCCAAAGGTCATTGCAGCCATCTTTGTAAAAAACCGGCCGGTATTGGTAAGTCGACAGCCGGATCATGCACAAGGAACGCAGGCGCAGCGATAAGTGCAAGGTAATTTTAAACGGGCAAGCCATATCTGGGTTATATGGTCGTTTCAGACAATTAAAAAGCAAAAGATGAAAACACCGGGTACAGCAACAATCAGAAACATTCCGATGACCATTTCCGAAAAGGTGGTGTTCGCCATTATCTCCATGTTGTGTATTCGTTTTTTCAAGACGTACATGACACCAGTTGTTTGGTATTATCAGATACCCGACCTGCGCATCATTGACGTTGCTTATGCCCAAAAGAGAATTGTTAACCCCAATATCCACGACCGCAGATTCGCGCTGTTCACGTGTGGCGCCGGACATGGACCTACTTAAAGGAGAAAGACCCGTTGCACTAAACGGGCCTTTCCGGGCGGCTCACCTCACGGGCGAACCAAATTAATCGCATTACAAATATAAAGTTTTTGGAGCCCTTTTTTGCTATTATAAAAAGTTCAATCATTATGGACACTAAACTGTTCAAAAACAAAGTTGTGGCTATAGTAGCCGTGCTTACTATTGTGTTAGGTGTTGGCGTGGCAATTGCCGCAACTCATAATACAAATTACCATAAAGCTGCATTTGTTTCACTTTATTGGTATCCTGTTGACCCGGGTACGAACGAAACCACCGGGCCTGCTGAATACCATGATACCAAAAGCAACGTGGTCGCTAATCCTGGCCAGCCCTGTAAGGACGATGCCAGCCAGCCTATTTGCCTTTTTGGATCAGCCATATCCAATTTAGCAGCCGGAACCAATGTGGGCTCACCCGCACCGGCTGACCGGATATTGGAAACAACACCATAATAACGTGGTTATAATTATAAAACAGGGCCTGGTAACAGGGCCTGTTTTATTTAACGATGTATTATTCCGTTTGCTTATTATCCTGTAATACCAGTACTTCCAACGTACAATATCTTTCTGCCAAATCCAGGTCATATTGATTCAATTCTTTTCTAAGGCCAATCAAATCTATCTTATCCAAAACTTCACCATTCATTTCTATGTCAATATTTCCCGAATAACCTGTTGAATCCCGGAAAGGTTTATGGAAGCTGTATCGTATTTTAGCAGCGATCCTTTCTGCAAAAAGCGCAAAGGGCCTGTTGGTCAAATAACGTATAGAATCAATCGGCCCGACTCTTTTTTGTTCCGGGCCGAAATTGTCTTTTACTGTGCCGCCTTTTGATTTCAATTTATCTTTCCGGCTTGTGCGGATTAAAACCAGGCATTTGACCTTTCTTTGCTGTATATCGGCATTTAAATGAAAATACCGGTTTAAATCATGGATCATGAGTTGGTAGACATTAATCTTTGCATCGTCGGGAACAGCTATCTGGTAGCCAAAAAGGTTCTTTTCCTGCCATTCCTGGTAGGCTTCACCATGCAACTTTGAAAAATATTTATCCGGGTCTTTTACTTCGAGTACCAGCCTGCCGGGCTCCATAAGCTTATACCGATGACCGGTTAACCCGTCATAAGCCTGAAGGTACAGATCAGCAATCGTTCCGATGGCGGAAACGCCTTTTCCTTTCACCGGGCCTTCTATATGCAGGCCTTGTTTAAACCGGCATAAATAAGAGGAATATTCGATCAGGTCTTTCCATTTATTGTCAAATAAGGTTTCCACATACACGTTTTTAGCAGCCTCCCGGATGTCCGATTCTTTTCCGGCCAATGCCGAATTGATGTTTTCAATAGTCAGGTTATAGCCGTCTGCCAGATATAGCACCTTACCGGCAGGGCTTATCCAAACCTGGAATGGAACGCCGGTATGCGGAAACATTTTTGATAGAATCGTATCCCCGGTTATAAAAGGCAGGGATGGTTTAAAAACTGCCGTGTGTATCTTGAAGAACTTGTCGATCACAGTTTTGTTTTGTGAGTTAACTGTACAAATCTGGATTCTGTCCCCGAAAAGCTTTTGCATGGAATCTAATTTGGGGAACCCTTCCAAACAAGGTTCACAGAATGTACCCCAAAAATCAAGTATGATCAGCTTACCTTTTAAACCAGCTATAGTAACCGGGGCCGGTTTACCGGTCTTGTAATTATAAGCAGTTGAAAATTTGAGGTCAGGAACCTGCTGACCGGGTTTCAGTTCGGGTGGCTGTGAAAAAGAGCAACACGGCACCATGACCGCAAATAGCATTAACACAAATAGTATTGAAGGGTATATATAACGATATGGTTTTTTCATTTGTTCTTGATTTGATGTTAAATATTTCTCAAATAGGATTTCCAATGTTTGGCGCCGGTATTAATTGTACCCTGGATTTTGGGTTAGCGCAGGATTGGCGATGATCTGTTTATACGGAATGGGATAGAGTGCATTGAAAGGCTGCCAGCCAGTTTTTTCCTGTCCTAATACGGCATCAATGGTAGCTGTTCTTTTTAGGTCAAACCACCGTTGCCCCCATTCCGCAAATAGTTCAACCCGCCGTTCCTGTGCAACTGCGGCAAGGCATTGCTCCAGGGAAAGGGCACCGGACAAAGGTGCCAGGCCAGCTCTTGACCGGATCACATTCAGATCATTAACGGCATCCGGTATATTAGTTGCCGATTGCTGTGCCCTTGCTTCCGCCCTGATCAGGTATTGCTCCGCCAAACGCAGTACGATATCGTATTCGGTTACGGGACTAAGCGCCCGGTTTTGATATTTGTAGGGATAGTAAAAAGTGGTACCGGATACTGTATTGCTGTTCAGCCAGTTCGCTGCTCTTAAATCTCCGGGTTCAAATGCTTTTAATAAATAAGGGCTGATCGTAAACGTGGGTTTTACCCTGGAAGAAGATGGAATAAAGATGGTTCCTTCTGCTGTATTACCGGCCTCACCGGGACTGGCAATTTCCCAAATGGTTTCATTGCTATCTTCAGTGAATACGCTATTCAGATCAGGTACGATGTTATACACACCGGAATTAATTACCCTGGCAGACTGCGCCCCGGCATTTACCCAATCCTTTCCATATAAATAGACCCTTGCCAAAAGCGCCGCTGCGGTTTGCTTGTTAGGCCGGGCTTTTCCCGTTCCCGGATAATTATTGCTTAACAAAGATTCAGCATCGGTCAGGTCAGTTACCATTTGCCGGTAAATATTGGAGGAAGATGTTCTGGATACGGTAGCATTTTGCTGATAATCAGTGCTGGTAATTAAAGGAACATCGCCATATAAACTGGTTAAATAAAAATAGTTTAGTGCCCTTACTACTCTCATTTCCCCGGTTAACTGTTTTTTAACGGAATCCGATAATGCTGTAGATTTGTTTAACCCTTCTAAAATGGCATTTGCCCTGTAGATCGTGTTATAAGGGCCTGCCCAGAAAGTAGCCAGGATCGTGGTATTATTAGACGGAATAGCATTTTTAAAAAATGGATCGTAAGCTGAACTTGCCGATGAATTGACAATTTCATCTGCCGACAAGCCGCAATAAATACTGATGGCGCCATTTTCAAAAGACGGTGAACCTGCACGCATGGAAGCGTACACACCATCTACGGCAGATATGGCGGTGTTATCATCCGAAAAAATGGCGTTCGTGGCGATTAGTTGGGGCGAGGGTGCGATGTCGACAAATTTTCTACAGGAAAGCATGCTCAATCCTATGAACAGGATGTTTAATAAATTCTTGTTGATATGTTTCATTTCAAAAAGTTTAAATGGTTAATTGAATACCTATGGTAATCGTTTTTAGGGGTGGAAGGATGTACATATTCTGATTCTCCGGATCTGCGCCAACGTATTTGGTGATGGTAAAAAGGTTTTCTCCCTGCAGGTAAAGACGACTGCTGCTGATATGAAGCCTGGTTAACCAGCTATCAGGCAGGTTATAGGAGACCGACAGATTTTTGAGCCGGATGTAGGAAGCATCAGAAATAATAGCGTCTGAACCAATTAAATAATTGGAAGCCGCATTATAAGCGTCTCCAGGTGAACTGGTGAACTTTTCGATATTGGTTTTATCACCGGGTTTCTGCCAGGCAGATAATACAATAACGGGTTGATTATAATAGGAATATCCGGGCACATTTCCTCCGATCGTATTCAGGTAATTATAGCCGTTCTGCTTTTTAAATTCAAAGAAGACGCTTAGCTCAATCCTTTTATACCGGAATGTATTTTGTAAGCCGCCATAAAACATCGGGTCCGTATTCTTCAAAACCGTCCTGTTGGCTGTAGTTAAATTGCCGTTCTGATCTTCACCCGCAAAAGTGTAGATTCCGGTATTGGGGTCTACACCCAGGTAATGATAGAGCTTCAGGGTGGATAAGGGCTGACCGATCACAAAGGTATTGGCGTAGCTGGAAGTGGCCAGTCCCGGAAAAGCCAATAGTTTATTATTAGGGACCGTTATGTTAAAAGCGGTTGACCAGCTAAATGACCCTGAATTGATGTTCTTGCTGTTTACCTGAAACTCCCAGCCTGTATTTTGTACCAGGGCATTTAAGTTTTCTAAAACGGAGGAAAAACCTGTTTGGGATGGCAGGGTATAATTGACCAGCTGGTTATTGGAGTGGTTATTAAAATAATCACCGGACACGAGCAGTCTGTCTTTGAAAAAGCCAAGATCCAATCCGATTTCAGCTTTTCTGTTTTTTTCCCAAGAGTAAGATGGATTATAGAGGGAGGTAGGGTTTAATACACTTACTCCCTGGTAGGTCGCAGTTCCCGGAGTCCAGGTATCCATGTATTTATAATTGCCGATCTGGTCATTTCCTGTGATACCGTAACTGCCCCGGAGTTTGCCAAAACTTAAAAATGGCACCTTGTCTTTTATAAAACTCTCTTCACTGAAGATCCAGGCGGTTCCAATCGCGCCAAAGTTGCTGAACCGGTTACCAGGCCCGAACCGGCTTGATCCATCCCGCCTCCCGCTTAAATTAAGGATGTACTTTCCATCCAAATTATAGTTAATCCTTCCGTATGTTCCGTCATACCGGTACTGGTTAAACAAATTGCTGGTGTAGGTCAGCCCTGCTGCTGAAATAGAGCCTAAGAGCAGGTCGCTTGAATAATTATTGGCGCTGACCAAAATGCCGCTGTTGGTATTATTCTGCCAGGTGTTACCGATCAACACATCTAACTTACCCGGTCCTATTTTCCTGATGTATTCGGCCTGTGGTTCGATGATCCAGCTTTTTTGGCTTTGGTTGGCAAAATTGCTGAACGGCAGTGCCCCCAGGTTCGGGTCTAATGAGGTGCCTGGATATAAGCTGACCTCATCGCTGGTAACCATATTATACCCCATACTCACCTTCAGGCTCAGATCAGGCAATACTTTATAGATCAGCTGCAGGTTACTGCTGAGATTCTGGAATTTACCCGTGTAGGACTGGTTTTCAAAAGACAATGGGTTGGCATTAAAAAGGCCCAGGCTTAAATAAGAAACCCCGCCCTCCTGCCAGTTTAACTTGTCCGAGGCATCGTATAATCTCAAATTGGGCGCGGTATTAATATAGCCGGTCAGATCCGATGCAGGTAAATTATTGACGTTGGACGAATAGATCGCATTCATGTTAACCGTCAGTTTTTTATCGGTTGAATTGTGGTTTAAATTGAAGTGGACGGATGCCCGGTTATCGCCCAGGTCAGTTGGAAATACAGTTGTTTGCTGGTGATAGCCGCCGCCAATTAAAAATTGCGTATTATCGTTACCACCGGATAATGACAATTGGGCGTCAGTTGTTTGCGCTGTATTTCCGATCAATAGTTTCTTGAAATCGGTATATCGTGTGGTATCCCAAAGAAACAGGTCAGGCGCACTGGAGGCATCGGGAGTTATGCCGTCATTCGCAAATCCTTCTCTTCGCATTTGCAGGTATTGCCGGGTATTGAGCATGTCCATGGTCCTGGTTACACGGCTCATTCCAGTATAAACATTGGCATTGATCACCGTTTTCCCTGCTTTGCCTTTTTTGGTGGTGATCAATATAACCCCGTTTGCCCCTCTTGATCCATAAATCGCGGTAGCGTCCGCGTCCTTTAAAATATCGATGCTTTCAATGTCCGACGGATCAATCAGGCTAAAGGGACTGATGCCGTCACTGGCGGATGACCCTGAACCCGCTGCGGAGGTCAACTGGTTCAGCGGGGAATTACCGGGCGAATAGGGAACATTATCAATAATAAACAGCGGGTCAGAACCTTGTATTAAAGAATTTTGCCCCCGAAGCTGTACAGAGAAACCAGAACCGTTAACGCCGCTGCTTTGCGTAACCACCAGGCCAGGCACTCTCCCTTCCAGTGCTGCAAGGGGATTGCTTACCGGCTGTCTGGAGATGTCGTCAGCTATTACTTTGCCTGCATTACCCGTACTCAGCCGTTTAGTGGTAGTGCCGTAGCCGATTACCATTACTTCATTCAATAAACTGGCATCATCCTTTAAATGGATGGTAAACGGGCCTTTATTTAGCGAGGTAAATCTGAGCTGATAGGTATGGAATCCAACAAAGCTGATGACTAATGTGCCGGTATCGCTTTTGGCATTGATAGCAAAATAACCCTGCTCATCTGTAGTTGTGGTGGCTTTTGTGTCTTTTATGGTTATCGTCGCCCCAGGTAAAGGTGTATTATTGGAGCCGTTGGTTACTACCCCTGTGATTTTGGCGATGGTTTGTGCTTCCGCCCTGAAAAAAAGACAAAGCGCGGCCAGCACTATTAAAAGTATAGTTTTTTTCATGAATGTTTAGTTTGTTGTGTTCGTAAAAAGATTAGTCAGATGGGAACTAAAAACAAACGGCAACCGGAAAACGATTAACTACAACTGATCCTGGGTTGCCGTTCGAGGCGGACTAATCATTCGGGGCAGCAGATGATGTTTTTTATTGGGTTTTGAAGCGGGTATGTTATTATATAAGCTGGCAGAAAGAAAATACCAAAACACACATATACTTTTTCAGAAAAACTACGCTTAATAAGCGTGTATGTTTTTGTTTTCATGCCTCATTTATATTTAAATTTTAAATGAGCCTTATTGATGCAGAAAAATAATAAAAGTGGGTTCTGCATACCGCAACTCCATTCAGTTCTCAAGCCTTATGTTGACACGGATTTACAGCAGAACCCACTCTTATTTTATGATATGCGAATGTAGCATATCAATATAAGATATGGGTAACGTCTGCTGCCTTGCGCCAACGGCTTGAGATAGGAGTTGCAAGACTCTTTAGTTACTTCTAAAAGAAGTGTATATAGCTTAATTTCATTTACATATAAAGCTAATTACAAAACAAAAATAACAACTAACATTCAAAAAGACAAATTATATTTTCCGAATCGACAAATTATATCATACTGTTATTATGTGTGCAGTTGCATCTTTTTGAAAAGATTTGTGAATGCAGAATAAAGCTAATACAGTTGGTGAATTTGTAAAAGAGATTGCTGAAAGTCAAAATCTGAAACCTTCAGATTTGGGGAAGAGGATTAATACATCTAAACAAAACATATCCGATATCTATAAGCGTAACACTATAGATTCAGAACTTTTGTTAACCCTAAGTAAAGCGTTAAATTATAACCTTTTTTCCTATTACTATGATAAGGAACCCATTGTTGGTTTTCGCAACGCAGAAATTCAGGAATGGCAATCTAAACTTGAAAGCTTAAATCATATACTTTCTTTAAAGGACCAATTATTAACACAAAGGCAAGAGTTGGTTGAAACCCAACGCAAACTACTTTCTGAATTGGGGAAAAAATAAAAAGAATGGATTGAAACCAGCATCCAACACCCCCCAACTTACCGACTGTTAGTCCGGGCCATCTTTTTCCGGTGTCTGTTCCTGCCGTATATGGCCTCGTCATCTACATCGTCGGTAATATCTACGTGAATATGACCGCTCAACTCATAATACGGCTGTTCAATAGGAATAGCCTGCTGGGTTACTTCTTCTTCCCTTATGGCACTATCCGTAGAAAGTGCCGTTTCCAGTTCCAGCGTTTCCATATTTACCCGGTCTTCCAAACTTCCGTTTTTTTGAGCATTGGCGTGAGCCATAGTTTCCTTAAGCTTTCTGTCGAATTCAAAAAGATTATCAAAAAGACGTTCGCCGCTTTGCTTAAAAGCTACCCGGTCAAACTGTCCCATCTTTTTGGAGTGTTCTTCGTTTTTACCCCGTGACGTATTCATAGGACTAAGCTTGATACTATTGGTCGTATCTTTCCTGGAGACAATAACTTGTACGTGCATTTGCTCGCCTTCCTTCCGGTCGCCCCGCTTTTTGATGCCCTGTTTGACTTCCGGGTCTTTATGCGTGTAATACCTGTGGTTTTCCAGCTTGGCAAACCAAACCAGGTCCTCGTGGCTATTTACGCCCTCCCGTTTAAAGTTCCGCGCGTAGGCGTCCATTACCCTTACGGCAAATCCTTTGAGCTGTGCTTTCGCGCCCTGGTCACCGTATTGTTCTTTTAGAAACGCAATCTCCTTTTGGCTCGGGCTGATATTGACCAGGAAGAATTTAGCATCTGCTTTGCCTAACTTGGCGATATTCCCATCTATGGTTTTCATCACCTCGTAGGGGTCTGCTTTTATTTGCCGGCCGTTGAACCAGTATTCCGGGTCGCTTTTTTTGTTCAGACGGTTCTCCTTTTCCAGGTAATGCACCAGTGCGCCGCTGCTGCCTTTATTGGCAGCTTCTTTACTATCACTTATATTGATGAACATTTTGCCCCCTAACCTCCTAAAGGGGGGGATTTTTTAACTTTTTACTTTACAATAACTTCACCTGTTCTTTGGTAATGGCAATCAACTCTTCTTTTTCCCGGCCCGGCGTCATTAGGGTAAATGCCTCCCGTGATTTTATATAAGCCTCAAGTATGGAGATAAACTGCGCCTTGAGCATTTCCTTGCTTTTCTGACTTTGCAATATCGACTCCATCAACCGGGCGATTTCACCGAACATCTTTGCCAGTGCATGCTGGTTATCTATTACATCCACATTTTGAGTTAGCACTTCAGTATTAAAGCTTTCAATAATCTGCCGCTGAGATTCGCCGATTTTGTCCATCAATATCTTCATCGGTACGAGCAGCATATTCTCCTGCGTTTTGATAAAACCGATATATTGCTGATGGTTTTTCATCAGCGTATTCTTCAGTAATTCATCATTCAGGTCCATCGGATCTTTCTTGCTTTTATAGAAATAATCGACCATCTGGATAAAGACCCGGCGCTTTGTACGGCCCAGTTTAAGGGCGATCTTTTCAAACTTTTGGTCGGTTAATTCTGGATAGCGTACTGATTTGACATTAATATCTTCCATTCCTTTTTTCTTTATGTTCTCATGATATCCCGATATATAGAATACCAACAAGTATTCTTTTTTCTTTTGTTTCGCAGTTAAAAACTGCTATGAGTATCCCCGGAGGATACGCAAAACCCCCGTAGCGAAGCGTAGGGCAAGCAAAGCAGGGCTCCGCCCAGCTTCCGCTTGCTCCAAACGAATTTTCGTTTGGACGGGATTTATCAATGAATGCGCTTTTTGTAAGGCATTTTGGTAGCTTTTGCCGGGGTTTATAACAGTTTTGGCTATGCCAACGCTGTCATTCTTTATATTTTGATACATCATTTTTTAGTTTTTGTATTGATTTTAGGGTTGATTTGCTTGGGAAATTTGATTGGTGAGTTCCGTTGGAACTTGTTCTTTGCGAACCTCTTCTCTGAGAATTTGTTCGCCGGGAATTTGTTCGCCGGGAATTTGTTCGCCGGGAATTTGTTCGCCGGGAATTTGTTCGCCCGGAATTTGTTCGCCCGGAATTTGTTCTTTGCGAAAAAATTCGCAAAGAACCCGGAACTTGTTCAGCACTCTTTTCATCATGCTTGACTTTTACTTTGCACCTGATCCAGCCAATAAACCAGGCTGCCTGTCTTCGGGTTAAAACTCGGCTGGTAACGGATATACCCATGTTCATCCAATTCACGAATGCACTTATGATAGGTTGCCACCGAAGCAATCCTGGAATACACCATCAGTTGTTTGCGGGTAATGCCAAAAGGATTGGCATAGCCGCTTTTTTGCCATGCAGCGAACAAGGCAGCGCATAAGCTGATATGCGTACTGGAAAGGCGAGGGTCTTTTCCCATGCGCCTGATCAGCCTGCTGTAATCTGCAAAGGCGAGGTTTATTTTGGTTTGCATCAGCGCTGGTTCCCTTCCAGTATTTTGGTAATATCCTCCAGCTTGTAATACATCATCCCGCCGATCTTCGTATAGCGCAATGTGCCATTGATCCGCAGGTTCTGCAAGGTCCCGGGAGAGATGCTCAGCATCTTCCGGACCTCTGCACTCTTGAGCCATTGTTTGGATTGCCCGGCGCCAGGCTTGATCATTTCCCTGATCTCGTTCAGTAATTCGGTTTTGAAGATTTTTAAATCTTCCTTTGATAACAGGTCCACATTCATAAAATAGTTGTTTAGTACATGAATAAATAATAATTTGACATTCCTCCATGCCCTGAACAGGCATGGGTAAGCTCCCAGATTAGGGATTATAGAAGATCAGCCGGTTTTGCAACCAAAGCAAATGTAAAAAATTGTTTTGACAATATAAAATACATCAAAACTAATGGTATATTTGTGGTGCGATCATGTTCATTCGATTTAACACAAATCGGCGTTATTCGCGATAGGTGAGGAATAAATAAATTTTAATAACCCATCAAAAACCGCTGAAAACCACTGAAAATAATTTTAAAAAAAAAGTAAAAAAAGTTGAAGATCTCTTTTAAAACCTATTTCAATGACCGGCTAAAGCAGGTCTACTTTCATGGGGTAACCACGCATCCGCTGTATGTGCAGGTAACTTATGAGCGCAGGACCATTTTTTTTAAGAGTTATTATTTCGGGTTACTTTCTAAAGAGCGGTATTTACTGACCATACCTGGAACCAGTATCCGAAAAGGGCCAGACCTGCTGGATGTTATCAAAAAAGAAACTGAAGTTATCAAATTCATTACTGACAAGCACCCCGATGATTTCTCACTGGAACTCTTTAAAAAGGAATATGCCAATTACAGTAAAGATCTTTGTGACGAAATGGAAAGCGGGTTTATTAATTACCTGCATACTTTCTTCTGGGATCAGGGGATGCCTGCACTTGGAGATATTATGCTGCATGGCAGTAAAAATGTCATTGCCTTTGATGCTGTCCGCGATATGAAAAGCTCGTTTAATAAAGCTTTGTATGATAAACTGATTGAAAACTCATTTTACTATGCACCGCCTTATCTGCCCGTTTACAGTTTTATGAAAGATAGCAAACAGTGGCCGATGCTGATATTAACGGTGATGGAATGGGAACAGCCGGAAACACAGGCAGCGTTTAGGGAATATACCCGTATAAACTTTCCCGGAATAGATCCGGATAAACTGTTTAGCCAGGTCAACGAGTGGGCTCAATTACCTGTAAAATAAAGTTGAAATAGGATTGAACAAAGCATTTCATTTTTTCATCTTGAGCAACAACTGAGTTAAACCGGGTGAAAACTCAAGGGTGGGCGGCCGCTGAAAAACAAAACACTTTCGCCCATTTACATGCCCTTGAATTTTCATCCCGGTTTGGCCTAAATTCGCGAAAGGGTGAAAAAAGGAATGTAACCATGGTTGGGTGGCAAAAGGCTGTCGTGAGCATAGAGAACGTTAGCCTGCGGGCAAGGAGAAGCGCATGAGGGAATGAGCGCAGCCGAATGAACGAACGTGCTTCTCCTTGATGGGTGCCATTTTAAATTCTTGTTTTGCCAGGTTACCTTCAATACCCTTGAAATGGCGACCGGTACATATCGAAGGCCCAGATCAATCTGTTGCGTATATAATTGGCGTCTATTCCACCATACCCCCCGGTTATGTGGGCATATATTCCCTCTTCAAAATCATCCCGGTCAATAACCGCTTCAAATTCGTCGCGCAAATATTGTCTCAAATTTTGCGGAGCGGTTTTCATTTGTTCTTCAAGATCGCCCGCATGCTCGAATACATAAACCAGGTCCTCAAAATCAGTGCTCGTCCTGAAATCAGTACCACGTCCTTTAAACGCTTCCCATTTTGAGGCCACGAAATAAGGCAATGAAAAGATCCGGATTTCGTTGTCTTTATCAAGGGAATAAAAAATGGAATGCTGAAACCCATCCGGATACCACCTATTGCTAAATCCAATCGCTTCGGGGTGCGTCGGCATGATGTCAACAGTAATGCTCTGGATTTTATACCGGCAAATCACCCCAGAGGTAATATCATTCCGGAATCCAAGGCTCATTAATTTCCTTTCCAGAGCAACATAACCTTTATAGCTCGCTAATTCCACTATAATATCCACGTCTTCCGTTGGCCTGACCGTATTGACCATTTCCGGGTCCGTAGCATATAAGGAGACAGTTGCGCCCCCGACAAAAACGTAATCCTGATCAAGGCCCTGCAATACCTGGTTAACCGCTTTTAACCTAATTATATTCTCATGCATATACTAATTCAAAAGATTGTTTTAATAACTCCAATGCCTTTTTCTGTTCCCTGACTTTCCCTACCCGTATTGCGTCTACCAGCGCCAGCATGTCATATAGCTTATCATCATTTTTTGCAGCAAGCAACTGATTAGGGTACAATGGCGATATCGCCTGGCCTTTGACTTTCCCCATAGGATCAGGCCAAACGTAATGCTGATCAGAAACAAAATAATCTTTAAGGATGGGGGCACTATGCGCGGTTGGCATACCGCGAACAATAATACCCGGTTGAGTGGGGAAGACGAACTTTAAGCCATGTTCAATGAAGTTATAAAGCGCCGTTTTGAAAACGACCCGTTTATCAGGGCTGACGAGCCTGGCGATCATCGAACGGTTCAAGGATTCGCTGATCTCCGAATTGCTTATACCTAAACTGCCGGAAAGTTGTTTTTGCATCCAATCCTTATCGGAAGAAACAATTTTAAGGAGGACGACCAAATCGTGCGGCCTCATGCCATTATGTGCTTTCATATTCAAATATAACACTTCTGGCTTTATTTCGCAAATCGCGAATTGAGAATCATGGGCTATCATTTTGATTTTGTGATTAGATTATCGAACCATATTTTGATTTTAACAGTGCCATATCCGCACCCACTTTAATATCCAGTATTTTGGCATAATGCTGCGTAGTTTTGATATTGGTATGCCCCAACATTTTTGAGACGCTTTCTATCGACACACCATTTGCCAAAGTAACCGTTGTCGCAAACGTATGCCTGGCGATATGATAGGTCAGTTCTTTGGTGATACCGCAGGCATCGGCTATCTCTTTTAAATAACTGTTCATTTTCTGGTTGCTAAGCACTGGCAATAGTAAACCATCATTTACACATTGTGGATGATCGGCATAAGCGTCCATAAGTTCAAGCGCTTTCGGCAATAAAGGAATCCGGCTGTTGGTATCCGTTTTCTGGCGGCTGGTATGAACCCATTTCTGCCCGTCTATCCCGGTAACTATTTCAGACCGTTTGAGTTTTTTCACGTCTGCATACGCAAGGCCGGTGTAACAGCTGAATAAAAAGATGTTTCGTACTGTGGCTACCCTTTCGCTGACAAATTTCTTATTTGCCATAATTTCCAGTTCGTCGGCATTAAGGAAATCTCTTTTGACCTCTTTCACTTTATACTTGTATTTGATAAAAGGGTCTTTGTCAAGCCAGCCATTGGCGATACAGATCAGGATAATTTTTTTAAAATTCTTCAGGTATTTGATAGCGGAATTGTTGCTGCAGTTCCGTTCGGAACGGAGGTAAAAATCATATGCACTGATAAATTCGTGATCGATACCGTGTATATCAATATCGGTCACTTTGTATTTCCACATCAGAAAATCTTTGGTATGCTTCAGACTAGTTTCATAGCGCTCAAGCGTTCCTTTTGCATATTCCTTTCCCACCAGCACCTTGATCTGCCTGTTATGTTCCTCAAAAATCGGGATCAGCAACCTTGTGGTGGATGCGGGCTGTTTGTTGAGCAGGATATTCTTGAGGTTGACCGCTGTTTGCGGCAACTTCTTTTCTATTATCAAACGGTGTACCTCATAAACTTCATGTTCCAGTGTTTTCAGATAGGCGTTTAATGTCCGTACATCTTCGGTATTCCCGCTTAACTTCTGCGCTTTTGTATTCCATTTGTCGGGATTGACATAGCGTTTAGAGGAGACTTCGATGCGTTCGCCGTCGATTGTAATGCGTAAATAGACGGGCGCGGTCCCGTCAGCGACCATTTTAGATCTCTTTACATAAAAGAGTAAGCCAAATGTTTTGTTCATTGCATAATGCTTTTAAGTTAATAAAATTAGTTATTTAACCAGCTGAAATCAAGATGTTTTCCTGTTGAACATCTTAATATTCAGATACTTATAAGCTTTCTGGTGACCCGTACCCGGCGAGACATATGAGGTCACCCACAGGTCACCAGAGTTATGCGATTATTTGGTTTTTTTTGAATTGCCTAAAATCAAAAAACGCCTTAAATCATTGATTTAAAGCGTTTTTGATTTGTATTGAAATATAACTTGCGGAGAGGGAGGGATTCGAACCCCCGGTACCTTTAACAGTACACCTGATTTCGAATCAGGCACATTGAACCGCTCTGACACCTCTCCATTGGATGCTGGGTTATTGGGGCTGCAAATATATCAAGTCTTTCAACAAAAAAATCATAGTTTATCACCATTTGACAAAACTGTTTAAAACCTTACAGCATTTTTTACTAATCTTGAACAATCAAAATGAATAAAAAAATCAAAACCATTTTAAAGGAAGATGCAAGGGTAAAAGTGAGCGGCAGTTTATGGCTGGAATCGGATGGGAAGCATTTTTTCGGCCCGGGGCCGGTTGAGCTGCTCGAACGGATCGCCGAAACCGGCTCTATCAGCGAAGCTGCAAAACAAATGCAAATGTCTTACAAAAAAGCCTGGGAACTGGTTAATGCATTAAATATGCAAACAAAGAACCCGGTTGTGATTCCCCGCACCGGTGGTGAGAAGGGTGGTGGTTCAATCATTACCGAAGAGGCAAAAGCGTTGATCAATTATCACCGGGAAATGCGAAAAAGGTTTACCAAATTTTTAGAAGAAGAAACCCAAAGGCTAAAAATCTGAGAAAAAAATTTGATCTCCGTTATATATTTAAAAATATAACGATATTTGCCGTATCCGGCAACTCTTAAAACATCCTTATCTTAATTCAACTTACATGAGAACACATTTATCCGCAAAAAAAGTACACACTTTTAAATTAATTTCCTTGTTTGTCCTTCTTACCATTGCTGTTATCCCGGCAAAAGTTCTCGCACAGACAGCCCCCTCAGTTGATTCGGCAAAAACGCAAATGAATATAGTTCCTCAAACATCGTTAAAACCAACCTACCCTAAAGTAGTCGGCTATGTAAGTTTTATTTTACCAATGGTAACAGCCTCCACTTCAACAACATTTAACTTTAATGGTACTACCACCATTGGATTCCCCATAGGCGTCAATGTTTTATATAGCGATAAATTTGGTTTCAGCTACGAGTTTACGCCCAATATTAAAGCGACCAAAGGGACTAGCAAAATGAACGATATACTATTTGATCCGGGTACTATGTTCCGTTTTCAACACGGGTTTACTATCATAAGCCGCCTGGCATTCGACACCAACGGGCGCTATGGCTTTACGCCGGTATTTAACCAGGTTTATCTCCGCACTAAAGACGTGAATTATTTCGTCGCCGTTTCATTGCCGGCACGATTCGGAAACAGCGAGGCTTCATCTATCGGCTTGAACCTGCAGATAGGTTTTATATTCAATTGATCTGCTTTTAGCCCGGCGGGCCAAAAGCCGCGCCAAAAATTAGAATAAATAACAACCAAAAACTGATGAGAATCACTTTTTACGCTGATAGTTATCAATAGAACTTTATCATAAATCCAGGAATTTTGGATATTATTTTAAAGACCATGACAACAGCATTTGAAGACAGCGAATTAAATACCGAGCTACAGGAACTTTACCTGGAAGCAAAACAATGGATAGCGGACCTTGATTTTTTAGACAGTGAACTTGCTTTTTTAAATAAGTTGACGGGTAACATGACAGTTCATGCAGCCCAAAAACACGAAGTTGAAAAACTTAACGGCATCGAAAAAGCCTATCTTGGCCTAAAAGAAGAAATGCATGCTTACTTACACAAACTGGAGCCGCTGATAGCGCAAAAAAAAGAAAATTTCAATATAGACCTTATTGAAACCTATACCCATTTAAAGTGGAGGCTGGATGAGGTATTACATAGTTGTCAAACTGTAAAAAATTCGGTATTTGATCATAGTAAACATGGTTTAGCTGATGAAAATGCCTCTTAAAAGAATTTTTAACCCGATATTTACACAAAATCCTTTTTGTAAGAAAAATGGCTAAAACTATTTTTATAGCTTCTGCTGAACCTGGCAGCGGAAAGTCCGTAGTTACTATTGGGCTGGTGAATATGCTACTGTGCAAAACTCAAAAAATAGGCTTCTTTAAACCGGTGATCAACTTCGATCCAAAGGAAAAAAAGGATACGCATATCCAAACGATACTTGAATATTTTAAATTGCCTATAAAATATGAAGATTCGTACGCATTTACCAGGCAGGAAGCGCTTGAGTATATTGAGCGGGAGAGCCGCGGAGAGATGATCGATACCATCATCAATAAGTTCAAAAAAATTGAAGAAAGCTATGATTTCACCGTTTTGGAGGGAAGTGATTTCACCAGTGAAGGCGTAGCTTTTGAGTTTGAACTCAATCTGCTGATCGCTAAAAACCTTGGTAGCCCGGCACTATTGGTAGTATCAGGCGAAAATAAAACCACTGCCCAGATAATAAACGAAAGTTTAAATTTCTTCCATAATTTTAAGGATCATGAAGTGCAGGTTTTGGGTATTATCGTTAATAAGGCACAGCCGGAACAGGTTGAAAGTATAAAAGAGGTCCTTTCGGCCCAATTACCTGAAGATACTATTCTTTCCATTATCACTTGTGCTCCGGGCCTCCAAAACCCAACCATTAAGGATATCTGTGAAAGTCTCCACGGTAAACTTCTTTTTGGAGAAGATTATTTGAATAACCGGGTGGACAATTTTGTGACGGGAGCGATGCAA
Organism: Mucilaginibacter sp.; assembly: GCA_031292485.1. Lineage (GTDB taxonomy): Bacteria > Bacteroidota > Bacteroidia > Sphingobacteriales > Sphingobacteriaceae > Mucilaginibacter. Next base: position 35,536 of record JARLHA010000072.1, read on the forward strand.
TTGCCAAACTTTTTAAGTTTTATAAAAGAAAATGTGTTAATTGTTACCCCCGGCGACCGGGGCGATATTATTATCGGCTCATTACAGGCTAACCTGTCATCAAGTTATCCAAAAGTTGCAGGTATTGTGTTAACAGCCGGAATTATGCCGGAAGAACCGGTTATGCGGCTGGTGAAAGGTTTACATAATGTAGTACCCATTATTTCTGTTGAGATGGGAACCTTCCAGGCCAGTGCAGAAATAGGTGCCATTAAGCCGAGGATAACGCCTGATGACCCTAAAAAAGTGCAGCTGGCTATTGACATGTTCAATAAATACGTAGATGTTACAGCTTTGGATAAAAGCATTATTACCTACAAATCTGATGCGATTACCAGTCACATGTTCCAGTACCAGTTGGTTAAATGGGCAAAGCGCAAAACCAAAACCATTGTTTTGCCCGAAGGTAATGATGACCGCATATTAAAAGCAGCGGCACGCCTGGTGAGCCAGCACGTTGTTCATCTTATTTTATTGGGTAACATCACTGACATCAACGATTCAATTAAGCGCCTGGGTTTAGTAATGGCTCCGGACAGAACAAAAATTATAGATCCAACCGTTTCTGAAAAATTAGAGGACTACGCCAACACCCTTTTTGAGCTGCGTAAAAGCAAAGGCGTAACCCTTGAAATGGCCCGCGACCTGATGACTGATGTTTCCTACTTCGGCACCATGATGGTTTATAAAGGCGAAGCGGACGGAATGGTTTCCGGCGCGGTACATACAACTCAACATACAATAAGGCCTGCCCTCCAGTTTATCAAAACAAAACCCGGTATTCAAACAGTATCTTCTGTGTTTTTTATGTGCCTTGAAGACAGGGTTTGTTTATTTGGCGACTGTGCTGTAAACCCTAACCCAACCGCTGAACAGTTGGCTGAAATAGCCATTTCTTCTGCTGATACCGCGAAACGTTTTGGTATTGAACCCAGGGTGGCAATGCTGTCGTATTCATCAGGGACCTCGGGCGTTGGTGAAGACGTTGACAAGGTGCGTAATGCTACCAACATTGTAAGGGCCAAACGGCCGGATATTAAAGTTGAAGGACCGATTCAATATGATGCGGCCGTTGACCCGGTTGTAGGCAAACAAAAAATGCCCGATTCGGAAGTCGCCGGGCAGGCAAGTGTATTGATCTTCCCCGATTTGAATACCGGCAATAATACCTATAAAGCCGTACAACGCGAAACGGGAGCTTTGGCAATCGGCCCGATGTTGCAGGGATTAAATAAACCGGTTAATGATTTGAGTCGTGGATGCACTGCCGATGATATTTTTAATACCATCGTTATTACTGCTATCCAAAGCCAGGAAGTTAACCAGCCTAAACCAGAATTAGTAGCCTGATATGAATATTCTTGTAATCAATAGCGGTAGCAGTTCCATTAAATATCAATTTTTTAAACTGCCCTCTGCAAAACCGGTTTGTTTTGGGTTGATCGAACGGATCGGACTGCCAAACTCAGGTATCGTACATAAGGTTTATGCCGATGGCCAGGAAAAGGTGATCAGTTTAACCTTTGATATCCCCAATCATGAGGCGGGCATGAACGAAGCTGCAAAGCTTTTAACTGAACCCGGAATTGGGGTAATACAAAACCCGGACGACATCACTGTGGTGGGTCACCGCATTGTTCATGGCGGCGAAACTTTAACAAAAACCACTATTGTTACTGAGCAGGTTAAAGAGGAAATAAAAAAAATATTCGCCCTGGCCCCTTTGCATAATCCCGGCAGCTACCAGGGCATACAGGTTGCTCAAAAACTATTTGACAAAGCAACCCACATTTGTGTTTTCGATACTGCTTTTCACCAGACACTGCCCGAGAAAGCTTTCAGGTATGCCATTCCTCAAACTTTCTATCATGACGAAGGCATCCGGGTTTACGGATTTCACGGAATCAGCCACAAATACGTAACCGATAAAGCATTAAATTACCTCAACAACCCTAAAGCAAAGGTCATCACCATACACCTGGGCAACGGCTGCAGTATGGCTGCTGTAAATGCCGGCAAGTGCATTGATACCAGCATGGGGCTTACCCCCCTTGAAGGTTTAATTATGGGTACCCGCAGCGGCAGTATCGATCCATCTGTCTTGATTTATATGATGACACAGCTGGGTTATGACATTAAACAAGTCAGCAATATCCTGAACAAGGAAAGTGGTATGCTTGGCCTTACCGGGTACAGCGATATGCGCGATATAAAAAGGCTGATTGAAGAAGGCGACCATAATGCCCTGCTGGCTTTTGAAATGTTTGCTTATCGTATTAAAAAATATATCGGCGCCTACACGGCGGCCCTTAATGGCCTGGACGCAATCGTGTTTACTGCGGGAATAGGTGAAAATGATGTGTTGATCAGGGAGATGATCTGCCAGGAAATGGATATTTTCGGGATCCGGATAGATGAACAAAAAAACAGTTCACGAATAAGCGGCACGCACGAAATAAATGATGTTAGCTCACTGGTTAAAATTTTGGTAATCCCCACCAACGAGGAATTGGAGATTGCAACAGAGTGTATGGAGTTATTAAATGAGCAAAAAGCACTTCAAATTAGTTAAAGCAAGCATCCGGCCTTGTACTTTGTGTCCCTGTGCAGCTCTTTGCGGCCTTTGTGGTAATAGTCAACTATACACACCAGGGATTCAATAAGTTCATGAGGATCAAATTTTATTGTGCCCCGCTTGCCTGCCGGTCATCTATTTTAAGGTCATTGATATCATCAAGCATAAAACAATGCTCATGGCGCTTCATGCCAATTTTTGGATAGTATTTTACTGCAGCAGGCGCCGAAAGTAATATCAATTTTGCAGACATACTGTGCTTCTTTGTTTCGCTGATTAACCTTACCCCTATTCCCTGTTTTTGAAGCGAATGGTCCACTGCCAGATCGGAAAGATAGGTACAATAAACAAAATCGGTTACCGAGCGGGCAACACCAACAAGTAAGCCATTTTGCCGGGCAGTTACAATTAAATTGGCATTCCGGCACATCAGTTTTATCCTTTCAGGATCATCTACAGGACGGCGTTCGGCAAGCGTGCTTCTTCTCAGCACATCAATAAATTCATCGGGATCCAATACTGATTCTCTTGCATAAACGATTTTATTATCAGCCATAACTTTGCTATTTTTTGAAATGTAATATTACAATTATTGTTTATCCTGCCAAACTGGTAAGTCTTTATTTTAATTAGCAAAAGCCAGGTTACAAATCCCTTTATTAATATTTTTAACTAAATTGTGGCGTCCAATTATTCCGTTTCTCCAATTTACTGAAGTATGAAAAGCAAGTCTGACCGCAGGGACTTTTTAAAAAATATTGGCGTAGGCGGCGCCGCTGCTATTTTGCCGTTGGGCAAACTAAGCCTTTCCGATCCGCATCCATCCGATCTTGAAAAAGCATCGTCGCGCGACGGCCAACCCGGTAAACGCCCCTATAATTCAGCTTATACAGGTCAACATTTGAGTCGCGTAGCGTTCCCCATCGGGGGGCTGGGGGCGGGTATGTTTTGTTTGGAGGGCTCGGGGGCCATATCGCACGTATCAGTTAAAAACACACCCGATATATTTAACGAACCGGGCCTTTTTGCGGCTATATCAGTAAAAGGTATTACTAACGGGGCTAAACTATTAGAAGGCCCTGTGCCCGACTGGAAAAAGTTCGGTTTAAAGGATGCGGCCAACGGGCTGGGCGGCGCGACAACCGGCTTACCCCATTTCCATCAAGCCGGTTTTAAAGCCAGGTTTCCATTTGCCTGCCTGGATATGACGGACAATGATCTCCCGTTAAAAGTACAGTTAACCGGCTGGAGCCCTTTTATCCCGACGGATGACGACAACTCCAGTTTGCCGGTTGGGGCAATTGAATATAAATTTACCAATACAGGTAAAACCTCCGCCGAGGCCGTTTTTTCATTTAACACAAAGAACTTTTTGACTATTGACAGTGGAAAAAACAGCATCCGCCCAACTCAAAACGGATTTATATTAACCGAAACCGGCACTGCCGAAAAGCCTTTCAGAACAGATTTTGCCATCTTTACGGATGAAAGTGGCACTTTAGTTGACCATTGCTGGTTTCGCGGTGGTTGGTGGGACCCAATCACGATGGCCTGGAATGAAATAAAAAACGGCAAGTCCAAATCAAACCCGCCGGTTGAAAAAGACGCCCCCGGAGCGAGCCTGTATGTGCCTTTTAAACTTTTACCCGGACAGGAAAAAATAATCAAAGTAATGTTTGCCTGGTATACTCCCGATTCTGAACAAACTTACGGGCAGATGGGTACACGCAAAGAAAACTGCGATCCGGCAAGCGGCTGCTGCAATACGCCCGGGGATCTTGCCATCGACAAATATGACAAAGGTTTTAATGGTAAATTTTATAAACCCTGGTACAGCAGCAAGTTTGCAAATATTGAAGAGGTGAGTGCCTACTGGTTGCAGCATTATAAAGAACTGAAACAAAAATCAACACTTTTTAAGGACGCGTTCTTTTCGTCAACCTTACCACCGGAAGTGGTGGAGGCGGTTGCGTCAAACCTATCGATATTAAAATCGCCAACCGTAATGCGGCAGTTTGACGGCCGGCTGTGGTGTTTTGAAGGCTGTGGCGATAACTGGGGATGCTGCCACGGCTCCTGCACGCATGTTTGGAATTATGCCCAGGCAATACCGCATTTGTTCCCGGCACTGGAAAGAAGTTTAAGGCATACTGAATTTTGCGAAAACCAGGATACCAGCGGGCACCAGACATTCAGGGCCAACCTGCCGATTCAACCCACCAAACACGATTTTCATGCCGCAGCCGATGGCCAGTTAGGCGGTATTATGAAAGTTTACCGCGAATGGCGCATTTACGGCGACAATACCTGGCTCAAAAAAATGTATCCTATGGTAAAAACCAGTATGGATTATTGTATCAACACCTGGGACCCGCGGCATCGCGGAGCTATCGAAGAACCGCATCATAATACTTATGATATTGAGTTTTGGGGAGGCGATGGGATGCATACCAGTTTTTACTGCGGCGCGCTAAATGCTATGATTGCTATGGGGAAATTCTTAAATAAGGACATCGCGGAATATGAGCGACTATCGGCCAAAGCAAAAAAAATGCTGGAAACCGAACTTTATGATGGCGAATATTTTATACAGGAAATAGAATATAAAGGATTGAGTGCTAAGGACCCGGCCAAAGCGCAATCATTCGGCGGCGAATATTCAACAGAGGCGCAGGAACTGCTTCAAAAAGAAGGTCCAAAGTACCAGTATGGCAAAGGCTGTCTATCCGATGGAATTTTGGGCGCCTGGATCGGGCGCATGTGCGGCGTTGAAGAAACCATCGATCGCCAAAAAATAAAAAGCCACCTTTTGGCCGTCCATAAATATAATCTGAAAGAAAACCTGAGCGAACATGCCAATCCGCAGCGCCCTACCTATGCTTTGGGCGACGAAGGGGGCCTGTTATTATGCACCTGGCCAAAAGGCGGTAAACTGTCGTTGCCTTTTGTTTACAGCGATGAAGTGTGGACAGGCATTGAACACCAGGTAGCATCGCACCTGATGCTGATGGGGCATGTAAAAGAAGGGCTGGAGATCGTTCGTGCGTCCCGCGACCGGTACGATGGGCGCATCCGCAACCCATTTAACGAATACGAGTGTGGCAGCTGGTATGCACGCGCGCTGTCCAGCTACGGTTATTTGCAGGCATTAACAGGCGTTCGATACGACGCGGTCGATAAAACCCTGCATGTCGATTCAAAAATCGGCGATTTTACAAGTTTTCTTTCTACCGAAACCGGCTTTGGAACCGTAAGTTTACGCCAGGGTAAGCCATCCTATAAAATTGTTTATGGTGATATAAACATTCAAAAAATAATAGTTTCGGGCAAACTTGCTTCTGTTTAAAGTAAATCAATGTAAACTATGGAAGTTGCAGCAAATACAGTGGTATCCATCAGGTATGTGATGAAAAACGGCCATGGCGAAGTTTTGGAAGATATTATGGATAAGCCGGCAATCGAATACCTGCATGGATCAGGCCATATATTACCCGGCCTTGAAAAAGGATTGCAAGGTTTACCCGCAGGATTTTCCAGGCTGATCAAGTTTAAAATTGACAAAAATTCCTCCGAAACCTATCTCATTTATGTTAAAATTGATGGCATCAGGGCGGCTACGCCCGATGAAATTGAAAGCGGAAAACCTGAGCCGAAACAAACCGATAACCGTTGCGGACCGGGTTGTTGCTGCTGATCAAATTCAGGAAAAAAATTTACCTTGCCCTATGACATTTGCTGATAAAGTAATCTTATTCAATAAAACGCTGTCCTATACCGGCCCTGCGTTGCCGCCAGGTATCCGCATTATGAACCCGTTTAAGGAATTTGAGCAAACCATAGCCATTGCTAATACCTTTTATCATAAATATTACAACGACAACAATGCCCGCCATTTGATATTGGGCATTAACCCCGGCAGGTTTGGCGGTGGCATAACCGGTATCCCATTTACAGATCCAAAAAGACTGGTATCAGAATGTCATATTGATTATAAAGGCAAGCCCGCACATGAGCCCTCGTCGGTTTTTGTTTACGAGGTAATCAATGCCTTCGGCGGCCCTGAAGTATTTTATAAAAAATTCTACATCAACTCACTGTTCCCGCTTGGTTTTACAAAGGTTGAAGCAAACGGTAAGGAGAAGAATTATAATTATTACGATAGCAAGGAACTACTTAACACGGTAAGCGATGCTATTGTCGGCAATATAAACAAACAGGTCGCCTTAGGCGTCAGTACGGATGCGTGTTTCTGTTTCGGTACCGGAAAAAATGAAAATATTTTTCGCCGGCTTAATAATGAGCATGGTTTCTTTAAAAAGATCGTTGCGCTGGAGCATCCCAGGTTTATCATGCAGTATAAAGCCTTAAACAAACAATTTTATATTGACAAATACCTCGGGGCGTTTAACAACTGCGAATGATCAGATATCCTTTCTTATGATTATGTCGGGCGATCAACATCTCAAACTTTCGGGAAAAGGAACAAGGACATCTCCTGGATTCATTCGGCCATACTCAAGGCTGCATGAAGCATTTAAAGAAACGACCATCTACCTTAGTTGCCGCTTTTTAGCTGGGTGTATGTCTTCGATTGCCGGTCTTCAGGGGGTATTTTTTGAAATTCTTCATAACAGCCATTGATATAGGCTACCAGGTTAAAGGTATCGCCATAAAAGGTGCCGGGGTCGGGCATGTAAAGGATGACAAAATTTTGCATTTCCTGCCCGGCTATGGGCAAATATTTTTTCAGGTAGTCAGCATTGAATACTTTAAGGATCCCTTGTTTCTGGTTTTCTTTATCATTAACAGCTTTTTCGCGCTGTTTCTGGGTTGGCCCCCCGTCAAAAACGCGCAGCTTAACGCCGCCTTTATACTCGCCGTTGGCATCAGTTTGATAGGTTACACTTTGACTGTTAAGCGGCCCGCGCTCTACTTGGGGGGCAAACCCGGCGTTCCCTTTTATTTCCTGGTTGGTAACCTTTACTTCATCCAGCATATTTCGCCTCAAATCAAGAAAAACCTGCATGTATTTTAAATTGGCCACATAAACCGTATCGGATTTATAACTAAAATCCGAAAAGCAGATCACGTCGCCAACGGCCGCCTTAATGGTAAAACTGCCATCCCTGCCGGACATGGTCATGGTGTGTGTTTTCAGTTCCTCAACCTTTACGCCCTGCAAAAAAACATTGGTTTTGTTTTCGTATACGCGGCCCGAAAGCTGGTCCTGGGCGAGGGTTGTTTTTAAAAAAAGCAAACTGCACAATGCTAAAAGCAGCAGATATTTCATGTTCTATATTAATTATTCGATCCTTAATTATCATTAAACGCTCAATGCGTTTTATATTGTTTATTGGCAATGAACTATACAAAAGAGTAATAGCTTAATTTCACGCATTAAAACATAATTCGCCTTGTAAAATGATTTTGCCGAGAGTAACTCCTTGGGCCATAAAATGCAAAGGTAAAGACAAAACTAAAGAAAATGCTGAATTTTATTTTGTTGGATAGTTTAATAATAATATCTTACCTCTAAGTCAGTTGATTGGTAAACTTAAATAATGCCATTATTACTAAACCTAATTAAGTTTCACCCGTATACCGTAGTTAGTAAATACCTTGCAAATAAATGGAGAAAAGCCCCAAAAGGACTTTAAAAGTTAAGCATGGCATTTTATATTAAAAAAAATGGAATCCTTGTTGGTATTTGTGATATTAAAGTGGAAGTATAATACGAATTGTGAAGTTTTTTATCATAGCCTTTAATACGTTGTATTATTTTTCTTATGAAATTTATATAGGTGGCTTGAAAATTTTATCGCCGCAAACTATTATTTGTTTTAAATGACCCTTTCAATAAATCGCTATTCATCGGATGAGGCGAACGGCAAAATACCCCCGGTGTTGTCCGTCGCGCCATTTAAAGCGTTAAACAATAAGTTTAACGTGGTGGATGATTGTGCTATGATGATGGCCGATGCTGCCGGGATAATTATCAACTGGAATAAAACTGCGGAAGCCCTTTTGGGTTATACTGAAAATGAAATAATAGGAAAGCCTATAAGTCGTTTTTATACCGCTGCCGCCATAAAAAACGGCCAACATCTCAAAAACTTACAACTGGCCGCTTCAAATCCGGATTATTGTGTCAAAAGCTGGCTGGTAAAAAAAAGCGGAACTAAATTTGAAGCTTTTGTACAATATACAGCTTTGTTTGATGCTAACCACGACGTATGGGGTTATATGATCAAAATAAGGCCATTAGCCAAAAGTAAAAATACCCCAAAAGCATCAGCATCCGCTACAAAAGAAATATCCGGCAAAACAAAAAAGTATGTTCTTTCCGATTTACGCTTTCAAAAACTTATCGAAAACAGTAATGCAGGCATCATACTGATAGATCGCGCCCTTAATATAGTTTTCAGAAGCCGTTCAGCGGAACGTATTAGCGGATGGACCGAAGAAAAGCGTGGAAACCATAGCATTTTAGAGATTGTCCATCCTGCGGACCTAAAAGATGTAAGCCTATTGTTTGATGAACTCGCAAAGAATAATAATCAAACACAAACCTATATTTTTAGATTACTCCACGCTGAGGGGTATTATATTTGGCTTGAATGCGCTTTTACAAACTTTTTACATGACCCGGATATTGAAGCAATGGTATGTAATTTCAAGGACATAACGGAGAAAAAACATGCCTTGGAATTGCTCCAGCGATCAGTAAAAGAGCTATCTGATTATAAATATGCACTTGATGAAGCGGCAATTGTTGCGCTCACCGACCAAAAGGGGATTATTAAATATGTAAACGATACATTTTGCAAGACATCAAAATTCAGCAGGGAGGAAGTGATAGGCCATGATCACCGTATCATCAACTCAGGCTATCATAGTAAAGCATTCATCCGCAATTTATGGGTAACCATTGCCGGGGGTAAAATATGGAAGGGTGAATTCAGAAACAAAGCAAAAGACGGTAGCTTTTATTGGGTTGATGCCACTATTGTGCCATTTTTAAATGAAAAAGGCAAGCCATATCAATATGTTGCCATACGTTTTGATATTACTGAAAGTAAAAGAATATTTGCTGAACTTGAGGAATCAGAGAAAAATTACAGCGAATTATTTCACTTAAGCCCGCTGCCGATGTATGTTTTTGAACTGGGAACCTTAAATTTTTTAGATGTTAATGGTGCATTCCTTGATCACTACGGATACACGAGGGAGGAAATATTATCAATGAATTTAAGAGATATCAGGCCTCCCGGTGAAATTCGCCAACTTGAATTTATGGCCCTGGATGATAGTCGCCCTATTACGGGCACGTTCAACCACAGAACGAAAAACGGGGACGATATCCAGGTTGATATTAAAAGCAATTTTATTAAATACAAGGGACAAAGGGCAAGACTGGCAATTGCAAATGATATTACCGAAAGATTGAATTATATAAAAGCAATAGAAGCTCAAAATGAAAAACTGAAGGAAATATCATGGATACAGTCGCATGTAGTCAGAGCTCCCCTTGCCAGGATTATGGGGCTGATTCCGCTCATTAAAAAGTCCTGTGAAAAAACAGAAGAAAAAGAGATACTGCTCGAGTATTTAATGATATCGGCCAATGAACTTGATGCGATCATAAAAGAAATATCGGACAAAATTGTAATATCTCACGATTTGAAAGCGAAAAAATGAAGGCCAGGTAATTGAAATCTATTGCTCTTTAAATCTGTCTTTCGTCGGTCCTTCCATAAAAGATTGATCAACGATCAGGCGGATCACATCGTCAATTTCTTTTCCTACAATAAGCAAATGTTCAATAATCTCTCTATTATCCGGATTAAAGAAATTTTCCCTGTCCATAATGTTTATAAGCCCGAGCATACTGGCCACGGGCCTTCTTAATTCGTGCGAGGTTACCGAGGCAATATTCCGCAGACGTTCATTTTGGTCAACCATGGCTTTTTCAGTTTCAAGCCAGGTGGTTATATCACGTGCAAAACAGCCAACGCCGGTTATGTCTCCTTTAATTTTGTAGATGGGGTTAAAGCTCACCTCAAAACTGTGTGTTTTTTGGGTAAGCGGGTCACGGCTTTCGGTAATAAGCGTATATCTTTCGCCGGCAAGAGCACGGTTGTAATACAGGTTCCATATTTCCACCTCATTTTCACTAAAGCCGGGGTGCCGGTTGGTATAATCGCCGTCCTTAGGTTCGGTACCTGTTAATTGGGCGATCAGGTAACGATAGGCGCGGTTCATATAAACGTATCGGAGATCCTTATCCACCGACCAGATCTGATCCTCTGTATTGTTGATCAATGCCTCGAGGTTGCTTTTTGTCCAGATCAATTCTTCCTGAAAATGCTTTTTTTCAGAAGCATCTGCCGCCGACACTACCCTGCAGGCGATGTTTTCAAACCTGGTATTATAGCTCGTTAGTTCTACATAAATAATATTGCCATTTTTATCCTGGTGCGTCCAGATACCTCCATAATTAATTCCCTGCAGTGCCGCCAGGTCGATGCCCTTTTTTCTTAACGTTTGGTAAAGTTTTTCCTGGTCCGCCTGCGGATGCAGCTCGTTTGCTTTCAGTAAAAGGAAATCCGCTTCAGCATAGCCGTACTTATGTATAGCCGCTTTATTTACTTTTAATATCCGCAGGGATGACAGATCATATATCCACATGGGCTGCGGATTATCATCAAAAAGAAAACTGAGGTCGGTTAGCTGCATACTATGTGTTAAGCACTCCGGCTGTTATCATAAAGGTAGTTATTTTATTGCGATAACCTGCGGTGATCAGTGACCCGGGATCAGCGGTTAGAAAAAACGCCTTTCCTGCCGCAAAAGACCGCCTGTTCAACGAAACCCATTATATCCGGTTAATCAGTTTTAATTGCTATCTATTTTGCGATAATAGTGATATCCAATGGTTTTTTAAAGATTTTTTTTGAGATCATTGAGAAAAACCCGGAAGCGGGTAAAGTACGGAGTACAAAAAGAACATATTGACACGCCAAAACCTTCAGCAAATCAGCAACTTGCTGCCCTCTTTTGGCCCTACTGCCAATAATTTCATTTTTTCTAACTTCTGATCAAAAACCCCTCCCCATTCAAACAAATCCGAAACGGCGCAGCCCTCCTGAGCACATTGAAAATAGACAATAGCGAAAAATCGAACATCCGGCTTCGGGAATCAAAAAGCCACTCCCATATTCCAAAACATAAAGGCCCACTTATCTACCTGCCCGCTGATCACCTGCTCGGTGCTTTGGCCCGCGCCATGGCCGGCTTTGGTTTCAATACGGATGATTACCGGGGCAGTGCCTTGCTGGTATTCCTGCAAACGGGCGGCAAACTTAAATGAATGTGCCGGTACCACGCGGTCGTCATGGTCGGCAGTAGTCACCATCGTTGCCGGGTAGTTATTGGGTTTTAAAGCATGGTATGGCGAATAATGGTACAGGTAATCAAACATCTCTTTGGAGTCTTCGGCTGTGCCGTAATCATAGCTCCAGCCTGCGCCTGCGGTAAACTGGTTGTAGCGCAGCATGTCCATTACGCCAACTGCCGGCAGGGCCACTTTGCATAAGTCGGGTCGCTGGGTCATGGTCGCGCCGATGAGCAGGCCGCCGTTTGAACCTCCTGAAATAGCCAGGTAATCGTGCGAGGTATATTTATGTTTGATGAGGTATTCCGCAGCTGCGATAAAATCATCAAATACATTCTGCTTTTTCATTTTGATACCGGCTTTGTGCCATTTTTCTCCGTATTCGCCGCCACCACGCAGGTTGGGTACCGCGTAAATTCCGCCATGTTCCAATAAAATAATGTTGCTGGTGCTGAATGCCGGTGTAAGACTGACGCCGAAACCACCATAGGCGTATAAAAGTGTCGGATTTCTGCCGTTCATTACCGTGCCTTTTTTGTAGGTGATGATCATCGGGATTTTGGTGCCATCCTTCGATTTATAAAACACCTGCTCGCTTACATACTGGGCAGGATCAAACTGTACATTCGATTTTTTATAAACGGTTGACGCACCGCCGGCAATGTCGAGCTTAAATATGGTTGGCGGATAAACATAATTGGTAAAAGTGTAATAGGTTTCCTTTTCCTCATGCCTGGTGCCGAAGCCAGATGCCGTGCCGATACCCGGCAGCTTAATGGTGCGCTCCAGTTTGCCTTCCATATCATATTGCTCCACAAAGGAGGTGGCGTCTTTCAGGTATTCGGCAAAGATTTTACCGCCGCCGGTGGAGGCACTTAATACATTTTTGGTAGTGGGAATCAAATCCTTCCAGTAAACGGGTTTAGGACTAACCGCATCAACCGTCACAATTTTAAAATTGGGAGAATAAAGGTTAGTGAGGATATACAACCTGCTACCTACATTATCCAGCACGGAATGTTCATTGTCAAAATTATCCACCACGTTGACGATCTGGCTGCCGGGGATGCTAAGGTCCTGGATGTAAAGCTCGTTGCCGGTGGTTTCGTTGGCGGCAGTGATCACCAGGAATCGCTGGTCCTCTGTTAAATATGCGCCGATGTACCTGCGCTTGGTTTGGTCGCCGCCGAATACCAGTTTGTCGCTGCTTTGCGGGGTGCCCAATTGATGATAAAACAGCTTATGAAACTGTGTCATCCCCGACAATTGCGAACCCGTTTTGGGCTTATCATAACTGCTGTAATAAAAGCCTTCGTTACCGCGCCAGGCAATCCCGCTGAATTTGATATCGGTAAGCGTATCGCCCACAGCCGTTTTATCAGCTGTTTTGATGACGATTACTTTGCGCCAGTCGCTGCCGCCTTCAGAAAGCTGGTAGGCCGCCATACTGCCGTCTTTGGTAAAATCGATACCCTGCATAGAGGTGGTGCCATCCGCCGAAAACTTATTCGGATCGAGGAAAGCCTCCGGCGCGTCATCGCCAATTTGCCGCCATAAAACGGCCTGGCTCTGCAGTCCATCGTTCTTATAAAAGTAGGTGTATTGGCCCTCTTTAAAAGGGGCGCTGTATTTTTCGTAGTTCCATAGTTGTTTAAGCCGCTGGTGCATGGCTTCGCGATAAGGGATCTGTGACAGATAGCTTTGCGTTACCTTATTTTCGGCCTGAACCCAGGCTTTGGTATCTGCGGCACGGTCGTCTTCCAGCCAGCGGTAAGGATCAGGCACCGCGGTGCCGAAATAGGTGTTTACGGTGTCAACCTTTTTGGTTGCGGGGTAATTTAGTTTTTGTGTATTCATTTGTTGAGCACTGGCAACGCTGCAAAGTAAAACAGCTGCGGATAAACAGGTTAATGTTCTCATTTTGCATTTGTGTGGTAAGGGTGGCTAAGATAGCAGAATTAGGTATTAGTTCATAGTTGATGGGGCCAGGGAGTCGCTTTTAAAAATCAACGGCTCTCAGGAGCCACCGGAGTAATAACAGGGCAGAAACCTGAACCTACGGCGGTCCCGGTTAATTCAAGATCATCTTTTTATATTGATTGGGGCTTATGCCAACTTCCTTTTTAAATAATCTGGAAAAGCAGGGTAGATCATCCGACCTAAATGCATAAGATTGTCCGGCAACCCTGTGTAGCAATGGCCCAAATGAATATTTGAAAAAAAAATGTTTCGATCATACTTCAAATAAATTTAACCTATATTTAAACGTTAATAAGCGCCTTTAATAAATGAAGGCTTAGATACCTTAGTCATTATTATAAATTTACCACGGGACAGCATCATACACACGGGTTAACCCTACACCTTAAAACGAAAAAATGCAACCTGATTCAACCAGCATTTCGGAAAACAAAGCCAAATCATTGTTTTTAACATTCAAATCAACCGATTTTATGAAAAAACGCGCTACCTGTGGTATACTCCTCCTGCTTTTTTCAATAAACGCGCTTGCCAAAAGCGCGACAGTACACATCACCATCAAGAACTTTAGGGGATCGGGTGATGTATACAATCCCGAATTACGTTATGATCTGACGAAAAAAAAGGTGACCGGGATTCAATTGGATCCTCAACATTCGGTATCCTATACGCTGGATCTAAATAAACCAACCTACTTCGTTTTATATTTTTTATCCGATAAATATTTCAATTACGCTCTTTTCTTATCGCCGGGAGATGAGCTTTTTTTAACGGCTGATTTTGCAAAAAAAACCAATAACATCACAGTAACCGGCAAGGGCAGTAACAATAATCAACCCGGAATTTTTGCCTTAACGAATATGGATACCGAACCGTTTAAGGGCGACAAAACGCCCGACCGCGTGATCGCCGCCATCAATAAGCAATATTTAGTGAATAAAGAAATATTGACTAAATATATCAAACAATACAAACCCTCTATTGATTTTATAAAAACGGCGTCAATTAACCTGGCCTATTTTGTGCCGGTCAACTATTATGAATTCAGCCACAATAATAATTTTGGCAAACCGAAAGATGAATTAAGAAAATGGGACAAAATTCAGGATAGCCTGTTTTCAACCATTAAGCTGAATAATAGCAATGCTTTGGCCGCATACAACTACACGCACTTAATAGATAATTTTTTAATAAGAGAACCCGAAGCTCTGGCAATGGAATATAGAACAAATCCCAAATTATTTTATAAACAATGGTTCCATCCCGATACGACCAGGGCTAATGCGCTTTTAACAAGTGTACCACAGGCTATTTTAACGCAAAAAGTTATTGATAAATACTTCAGCGGCCAGGCTGCGGAGTATGCATACGGTGAGTCATTAAAATTTGAATTCAACAAATCCGACTACCCCTCAACCATTTTGCTGTTCGATCATTTAAAAAAGAAATACCCGGCGAGTGCGTACATCAAAGGATTTAGCGCCCCGATAGTAGAAGTGCTTAAGAAACAACAACAGGTGCTGAACAGCAAAGCTGTTTTTGCAAGGGCAAATGGCACCAACCTGAATACCTTTAACGAAGTGCTGGCATTAAACAAAGGTAAAACCGTATTTATAGATATGTGGGGCACCTGGTGCAGCTCCTGCAGGGCGGAAATAGAAGAAAATGCCGCGCTGTTAAGAGCACATTTTAAAGGAAAGGATGTTGTTTTTTTATATATCGCCAATTTTGATTCCGGGCGGGAGAAAGAGTGGAAAAAACAAATCGCCTATTTTCAAATCGAAGGCATGCATATTTTGGCTAACGCTAAATTAACCGGCGATATTATGGGAAAAGTCAAATCAACCCTTTATCCTACCTATATTATTGTAAAAAAGGATGGCAATTTTAAGCAAACAGCCACCAGATACCCGGTAAATGTCCAGGCAATGATCAAAGAGATTGAGGCTGCCCGTACCTAAAAACCCAAAAATATGCTGTTAAGGAGACCAGCTATGGCCGCATAGCGTATGCTGGTTTTAGATTTGCGACCGTCAATTAATTCAGGATCATCTTTTTATATTGATTGGGGCTTATGCCAACTTCCTTTTTAAACAACCTGGAGAAGTAGGGCAGGTTATCAAACCCAAGCGTATAGGCGGTTTCAGCGATGTTGTTATCCGACCCGGTAAGCAGGTTTTTCGCCTCGGCAATTAAAAAGATATGGATCAGCTCAATAGCCGTTTTACCTGTCTCCTGCTTTAAAATATCGCTTAAATAACGCGACGATAAATTGAGCTGGGAGGCCATCATGGTTACCGAAGGCAGGCCTTTTTGCTGTAAGGAGCCGCTGTCGAAATAAGCAGCCAGCGACTTGTTAAATTTTGAAACCACTTTTCCTGACAGGTCGCTGCGGTTGATGAACTGCCGTTTATAAAAGCGCTGCGAATATTTAAGGATTGAATCGATATGCGCCAGTATAATATCACGGCTGTATTCATCCTGGTTATTATAGTATTCGGTTTCTATTTTGCTGTACAGCTCCCAAATGATCTTTTCCTCGTTGGGCGACAGGTGCAGGGCCTCATTTGCCTCGTATTCAAAAAAGTTATATTTTTTTATTTCTGAGTGAAGCGGGTGCCCGTTTAAAAAATCCTCGTGAAAATAAATCAGGAAACCATCCTCTTCAAATTCCAGGTTCTCCAGTTTCACTACCTGCCTTGGTTTTACGAACGACATGGAGCCGTTCTCATGGTCGTATTTTGTACGGCCATATAAAAACAATCCCGAGATCAGTTTTTTAAAACCGATCATATAAAAATCGCCGGTAAATTCCGTTACGCCCAGGGAGCAAACATTTTTACACCTGAACAGGCTTAACAACGGATTTTCAGGCGGCGGGAAACCATTGGCGCGGTGCAATTCAGCAAGGCTTTTAAAGTGCTTCATATCAGTACAATATTAACAAAATCCACACCGTGCCGGGCATGGATTTTGTCAGGTGAATTACATATTAAATTGACGTTGTGTTGAAATTATTTGCCGTGAGCGGCAGAAGCTACATCGGCCCATTCGGTCCAGGTAGCCAAACGGTCCTGGTACACCTGGCTGGCCCATGGCAATGCTACCTTGCCTAAAAATAATCGTAAAGGAGGGTTTTCGCTGTCAACCAATTTTAATACGGCGGCAGTGGTAGCCTCGGGGATTCCGAAGATATCGTCAGTTAAACCGGCCTGGAAAGCGGCACGCACGCCATCATACACATCTAATTGGGTGGTATTAACCGCCGAGGCGCCTGCCCAGTCGGTTGCAAAGCCGTTGGGTTCAATCAGCGTAACATTAATACCAAATCCCTTCACTTCTGTTGCCAGCGTTTCGCTCAAGCCTTCAACCGCAAATTTGGATGCGTTATACAGGCCCAGAACAGGCAGGGTAGTGATGCCCAGTACGCTTGATAACTGGATAATGTGCCCATGTCCCTGTTTACGCATAACCGGCAAAACGGCTTGGGTAACCCACAATAAACCAAAAAAGTTGGTTTCTATCTGGTCCCTGGCTTCCTGTTCGCTGGTTTCTTCAATGGTGCCGAACAGGCCATAACCTGCATTATTGATCAAAACATCAATCGAACCAAAATGCGCGGTTGCCTTTTCAATCGCTGTAAAGCAATCGGCGCGGTTGTTTACATCCAACTGCAAGGGCAGGATCTGTTTGCCATAAGTGTTTACCAGGCCGTTTAAGGCATCAAGGTTGCGTGCGGTAGCTACCACCTTATCGCCGCGCTTTAAAAAAGCCTCGGCCCAGATCTTTCCGAACCCGCGGGAAGCACCCGTTATAAAAATTGTTTTTGCCATTTTTTAAATTGTTAAATTACAGGTCAAAGGTATCCGGGGCGGCGCAGAAGGATTTATACAAAAGTGGGGAATAACGATACAGATTTACGGGGAGGATTGTCAACTCATTACTTTTGCGAACGATTAGAACCTTTATAAAGGTTTTTTGAATGATATTGATTAAATTTCTATTACTATATTTGTGTATGAGCAACTGGAAAGAACGTATCACCACCAATCCCGCTCAGTGCGGCGGGAGGCCTTGTATCAGAGGTATGCGCATCCGTGTCGTTGATGTGCTCGATCTGCTTGCTGCGGGTTTATCACAAGAACAAGTATTGGAAGAATTACCCGATCTGGAGCCCCGGGATATTGAAGCCGCTTTAAAATACGCGGGGAGCAAACTTGACCATCCTGTAATTGCGGCATGACTATTTGGGTAGACGCTCAACTTTCCCCATCGATTGCTAAGTGGATCAGCAATAATTTTCCGGAGTTAACAGCAACTGCCTTGCGGTCGATGGCGCTGCAGGATGATAATGACTATGATATTTTCAGGAAGGCCCGCAAGGCTAAGGCAATAGTAATGAGTAAGGATTATGACTTTGTGAAGTTGATTGAAATTTATGGTGTTCCGCCTCAATTGATATGGATCACATGCGGCAATACATCAAATGTGCGCCTTTGTGAAATTTTAAGCGTCTCCCTCCAACAGGCATTGGATTTGCTGCAAAGTGGTGAAAAAATAGTGGAAATAGGTGACAAACATGTTTGATCTCCTCGATAAATACAAAACAAACGGCCATTTCTTTTTTAGCTCTACCGATTCGCTGGAAGAAGTGTGCAATGCCCCTGATAACAAAAATGGAGTGTATATAGTTTATCAATTAAAAGACGGCCACGTCGATATGCTTTACATTGGCGCTTCGGGCATACGTGAAATCCTGATCGTAAAGGATTCGTTGTTCGGCTTAAAGCAATGCATAATAAATGGGATAGGGCAACAAAGTGAACCAAGAACTCAGGCGTGGCCGCTAAAAATGCTGGCCGAAGGTATTGAAGCCTTAGATATTTACTGGTACGTTACCTATTCAGGCTCTTTAAAGCACCACCCGGGAGGCGTTCAGTCCATGCT
Organism: Mucilaginibacter sp.; assembly: GCA_031292485.1. Taxonomy (GTDB): domain Bacteria; phylum Bacteroidota; class Bacteroidia; order Sphingobacteriales; family Sphingobacteriaceae; genus Mucilaginibacter. Next base: position 54,471 of record JARLHA010000072.1, read on the forward strand.
GCTTTTTCAATATGCCAAAATATATGACGAGTTTCCACCATGGAACGACAAAATTAAGCGTCATAAAAGGCGGGACCGGTAGAGCGGGTGTTGATTTGAAATTATGCGGTAGCGGGGCGAGTGGATGTTTTCTGTGCCCTTTTGCCAGTTTTGAATTAAATTGTGTTAGGGATTTCAAATAGCAAATCCCACCTGCTAAAAAACGAAAAATCTTATCTTAGCCTGACAAACAGCCAGCATGAAACTTAATCGATATGAACTAAAATCAGATGAATATCTTACGACTTTTGATTTCTTAAGCGAAGGACCCAAAGGTAAAATTGAGAAGATAATTCAATTTTCTATAGTAAACCAGGACAATGTTTTTAATCTTGCCTTTGGTGACAAAAACGCAATTACTGGCGAAATTGATGACCGGATTGTGACTGACAACGGGGATAGTGAAAAAGTTTTAGCAACTGTTGTGGCGGCAGTTTATGCCTTTTGCGACAGGTTTCCTGAGGCATGGATTTACGCAACCGGTAGTACTTCAGCCAGTACCCGACTTTACCGAATGGGTATAAACAAATACTTTGATACTGCAGAAGCAGACTTTGAAATTTTTGGGCAAACCCAAAATGAATGGGAGCGTTACCAAAAGGGTAAAGATTATCAGGCATTTGTTATTCAACGGAAAAATCTTTAAATTTGAATTATGAAAAGCATTCTTGAATTAAACGACAAAAAAGTGCCGGTTGTTCGGGTAGATAAATCACTCAACAAATATAGCGATGTCGTGCTTTTTCCTGAAAAAGTTGAGAAAGCAAAAAAAGCTTTTGAAAAACTCGGAGTTCCTGACTTGAAAAAAGTATAGCGGGGAAAATTTACAATTGCGCTTCTAATTGTTTGGCCATAAACAAATCATACTCCATTTGCAGGCCTAACCAATAATGGGAACTGATGCCGAATAGTTTTCGGATTTTACAGGTAAACGGGCTGATATATTTCTTTTTCCGGCGAAGATCTCGCTTAAATGATGCGGTAAAATATCAAGAGATTTAGCAACGTCTTTTTTAAGGGTGTTTCTTGCTTCAATCTCCTCCTGCAAAAATTCACCGGGGTGAAATGCTTCTATTTCAATTTCGTTACCTTGATGATCTAATACCATAGCACTGCAAAAAAACTTCTTATTCTTTTCTGGCGCGTGAATGACGGGGATGGCCTGTTTGCAATAGCTCGTGCCTGGGCATATTTCCAAATTCACGAGAACGCCGCGTTTTTGGCCTTTGCCCGGCATTAGCGATAGAAAAGGACGATTTAAGGTTCTTAATTAAATTGAAAATAAATTATTCTGCTACACGCAAATCTCCAATCTTAATCATTTCAATTTTCGACTTTTCAAGGTTTAACATTTCTATAGCCGAGGATTTCATTATTTCTTTTTCACAATGGTAACTTATTTTCCAAGATGCTGAAGGAAAAAGTTTAGTTATATGTTCAAAGTATAACTTGTCTACTTTACCAAGCGAATGTCCCAACACGGTAATTTTTTTGATATTCCTTAGGCGATTAAAAAAAGGTTGGTGACTTTCTAAAACTTCATCAGTGTTTTTATACAAGGCATAAAACGGGGATCTTGCCGCGTCCTCAGCCTCTGTCAGCATTGTCCGGGTGCTATCTCCATTTTCATCTAACTCATCTCCCTTGGGTTTAACTTCCTGGGTTTCACCATGGCCGAAGATTAAATCCTGCAAATCGCTAGCTCTATTGTGCATATAAAGAATATTATCTAAGGAAATTCCGTAAAGTTCTTCTAAAGTGTTCGTGTAATTAAAATTTATAAATAAGGATTCTTTTACAAAACGAACTTTTTTCGGCTTAATTTCAGAGAGAGGCGGATAATCAATATTTTCAATCCAGTCACGAAACGCGTCTCTGATCATTTGAACCAACTCTTCCGCCCGTGGCGTAATTTCATCCTCAACCCCATAGCACTCACTTTGTTTGAATGTATCACTTAGAATATCAATGTGGTTATAATCATTAAAAAAACCCTCATAACCAAAAGTTTTTAAGTCATTTTCAAAGTCTTTCCACAGATTGTTTTTATCATCGCTAAATGAAAAATAACTATCAAGATCACTTTTTAAATCGTTATAGTTTTCGTTAACGAAATCATAAAAATCGGCATAACTAGTTTTTAAACCATGATAAATATCAAACCCGTTTCCTACTATATATAGTTCAGCCATTTTAATTATTTTACTATTCTCAAAATTAATTTATTCTTTTAAAGAAGTCGGCACAATAATGGCGATCTTAAAGTTTAGTCAATTCAAATAACGTCTGTCAAGGATCGTCCTGCTATACATTAGGTACTGTTTACTGTACTACGCGATGTCTGTAGCTAACCGCCAAAAAAAAGACACTCAACCGGGCGGCATGATAATTTATGCTATACATCAATATCGTTCATCGTTTATGAGATCGGTAAGATGCCGCAATTCATTTGCCTGACTTCTGCACCGTTGTACATCCGACCATCGAGCTTCTATTGCAGTACTTATAGGAGCAGCCGTCTTCTCTATTTGGATAGCAAGAAGAATATTTGATAATACGCCAGCACAATCGATAGCAATATCTAGCAGATTCTCATTTACATGAGCATCATGCGTGGGTTTCTTCCTCAAATTTCCTCGCCATTGTGGGTTTCGTATAAAGGATACAGAACCTCCCAAAGAAAGCATTGTTCCGTGCATGATAGCATGACGATAGTCTGCGAGTTCCTTGGCGGCGGAACAGGCCACGGCTAATATCTTATGAGCTTCGATGGAGAGAATGCCCGATAACTGACTCAATTCATCAATTAAATGACCGGCGGGTTTACCTTCAGTTGTAGGCTTAACTCCCTCAACATTTTCATTCTTTAATAGCCAAAGTACATTTTCAAGGTTACTTTCAAACAGTCCCCATATAACAGCGAATGCACCAATCCGTTGCTGAATTGATGCTGAAAATCCTATGTGCTCAAGATAGGCTATAACTTTTTCGGATTGTAAATTATGGGAGGACTTTGACATCACTTAATTCTTTAAAACTATTGGTTATATTATCGTGAATGAAAAATTGTCGTCGGTAAACAGTAATGATGAGTTTTGCCTCCCCTCTGAGGTATGCGGCCCCGGCCAAAAGCGCGGCGTACCCTGCTGATATGTTTTCTCCCATTATAGATTTATGCGTTCTCAACCTGTTCCAATTTCTTAGTCGTATTCATCACACTTGCATTTCGCAAATGCATATTAACCGGCGACACCAATTTATACGGCCGGTTAAAAGCTTCCTGCCTTACTTTAAACCGGGCCGCCAATTTGCGGATGACTTCTTTAGAAAGGCCTTTTTTATAATTTAATATATCGGATACATAGCCTTTGCTGATACCTAATATGGCGGTCATATCCTGTGGCTTTAGGTGGTGGTCCTGCATCAAAGAGCGCAGCAACGTAATGGGGTCGGTTTCTTTAAATGTGTTGTGTTCGTCGTCGTACTTTTCAATCAGCAAAGTCAGCAGGTCTATTTCGTCCTGTAATGTGTCGGTATGCTCAAAAGTTAGCAGGGCTTCCAGCTGATCGCAATATTGATTGTATTGCTCTCTGTTTCTGATGATGGTATATTTTATTGTTGCCTGTTCCATTTTTAATAAAGATTGATGGTGTACTGATCGCCCTGTTTGCATAGCTTATCGTATGCTGCATGCCTGCCTATCCAGCATACAAATAAATGGACTTGCTTTGCCCCGAACAGGTATTTACAGATCATCCTGTAATTATTCCCGCCAATATCAAAAATTACCCGGTTGCTGCTTTTGCCCAAAACGTCGGCAGTGTTATAGGTCTTTTTCATATCGCCGGGTTGTTCCCAATCTGCAAGTCTTAGTTTTTCTATCCAGTCTTCCAACGAACTTTTACTTCCCGGGTGCCGGATTGCGAAATCTTCTAAAGTTTGCTTTTTGATAAGGTGAACTTTCATTCTAAAACAAATATAAATTAAATAGTTCACATTTTGTAAACCATTATCAATTGTTTTATTATCTCTCCGGCGTTGGTCTGCACCACGGACCAAAAGCACGGCCCGTCCAGCCGGCCTAGTGTTTACTCAATGTTTATTTCATAAACCCCTCATTATTTTATCGTTATAACATCAAATACACAACGCTATTTTTGTAAATTATTTGTTGAAGTACTTTCAGTTTACAAAAAAATCCTAACTTGGATGTTGCTAAGCAAATACCTTTATGGAAAAAGAAAAAAACCACTCCCGGCCGGTGGAGGAATCGGACGTTAAGGATAATTCACGCCGCGATTTCCTTAAAAAATCGGCTTTGATGACCGCCGTGGCCCTTACGCCTGTTGCCGCGGCTAAGGCTGCCGAACTGCATATTGATGAGCGGATAGCCGGGGCTTTTGAGAAAATGCCTTTAAACGTGGAGATCAACGGCGTTGCCCATAACCTGATGGTTGAACCACGCAGCACCCTGCTGGATATCCTGCGCGAACAGCTGGACCTTACCGGCACCAAAAAAGGCTGCGACCTGGGCCAGTGCGGCGCCTGTACTGTTCATGTGGATGGGCACCGGGTAAACAGCTGCCTTACCTTAGGCATTATGGTGAACGGCAAAAAAGTAACCACTATTGAGGGCCTCGCCAAAGGCAACCAGCTGCACCCCATGCAGGAAGCTTTTTTAAAACACGACGGTTTCCAGTGCGGTTATTGCACGCCGGGGCAGATCATGTCGGCAGTGGCCTGCGTGCGCGAAGGCCATGCCAATTCGGAACATGAGATCCGCGAGTATATGAGCGGGAATATTTGCCGCTGCGGGGCCTACCCCAATATTGTTAACGCCATACAGGAAGTGAAGGAAGGAGGAATGGCGATATGAAACAGTTCCAATACCAGCGTGCGTCCACACAGCAAGGCGTGTTGGAAGCCATTAGCAAACCGGGCACAAAGATCATTGCCGGCGGCACCAATTTGGTCGACCATATGAAACATGGCCTCATTGCCCCGGATAAACTGGTGGATATAACTCACTTGCCACTAAAAGGCATCACCCCGACAAAAACAGGTCTGCATTTAGGTACACTGGCATTAAACAGTGTCGTGTCTGAAGATGCTTTGGTATTGCAAAAGCAGCCATTGCTCAGCATGGCTTTAAAGGCAGGGGCATCGCCGCAATTGCGCAATATGGCTACGGTTGGTGGTAATATGATGCAGCGCACCCGCTGTACCTATTTTTACGATACCACCATGCCCTGCAACAAACGCGAACCGGGGACGGGCTGCGGCGCCATGGAGGGCTATAACCGCATGCATGCTATTTTCGGCGCAAGCGCCCAATGTATAGCGGTACACCCCAGTGATATGTGCGTGGCGCTGGCTGCTTTGGATGCTACGGTGATCGTTGTTGGCAAAAAAGGCCAAAGACATATTCCATTTACTGAATTCCACCGCCTGCCGGATGACCATCCCGAACTGGATAACCACCTGGCAAAAGACGAAATGATCATCGGTGTGGATATCCCTGATAATAACTTCGCCAAAAACAGCTATTATTTAAAGGTACGCGACAGGCAATCTTACGCGTTCGCTCTTGTTTCGGTAGCGGCGGCGCTGGATCTCAGCGGCGGTACCATCAAAAAGGCCCGTTTGGCCATGGGCGGTGTAGCGCATAAGCCATGGCGCTTGTTTGAGGCCGAGAAATTTATGGAAGGAAAATCCGTAACCGAAGAGACCTTTAAACAGGCTGCCCAAATAGCCCTGCAAGGCGCAAAAGCATATGAATACAATGCCTTTAAACTGAAACTGGCCCCGGCAAGTATTGTTGAGGCGCTGAAGCAGGCCAGTGGGTTGGCGTAAAAGCCTCACCCAACCCTCTCCAAAGGAGAGGGCTTAAAAAAACAAAGAACTTCCCAGCCCCCTTTACCGCTTGCGGAAGAGAGGGTGGTCGAGCGTAGCAAAGACCGGGTGAGTAAACTATACGAGCGACATTACCGCCAATGCATAACGGTGAGTTGACTCACCCCGACGACACTACGTTTGTCGGCCCTCTCTTCCGCAAGCGGTAAAGAGGGCAAAAATGACTAAATGACGCGAAGCAAATGACTAATGACTAATGACTAATGACCATCCCACCTCCGGAATTACCCGTGTCGACGGCCGCTTAAAAGTGACCGGCGCGATCAGGTATGCCGCGGAATATCCTTTTCCGGGTTTGGTTTACGGCGCGTTGGTGAGCAGTACCATTGCGAAAGGAACGATTACAGGCATCAACAGTAAAGCTGCCGAAAACCTGCCTGGCGTAGTGGCGGTTATCTCGCATTTAAATGCACCAAAAGTTCCCGGTTATCAAGGTAAAGGAGATGAGGACGGGCCGGTGCTAAAAACCTTTAACGATAATAAAATATACTTTAACGGGCAGCCGGTGGTACTGGTGATTGCGAATACTTTCGAGCGTGCCAAATATGCGGCATCGCAGATAAAAATAACTTATCAGCAGGAAAAGCATCAAACCAATATAGAAGCCGGCCTGCGGGATACTATTAAACCCTGGGGCGACGGCAGCGATTATGTACGCGGGCAAGCCAATGCATATCAAACCGCCCCGGTTAAAATTGAGGCGGAATACCGCACCCCTATCCATGTGCACAACGCGATGGAACCTTTTGCCATGACGGCCCTTTGGAACGGCGACAAGGTAACTGTTTACACCAAGTCGCAGTACATAAAAGGAATGCAGCGCGAAATTATGAGCATGTTTAACCTGCCGGAAGAGAACGTAACCGTAAATTCAAAGGTGATTGGCGGGGCGTTTGGCAGCGGTTCGCCCTTATGGCCCTATGCAAAAGCGGCGCTGATCGGGGCTAAAATGATCGGCAAACCGCTGAAAGTGGTGATTGACCGCGGGCAGATGTTTACCATGGTGGGCTACCGGTCGCCGGCAATACAAAAGTTAGGTATGGGCGCTACCGCGGATGGTAAACTGGTGGGCATTACGCACCTGGCTACCGGCGAAACCGCCACCTACGAGCAATTCGCCGAAGGCATAACTTCTACCACCAATATTTTATACGATTGCCCCAATGTAAATACCCAATACCGCATCACAAAGCTGGACCTAAGCGTGCCCACCTATACCCGAGGACCGGGCGAGACCACGGGCGTATTCGCGCTGGAATCGGCGATGGACGAACTGGCGCATGCCCTGAACATGGACCCGCTGGAACTGAGGAAAAAGAATTACAGCGAACGTGACCAGGAAGAAAACTTGCCATGGTCGAGCAAATATTTGAATGAATGTTATGAGATGGGCGCTGCTCATTTTGGTTGGGAAAAGCGCAATCAAAAACCAGGATCGGTAACAAAGGACGGTTGGTTGGTGGGTTATGGGGTAAGTAACGGCGTTTACGGCGCGGGCCGTGCGCCATGCGTTGCCAAAGCCAGATTAAGCGCCGATGGCATCCTGCTGATCCAAAGTTCAACCAGCGATATGGGGCCGGGGACAGCTACAGTTATGGTAAAGATCGCATCAGGCATTATCAATATACCTGTTGAAAATATAAAGTTCGAACTGGGCAACTCTTCGCTGCCTGCAGCACCGGGAGAATATGGGTCAATGACCACTTCGTCGGTGGGTTCGGCAGTGTATGATGTTTGTACCGCTTTGAATGAGCAATTTAACCAGCTCGACGGCAAAAGCGGAACAGCCCATCCTGATTATACAAGGATCTTAAAGGAACATAACCTGCCTTATGTAGAGGTGACGCATAAATCGCAAGGCTCGCCGGATGCGCAAAAGTTTTCGACACATGCCTATTGCGTACATTTTGTGGAGGTGAATGTACACCCAACGCTGGGCACGGTTAAAGTAACGCGGGTGGTAGCGGCGTTAGACGGCGGCAAGATATTAAACCCGATAACTGCCCGCAGCCAGGTAATTGGCGGTGCGGTATGGGGCATCGGCATGGCGCTGATGGAAGGCGGTGTGCTGGATCACCGTTATGGAAAATATGTAAACAACAGCCTTGGTGATTATCACGTTGCAAGCAATGCCGATGTGCCGCAGATAGAGGTGTTATTTGTTGATAAAGCCGACCCTGTCACCAACCCGATGGGTTCAAAAGGCATCGGGGAAGTAACTATTGTTGGCTTTGCCGCTGCAGTGGCCAACGCGGTTTTTAATGCCACAGGGAAACGGGTGCGGGATTTGCCGATAACGCCGGATAAGTTAGTTTGATTTGTTGGAATGTTGAAAAGTTGTAAGGTTGGAATGTTTTTGTGGAAGGATGATTCGAAACATATTGAGCTAATGAATTTTAAATTAATTGCAATAAAAACAACTTTACAACATTTCAACGTTGCAACATTACAACAGTAAAAATGAACAAAAGAACATTAAATCATCCAAAATCAACCACCGGCACCAGCCGGGTGGACGGGCGCTTAAAAGTCACCGGCGGGGCAAAGTACGCGGCAGAATTTAATGTTAAGGGTTTGGCCTATGGGGTGCTGGTTGGCGCTACCATCGCCAAAGGCAGCATTCGTTCTATTGATTCCAAAAAGGCCGAAAATGCGCCGGGTGTGTTGGCGGTCATTAGTCATTTAAACTGCCCAAAAATACCGGGATACGCTGCAGAGCCCGCCAAAGCACCTATAAAGATCTTTTATGATGATAAAGTATTGTACAATGGGCATGCCGTAGCCCTGTTAATTGCCGATACTTTTGAGCGGGCGCAATATGCCGCCTCGCTGATAAAGGTGGAATATAATGCCCAAAAACACATCACCAGCTTAAAGGACAACCTGGGCAGCGCAGTAGCGCCCCCAAGCGACGCGGAGTTTAAAAAAGGGAACCCGGATGCCTGGCAGTCGGCACCGTTTAAGGTGGAACAGGAATATATTTTACCCAGCGAGGTTCATAACCCGATGGAGCTGCATGCTATTGTGGCCCGATGGGATGCCCCGGATAAACTGACTGTTTGGGATAAAACCCAGGGCGTAAAGGATACGCAAAGCAACCTGGCCCGTATCTTCGGGATACCCGTTGAAAACGTGCAGGTACACTCCAAATATGTAGGAGGTGCATTTGGCAGCGCTTTACAGGTTTGGCAGCATGAAGTAGCCGCCATCATTGGCGCAAAAGTGGTTAAACGACCGGTTAAACTAATGCTTACCCGGGCCGATATGTTTACCTCGGTGGGTTACCGCCCGCTTACCTGGCAAAAAATAGGCATCGGCGCTGCCGCAGATGGCAAACTGGTTGGCATCAGTCACTGGGCTACGGGGCAAACCTCTACCTACGAGGATTTTGCAGAAAGCCCTGCCGATGTGAGCCGGCAATTGTATGCCTGCGCTAACCTGTATACCAATAATAAAATATTATCGCTGGATGTGGGCTCACCCATCTGGATGCGCGGCCCGGGTTATGCTACCGGCACTTTCGCGCTGGAATCTGCGATGGACGAACTCTCCTACCAATTAAATATCGACCCGGTTGAACTGCGGCTAATCAATTATGCGGAAACGGACCCCGAAACAGGCAAACCCTATTCAGGTAAATCATTACGGGAAGCGTATAAAATGGGTGCCGAAAATATTGGCTGGCATAGCCGCCCGAAAAAGCCGGGGTCGATGACCGAAGATGGCTGGCTGGTTGGCTACGGTATGTCCACCGGCATGTTCCAGGCCGACAGGGAACCGGCTACCGTAAAAGCCACCATGAATGACGATGGCAGCCTGATACTGCAAACCGCTGTAAGCGATATTGGCCCGGGCACAGCTACGCCGATGGTGTTGATAGCCTCCGAAACAATGGGAATACCCATTGAAAATATCCGGTTTGACCTGGGTGATTCGGCTTACCCCAATGCACCGCAACAGGGTGGTTCAACGATCGTTTCCAGCGTTGGCTCGGCGGTTTACCTGGCCTGTATTGCGCTTAAAGAGAAATTTCAACAACTTATTGGCAACGGAGGAACAGATAAACCCGATTATGCAGCAGTACTAAAACAACATAACCTGGTTAAACTGGAAGTAGTAACCGATTCAAAAGCCGGTACCGAAGTGGATAAATACGTGATGTATTCCTGGTCGGTACACTTTATAAAAGTACTGGTAAACCCTTTAACAGGTGTGGTTAAGGTTGATAAGGCCACCTGCGTGGCCGATTCGGGCCGCATCATCAGCCCAAAAACTGCCCGCAGCCAGATCATCGGCGGGGCCATCATGGGGATCGGCATGGCGCTGATGGAAGAAACCGTGATCGACCACCGTTACGGCAAGGTAATGAATGCCAGTTTTGGTGATTACCATGTGCCGGTACAGGCTGATATCCCGCAGATAGAAGCGCTGTTTGTAAATGAGCCAGACCTCAATATCAACCCGCTTGGCGCCAAAGGCATGGGCGAGATTTCGCTGATAGGAATGGCCGCAGCCGTTGCCAATGCTGTGTACAACGCCACCGGCAAACGCGTGACAGAACTACCCATAACGCCGGATAAGCTGGTTGGTTGGGGTGAGTTAAGTTGATTAAGTTAGATTAGGTTGATTGAGTTGGATTAAGTTAGCCTAAGTTTTAAATGTTGTAATAAGTTGAACGTGTTCATCAGTCATTCTACTAATGAACCAGTGAACAAATGAACTAAGTGCCATGGAAAACAAAATCGTAAAAAAGCCAGCCGCTACGGATGGGTTGAGCCGTGTGGATGGCCGGTTAAAGGTTACCGGGAAAGCCAAATATTCTGCTGAATATAATACCAAAGGCATGGTGTACGCCGTGCTGGCCGGAAGTTCCATTACCAGCGGTACCATCAAAACCATTGATACCAAAAAAGCTGAAAGTGCACCGGGGGTTATCTCGGTGATCACCTATTTAAATGCGCCGAAAGTTCCGGGATACCAGGATACGCCTGCCGGGGCAAAAGGTACGCTAAAGATATTTTACGACGAAAAAATCTATTTTAACGGGCAGCCTGTGGCCATGGTGCTGGCAGATACTTTTGAGCGGGCGCAATTTGCTGCCGGCCTGGTGGATGTAACCTATAATAAAATGCCATTTGAAACCCAGCTTACAAAAAACCTTGGTAAGGGCTTATCGCCGCATAACGCCAAGGATTATTTGAGGGGACAGGAGGAAGCCTATAAAACCGCCCCTGTAAAAATTGAGCAGGAATACCTGGTGCCCACCAATGTGCATAACCCTATGGAGCTGCATGCCATCATTGCCAACTGGGATAGCGACGACAAAGTAACCGTTTATGATAAAACCCAGGGCGTTGTAAGTACTCAGCGCAATATTGCCCAGGCGTTTAAACTACAGCCGGCTAACGTGCAGGTTACTTCGCCTTTTGTGGGCGGGGCATTCGGGGCAGCTTTACGAACCTGGCCGCATGAAATTGCCGCCGTAATGGCTGCCAAACTGGTTAAAAAACCAGTTAAACTGGTTTTAAGCAGGGGGGATATGTTTACATCGGTAGGATACAGGCCGCATACCTGGCAAAAGATCGGGCTGGGGGCCACTGCGGATGGAAAACTGGTTGGCATCAGCCACCAGGCTACAGGGCAAACTTCCGTTTATGAAGATTTTACCGAAGGGGTGGTTAATATCAGCCAGCTGATGTATGCCTGTCCTAATGTCGACACCAAATACAGGCTTGTCTCTTTAAATGTAAATACACCCACCCCTATGCGCGGGCCCGGCGAAGCAACAGGAGCTATCGCTTTGGAATGCGGCATGGATGAACTTGCACATGCGCTGAACATCGATCCGATAGAACTGCGCCTGCGCAATTACGCTGATACGGACCCGCTGACTGGTAAGCCTTATTCGAGCAAGTTTTTAAGCGATGCCTATAAGTTGGGCGCAGATGCGATAGGCTGGAGCAAACGCAGCGCTCAACCGGGCACAGTAATGGAAAATGGCTGGCTTTCGGGCTATGGCATGGCCACCGGGATGTTTGGCGCTTACCGTGGCGCCGCTACTGTAGTAGCAAGGTTACTGGCCGATGGTACCCTTGATGTACAAACCGCGGTTACTGATATCGGCCCGGGGACAGGTACTTTCATGACGAAAATAGCATCCGATATCATGGACATTTCCCCCGACAACATCAGGGTGAAGATTGGAGACTCTTCCTTGCCGCCGTCACCTACCCAGGGTGGATCGGCTATTACCTCAACTGTAGGCTCGGCTGTAAATGATGCCTGTGTACAATTAAAACAAAAATTAAAGGAACTAAGTGGCAACGTGGAAGGGGGAAGCGGAGGCTATGCGCAAATATTACAGCAGCATAATTTATCATCAGTTGAAGTTACCGTAACCTCAAAAGGCGGCCCGGATATGGCCAAGTATGCGATGTTCTCCTGGTCGGTACATTTTATGAAAGTGCTGGTGCACCCCACAACGGGTGTGGTTAGGGTTGATAAGGCCGTTTCTGTAGCTGATTGCGGCACCATCGTCAGCCAGAAAACTGCCCGCAGCCAGATCATTGGCGGCACCATTATGGGCACCGGTATGGGACTGACGGAAGCTGTCGTTATTGACCATAGGTACGGCCGCCTGGTAAATAATGATTTTGCCAATTACCACGTGCCTGTACAGGCGGATATACCTCAGTGTGAAGCTTTATTTGTTAATAAACCCGACCCTTATATCAACCCGATGGGTGCAAAAGGCATGGGCGAGATTGCCACTATCGGCGTAGCCGCAGCCCTGGCCAATGCCGTATTTAATGCTACAGGTAAAAGGGTAAGGGATTTGCCGGTTACGCCGGATAAGCTGGTGTGAGGGTTGTTGCAAGGTTGGAATGTTGTAAAGTTAAGATTGCAGCTAAAATAACTTTACAACTTTACAACATTCCAACAACCTGACTAAAACTTCAGATTTTCCTTTAACCAAACCTGCACTTCATCCTGTTTGGTGATTTCGGCGGGAAGTTTATCGTGGATGAGTTTTTCCATTTTATTGCCGGTGTTGGAGAAACGATAATCCCAGAGGGACATCAGCTTGTTGATGAGGTACACCATTTCATTGCCTTCTTCTTTATTAAAAAGGGTATCGTCAGGCTTGCCTGTAACACGCGGGTCATGCTGCACATAGGCAGTCCATTTGTAATCGGAATAATGCAGATTTTTACGTGAGAACAGGATCATGACCACAGGGATTTCAGTAAAGGTACTTATAATTACCGGGCTTATGGGTGAATTATAAATAGAGCCAGCATTAAAAGCATTTTGATTGCCGGCTACCTGATTTCAATTATCCCAAATTTATCCAGTTTATTGCCAGTATTTCTCCAGAATGCCTTCCTACTATTGGATAAATAAATTTAAACCATGAAAAAGATATTATTATCGGCAACCGTTATTCTTTTAATAGCAGGAAACCTGAAAGCACAGGACATCAAAACCAAAGATGTACCTGCTGTCGTAAAGTCAGCATTAACCAAAAAATATCCTGAGGCAAAAAAAATAGGCTGGGAAAAAGAAAAGGGCAATTTTGAAGCAAACTGGGGTGGTAAATCGGGCGAAGATAATTCGGTTCAGTTTACGCCTGCAGGGGTGTTTGTTGAAATTGTTAAAGCTATACCAGTAGCTGACTTGCCAAAAAATGTCATGCCTTACGTAAAAGCACATTATAAGGGTGCCAGGGTAACTGAAGCCGGCCGGGTAACAGATGCGGCGGGAAAGACGATGTACGAGGCAGAAGTTAAAGGCCGGGACCTGATCTTCGACGAAAACGGAAATTTCCTGAAGAAGGATTAAATCCCGGCTTCCTTTGCGCATCTTTTCGTGCGCCCGGTGATAAAAAGTTTAACCGCAAAGGGCGCTGAGAAGGCACAAAGATCACGGAGGCAAAATTTAATCTCGTTCTTTTTTTAAGTTGAATGCTTGTGATGCTGCGTTTTATTACCAGCTTTTTAATTGCTTGATATAGGCCGTTAACTCACCAGCGATCAGCTTATGTTCCTCCATATCGGGGTGTCCATCGCAGCCATTGTGGTATTGGCGCGAGAAAAAGTATTTGTACACCTTTTTATCCCCCGACGCATTTAAATTGCCCGCTATTGCTGTGAGATACCGCTGTATAACGCCTCTAAGGCTTTCATCGCCCATCGGGCTGGTTAAACAAACGATGTCGGCTTTGGGATAATGTTTCCTGATCGCTTTGATAAAATTGATGTAGGCGCTGCAAAAGTAAGCGGAATCCTGTTTCGGGCCATCGTTCTGTCCAAGGCAAATGGTAACCACATCCGGTATATATTTATCAAAATTCCAGGCAATGGTATCGCCCCTAAAATATACCTTGTCAAAAATCCGGGGCATCACCATATTCATATCGCAGCAGCTGTGTACCAGGCCGATGCCTGCCTGGGCCGTTAATTGCCATTGAGCATCCAGATTTCTTGAGGTACGTGCGCCATAGCTCATATAGGCGTTATGCTGATCGTGCCACTGGCCCTTACCGCATGGAACCTCAGATTGGTCCATCCCGGTACCGCTGGTAATCGAATCGCCAAAATATTCAATTTTCCGTTTGGGTTTGGCGGGCAGCGGCAGCAGTTTCTCGCATTTGAGCCCTAAAAAATCAATATAGCCAGTGTTTGATTCCGTGTCCTTACAGATCAGGAGGGTATGTTCACCTGCTGAAAGCCCATCCGGAACGCTTAGTTCATTTATTTTACCTGTTAATTTTACCCGGTAAGGGTTATTTCCGTCAATCACGATCTCCAGGTAGTTATGGTTTGTTCCGGCTGCTTCATCGTTGATCAGCATCACGCATTTTGCGCCTTTAAACTTCGCGGTAATATAAACGCCGGGGGCCCAGAACCTGGGGACTTGCGGGTTTGAAACGTCCATCCTGCCAACATATTGAATATGGGGATCGTCGGCTGCAAAAAATTTCAGTTCAGCATGCTTGTTGGCCTTCGCAAATGAGAGGGAAAGCACTGCAAATAAAAAAAGACAGATGATCCGTTTCATAAAAAGTCCTTTCGGTGTAAACATAAGTAAAATGGTGTTGCCCTTTTTAATACTATTATAACTTTTATTGAAGGTTTTTTAAATAAGCCAGTATAAAAAAAGCGACCAGGAAACCCCAGCCGCTTTTAAAATATATACGACTATTTTATCGTTAGTTTTGATCAGACTCATCTGTCGGAAGTCCGACAACCTTATAATTTTTCAAGCCATTAGCATCAACCAGTTCCTGGTAATAAACGCCATCAGGCGATACCCATAATTTTTGGCCGTTTAACTTTATTTTCCGGCAATCAGGCGGCAATTGAGTTACAATGTCACCCATTTGAGGCCCTTGTGGCTGATCGTCATTCTGGACATTATCTGTATTTAAAACACCATCTTTACCGGCAACCATATAAACAACTGTTCCGTCGTCTTTGGTAACCGCCTGGTAATAAACGCCATTCAGCTCATAATACTGCTGTCCGTTGATCACTATTGATTGCGCCTTATCAGGTAAAGAAGTTACTTCTGCACCAACAGGGGGTTCAACAACGGTATATTCTTCGTTATCATAGGTATAAAACAAGCCATTGGAGAAATAGTATTGATCATCTCCCCAAAAGAAAGGGTAATAACCGTAGGGTAAAACATTGCACCTGAAACCAAGATTTACACCGTAATAGGTATTATAATAACCGCGATTGTAATGATAATAGCCATGGTTACCCCAATAACTGCCATTTCCGTAACCGATCCTGGGTGAAGAACGGTATGCGTTAACTGAACCTGAGCCTGGACTTGCGCCCACACGCGAAGCGGCTACGCCTGTGCGTTGCGGATACCCGTAATTGCCTCTTATGGCAATGCCGGTGCGGGGAGCATATCCATAATTACCTCTCGCTGCAACACCCTGGCGATTAACATTTGTATTAGTTCGCTGCTGCTGTACACTTGTACCCCGCTGAACCA
Organism: Mucilaginibacter sp.; assembly: GCA_031292485.1. Taxonomy (GTDB): domain Bacteria; phylum Bacteroidota; class Bacteroidia; order Sphingobacteriales; family Sphingobacteriaceae; genus Mucilaginibacter. The sequence goes on from JARLHA010000072.1 coordinate 70,434, forward strand.
TCCCTACGCTACCGGAAGGGCGCGATCCGTTTGAACTGCTAACGGAGGGCCTGCTAACGGTCACGTTGCCGCCACCGCCTGAAGGCCTTGAACTGGAAACGCTGCTTCCGCCGCCGCCACCGGATGGGTGACTGCCTCCTCCGCCGCCGCCACCGCCATTAGCCGAGCGCTGGGCATAGGCTGTACCAGCTACAAACAGGCACAAAAGTGCGCCTGAAGCTGTGTAAAGTAATTTTTTATATAGTGTTTTCATGACTTTATGGTATTAAAATAATATTTAGGATAAATGTTAGACAACAAGGCAGTAAAAAGGTTTAATGCAACATTGTAACAAATATTTGGATAAATGTAAATAAAAAAATAAATAATTGCTTTACGCAAATACGAATGTTACAAAACGCCCGAATATAAAAAATATTACACCTCCTGCTGAAGGTCTGTTTTTGATTTATAACCGTTTATCCGTATTATACGATGGTTCATCCAATTTTATGCTGATATTTAAAAAGGTTAAGCCAGATTTGTTGTATGGAAGGTTTCGAAAATAGATATTTCAACGGGTCGGTTGCTAAAATTAATTTGACTTATGGAGCAATAGGCCTGGGTATAGGGCTATTAATAAGCGCATTTGAATCGGCATTAAACGATAGTTTGGTTCCGCTAAATGATATTATATCAACGCTGATCTTTAGCTCAATTATCACTTTAAGCATCACTAATTCCATTTACCTGTTCTCCCGTTTCTGGCGGTCGAAAAAAAGCCCAAAGCGGCATTTTATATTTGTTTTTTACGGCTGCAACATATTAGGCATGCTGGTAGGTATAGAACTATCGTACCTGGCGATCGCGCTTATTTTTCATATACCCTACCACTTTCTAAGCCATTTTAGAGATTACCGTTTCAACTTTTTGGTGGTAATCATTGTGAGTACCATCATTTATTTTTACAGGGTGCAACGGGCAGGCATGAGTGCACGCCTCAAAGAAAAAGAACTCGCCCTTGTTAAGGCTAAACAATTAATTACACAGGCTGAATTACAAACGCTGCAATCAAAAATAAACCCGCATTTTTTATATAACTCGCTTAATTCAATAGCCAGTCTTATTCACCAGGATGCGGATAAGGCTGAGGACATGACGCTCAAACTTTCCCGGTTATTCAGGTACAGTATAAATTCGCCAAAGGAAAATATGGCGCCCCTGACAGAAGAGATGGAAATAGTAAATACCTATCTTGAAATTGAAAAGGTTCGCTTTGGCGACAGGTTGAGTTTTATAACCGAGATTGAAGAAGCCGTTAAAAACAAGGTAGTGCCCCGTTTTTTAATACAACCCCTTGTTGAAAACGCGCTTAAACATGGACTAAATGACATGGCAAGCCACGGTGAATTAAAAATAACAATAAAAGGCGAAAGCGAATATATTGCTATTACCATTGCTGACAACGGCAGGCCTTTCCCTGCCAAACTGGATTTGGGTTACGGGCTACAAAGCACCTACGATAAACTAAACTTATTGTACGGCGAAAATTACCAGGTCCAAATAGCGAATACGCCCGAAAAACATATCAGGATTATTATCCCGGCTATCATATGAACAGAAACTGGAAGACATTAATTATTGATGATGAGCAGTTGGCAAGGCAGCGCCTGGCCCGTTTGTTAAAGCCTTATGAAGATATTGAGATTATTGGAGAAGCGGTGAACGGGCAGGACGGACTGGACAAAGTAGAAGAAACGCGCCCGGATCTTATTTTTTTAGATATAGAAATGCCGGTATTTAACGGGTTTGAAATGCTCCGGCAATTAAATCATCAGCCTAAAGTTATTTTCACAACGGCCTACGACCAATATGCAATTAAAGCATTTGAAGAAGAAACGGTGGATTATTTACTAAAACCGATTGAAACAGAGCGGCTTGAAAAAACCATCAAAAAATTACGTCAAAACCAATTTCAGCCCCCGGCTTTTTTGCCGCTTGAAGCATTGCTGAAGCACCTGCAGGTTAAAAAAGAAATTAAAACGTTAACCGTAAAGATTGGCGATAAAATATTGCTGGTGAAACTGGACAGCATCATTTTTATAGATGCTGAGGATAAATATGTTTTTCTGCATACAGCCGATGGAAAAAAACACCTGACCGATTTTACGATCAACGCGCTGGAAGAAAAATTGCCCGAACAATTTGTACGGATCCACCGCGGATATATGATCAATAGTGAGTATATCAAAGAGATCAGGAAGAGTTTTAACGGAGCGTTTGTTTTTGTGATGAATGATAAAGAAAACACCAGGCTTAACTCGAGCAGGGCGGCTGCGCATATATTGCGGGAAAAGTTTAATATTTAACGCCTGGGCCAGCGGGCCACCAAAACGTTTGAAACGGACCGGGTTTCGGCGGTTAAAAAACATCCTCCGCAATAAACACAAATGGCTGATTAAAACAAATGGTAAAAAAGCCGTCGGCTGTTGTTTCAAAAAGTTGGTCTGTTATTTTCTCCAGCCCATTTAAAATAAGGTCACAGGCAGGCTCAAGTATCTTCACCGTTTCACCGGCCTGCTTCCATTTACTAAAGCCGGAGACTATAGGATATATTTTTTGATGGTCATTAAAAATAACCAGGTTTATTTTGTCGGCAAAATGCTCGTAGTCCTCCAGCTTCAGGTCATCGGTAATGATATTTACAGCGGAGTATTCATTACCAGCCAGGAACTCCAGCGCGGCATCACTTAGGTTGCAGTCGCCGCACGACATCAGTTTAACGTCTGATTGCAGCACCTCATCCGTGCCGTCGGTAATGATCCAATCGATCTTGATCCCCATGGATACCAGTTTTTCGGCGGTTTGGGCTGTAGCGATCACTGTTGGGCTCCACTCAAGCAGTTGCCCGAGCATTTCTTCGGGAAACCCGTCAAGCCCGAGCACCAGCAGTGCGGGTTCCTGTTTTTCGCGGACGATGTGGTGGGATGACATAATTAATTGCGTCTGAACCCGAATTTTTTGAATTAATGGAATTAGCAGAATTCCCGGTTTTTTGTGCTATAAAAATTCGACAAATTCGTTAATTCGACAAATTCGGGTTCAGACCAAATATACTAATATATCTTCTGATAAATCTCCTTTAGAGCAGCTACAGGATCAGTTGACAGGTTTACCGCTGCCGATACGGCTATTCCATAAACACCGGTTTGCATCAATTTGGCTGCATCAGTTATTTGAATGCCCCCGACTGCAATAACCGGGATCTCAATTTCAGGGTGCATCAGCAATGCGCGATAGCCTTCAAAGCCAAACAGCGGTTCGTTGTTGGGTTTGGTATCGGTATGTGCAAAAGGGCCGTAGCCGCAGTAGTCTACCACGCCGCTTGCCTGAACATTTTGCAGCCTTTTAATATTTGTTGCCGATGCCCCAAGGGTTTTATCCTCACCGATGACTTTTCGGATCGCCTTAAAATCGGCATCAAAATCTTCAATGTGTACACCTTGTGCATCCACCCGCTCCAACAGGTGGTAATGATTGGTAAGGATAAGGGTAGCTCCCCATTCATCGCATATTTCGGCGATCTCGTTAATCTCGTCAATCAGTTCATCATCAGGCTTTGTTAAGCAGCGGTACTGGATCCAGTTGGCGCCGGCCCCGCAGGCCATTATCACCTGTTTAACATGACTGCGGTCAGGCAGGTCCTGTGTCAGGTAGTGGAATTTGGATATGTATTTTTTCATAGCTTTTGTTTGGACTAAGATGCGTAGGATTAAAGGATGTTAGGACTTTAATAAACAGCTATCGAATAATAATCCTATAATCTTCTAATCCTACGCATCTTAGTGCTGACTTACTTCAGCACCTCGCTGATCGGTTGACCGATACTTCCATTTGGCGCCTGGATGTGTAACAGGGCAGCAAGAGTAGCGGCAATATCCGTCATATGTGTTTCGCGGGTGATGCTGCCATGCTGGATGCCCCAGCCCATAAATACCAGCGGGATATGGTTGTCGTAGGGGTTCCAGGTACCATGCGTAGTCCCTGTCGGGCCGCTATCGCCGGATCCGTGGCCGGTAAAGTAAGCAGGTTTTAAAATAATTTGCACCTCGCCGCTGTGCTCAATACTGTACCCGTTTATAACGCGGGAACGCAGGGCCTCGGGGATAGCTGCGCTTGCGGCCTTTTTCATATCCACTGCAAAGGCAACTTCGGGCAGCTTTTCAAAGTAGCTGATGCAATCTTTCTTTAATATGTCTTCATCCAGATGCAGGTAATTAACAATGCTATAGTTAAAATTTACCTGGTAATTGGCGAGGCTTAACACCAGGCCGTCAACTTTATATTTATCCAGTAAAAATTTATTCAGGTCCTTCAGGGCTGCACCATCGTCCCAAACGCCCGCAGGAATGTTATGATCATTTAAAAAGGCAGTGTTATGCGCTGCGCCATGATCTGCAGTTAAGAAAACCGTATAATTCCCTTTGCCCACTTTAGCGTCTAAATAAACCAAAAAGTTGGCGATATCGCGATCCAGCCGCAGGTAAGTATCTTCAATTTCAACGGCGTTAATCCCAAACTGGTGGCCAATATAATCAGGAGACGATAAACTAACCGCTAAAAAGTCGGTTACGGGGTGCTGCCCTAATTCTTCCGCATTGATGGCTGCTACGGCCAGGTCGAGCGTGAAGGTGTTGCCATAAGGCGTTGAGCGGATCAAACCTAAATTCCCTTTATACATCCCTGAAGTTTTTACCGGAAGAGTTGGTGCAGTCATGCCCTTAAATTTACCTTCATATTTGGTGCTGTCAGGCGTGCTTTGCAGGTAAGTATCTTTAGGATAAAGGGTATTCCAATCCAGTTTTAAATAGTTTTCGGCCAGTTTCTGGTCGTTAAAATCTTTTACCCATTGGGGCAATTCCTTCATGTAATAAGTGCTGCTGATCCAGTTGCCCGTTTTATCGTCAAACCAATAGGCCGCATTTGCGGTATGGCCCGCCGGCAAAATACCGCCACGGTCTTTTAAGGCGATGCCGATTACTTTTGAGCGGAAATTAGTAGCGAGGCGAAGCTCATCTGTAACAGTGGTTACCAATAAATTTCTTGGCGACATTTGTCCTGCTTTTGAATCGCTCCCAACGGTTTGCACCGAGGTGTCTTCGGTACAATACATCGATTTCCCGGTAGCCTGGATGATAAAATCATTTCCGGCAATGCCATGGATGGCCGGTACCGAACCGGTATAAATGCAGGTATGGCCGGGGCCGGTAAATGTCGGAATGTAATCCACCTGGGTGTTTTCGCAGCTGAAACCCTGGTTTAATAGGCGTTTAAAGCCATTATCCTGATAACGGTCGTAATAACGGTACAGGTAGTCCCAGCGCATCTGGTCAACCACTATGCCTACTACCAATTTAGGCCGGGGGAGCTGAGTTGACGGTGCGACAACAGGCGTAGTATAAGGGCCAGTAATGGGATGAACTTGTTTCTTTTTTGTTTGTGCCGATACGGAAACCGAGGCAAAAGCAAATGCTATGAACAGTAAATGTTTGATCTTCATGCTGAATAATTAAGTGCCCAAATATCTGCAATGCAATTAAATTTCAATGTGATATTTTTGTTAACAATGTTTTGATTGGGATTGCACCGATTAGGGTAAGATTACACCGATTTTTTTTTGAATTATCATATAGCAATCGGTGAAATCGTCCAAAACAAAGATTCAGCCCTCAGGGAGATCGCGTCTAAGAAACCACGCATATTTATTTATTTGAGGCTAAAGCCATTTTCTGCTTGTTTCAATTTACCCGTTGGCTAAAGCCAACGGCAATGAATGAAAAATTACACTTCTAAAATTCATTTCCGTTCCTTAAAAGGAACGGAAATGTAAACAAGCAGAAAATGGCTTTAGCCACAAATAAGCGACAGGTTTTAAGCGCGATTTCTCCTGTTCAACCCTCACTAAAACATTTATAGGTACCCTGCGGAAAGCAATATTAAAGGAAAGTCAACAACGAATGCTGGCTTGCGGTGTGGATGTCCCGCCAAACCTGGTTGATCTCAGATTCGGTATTTGCGGCGATTAATCCGCAATAAGGGTAAAGCTGGTCGACACATTCTCTTGCCGTTTTAGCTAACCTTCGGCTCGTTTTGCTAACGGCGTCCATTGTTTTGCTATCAGTAACACTGCCCGCTTTTAAGGTGACCCACGATTGATCAACTGCGCGGTAAAATGCCTTCCGGGTTTTAGTAATATCATTTTCCACTTTGGTCAAAAGCTCTTTAAGTAAGTTTTTTTGCAGCAGGGATAGTTTTTCCAGTTCCTGTTTCTCAGCAAAAATAGCTTTGCACAAATCCATAAAATGAATGGCCATGCCCGAGATGTTTGCGGCAAGGGTTGCCTCGGCTAATTGTAAAAAAGGATATTGATACAGGGGTGTTTTAACGATAGAAGCATTGGGGGTAATCTTAAAAGAATTCAGCGTGTTTACTTCTATGTCCCGCACTTCAAAAGCGTCGCTGCCCGTAGCCACCATGCCGGTGTATTTCCATGCCGGCAAAATGTTTACCTTGCTGCTATCGAATATAAAGGGCAATATCAAAGGGCTGCCATCTTCATTTAACATGTTTTCCTCACCATTTTTGATGATGCAATTGGCAGTAAAATGGGTGGCGTGGTGTGCACCGCTGGCATATTTCCACTTGCCGGTAATTTTATAGCCGTTTGGCGTAATTATAGCTTCGCCGGTTGCCGCGCCGCTGCCGGCCAGGCATACCTCCTTCAAACCAAATATTTCAGCCGCTTTTTCTTCAGCAATAAAGCCGCCAAACCAGCCTGCGCCGCAACATAAAGTTACCACCCAGCCCAGGCTCCCGTTTGCCCAGCTGATGCTTTCTTCCAGGCGTACCAGCTCCGGCAACGATTTTTCGAGCCCCGAATAAACAGCCGGAACAAGCAGTTTAAACCAGTTTTGTTCATAAACAATGGCCAGCTGATCGGGGTGGATCTTACCCAGCCGCTCGGCTGCATAAGCCGAATCTCTGATGGTCTTTATCATTTCAGGGGATAGAAGCGCTGACGGGTGTGCTGTTTTCATAGGGTCAATTTTAAGCGGCAATCGCCGTTTGCCGGGCTTTGCAGATCTTTATCCACTTATACAAGCCTCCAAATGCAATTACAAACAAAAACAAGGTAAGCGCGGCAAAAAGCGGCAGTTGCTTATAAAACAGTAAGGGGATGGCAAATAAATTTGAAATGTTGAGGAAGATCCAGTTTTCAATTTTTCTTTTGGCCAGCAGCCACATCCCGGCCCAGGCTGTTGACGATACCAGGGCATCCCAAACCGGCACGTTGGATGGCGTGAAATTTTTAAGCAGCAGGTATAAGATCAGCCAGCCGCCTATCGAGATAGATAAACTAACCAGCCAGTCTTTTTTGCCCGACCAGGAGATCACCACCTCCGGGCCCTGCTTCTTTTTTGCCCAATGCACCCAGCCATAAACGCTCATTACCAAATAATAAACGTTTAAGGCGGAATCGGCATAAAGCTGTACCGTGAGCAATAGGTATATCGCAATAATGGTGCCTGCAATACCGGTAGGGTACAGCCAGATATGATCATACAAGGCAAACAAAACTTCGGCTACGCCTAAAATAACGGCAAGCCATTGCAGCAGGCTTGTCTCCTTAATTTGTTCGCTTAATAGCTCGGTCCAATGGTGCATAATCAGGTTAAAACTTCAGGTTTAGCCCCAGTAAAAAGTTGATGGGCGCCTGCGGGAAAAAATAATTATAATTAACCACTTTTCCGCCCTCAATATCGGGGTAAGTGGCCCCGTCAGACTGATACTTTTCGCTGAAAATATTATTGACAAGTAAACTTACCCCCACATTTTTGACCCCTTTCATGCTGAAATTATAGTTCAGCCGCAAATCGTTTACTACATAGGCACTGAGCGAACGGCTTACCGTTGAGGTATTATCCAGGTACTGGCGGCTTACATATTTGGTGATAAAAGCAATTTCGGTATTTTTTAACGGGTGGTAGCTGATGGTGCTTGAACCTGTAAAATCAGGGGAGTAAGCGATGTTGCTTGATTTATACAGCGTTCCGTCAAGCGTGCCGGTATCATAGTTTTGCAGGTATTGCTCAAAGTTTTTTACTTTATTGGTACTTAGGGTAGCGTTTGCGTACCAGCTTAAAGGCTCCGCTATTTTTACGCGGGCACTGGCTTCAATACCTGCCCGGTAGCTGTCATTTATATTGGTGCGGATAGCTTCGCCAACATCATCAAGCGCGCCGGTTAATACCAGTTGATTTTTGTACAGCATATAAAATCCATTAATGCTGCCGCTGAAATTGCTTTCGTTAATCCGGTAACCCAGTTCAAGGTCTTTCAGGTTTTCGGGTTTGGGGCGGCTTTGCGGCGACGAGTTAACATAATCACTGCGGTTGGGCTCGTGGTTACCAACGGCTATCGAGGCGTAAACATTGCTGTTATCATTAAGCTGATAGGTAATACCGGCTTTGGGATTAAAGAAGTTAAGTTCAACCGCCTGTTGCACGTTGTTTAGGTTTTCATCAAAGCCCAAAAATGAATAATAAATGTGCCGGTATTGCAGGTCGCCATATAACAATACTTTGCCGATATGATATTCGGCGCGGGCAAAAATGTTAAAATCAGTTTTTTTTGCATCGTTGCGGGAGTATTGGTAATCAGGCGGAATATTGGTGCTCTCCTGCGTCCATTCAATGTTGTTATAATGAGCGCCTTTGTATTCATTATAAGCGCCGCCGAGTATGGCATTAAAATCTTTATTGGGCTTATAGTTTAAATTATAGGTAAGGCCGTAAAAATCGTTGTTGAGCCATAAGCGGCGTACCAGGTCGGTCGCCTCAATAGCTGTGCCGCCTACTACCACCGGTGTTACCCCGTAATTCTTTAACGAATCCGCATTCCGGTATTCCTCATAATAACCATAGCCTTTGGTGTAGTGCAAAGCGCCACTAAACGATAGTTTACTGCTAAGCTGCTGGTCGTAAAGCAGCTGGTAATAGTTTTGGGTGTAATTATCGGTTTGGTTTTTATAAAAGCTGTTGCTTGAATTGATATACCCCAATTCGTTATACCGGCGGTTACCCGCTTTTACGCTGTCTTCGGGTACGCCGTCCCAGGCCTGGTAGGTTTTTTCGTATCCCGAAAATACGTTGAGCCGGAGCACACTTTTTTTACCGTAATAAGCCCCGCTTAAAAAGAAGGATTTCAGGTCGGAGGAGGCGCGGTCGATATAGCCATCAGAGCGCATCCTGGATACGCGGCCATCAAAACTAAAATGATCGCCAAGCAAACCGGTGCCGAATGCGGCGGTATTTTTTACTGTTCCGTATGATCCGGCCGAATTATTCAGCTCGGCATAGGCCGAATCATGCCGGGTGGTGGTTTGTATGTTGATGCTTGCGCCAAAGGCGCCCGCGCCATTTGTGGAGGTACCCACACCACGCTGCACCTGGATATTTTCGACGGACGAGGCCAGGTCGGGCAGGTCGACAAAATAAACACCCTGGTCTTCCGCATCATTAAGCGGGATGCCATTGAGCGTTACGTTGGTGCGGGTAGCATCCGACCCGCGGATACGGATACTGGTATAGCCCACACCCGCCCCGGCGTTTGAAGTAACAACGGTGGATGGTGTTTGCTCCAGCAAGTATTCAAAACCCCGGCCGGTGTTGTTTTTATCGATGTCTTTTTTGCTGAGATCGGTAAAAGCGGTGGGCGAGTTTTGGGTAGCGCGTGTAGCGCTTACGGTAACCGCTTCGGTAAACAGCGTGCCTGGTTTTAGTGCGAAATCACTTACCGCGTCCGCATTTAATAAAACAGTTTTGGTAATCGCCCGATAGCCTATAAAGGAGACTTTCAGCGAGTAGGCGCCACTTTTTAAATTATTGAAATGATACTCGCCATTAGCGTCGGCAATCGTGCTTATTGCGGGACTTGACAGACTGATAGTAGCGCCGGGCAGTGCTTCGCCGGTTTGCTGGTCAGTTACTTTACCGGAAACAGAGAATTGGGCCGCGGCCATGACAGGCAGCAGCAGGGCGAATAACGCCGAAAATAAATTTTTCAAAATGATTAATAATAAATTTAGTTAAACCATCTCCGCATCAGGGCGAATACGCAGTACACTTAACTTGTTACCTCTCCCTACGCCGGCATTACCCGGATCAGGTGTATGTGGTGAATCGTAGGGACACAAAATTTTGTGTCCCTACCCGTATGTTCAAGACGCAAAATACTGCGTCTCTACATTGGGTTCATTCACAACAACGGGTTTGATCTCAGCCTGTCTTTCAGTTTGGTAAAATAACCTGCAGATTATTTTGCGACCAAAGCAAGGCACCCCTTGAGAATTATGGGGCAAAGGTAGTGTTTGATTTCGGAATTCGGATGTTCGATTTCGGATTTGTTTTTTTGGGTGTTCAAGAAGGTTGCGCCGTTTCGGAATTTAGATTTCGAAATTCAATGATATATCTTTATTTTTGGTTAAATAAAACGTGATTATGTCGACAATAGAATTGAAGGAAAAGTTGATGGAGAAAATCAATGGCATTGACGATGAGGCGTTGCTACACGAAATAGCTGACTTCATTGATTTTGATGTGGAAAGCGATGGTATATATGTATTAAGCCCGGAGGAGGTAGAAGCAATTAAGGATGGCATCGACCAAATAGAAAGGGGGATGGCGATATCAAATGAAGAGGCGCGTAAAATTTTTGATAAATGCCTCGGAAAATAGAATGGTCGCCAAGGGCTGTCCGGGAGTGGACTAAAATATTGAGATACTGGGTAAAAAGAAACAAGTCTTATGAGTATAGCTTAAAACTTGATCGATTATTCACTGAAAAATTTGACATAATCATCAATTCTCCGGATACGGGCACGAAAACCGACTTTACGAACGTGCGGATAAAGATTATTCATCATAATAAAATATATTACCGCATTCATCCGGAAAAAATAGAGATCCTGGCCATTTGGGATACCCGGCGAAACCCCAAAAAATTCAAACTATAGAAAATAACCCGCTCTGATTTACTTTTTAGTTCTTTGGAGTTCGTCCCGAATGTGCGACATCGGATTTTACACAATTGTTTATTTTTTGCTATTCAAGAGCTTTGCCGTTTCGGATTTGTTGGTATTATCTGTAAATTTGAAAAAAGCAATATTATGAGTACCGCAGAATTAAAGGAAAAACTGATAGCGCAAATTACCGACACAGATAATGATGAGTTATTAAGTGAGATATCAACTATGCTTTATGTTGAATCGAAATCTGTAAACGGCGTTTATCAAATGAGTGAAGCTGAGCGAGAAGCGGTTGAAGATGGTTTGGAGCAGATCAGGAACGGCCAGTGGATATCGGATGAAGAAGCGAATCGCCAGGTAGAAGAATGGCTGCGAAAGTAGTATGGTCAGTTCGCGCACAACGCGAACGGTTTGAAATTCTCGAATATTGGATTAACCGTAATAAATCCAAAACCTATAGCCGGAAACTTTATCAACTATTTCGAATAGGAATGAAAAAAGTGGCCGAAATGCCAGAGGCAGGAATTCCCACAGAAAATCCGGATGTAAGATTCAAAATTATTAAGGATTACATCGTTTACTATCACATTAGTTCTTCTAAAACAATTGAAGTTCTTACCGTCTGGGATAGCCGGAGAAACCCCAGGAAGTTTAAGTTGAAGTAAAAAATTTCATCTCTTACCTCTTTTATAATAATTTAAAGCACATCTTTCTCAACTTTCGGACTTCCGGTCTTTCGGACTTTCCGACTAAAACCCTACTTTTGCAAACTTTATAAATCAGTACCATGTTAAGAACACATACTTGCGGCGAATTAAATATCAGCAATTTAGGGCAAACGGTTACTTTATGCGGCTGGGTCCAAAAATCACGCGACCTGGGCGCAATGACATTTATTGACGTTCGCGACCGTTATGGTTTAACCCAGTTGGTTTTTAACACCGACAGCGATGCCACCTTAAGGGAAACCAGCCGTTCACTCGGCCGTGAGTTTGTAATTCAGGTTACCGGCACGGTATTGGAACGCACCAGCAAGAATGCAAAAATGCCCACCGGCGAAATTGAAATCGGCGTAAGCAAAATTGAGATCCTGAACGGGGCCAAGGTTCCGCCGTTTATGATTGAGGATGAAACTGATGGCGGCGAAGAGCTGCGCGCCAAATACCGCTACCTTGATCTGCGCCGCAACCCTATCCGCAATAACCTGATGCTCCGCCATAAAATGGCGCAGGAAGTGCGTAAATATTTGGACGGCCTCGATTTTATCGAGGTGGAAACCCCGGTACTGATCAAATCAACCCCGGAAGGTGCACGCGACTTTGTGGTGCCAAGCCGCATGAACCCGGGCGAGTTTTATGCCCTGCCGCAATCACCCCAAACTTTTAAGCAATTGCTGATGGTAAGCGGGTTCGACCGGTATTTCCAGATCGTTAAATGTTTCAGGGATGAGGATTTGCGTGCCGACCGCCAGCCGGAGTTTACACAGATCGACTGCGAGATGGCTTTCATTACCCAGGAAGATATTTTAAATGTATTTGAGGGATTAACCCAGCATTTGTTCAGGACGGTTAAAGGGATCGAACTGGGCAGCGTGCCGCGCATGCAGTATGCTGATGCCATGCGTTTATATGGTTCAGACAAACCGGATATCCGTTTCGGGATGCAGTTTGTGGAGCTGAATGACATTGTAAAAGGCAAAGGTTTCGGCATTTTTGATAATGCGGAACTGGTGGTCGGCATCAACGCCAAAGGCTGCGCCGAATATACCCGCAAGCAAATTGATGAACTAACCGAATGGTTAAAACGCCCGCAGATTGGCGTTACCGGGATGATCTATTGCCGTTACCAAAGTGACGGCACACTAAAATCATCCGTTGATAAATTTTATGGCGAAGACGACTTGACCAACTGGGCGGCTGCTTTTGAAGCCGAACCGGGCGACATGATGTTTGTTTTAGCCGGCAATGCCGAAAAAGTGCGCAAACAACTGAATGAACTGCGCCTGGAGATGGGTAACCGCCTGGGCCTGCGCGATAAAAATACTTTTGCCCCGCTTTGGGTGCTTGATTTCCCGTTATTAGAGTGGGACGAGGAAACCGGTCGTTATCATGCCATGCACCACCCCTTTACTTCACCGAAACCGGAGGATATTGCTTTGCTGGATACCCACCCCGGTGATGTTAGGGCGAACGCTTATGATTTGGTGATCAACGGTACTGAAGTTGGCGGCGGCTCTATCCGTATCCATGACCGTGCCCTGCAATCACTGATGTTTAAACACCTGGGCTTTACGCCGGAAGAAGCACAAAAACAATTCGGCTTTTTAATGGATGCCTTTGAATATGGCGCACCTCCGCATGGCGGCCTTGCTTTTGGTTTCGACCGGATGGTGTCTATTTTCGCCGGGCTGGATTCTATCCGCGACGTGATCGCTTTCCCTAAAAACAATTCAGGCAGGGATGTGATGATCGATACACCATCAACTATTTCAGACCTTCAGATGAATGAGCTGAAGATAAAAACGGTTTTGTAGGAGGTCATTGGTCATTGGGTCATTTGCTGCGCGTCATTGGGTCATTAGGTCATTGGATGGTGGAGTATTTTGTTAAAATTAATGTTTACTTTTAACACAACAATTAACCTCCCAAATCCATGAAAAGAAAGATCCTGATCACTACAGCATTGCTCCTCACCTTTGGCGCGGCATTCGCCTGGTTTGCCGGCGTAGACGGCAAATGGAACGCGATGCTGAAAGGCCCCGATGGCAATGAATTCCCGATAAGTTATACTTTTAAAACAGCTGACACTGTGCTCACCGGTTCGGTTACCTCGTCAATAGGCACTTTTGATATTTCGGACGGCAAAGTCAAAGGCGATAGCTTATGGTTTACCGCGCACATCAATACCATGGCGATTAAAAACAAAGGCCGCTACTACGCCGATGGCGACTCCATTAGCCTGCGGGTGGGGATGCGGGCTACGCATACTACTTTGAAACGGGGGCAATAGTCATTGGTCATTTGCTGCGCGTCATCGGGTCATTGGGTCATTGGTGGGTCGGGAGAATAAGTAAGCAAAAAACATGTCATGCTGTCCGCCCATTGGCGGATCAGCACCCCACATGCTGAGACTGGCGCTAAGTAACCACACGCTGAGCCGCCTGGGTTTGTATTTTTGTCATTTTGACGGGGAACGAGGAGAAATCTATACACTTGCTATTCCAGTATGCATGGCGGCCGAGCGTGTGTATAGATTTCTCCCTACGGTCGAAATGACAACGGTTGTTGTTGTGGGGACATAAATCATCTCCGCCAACCTATTTCTTTATCGTCACCATATCACTAAAGGTGCAGGGTGCGCAAACGGCTTTACGGTTTAAGGTGATCTTACTCACCGTAGACGAGGAATAACACCTTCCCTGGGTTACTGAAACCTCCATATGTACCGTATCGGCAGGCAGCGCGGCCAGCTTTAAAATAAAGTCCTGGGTTTCATGGCCTATAAGCAGCACAAAGCGTTTGTCTTTTTGCGCGCTATCCACCACCAGGCTCACGTTGCTGCCCGTTACCGAGCTGGTCACCGTTAAATCACTGGGTTTATAAAGGGAGGTGGGCGATAAAAACAGGTCGGCGCCGGTGGTTTTGTCTACGATACGCACATTGGCGGATAGCAGTTGCAGCGCCACAGGGAACACCGGGCACTGGGTGTCGTTATTTTTTTTGCAGGCGCTCCATCCGCTGCAGGCCAATAGCAAAAATAAAAAGTATTTAGTTTTCATAGCGCTTATTTATTTAAAACCTCCCCGCTGTATGGATGCATGGGCTCCGCGTGTAAGGTTTAATAGCGTGGTTGCTTGTTTACCGGTTGCCTCGCTTTCAGCGGTGTTTTTTATAAGATACGAAGCGCAAGGCATAAATGTAACATGCGGTAAAAGATAAACAAACGTGATGACCATAACGCTGTTCGAAGTCACAGACTTCGAACAGCGGACCAGGGGATAATGCCCTTAACCGGCACAGGGTAATAATCGTCTATAATTTGGCAATATGCGGAAAAAGTACTGTTGCCAGGTATCTTATTTTTGGCCTGTTAAATCTTTTCTCCCCATGTTGAAACGAATCGCACCTCCGAATATCGATGGCATTGCAACAGTGTCCGCCGAGTGGTAACGAATGTTAAACGTTAAAACTTGTAACCACCACTGATTTATAACGAAGCAACATTTTTTCGCCTTAACTTATGACATTCTGCCACGCAGGCACCAAACCGATGAGCTACGGCCTCAACCCTTTATTTGCGGCGCCGGAAGGCCCAAATTTCGATTGGGAAACAGGAATTGACAGTAAGATCGCCGGGCGTAACATGCAGTCAATCTATCATTATGGGCCTATTGGGGATCATTTGGGCTTAAAGTGGAAAAGCCGTTTTTGTAGTATTGCCACAGTTCAAATCTATTACATTATGCACGAAAAACCAGCCTTTTCCCAGCCTAAACCCACACGATCCAAGCCTCGTTGCAACACGTGCAACAACACACTCGATCGTATACCAAGAACGCTATTCATGAAAAAATTTCTCTTTTGGCTACCCATCCGAAATTATTTTTGCTACCGATGTCTGACTAATAAGGTCGTTTTAAAAAAGAAAAAAGGCAAGCCGTCTGATGATTACACGACCCTTAAACTGTTTTCCTCCCAATAGGCTAACATAATTCCGATTTACATACAAAAAGAAAGCTTTCGGCCGAAATAATCCTGTAACCTATAGTTACCGCCAGATACACCAAGCTCCAGATCATGAACAGGTTACCAATACGATGGGAAAATATAAAACTTGGCAGAATTACTCCGCATGTCTACCCGCGCTACTACAGGCGCAGAATCGGGTTTGCGCAACTAGTTCCGGGGCGTCATTTTTTCATCGACGAAAAGCATAGCTGGTGTGAGATTTTCTATGAACGTATAGATTTCGGGTTTTGGTTGATGGCAATGGAAATTCACGTCAAAGGCAATAACCACTATATTTTGGAGCCAAAAAAGCAATCAGCAAAGCTCTTTTCTATTAATTTTTTTTCAAGTACCGGAAAGATAGGGTATCTTGATAATCAAGACATTCATTGGACAGACAATCAGGTGGTCTTTTCCGGCCCGGGTACCGTAACCGAGTTTTACGCCGGGAAGGGAAAGGTTTTGAAATGCTGTCGTTTGATTTTCACCGGCAGCTATCTGGCCGGATTAGCTAACACAAGCGATACAATTACAGAAGATTGGCAGTCAGCAGTAGCAGACCTCAGACTTGAAAGTCTGCCATTGTTTCGCATACCTACAAGGGCAGAGGTCTTTTTACAAGATCGCCTGTTTAACATCCTGAAATACGAGCGCAAAAAACACCATTACAAATCTTCGATTTTCAGCATTTTGTTCGAGCTAACGGCTTTTTTTTTAAGCTCTCCATGGATAAGGAGGATGCCGCAGATGTATCAGTAGAAGATCCCGGTTATGTTATGCTGAAAGCGGCAAAAATTTTGGAACAGAAGTTTCAAGACAGGTTTCCAGGCATCAAAGGCCTGGCTTTCAGCTGTAACGTATCCGTATCCAAACTGAAACGTGACTTTAAGGAGGTACACGGTATAACCCCCTTAGAATATTTCCGAACCCTGCAGGTACGTTACGCGCTGGACATCGTAAAAAAAAAAGAAAAGACGCTTAAGGAAATCGCAACCGAATTAGGGTTCAGGAAAAGCAGTAGCTTCCTGGAATGGTACAAGAAATCAGCGCTTGAAAAAGAAATCCAACATAATTAACACTTAATGACATGAGTGAACTTCCTGTTTCTGTAGCCATTATTGATGATGACGACCTCTACCGGGCTATTATGGTAAGAGTGTTGCAGCGTTCGGGAATGTCCGTGGTCTTCCAGGCAAATAATGGAAAATCCGGCATCGACCAAATGGGCAGCTGCCTGCCGTTACCTTCGGTAGTAATAATTGACGTAGAAATGCCCATCATGGATGGTTTTGAAACGGCAAGGCGGGTGAAAGAAAAATGGCCTCGCATTGCCATCGTCGCGCACTCTTCAATAGTGGAGTTGGAAGCTAACAGCCGAATGGTCAATTCCGGGGCTGATATTTTTATAGCTAAGTCGGCCGGCGTTGAACAGCTAGCCCGCACTATAAAGCAAATAGCAGCTTCAAAACGTAACAAAATCAGTTGATATTATGCCAGTCCGCAACCGCAAATACGAGAATCTCCTGCAGTTCATTTTTGGTGGACTAATTTTCCTGGCATTGGTACAACTTGTTGTTACGGTAATTATACGCTTTGTAAGGCATTTGCTTTAGCGGAGGACCCGAACACCAGTTTAAGCAACTTAATGGTAACTTCCCTGGCGCGGGTATGCAGCGGCGACCTGTGCGGCTGGGTACTCGTGCCGCACTGACAGGTAATAAACTATGCAGGTGATAGCATCTACGGCTCAAACAGTATAATTTCTATTAAGCCGGGTAGCCGTGATAAGCATTTACGCACTTTTCAAAGCCCCGTGTTAAAGTGCAGTTGAAAACCGCAGCCATGCAATACCACGAGTTGCAAACCCGCGGCAGCACGAGAAAAAGAAGATGAAAGCATCAAAAGTGCTGACACGTTTTTGTCAGTGACAAAATTTTGTCAGCACTTAAATTTCTGATAAACAGGTTTATTGCGCAATGTTGCAGGGTGTAGCACGTGTTGCGCAACGCAATAAAAGCTTTGTTTTTTACAGAATGAACATGCGGTGCTATTTTGCCTCTTTTTGTGGCAAAAGCCAGGGGTATAACGGCGCGTCGCGTAAGGGGGCGTCGCGGATACCGGCCCATTGCAGTTTGCAGTTGGTAGTTGGCAGTAGCAGTTAAGGAAAATATAAGGTTGGGGAGAAGCGCCTAAGGCCTGTAGCCGTATGAGCAAAGCACCCGACCGCCGCTTCTACCAACGGGGGTTACGCCCTTCCTTCGACAAGCTCAGGATGACATTCAGTTGGCAGTTATTAGCAGCAGTTAACAGCCGCAAATAGTGCAAGGCGGACTTGCACTATTCGGAATTTACTTTAGAACGGGAAATCATTAGATAGCGCATGAATGTTACCCTGGCATATCGGTTTTGTTGGTGACAACACTATAGGTGTTCGGAAGATTAAAAAAAAGCCTTGGCCTCGTGCGACTCCTTCCTTGGGGAAGGGAAGGTAGGGGTTTAGCAAACTATTTATACAACTATTTCAAACCTTTACCATCATCCAGCATGGCGGCGAAACCCCTCCCCGCCACTTCACAGTCGGCCGCACCCCTCCCGTTGGGAGGGAGTTTTGGCGGTGATTCAAATCTTCCG
>JARLHA010000073.1 GCA_031292485.1 Mucilaginibacter sp.
CAATGAAACAAGAAGTTAATGCCTGGCAACAAGACCGGAATAATAAAGAAGCAACTATAAAATGGCAGTTCACCAATGATAAGGCCAGAGTAAAACTAAAAAGGCTTTATCCGACAATTTGCAATTGACATGACACTAGTATCCATATTTTTAAGTGTTGGCCAGTATTGATTAAGTTGTTTGCCCACATTCTGGCGCGAGAATGCAGCGCAAAGGCCAAAAGCGCTGAGTTCTCGTGCCCCGCTGACAGGTAGCCGCTATGCCATTGTGCGCGTTTTTTGCATTAAACGATTCAATGACGTACCTTTAATGTACCATGAGCCACAAATACAAATTCAACAACATGGGCCACTCGCCCGGCTAAGTATGCCACTTGGCCGAGAGAGCAAAATGTAAGATAGAAGAATAGAGCCTGGCCGGAAAAACAGCTCAAAAAATTGCATAAACGCTTCATTTTCGCAAAAAAGTACTGACAGGATTTTGTCACTGACAAAATCTTGTCAGTAGTTAAACTATTGATATTCAGATTTGTAGCGCTTTGTAGCAGTTGTAGCACATGTAGCGCTACACTACAAACACTGAGGTGTGGCCGTATAGCCAGACAGTACTGGTTCAGGTGCTTGCTGGGTTTTCCGCACCTTTTTTACCGCCGCGCCCGTTTCCCCGAAAGGATCATCGCCGCCAGCGGGCCATCCAGGTGATAAATATCCTTTCTGAAATTCAATTGCTGGTCGCGGCCGGTAAAGGCTGTAAAATAGGCGATAAAAACAGGTACCTTATTTTGTAAAGTAATGTAATGGTTGTCTTCGCCCTGCATAGCTGCTTCAATTTTAACAGCATCCCAGCCCTCCTCATCTTTCAGCAGGAAAGCGGCCAGCTTTGCCGGCTCCTGCACGCGGATACAGCCATGGCTAAAGGCCCGGGCGGTTTCGCCAAAAAGGGATTTGGTAGGCGTGTCATGCAGATAGATATTGTAACTGTTCGGGAACAGAAACTTCACCAGCCCCAGTGAATTTTCGGGGCCGGGCAGTTGCCGTATAACGGGCAACCCGTCAGCATAGCCGATGATCTGCATCTGGTGCCTGGCCAGGTAATTAGCGTGCCGTCTTATATCCCGGAGGATCTCTTTGCGCACGATACTCGGCGGCACATCCCAGTAGGGCCTGAACACTACAAATTTTATTTCCCCGTAAAAAACCGTGGTTTGATGCATGGTTTTCCCCACCACCACATTACAGCTCCACAGCAGGCTATCTCCATTAAACACATGGAGTTTAAATTCGGGGATATTAACCGCCAGGTAGTCGGTATATAATTTGAGCGGCAGCCAGCGGGAGCGTTCCATGTTCACGATGATCTGTTCGATCCTGCTTTTTAATGGCACATTTAATTCGGCAAGGGTTTCTTTGGTCAATAAGCCATCCCCCGCAAGGCCATGGCGGTTTTGGAAATGGATGATGGCGGCTTGCAATTCATCATTAAACACCGGGCTGAGGGTATCTCCTTTAAAATCTTCCAGCAGGTACAAACGCCGCCTGATCAACGGGACCTTCGCGGAGGTATCACCCGGTATTATAGCGGGCCTAAACGCTATTGGAGCCCAGCTTTCGTGTTCGTCAAGGGCGCGGTATTTGCGCAACCAGGCCCTGAGTAATTCATATTGCCGGTTAACAGGTTCAGCTGCAGCCAGCCCGTTAGCGGGCGCTTTTAATAAACTATCCAGGTATTGTTTATAATCAACTTTCTTGCGGGGCAGGTACCAATGCACCATCCTGCTTGCGGAATTATCAAGGCCCTGCCATGCCAGTCTTGAAAAAACAAAATACTCCGCCGTAAGCATCAGTTCGGCCTGTATATCGGGCTTCCCGCTCGTATTTTCGATATTAACCAGCGAATCCAGCTGTTTTTGATAAGGAGCGGTTTGATTGATCCCTTCGTTTTGCAGGTTTAACATGCGGCTGGCCAAATTGCCGGCCTGCTCAATCAGCTTACCGCCCTCAAACCAGGCGCAGGCATAGTTTCTTCCCTGGTAAAAACGATGAATATCACCAGCATAAGCCTTAAAATCCGGATAGCTTTTCAGGAACCCGTCGATCTCAGTACTGTCAAAAATCGTCTTCGACTGCGTGCTGAAATTGCCCGGGATCGTTTCTTGCCAGTCCCTTACCGCTTTAACGGCAGGCTTGTTTGGCTTGGGCTGCCCACAGCCAAACAGCGTCCCGTAAATGATAAAGAGAAATAAAAAATAGTATTTTAAATACGGGTGATCCGACATGTTTTGTGCAATTATCAATCTGCTTGCCAAGATACGCCATCAAATAAGCCGCGTACATGACCAATATCATTAATAAAACTGCCGCTAATCACGAAAGAATAAGAACCCGGCACTGAAGTTTAAACTGGTTACCAGGTTTTTTGGCGTATAAAATTGCTTTAAAATGGCCTGAATGAGTGCAAATCAGGCCTAAATCAACCCTAAAATCATCAAAAATAGCCAAAAAATGCGGGCTTTTTTCTGGGGTTAAGCTGGCGATATTTCGCCGGATAAATAGCTATGTTGTTAATTAACAGTAAATTAAATGGTAGTTTTATTCCGCTGTGTACACCGCTTAAAACGCTTAAAACGCGCATAAATCCAGCAAAAAACCATCAAAAACCCGTACAATGCGGGCTTTTTTCAGGGGTAAGCCAATGGTATTTTTGGGTGATAAATTATTATATGCTTAAATATCAGTTTAATACGAGGTGGTTTTGTTTCAGTGTTCTCTGCTGTTCTCTGGTGTTCACCAGTGTTCATACTGCCAGGGGGGAACACTTCGGCTTTCGGACGATAAAGAGATCTTGATTTTTCAATTTATCCGTTTGCCCATCTTTCCGGCGCCTCCAGCCTTTCTAACCCATACAATATATTTCAACCATCATCAACCCATCTCTAAATCAATCGAATCAACAAAAAACCACCACAAAAACTAATCAAAAATTGTATTATAGAATTTTACTAAAAGTTGTATCTTGCGCCCTCTTTTTAGTAGTATAAAGTAATTATTATAGGTATATGGGTATAATGGGTTTTTTGCGTGACCGGATGGGGAAAATCCTCGCGATTAGTATCGGGTTTTCGCTGTTGGCATTTATTGTTGGTGAAGTGGTAAGGTCGGGTGGATCATTTTTCAGGGACGACAGGGATTTATTGGGTGAAGTAGGCAGCGAAAAGATTTCGTACACCGATTTTAATAAAAAGGTAGATCAGAACAGCGCTCAATTCAGGCAGCAATCCGGCCAGGGAGCGTTATCGCCGCAAATCACCAGCTATGTACAGGAAACTACCTGGAACCAAATGGTAGCACAAACCGTTTTGCAAAAGGAAGTTGACAACCTGGGTTTACAGGTAGGTACTGATGAAACCAAATCGATGGTTAGCGGCAATGATCCTAACCCACAGATCGTGCAGGCATTTGCCGATCCAAAAACAGGGCAATTGGACAGGTCAAGGCTAAATGGTTTTTTAAGCCAGCTGCCAACCCTGAGCCCCGAACTAAAACAGCAATGGAGCGATTTTATCACCCAGATGATAGAGGCAAAACTGCAGGAAAAATATGTTTCGCTGGTTACCAACTCTTTGTATGTAAACACGCTTGAAGCAAAAGACGATTACCAGAACAAAAACAGGCTGGCTAACTTTAAATATGCGGTACTTAACTATTCGTCAATCCCTGACAATAAAGTAACCGTTACCGATGCTGATTACCAGGCTTATTACGATGAGCATAAAGGGGAATTTAAAAACCAGCAGGAGTTAAGAAGTTTTGACTTTATAACCTTTAATGCCGCCCCGTCGGCAGCAGACTCAGCGGGTATAAAGAAACAGGCCGAAAAATTGGCTGGTGATTTTAAAACAACCACCAACGATTCGTTGTTTGTGCAGATAAACGCCGAAACAAAATCAGCGATCGGCTATAAGCACAAAGGCCAGCTGGGCGATCCGAAATTGGATTCGGTGATGTTCAGCGCCTCCAAAGGATTTGTATATGGCCCTTATTTATCAAACGGCAGCTATAAAATAGCCAAGTTGGTTGATTCGCATGTTGAAGCGGATTCAGTAAAAGCGAAACACATATTAATTGATGAAAAAACCATTGGTCATGAAAAAGCGCTGGCCAGGGCTGATTCATTGAAAAAATTGATCGAAGGCGGTGCATCATTTGCCGATCTTGCCAAAAAATTCTCCATTGACGGCTCAGCTGCAAAAGGCGGCGAACTGGGTACTTTTGCCCGTGGTGCTATGGTGGGCCCATTTGAGGATGCTGCATTTAACGGCAAAAAAGGAGATATTAAAATAGTAAGCACACAATTTGGCGTCCATATTATCCAGATCGAGGATCAAAAAGGTTCGTCAAAAGTGGCCAAGGTGGCTATCGTGGATGTTCCTTTAAAAGCCAGCAGCGCAACACAAACAGTAGTTTACAGCAAAGCGCAGGGATTTTTAGCTTCGCTGACAAAAGATAACTTTGACGAAGAAGTAAAGAAGAGCGGGTTAAAAAAACAAACCGCTGCTGATGTAAATGGTGTGGCTGTTTCCGTTCCGGGTGTTAATAGTGCCCGCGACCTGGTTAGATGGGCATTTGGTGCTTCTAAAGGAGATTTCTCAGACAAGGTGTACATCGAAGGAGATCAGTATATTGTAGCTCACCTGGTACAGATCAAGCCGCAGGGTACGCTGTCACTTGAGGATGTTAAAAAACAAATCCAGCCGATGGTTTTAAACCAGGTTAAGGGCAAAGTATTAACCGATAAACTGCAATCAGCTTTAAACGGGGCATCTACGATTGATCAAGTTGCTCAAAAAGCAGGGACTACTGTTAACCCGATACAAAATATGGTATTCGCCAACCCGGTTATACCGGGCACTTCGGCCGAGTATAAATTAATAGGCAGCATTTTTGGTTCGCAGCCCAATAAATTGTCGAAACCAATTGCAGGCGCTCAGGGTGCTTATGTATTTGTTTTGGATAGCTTTACCAATCCGGCACCTATGACAGATGCCGTTAGGGAAAAACAACAACTGGGTCAGGCCATGATGCAGCGTGCAGATTCGCAGATATTTGAAGCGCTGAAAGATAAAGCAAATGTAAAAGATTACAGAGCAAAGTTTTTATAAGGATATTTTAAAGTAATTTTGTATCCGGGTATAGCGCTATTGTCTGTACCCGGATTTTTTATTTAACGGTATTCAGGGTAGGTGCAATTTACCCGCTATTAAAATAAAATGGAAATACAGGAAAATATAGTTAACAAAGTAGCCCTCAGTGGCCTGGTCACATTAGATCCTGCGGTATTTTACCAGGTGGGTGCGCGTGTCGTATACGATATAAAGGATAATTTGTATATGGGGTTGATACTGCGCGAAAAGGATTTCAGGGAGTTTGTGAAAACGCATGACTGGTCGCAATACCAGGATAAATATGTGGCGTTAACCTGTTCTGAGGATGCTATCGTTCCGGCATGGGCTTATATGCTGCTGGCCAACAAGATGGCGCCTTATGCTACCGAAGTTGTTTTTGGAAATGCCGAGTTGCTGGAAACTGTTCTGTTTGAAAAAAGTTTAGCAAAAATGGATGTTGAACAGTATAGCGGTCAGCGTGTGGTAATAAAGGGCTGTGGCGATATACCCGTGCCGGTTTCTGCATATGTTACCTTAACAAAAAAGCTTACACCGATTGTAAAAAGCCTGATGTTTGGCGAACCCTGTTCAACAGTGCCGATCTACAAAAAAAAGGATTTGTAGCGACGCAATATTCTGTGGTTGAAGGAGTTCAATAGATCTGGATACTTTTATCTGAAGTGTCTGAAACGAACATAAATGAAAAAAATATTACTCGCAGCGGCATTGGTAGCTGTATTTTCAGGCAACTCATTTTGCCAGGAGATGGTGAATATGGTAACGCCGGTCTTCAAAATAGGTGAGCAACTGAACTATAAACTCAAGTACGGTTTTTTTACCGCAGCAGAAGCCAATTTAAGAGTTGAGGCTACAGACAGGAAATTTGACGGGCAGCCTGCGTTTCACATTGTTGCGGATGGCAAAACTGCAGGGGCTTTTGATGTGTTATATAAAGTACGCAACAGGTATGAAACCTATATCGATGAAAAAACATTGATGCCTTATTTTTATACAGAAAACCGGCATGAATCCAGTTACAAGCACTCCGATAACGTTACATTTAACCACGATAGCGATAAAATAACGGCATCAAAAGGTATTTTTCCGTTTAAGGGTAAAGTATTTGATTTTTTATCAGCCTATTATTTTTCAAGAAGTGTTGACGCTTCAAAATTAAAAATTGGCGAAACGTTTGATTTAAAATATTTTTTGGACGATGGCGTCCATACACTCAGCATTACCTACGTGGGGAAAGAAAGGGTGAAAAGCGACCTTGGCGAATTTAATTGCCTTAAATTTAATCCGACGATCATTCCCGGCCGGGTTTTCAGGAAGGATAGTAAACTTTACCTTTGGATAACAGATGACGAAAACAGGATACCAATAAGGGCCCATGTTGAACTGATTGTTGGTAGTGTATCTATGGAACTCACCAGCGCCAGAAACCTTAAATATCCTTTAAATCCGATAAGTAAATAAAAGGTAGAATCAAGACCCAAGAGTCAGAAACCAGAAATTAAGAAACAGGAAGCAGGAGCCCGGAATCCGGAAACAACGCAAAATCATTGGTTGGGCGTCGTGAAATTATAATTATCAAAAGAAAAGTAAATTCCTGGTTCTGGCCTCGTGGTTCTAAAAAAAGAATATATGATAGAAGTTGGCGCAGTATTGCTGCATGAAGAATTAATAAAGGAAAATTTTGTATGTAACTTGAACAAGTGCAAGGGTGCCTGCTGTCTCGAAGGTGATTCCGGCGCGCCGCTTGATGCCGCTGAACTTGATATCCTTAACGAAATATATCCGAAGGTAAAACCCTTTATGACTGCTAAAGGAATAGCCACGATTGAAAAAAACGGCACATATGTGAAAGATTTTGAAGGCGATTATACAACACCTTGCGTTGATGTAAATAAAGAGTGTGCCTACGTGATATGGGAAAACGGTATTACTAAATGCGCCATCGAAAAAGCCTATGAAAACGGTGCCGTCAACTGGCAAAAGCCCATTTCATGCCATTTGTACCCCATTCGTATTACAAAATACCCGGAGTTTGACGTGCTGAATTATGATCGCTGGAGTATTTGCAGCCCTGCATGCACTTTTGGTAACGAACTAAAAGTTCCTGTTTACCAATTTCTGAAAGGCCCGCTTATCCGCAAATACGGCGATGACTGGTACCGCGAGCTGGAGGAACAGATTTTGGATATTTAATCAATCTTTCTCAATCAGGATTGTGTTTTAACACAATCCAATCATAAGTATTTATTTTTTAATGACTTATGGCAATCGTTTTGCTGTTTCTCAATTAATCGTAAAAGGATCAGTTAGCTATTTTATACCGTGTTTTCACGGTATAAATAGGGTTAAAATACGGGGTGCGAAATTGAAATTTTGCTGCTATACTTACATTAATTTTTTAAGCTATCTATACACCTGAACCTTATCGAAAAAACTTATCCCAGCCATATGAGAGGCATCGGTAACAACCCTTTTTTCGGGTTGTTACCGTGCTTTTTTTATCTTAAAGCTAATTTGATTTATTTAATTGGGGATTGCTGTTTGTAAACGCAACTGATATTAAATGTAACTCCGGCGAAACAAAACGTCAAAAATTCTATTTATAAACTTTATAGTTTGTAAAAACAATATCGGCATGCCTGATGCCAATTTTTACAATTAAAATGGATAATATTGTAAATTAATCATTGTTTGCTTCTGCCATAAATGAAAACAGCTTTAATAACAGGTATTACCGGCCAGGATGGTGCTTATTTAGCGGAATTTTTGCTAAAAAAGGGGTATGAAGTGCATGGAATCAAACGGAGGTCGTCTTTGCTAAATACGGAAAGGATCGACCATCTTTACCACGATCCGCATGAAGCCAATGTTAAGTTTAAACTTCATTATGGCGATCTGACCGATTCAACCAACCTAATCCGGCTGATACAGGAAATTCAGCCGGATGAAATATACAATCTTGCTGCCCAAAGCCATGTAAAGGTAAGCTTTGATACGCCCGAGTATACGGCAAATGCCGACGGCATCGGTACGCTGAGGATACTTGAAGCGGTAAGACTGCTGAATCTGGAGAAAAAAACCCGTATTTACCAGGCATCCACTTCTGAATTATACGGCTTGGTACAAGCGGTACCGCAAAGCGAGGCAACACCTTTTTACCCCCGTTCGCCATATGCAGTGGCCAAACTTTATGGGTACTGGATAATTGTAAACTATCGCGAAGCGTATAATATGTTTGCCTGTAACGGCATATTATTTAACCACGAAAGCCCTATACGCGGGGAAACCTTTGTTACCCGCAAAATTACCCGCGCTGCCTCTAAAATAGCGATGGGGCTGCAGGAATGTCTATACCTGGGCAATCTTTCGGCCCAACGTGACTGGGGCCATGCAAAGGATTATATTGAAGCCATGTGGCTTATGCTACAGCAGGATAAGCCAGAAGATTTTGTAATTGCCACCGGGGTTACAACCACCGTACGCGAGTTTATAAAAATGGCCTTCGGTGAATTGGGTATTGAAATTGAATTTAGCGGAAAAGATGAAAATGAGCGCGGAGTGGTCATTGACGTTGATGACCAAAGAATAGAAGAATTGGGTTTAAACCGTGAGGCACTAAGATTCGGGCAGACTTTGGTGAAAGTTGATGCCAAATATTTCAGGCCTACCGAGGTTGACCTTTTGATAGGTGACGCCTCAAAGGCGCGTGAAAAATTGGGTTGGGTGCCGCGCTACGACCTTCAGGCATTGGTGAGTGATATGATACAATCGGATCTTCACCAGGTAAAAAAAGATGACTATTTAAAAAAGGGTGGGTTTAAAACACTCAATTATTTTGAGTAAATTGTAATACTATTCATTTTAGCATATGAGGAAAGTTTTTAGCAGCATTATATTATTGTTTTCGATAATTGGCGTAGCACGGGCGCAATCCGTATATCAGCCTTATTCATACCAGTTTTACCAAAAGTTGAATGAGGATGTTTATTCAACAAGCAGCCGTCAGCATAGCTCGCTCAAGCCTTTTTTTGCAGATGATTCTTTATTGAAACATCATTATGATTCCTTAATGAATTTAGGGAACGATAGCAAGCAGCATAGCTGGGGCTACCGCAAGCTTTTTAACGAACATTTGATAGACGTAAAAAGCCCAGGTTCAACCTTTTATGCCGACCTGTTGCCTGATATTGGCGTAGGCCGGGACCTTTCAGGGCATCTTAACACCAGCAACCTCTCTATCGGCGCGCAAATTGGCGGTACCGTAGGTAATAAATTCAGTTATAACCTGAGTGGCTATCAGGGCAGCGCGGTTATTCCTGAATATATTTCAACTTACATTAACCAGGTAGGCATTGTACCCGGCCAGGCTTATGCACGCACCTATTCAACGTATGGATATGACTGGTCATACCTTACGGCCGTGGTTTCATACACCCCGGTTAAGTATTTGAATATTAGCGCCGGACGCGATAAAACATTTATAGGCGATGGTTACCGTTCCGAATTATTATCGGATTTTGCCTCGCCATATCCATTTTTTAAACTTACGGCAACTTTGGGCAACGTAAGGTATATGGCCATGTATACCTTGATGAATGATCCCGTTGCGGAAGCAAATTCGGGTAACAATATCAGCCGGAAGAAATTCGCAGTATTTCATTATCTCGACTGGAACGTATCAAACCGCGTTTCGCTTGGTTTTTTTGATGCAGTTATTTCATATACTGTTGATGATAGTGGTAACAAACGTCCGTTTGATTTTACTTACCTAAATCCGGTTATATTTTTAAGGCCGCTTGAAGCCTCAAACGGCTCGCCTGATAATGCGCTGATTGGCATCACGGGCAAATATAAGATCACCGATAATATCACCGCGTACGGCCAGTTTGCATTGGATGAATTTCAATCGAAAGATTTTTTCTCCAGCAATGGCAGTTCGAGGAATAAATATGGCTGGCAATTTGGCTTCAGAGGGTCTCAGTTCCTGGGTGTAAACGGCTTAAATTACCTTTTTGAATATAACACAGCCAAACCATTTACTTATTCCGAACGCTCCTACATCGAAAATTATTCTGATAATAGCGAGCCACTGGCACATCCATGGGGGGCTAACTTCCGGGAATGGGTGGGTTTGCTGAATTACTCGTATAAAAGATTTGATTTTAGTGGTGAAGCCGATTTCGGACGGTATGGCTTTGACCTCAATGGTCAAAATTTTGGCAAAGATATTTTTGAACTTTATCTTAATCCCGCAAGGGCAGTGGGTAATGCCAGTCTTTCTTATGGAAACTATACAGGGCAGGGTTTAACCACTAATTTAGTTTATATGGAGGGTAAGATCGCCTATTTGCTAAACCCCAAATACAATTTAAGGATTGAGCTGGGCGCTATTTACCGAACTGAAGACAATGTTCAGTTTAAAGACCGAACCACCTGGGTAACCATTGGATTGCGTAGTTCATTCCGGAATTTATATACTGACTTGGCGAGTTATCACGCCCATTAAATGAGTAGAGAATGGTGAGTGGTGAATCGTTAGCAGATTGCAAATATCA
>JARLHA010000074.1 GCA_031292485.1 Mucilaginibacter sp.
CCGCTAAAATCTAATTGCTTACCTTGTTTCATGAGTTCTTGATTTAAAGTGTTCGTTCAATGTTTAATTAATCTACGACCTTTTTTTCAAGAACTCTTTTGCCTTTTTAGGCTATCCCGATTTCATACATACGATCTCTACGAAATCATCAATTTTTAATTCCTATTCCGAAATAGAACGTCCGAAACGGCGAAGTCCTCTTGAGTGCCCCTAAAAAACAAACACCTGCGAAAAATCCGAAATCACTTCCGCACCATTTTAAAATGCCTTATCCCCGCTTCTTCAAATTCATCGCCAATTTTTACAAAGTTGAATTTTTCATAAAGTGCGACGGCCTGTATTTGCGCGTGCATATAAACATAGTTAGCGTCAGCCGGGAGATCCGCTAAAACAGCTTTTACAAGCTCCTGCCCTACGCCTTTTCCGCGAAACTTTGCCAGTACGGCAAACCGTTCCAGTTTGTAGCCTTTATCAGTTTTGCGCCAGCGACAAGCCCCGGCAGGTTCGCCGTCAACAGTAGCCAGGAAATGGGTGGATTCATCTTCAAACTCCCATTCCAGTTCGGGCGGGCAGTTTTGCTCAACAACAAATACCTCGCGGCGTATGGCAAAAACCTTTTCCAGGTCGGCAGAGGCAGTTACTTTACTTACTTCTATTTGGTGGGCCATGGTCTTTGGAGCAGAAAGTCAAAAGCAGAAAGTAGAAAGCCTAAAAAAGAGCTTTTCGCTTTCTGCTTTTCGCTTTAACCTTATAATTTATCGTTCACATTAAGGCAATTCAAATCGCCGAAGGCAACTGTTAATCGCTTAACAAAGGTTTCTTCTCCTTTGCGTAACCAAACGCGTGGATCGTAATATTTTTTGTTCGGTGAATCTTCGCCCTCTGGGTTACCAATCTGGCTTTGCAGGTAAGCTTCTTTTGATTTATAATAATCTTTTATGCCTTCCCAGTATGCCCATTGCATATCGGTATCGATATTCATCTTGATGGCACCGTATGAAATTGCTTCCCTGATCTCTTCCTGGCTTGAGCCGGAACCACCATGGAATACAAAATTGATTGGTTTTTCAGCTGCAAGGTTGAAAGTTTTCTTTACATATTCCTGCGAATTGTGAAGAATTACCGGTTGAAGTTTAACGTTACCTGGTTTGTAAACCCCGTGCACGTTACCAAAAGCAGCAGCAACCGTAAAACGGTGGCTTACTTTCGAAAGCTCTTCGTACGAATAAGCTACATCTTCAGGTTGGGTATATAAACGTGAGCTGTCAACGTCTGAATTATCAACGCCGTCTTCTTCGCCGCCGGTTACGCCCAATTCAATCTCCAGTGTCATTCCCATTTTTGCCATGCGGGCAAGGTATTTGGCAGAGATCTCAATGTTTTCATGCAAAGGCTCTTCTGAAAGGTCGAGCATATGTGATGAAAATAAAGGCGTACCTGTTTCAGCGAAGAATTTCTCACCGTGATCCAGCAAACCGTCAATCCATGGTAAAAATTTCATGGCGGCATGGTCAGTATGCAATATCACCGCAATGCCGTAATGTTCGGCAAGCAGGTGAACGTGTTTGGCTGCAGAAACAGCGCCCAGGATACAGGCCTGCAATTTTGAGTTATCTAATGATTTACCCGCATAAAACTGCGCACCGCCGTTTGATAACTGAATAATTACAGGTGAATTAACTGCTTTTGCAGTTTCCATAACCGCGTTGATGGTATTTGTACCAATAACGTTTACAGCCGGCAAAGCAAACTGGTGCTTTTTTGCGGCCTCAAATAGCTCCTGCACCTGGTCTCCGTGCAGAACTCCTTTAATATTTTTTAAACTCATTTAGCTTTAAATTGCGTTTGCGAATTTAGCTAATTATCTGATTACGAAAATAAATATATTACTTTTTGGAGTTTCATGATTAAAGCCCGTCAAATTGCATTAGTAATAAAAACGCACTTTAAAATCTATCCAAAATTTTAATATTTATAATATAGTCCGAAAGTTGGCAAAGTCCGAAAGTCCGAAAGAAAGAACATCTTTGGTTTAATCCCCAAGAGACGTACCGGACTTTCCTGACTTTCGGACTAAAAATAACCTCATATCTAAAATATTTCGTTTCTTTGTATCCAATTGAAAGAGTTAGACATTGATATGGCTTGGTTTAAACGTGAAATCAAAGGGATAATTACGACCACTGAGGAAAAGAAAGAAACCCCTGACGGAATCTGGAATAAATGCCCCGAATGTAAAAAACCTCTTCACTATTCTGAGCAGGTTGAAAATCAATATGTATGCCATTATTGTGGCTACCATATGCGCGTCGGCTCGAAGGAATATTTCTCGATATTGTTTGACAACAACGAGTTTACCGAACTGGATGCCAACCTGATATCCGGCGATCCGCTTCATTTTGAAGATACCAAAAAATACACCGAACGTTTGGTAGAAACCATGAAAAAAACCGGCTTGAAAGACGCCATCCGCTCCGCACATGGACAAATGGGCGGTCAGCCGCTGGTTATTGCATGTATGGATTTCAATTTCATTGGCGGTTCAATGGGATCTGTAGTCGGCGAAAAAATTGCGCGTTGCATTGATTATAGTATTGAACACAGGGTGCCCTTTTTAATGATCTCCAAATCTGGCGGCGCGCGGATGATGGAAGCTGCTTTTTCGCTGATGCAAATGGCAAAAACTTCAGCCAAACTGGCTTTACTGGCACAAGCTAAAGTACCTTATATATCTTTATTAACCGACCCTACAACGGGCGGTGTAACTGCATCTTATGCCATGCTGGGTGATATCAATATTGCTGAACCCGGTTCATTAATTGGTTTTGCCGGCCCAAGGGTTATTAAAGAAACCATTAAAAAAGACTTGCCGAAAGGCTTTCAAACGGCCGAATTCGTTCAGGAACACGGCTTCCTTGATTTTATAGTTGACCGCAGGGAAATGAAGGAAAGGTTATCTTCGTTTTTGAAGATGATGGGGAATTAATTTGTGAATAGTGAGTGGTGAGCAGTTAGGAAATATTGCCAACTTGACTGAAAATGCCCTTTAAACTTGCTTTACTCCTTTGTTGATTCCTTGCTAATCTTGACATTTATCGGAATGCCGTTTTTGTAATGGTCGATTAATAACGATTGAAGTTCCGCTGTTCTATTCATTGCACTATTATTAAGTTCTGCCACTTCATCAGACGATACTTGCAAAGTTGTGATGGAGTTTTCCCCATTTAAAATTTTAATTAATAAACTTCTAACTTGTTGTTCTTCATATTCAACTTTTAAATGTCCTTTTGGTGTATACGCATTTCTTTTTATTGTTACCTTGTCAAAAGAATATCCTAATGACTCCCCCATTTCAAATAATAAATTGGCTAAAAAATCTTCTGATTTTTCATTCCAAGCTTTAAATTCACTCTCTATTTCAAGGTTAAATTCCACACGTAATTGGTCAAAATATTCCTTCCAAGCATTTAGGACTTTTTTGTACTTCTTGTTCTCATAAAAGAATTTCCTGGTTCCATAAAACTCTAAATCAATTTGATTCAGTGCTGTAACATGTTCAATCGATAGCTTTGACCCTCGTGTTGCCATTAGAGTTTTAAAAATTTGAACTTTACGATTTTTTTTGCTTCTTGTCCGTTCTATAAATTTTTCGGCTTGTACTGCAAGTAATGGGCTTAATAAAACGGCAACAATTGTTATATAGTCTTTGGCTTCCATCTTGGATAGTGTTTGTTTTTAAAAGAACAATGCGGATTTTTCTTCGAATATTTTCATGGCCTTTTTTTTCTTTTTAAAGAATTAGGATGATCTTTATACGCTTTTGACAAACATTCTTGGGTAAATAAAGTGATTTTTGAATTTAAACTATCATATTTACTTGAATCAAGTCCCATTGGAAATTTTGTCTTCAACCCATTAATCAAGAGATTAGTGAATTCTTTTTTTGCGGTATCATCATCGAAAGTAGAATCTGCTACTTGTTTGGCTATGTTATAGTATTTTGCCGTATACGAACTATCCCAGACCTTATGCTGATAAATCTTGTGCTCATAAATATGGTGGTTTGTTTTGTTAATAA
Organism: Mucilaginibacter sp.; assembly: GCA_031292485.1. Taxonomy (GTDB): domain Bacteria; phylum Bacteroidota; class Bacteroidia; order Sphingobacteriales; family Sphingobacteriaceae; genus Mucilaginibacter. The sequence goes on from JARLHA010000074.1 coordinate 4,079, forward strand.
AAAAAAACGTATAATATCCCAAAAGATATAGTGGTATCCCCCACAATAAATAAATGGCTCTTTTTCCCCATTTATCCTTTGGCCTTTTATAATTCAGATCAACGTTTTTTGATGTAATGATAGATTTGTATTTATCATCCGCCAATTGTATATCATGTTCCGAGATTCCCCTCTCACTTAATATTTCTTTAATTACAACTATAACTTCCGGTTGATAATCATCTTGACTAAATGATAGGATGTCAATAAGTTGTTCATTAGATTTTTGTGTTAAACCTTGTTTAATAACAGGTAAGTTTAAAGTTGATCCCATAATAAATTTTAGGCTGGTAAATACATTGTTGGATATAAATTAATAAAATTTCTTGATTAATGCATCTATATTAATTTCTATATCGGTTGGTAATCTTCTATTGGTTTTCCAATCAATCCTTTTTTTTGTTATGTTAACATCGAAATAATCACACAAATTGCCATCAAATCTGTGCTTATTTTTTTCTTGCAAAGCATCCAGCTCGTCCAAGAATTTCTTGTCTTGCTCCTGTTGTGTTTCCATACATAAAATTACATTTAATTTATGTAATTAAAGCCTGTTGGCTGTCCTTTAGCACTTGCTATAAGTGCTTATAAATCCTTAAATAACTATGTGTAATATAATGACTATGCGCTCCCGATAAACTAACACACCTCAACCTACATTTATTAACCCTTTAAATATTAATATTACTTTTTTAAAAGATTGTAATGTGTATCTTTACGCTATACAATTAAATGATAAAAACGATTAAGAATAAGGCTTTGCGATTGTTGTGGGAAAACAACGATAATAGTAAGTTGCCTGCGGCTCAATTAAAAAAGATTAGTCTTTTACTTCAAATTATTGACGATTTGGAAGAAGTTCCGCAAGACCTTGCCACATTTGCTTCGCTTCGCCCGCATCCATTAAAAGGACATTTAAAGGGCTATTGGAGTTTAGATGTCACGGGCAATTATCGTATTATTTTTCGATTTGAAAACAAAAACGCTTTTGATTTAGATTATTTAGATACACATTAAATTTACTGAAATGGAAAGAAATATGGAATTATCGCACCCGGGCGAAATATTAAAAATGGAATTGATTGACGGGCGGGGTTTAACAATTGGTAAGGCTTCGGAGTTATTAGGAATTACCCGGCCCACATTATCTAATATAATGAATGGCAAGGCTTCAATAACGCCTAACGTAGCATTAAGAATAGAAACCGTATTTGGTGGATCGGCTAAGTTTTGGGTGCGCTTACAATCATCCTTTGATTTAGATATTGCAAAAAAAGCCTTCCTTCAAAACCCGCCTAAAATCGAACATTATGATTATGCTTAACCGAAAAAAGATACCGAAGCAATAATTTGAATTGCAAGCAAAGACCGGAACCCGTTATCAGGCATTAATCATGCAAAGTTCGCGCACTTTGGCAATTGTATAATCGACCTCGGCCTTTGTATTGTATTTCGAAAAAGAAAACCTTACCGACGGCCTTGATGGGTTTGCCCCAATCGCGCCTAGCACATGCGAACCGATATCGGTACCTGAACTACAGGCACTGCCTCCGGAAGCCGAGATCCCTGAGATATCCAGGTTAAATAACAACATATCTGCCATTTCCATTTCAGGGAAGGAAACATTCAGCACCGTGTATAAACTTTTAGCCGGGTCGGTTTCACCATTAAAGCTGATACCCGGCACATTTTCGGTCAGCTGGTTGATCATATAAGTTTTTAAACCCTGGATATGATCCTGGTGCTGGCCCATTTCGGCATAAGCTATTTCAAGGGCTTTCGCTAAACCAACAATACCGTAAAGATTCTCGGTCCCGCCGCGCATATTGCGTTCCTGCGAACCACCATATATCATCGGCTTTATTTTAATTTTATGGTTCACATGCAAAAAACCCACCCCTTTAGGTCCATGGAGTTTATGGGCCGCACATACCATAAAATGCATTTTCAACTTACTCAGATCGTGGGCATAGTGTCCCATCGTTTGCACAGTATCGCAATGAAAAACCGCGTTGTATTGCTCACATATATCTCCTACCCTTTCGATATCCGTGAGCGTGCCTATCTCATTATTGGCGTGCATTAAGGATACAAAACTCCGCTCATTATCCTTGAGCAATGTTTCAAGTTGTTGCAGGTCAACATTGCCCTTGTTGTCGGTATCAACAAAACTTAACTTGATGATACCATTTTTCTGCATCGCTTCCAGGGTATGGATAACGGCATGGTGTTCCAAATGACTGGTAATCGCATGCTTAATTTGGTTATCAATAATACCGCAACGGATGGCAGTATTATCAGCCTCGGTACCGCCGCTGGTAAAAAATATTTCAGCCGGCGAGGTATGCAGCAGGTTAGCAATCGTTTTACGCGACCTTTCAATTAAAGTCCTTGCCTCCCGGCCATGTCCATGTATCGAGGAAGGGTTGCCATAAGTATTTTCCATTACCGCATACATTTGCTTCAATACTTCGGCATCAAGCGGTGTGGTAGCTGCATTATCAAAATAAACACGCATATCAATTAGTGAATTGTTGATTGAGTGAATTAGTGAATAGTTGGATGGGTGAACGATCAGGCTTTGCTTTTAAACAGAAAAAATAAACCATTTCATTCACTAACTCAATAATTCACTAATTCAATAATTAATTAAGTATTTCTTTTATATCGGCTATTATCTTGTTAGCCAGGTTATTTGCCACCGTTTCCGAATTACCTTCAGAATAAATCCGGATAATAGGTTCGGTATTAGACCTGCGCAAATGTACCCATTCTTTGTCGAATTCTATTTTCAATCCGTCAATAGTGCTGTATGGCTGTTTTTTGTATTTATCTTCTACCTTTAGCAGCAAGGCGTCAATATCCATATCCGGCGTAAGGGTAATCTTGTTTTTGGAGATAAAATATCCCGGGTAGGTGCTTCTTAAATTTGAAACAGATTTGCCAAACTTGGCCAGGTGGGTAAGAAATAAGGCAATGCCGACCAGGGCGTCCCTGCCGTAGTGCAATTCAGGATAAATTACCCCGCCATTACCTTCACCACCTATGATGGCATTTACTTCCTTCATTTTATTAACCACGTTCACCTCGCCCACCGCGGCGGCATGATATTCACAACCCGCTTTTTCGGTAACGTCGCGCAAAGCACGGGTTGATGACAGGTTGGAAACAGTATTGCCCGGGGTGTGCTTTAACACATAATCAGCCACAGCAACAAGGGTGTACTCTTCGCCAAACATATTGCCATCTTCACAAACAAAACAAAGGCGGTCAACATCAGGGTCAACGGCTATGCCCAGGTCTGCCCTTTTTTGTAAAACTTCTTTTGAAAGTGCAGTAAGGTTTTCGGGCAGGGGTTCCGGGTTATGCGGAAAAATGCCGTCTGGTTCGCAAAACAATTCATATACGGTATTAACACCCAAAGCTTTTAATAAAGCCGGAACAAATATCCCCCCGGTTGAGTTAACGCAATCAATAACAATTTTAAAATCAGCTTTTGCAATGGCTGCTGCATCTACCAGCGGCAACGCGAGTATCTGATCTATATGTTCTTTCAGATAATTTTTATCAGTATAAACCTTGCCGAGGTCGTTTACATCAGCGTATTTAAACTCGCTGTTTTCGGCAATTTCAAGTACTGCTTTGCCTTCCGCGTCATTTATAAATTCGCCATCGGCGTTCAAAAGCTTAAGTGCGTTCCATTGTTTTGGATTATGGCTGGCGGTTAAAATAATGCCGCCTGCGGCCTTTTCTGCCGGCACGGCTATTTCAACTGTTGGTGTGGTTGACAGGCCAAGGTCAATAACATCTATCCCTAAACCCTGTAAGGTGCCTGTTACCAGGTTATTCAACATATTGCCTGATATGCGTGCATCGCGGCCAAGAACTATTTTCTTTATACCTGTTTTGTTTACAGCCCAGGTGCCATAAGCCGAAGTGAATTTTACAATATCCAACGGGGTTAAGCCTTCACCCACTGTACCACCGATGGTACCCCTAATGCCCGAGATTGATTTTATTAATGTCAAAGTGTAAATGTTTATACCGCAAAAATAAAAATATTTAACCGATGCAACATATAAGTTGCATTGTTTTAGGCAGACTATTTATTATTTATATTTGGCCCTGTTAAATGTTTATTCCTTTTTTCTTTTACTTTTAACGTTTTGACTTCAGATTAGCTGATAGTTTAAAAAAATATTAAAAAAACTATGCCTGATTTTCTTTTGCAGCTGGACCGGCATTTATTTTATTTTATTAACCACGACCTGGCAAACCCTTTTTTTGATTGGATTATGCCATGGCTGCGCAATCCGCCAACCTGGATACCGCTTTATGTGTTCATTATTGCATTTTTTATATGGAAATATAAAAAAACAGGACTTATCCTAATTGTGTGCATGGCGCTGTCTGCCGGGTTTGCCGATTTTACCAGCGCCCGCATGGTAAAGCCGCTTGTTCACCGGCTTCGCCCTTGCCAGGATCCAATTGTATCAAAAACCGATATCTTGAGGGTACCGTGCGGCACAGGCCTCAGCTTCCCTTCTACCCATGCTACCGATCATTTCGCAATGGCATTTTTTATCATCTTGTTGTTCTATAAAAGATGGCGCTGGATCTGGCTTTGGGGGGTATTATGGGCCGGCCTTATAAGCTTTGCACAGGTATATGTGGGCGTGCATTTCCCGATAGATGTTTTTTGCGGAGCTTTATATGGGGCGTTTGTGGGATGGCTTTTTGCCTGGCTATTTCTAAAAATTCAACAGGATTTTGTTAATTCGGATTTAGGGACAACGAAATCTTAATTCGTAAATCTAAAATCGTAAATCAAGCTCACCCTCTTAATTTATCCAAAAGATCACTTAATGTACCGGCCTCTTCTTCGCTCAGATTTCGGCTCAGGAAATCACGCGTAATAAATTCAACATCCATTTTGCTTAATATCTCCAGCCCATCGTCACTTATCCGGATATCCACCGCACGCCTGTCCTTTGAATTGGTACAACGTGAAACCAGGCCTTTCTGAACCAGACGGTCAACAATTCGCGAAGCGTCTGACATCTTATCAATCATCCGTTCTTTCAATAAATTCACCGTTGCAGGACAAGGATATTGCCCTCTTAAAATCCTTAAAATGTTAAACTGCTGTGGGGTTAAATTATATTTCTCAAATTCAGACCGCAGTAAATTGTTTAGCCAACCATGCGTATAACTAACGTTAACTACAACTTTATGGTAATTATCTTCAAATTTACTGCTCAATATTTCGTCGTCTAACTTCATACTCTATGTTGCCTTGGAAAACAAATATCCCTTTTATTTTTTAATATTCTTATCCTGCTTCGTTTTTCCATATTCCCAGGGACAGTGCAGGCATTTGTTTTTGCAGCAATATCCGCGCTTTAAATGGTATTCGCGTGTAAAAACAAAGTTACCATCGGCGTTTATATAAAAATCAACATTTTCAACCAGCATTGCTATAATAGTTTCACAAAAATATCATTTCCGAATTGCTTTTTTAAATATTGGCCGTTACCGTGCAAGGTCCATATTTGCTGCGGATCAGTGTGTTTAATGGTTAAAAGGATGTCATTCCAATCCACATGATCCGAAATAAATAAGGTATCCTGCTCATTTACCTGCAGGTTCTTCCACCCCGAAGCAAACAGCCGCTTAACACCTGTGGCACGTATATAGGCGTCAAAGGTAAATGGTGGTACTATATAAACAAATTCCTCCTGGTTCTTCATCAGCTTTCGGCTGTAATGCTCACATTTACCCGGCGGGAAGCCTATTTTCTCATAAATAGCATTAATGGGGGCAATTTTATAATGAATCAGTATTTTTTTTTGAGGCGCATATTGATTGATCATGCTGATCAGCCGCTGGCTTTTACCCAGCCCATAAGCCCCTAAAAGGATATTTATTTTGATGTCATTAAGTTTTTTTATTTCACTAACCGGATCAGGGTGCGTTATTTCAGGGTTTGCAAAGGTACTTTCAGTAATCAGAACATCAGTTTTTATCCACTCAAGCGGCTCACATGTATTGTCAGGCTGCAATTTATAATCGCCCGTGTATAAATATCTAACCCCTTCATACTCCATTAATACCTGGGCCGAGCCAAGCATATGACCCGCGGGGACGAGGGTAATTTTTACTTTCCCAATAGTAAAGGGCTGGTGATAAGCAATTATTTGGCTTTGAACAGCAGCATTTTTCCCGTAACGCAACTGCATAAATGCATAGGTCGCTGCGGTGCAATAAACTGTATGGTTATTGCTTTTGGCATGATCGGCATGGGCATGCGAAATAACAGCATTTTGTACCGGCAATATAGGGTCGATATAAAAATCGCCGTATTTGCAATATAAGCCGTTGGTATCGAAATAAATAAAATCTTCCCTTACGTTCATTGGTTCACTGGTTCATTAGTTCATTGGTGGATATTGTTTATTTATCAGAATGATTAAAGGGAGTTTCAAATTATTAGAGCAAGCCAGCGCGTAAAACCAATGAACAAGTGAACTAATGAACCATTGAACAAAATTTCTCATGTAATGCCAAAACCTGCGGAATCACCAGCGTGCTATCATCGTTCGTTATAATAAAATCAGCTAATTTAGATTTCTTTTCCTCCGGAAATTGGTAGCCTTCCCGTTTTTCAATGTCTTCACGGCTAAGCCCGTCTCTTTTTATTACCCGTTCTATCCTGGTTTCAAACGGAGCTTTTACCATGATGTTATAGTCGCACATTTTAAACGATGCGCTTTCAAACAATAAGGCTGCTTCCTTTAAAACGTAAGGAACATTACTGATAGTTTTTACCCAGGCATCAAAAGCTCTGAAAGTTGCCGGGTGAACAATAGCATTTAACCTGGCTAACTGTTCGTCGTTATTAAAAACAATAGCCGCAATATGTTTCCGGTTTAAAGTGCCATCGTCAAAATAGGAAATATTGCCAAAGGCCGCTTTTATTTCAGCAATGAGTTGCTGATCAGTTACCATCACTTTTTTTGCCGCATCATCGGCATAAAAAACAGGTATGCCCAAAATTTCAAAAACTTTGCTTACTGTGGTTTTCCCGCTGCCGATATTGCCTGTTATGCCGATTTTGAGCATTATTCTTTAATAATAAAATCAATATTTCGTGGTTCGATCCTTACGATACGGCAGTAATCCGGGATTTTTGAAAGCACTACCGGTAATGTTTTATAACCATTTTTTTTCCAGAGATCAAGGTCGGCTGTTGCCTCAAAAAAATCCTCATCAATTTCAGCGTACCTGCTTAATGAAGTTGTAAAAGTTACCTTAATTTTTTGCGGAAAGATCTTCACTTCACCAATATTCCGGGCGTTTAGCACTTTAACGGGTATCTCCAAAACCTTTTCAGTAAATTCATCAACCGGGATTGTAGCCTGTATATTTTTGGGGTACAAGCTTAAATTACCCTCTTTAACGGGCTGCATGTTAACGCGGGTCACTACATTTTCGTCAACGCTGTCTAATTTTAAAGTATCTGTGTCCCATGATGTTATTTTATCAATAACACTTGCAGGGCCGTTAATGATCACATAAGCCGGGTTTAATGTGATCGGTCCCGATTGAAAAAACTGGGGCTGATAATGCATTGCGCTTATCAAATGCACCGGCACCCTTTTCTCCTTTCTGTTAGAAAAATCGAAATAAAGGGTGTCAGGATTAAAAGCAATTATCTGCTGGTCACCTTCCCTTTTGCTGTTGATCTGGTCTTTCTGCAAACTTAATACCACATAGCTCTTGCTCTCGAGGGTGTGAAGGTCAATGGTAATACCTTGATAGGCGGAGTTCATTTTTGAAAAAAGCATATCCCAGCCTGTCCCATTGATAGTAACATTAACTGTATCCGACTGTAGCGGCCGAAATGCCCGCATCTGAGGCGTATTCCTGAATTCCAGCACCTCTTTAACCACATATGGCTTGGGGTTTGACAATACAGTAATTATCCATGCCGCGAAAGCCAATACCAGGCAGGTAAAAAATGCCGATAATCTTCTTCGCTCAGTTGCAGATAATTTTATGATTGCCATTTTTTTAGCTGAAAGCGAAAAGCTTAAAGCAGAATGCTAAAAAAGGTAAAAAGCTGAAAGGAAAAAACTAAAACCTAAAGAATCAAAATCCTTTTCGATATTCGCTATTTTTTTTCAGCTTTACGCTTTTCGCCTTAAGCTTTTAGCCTAAAAGTTATTTAGTAACAACCGGCGGCGTATTTAATGCTCTCGATGCTTCTAAAGATATCGCCGATTTATCAAAACGGATTTTTCCGTTATCAATTTCAATCAAAAAAGTAGTGTCATTAATTTCAAGTATCCGGCCATGTATTCCAGCAGTGGTTACCACTTTATCGCCTTTTTTTAATTCGGTTACAAATTTCTTCTGGTCTTTTGATTTTTTTACCTGAGGGCGGATCATAAAGAAATAAAACACCAGCGCGATCAATCCAAAAACAATTATTTGTTGTGTTCCAAAACCGCCTGCGGCCTGTAATAAAATAGTAGCTATCATTTTTATATTATTTTTAATTTACGAGTACTTCGCCGATCAAATGCACCACGTTTTGCGCGGGAACAGTGTTGGCTGTTATGGTGATCATTTTATCCTGCAGGCCCATTTTACCTTTACTGTCAAAAGTAACGTGGATTATTCCGCTTTCTCCCGGTTTGATGGGTGCTTTTGGCCAGGTCGGCTTTGTGCAACCACATGACGCATACCCATCGGTAATAATCAATGGTGAACTCCCGGTGTTGGCAAATTTAAAATCATACGTAACAATATCTGCCACCTTGATCTTTCCAAAATCATGCGTTTGCTTTTCAAACTTCATCACAGGGGCATTCCCTGCATTCCCGGTAGTAGCGGCGGTTGATTTACCGGACTGATTACAAGCCGAAAACAAAATTACGGCTGACATTAAGCTTAAAAAAAGATTCTTCATTGTTGTTATTCAATTAATCCCCTGCCTATTTTATTTATTTTATTTTGAGTTTTTAATTCGGATAAAATCTTGTCTAATATACCGTTAATAAACGAATTACTTTTTGGCGTACTAAACTCCTTCGAGATCTCCAGGTATTCATTTATCGTAACCTTAACCGGGATAGACGAAAAGTTCATAAATTCGGCCAAAGCCATTTTCATTAACAAAGTGTCTATCATCGCAATCCGGTCGGGTTCCCAATTTTGCGTTTTGTTAGTGATCAGCAGCTGGTATTCATCATTATGCCTGATCGTTTCCTCAAAAAGGTTTACTATAAATTCCCGGTCTTCTTCCCAGTCGCCCGTAACTTCGGCCAGTTTATTTTGCTCATCAATATCAAATGCAAAGTTTTTAAATGTTTTTGCGATCAAAGCCTGTAAAACATCTTTATCAACCGGCCAAAAAATAAATTTGTCCTCAAAAACCTGCTCGGCTAATGACGATTTTAAGATCACTTTTTTGAAGATGAATTTGATGATGTCTTTGTCGGAATGCAGCGTGTCGCCTGTTTTCTTAAGGTACTCTTTGTATTCTTCGGAGTTTTTAAGGACAATAAACAACGATTTAATTAACTCAGGTTCAAAATCCCAGGCAATCTTATACTTTTTTAACGCCGCTAAAAACTCTTTATTTTTTTGTAGGGAAAGAATAAACCGGTTACTTAATATTTTAACATCTGCATTAAGGTCTTCGGCTGTGGGCAGGTGCTTATTGGCCCTTTCTTCAGCGTCCGTTGATGCATAGGCTGTAACTTCCGAAATTAATGACAGCATCCAGATATACATCTCATATACCTTATCAATGCTTTGTAATAGGTTTTTTTCGTGTTGTTTTATATCTCCGCTATGTGATTGGTTATAGGCATAGAGGGATTGTAAAACTTTTACCCTGAGGTGTCTGCGATTTAACATGTTGTAAGAACGATTTAACCTGACCCAATCATGGGTACAGGTGTATAATTAATTAATAGGTTGACTTTACTTTTTTGATATCTGCAATTCTTTTTTCAGCAATTTTATTTGCTGCTTCAGTAGTTGAAATGTTTTCGGCCTTCGAAAGCTTTAAAACATTCCGGGTAGCTTCATATATGTTTTCGGTTAGCTGCATGGTGCGTTTCTTGCTAAAACCCATTAATTCTGAATAACAATTTATTATTCCGCCCGCATTGATCACATAATCAGGGGCAAACAATACACCTTTATCAAGCAACATGCGGCCATGCACCGTTTCATCTTCCAGTTGGTTGTTTGCCGATCCGGCAATGATATTACATTTCAGTTTTTTAATTGTTTCAATATTTATGGTGGCGCCTAATGCACACGGTGCATAAATATCGGCATCGATATCAAAAATGTTATTATTTGATATCGCCTGTGCACCATATTTTTTGGCGATCTGCCCTACCGCATCTTCGTTTATATCACTGGCATAAACCTTCGCATTTTCATCCCTCAGCAGTTTTATCAGTTTTTCACCAACGTGGCCCGTACCCTGTACAATAATCGACTTTCCGGTTAAACTATCATTGCCGTAATACTCCTTCACGCAGGCTTTTATCCCCATAAAAACACCTAAAGCCGTGATAGGTGAAGGATCACCGCTACCGCCTATCGTTTCCGGCACCCCTGTAACATGCTGTGTTTCCATCCGGATATATTCCATATCCCTTGGGTTTGTGCCTACATCCTCAGCCGTAATAAACTCCCCGTTCAGGTTTTTTATAAAACGCCCGAATTTCCGGAGCAAGGCTTCTGACTTATCCTTGCGCGAGTCGCCAATGATCACCGCTTTGCCACCGCCAAGGTTTAACCCTGCAATGGATGATTTGTAAGTCATGGCCTTGGATAACCTCAAAACATCCTGCAAAGCATCTTTTTCGGTTTTATAGGCCCACATACGTGTGCCGCCAAGCGCAGGACCCAGCGTAGTGTCATGGATCGCTATAATCGCCCGCAAACCCGTTTCAGGGTCGCTGCAATACACAATCTTTTTGTGACCGTATGCCTCAAGCTGGCTAAATATTGACTCTTCGGGTATAGATGCAGGCATCAAATATGAAAAATGTGTTGTTTCGGGTATCCCACAAAAGTATGTGTTTTTTTTATAGTGACAAAGAGAATTGTTTTTTATGACGACGGGCCGCTATTGAAAGATAAAAAGTTTCAAAGAAAAACCGGATTCAGGTTATTGATAATGATAGACTTTGAATAGAGTCGCTTATATAGTTCGGATGATTTCCAAAAATCTGTCTATCGTGATAGTTGTAAGGGATGGAAAAGGGATTTTTCGTAAAATATCAAAATGTTTATCCTCTGTGACAATGTAATCAGCTTGTCCGGCTATCGCACAATCACAGTATTTATTATCGTCAACATCGGCCCTGATTAATTGCCAATGATAATGAGGGTGAATGTAATGCACATTTGCCAATTCCGTTAACAAAGTTTTTAGTGCATGAGCCGTAGCAACGCCGTATTTATCTTGTATTATTTCTTCGTATTCAAGTATAATATCAACGCTGACAGCAAGATGGAATTTACCTGAAATTAAAGATTTATAAATTTCATGATATGGTGAACGGGAAGTTAAACACATCACGAAGATATTACAGTCAATTACTACTGTCATGGCCTTAAGCTATTTTCCGGAAATGCTCCTTTTTCCATTTTTGAAAAATGGAATCAGAATAACCTTTCCCGTCAAATGCTTTATCAGCCTCCTTGGTTACTTTATCAGCGAGATAGGCGATAAGTAATGACCTAATTTCCTGAAGTTCTTCCTCGGATTGATCATTCCTGAACAATTTGAGGATTTCCAATTGTGTATTATTGAGTGCAACTGGCATATAATGTTTTTATCAAAGATAAAAAAAACGTTTCAACTATAAAAATCGGCTAGGTATGAGTTAAAAACTCACACAAATAAAATGACTTTATCTTCATTAAACCTCTGCGTTCTAACTTGCTGACTTTACTACTTCTTTGTACTTTTGATCTTTCGGACGTCCGGTCCTCCTGCCTGCAGGCAGGTTTTGGACTTTCGGACTAAAAACAAATGAAAGACCTCGCTTATTTAAATAAATTCTTTTACAAATATATCTGGCGGCTGATACCGGGCGTACTGTTTGTTATCATTTCCAATATTTTTGGAGTATTACCGGCGCAGATTATCCGCATTGCGTTCGACCTCGTGACCGAAAACATCAATACTTACCAGCTATTTTCAGGTTTTCACAGGCAGGAAATGATCTACCAGATCTTTGGTTCGAGTTTGTTGTTATTCGGGATATTGGTTTTGGTGCTGGCCTTATTGCGCGGCCTGTTTTTGTTTTTTATGCGGCAAACCATTATTGTAATGTCGCGGCATATTGAATATGACCTTAAAAACGAGATCTATCACCATTACCAGGAATTATCGCTTGCTTTTTACCGCCGCCATAATACCGGCGACCTGATGAACCGTGTAACTGAAGATGTAAGCCGGGTGCGTATGTACCTTGGCCCGGGCATCATGTATACCATCAATACAGTGGTGCTGTTTATAATGGTAATATATGCGATGCTTACCGTTAACGTAAGGCTTGCTGTATTTTCGGTTTTGCCATTACCGATCCTGGCCATCCTTATTTATTATGTAAATAATATCATCCATTACAGGAGCGAGAAAATACAGGAAAGACTATCGGGATTGTCAAGCTTCGTACAAGAAAATTTTTCGGGGATCAGGATCATCAAATCCTATGTACGCGAAGCCTTCGTCCGTAAAAGCTTTGCTGCCGAGAGTGAAAACTATAAAACCCACTCGATGGAGCTTGTAAAAGTGCAGGCCCTGTTTTACCCCCTGATGCTGATGCTGGTAGGCTTGAGCAATATTATTACCGTATACATTGGGGGCACCGAGGTAATGAAAGGCAACATTACCTCGGGCAACATCGCCGAGTTTATTGTTTATCTTAACCTGCTTACCTTCCCGGTAATATCATTAGGCTGGGTTACCTCGCTTATCCAGCGGGCGGCGGCATCCCAAAAAAGGATCAATGAGTTTTTACAGGAAAAATCCGAGATCATTTCCCCTAACGTTGCCAAACAAAACGTCAGGGGCAAAATAGAATTCACCAATGTTTCGTTTACTTACCCTGATACCGGCATTACAGCATTAAAAAATCTTTCGTTTACGGTAAATCCGGGCGAAATGGTGGCCATAATCGGCCGCACCGGTTCCGGCAAATCCACCATCGCCAACCTGATCCTGCGCATGTACGATTGTACCGGCGGCGGGGTATTTATTGACGGGCATCCCATAAAATCACTTAACCTGGAAGGCTACCGCTCTCAAATTGGTATTGTGCCACAGGATGTTTTTCTTTTTTCGGATACTATTGCTAATAATATCGCTTTTAGCGCTGACGTACTGGATATGTCACGCGTTGAACAGGCCGCCAGGGATGCCGCCGTTTACGGCAATATTATGGAGCTTGAAAAGGGATTTGAGACGCTGATTGGCGAACGCGGCATTACCCTTTCCGGCGGTCAGAAACAGCGTGTATCCATTGCAAGGGCCATTGTGAAACAGCCGCAGATCCTTATTTTTGATGATTGCCTCTCGGCGGTAGACACCCGTACAGAAGAAGAGATCCTTAACAACCTTGGCCGCAACATGCAGGGCAAAACAAGCATTATTATCGCGCACCGCATATCAACCATAAAAAATGCGGATAAAATATTGGTGATGGATAAAGGCGAAATTATTGAACAGGGGCACCATCAATATTTAATGGACAAAAAAGGCACCTATTTTGAATTATACGAAAAACAATTGCTTGAAGAAGAGGAAAACGCATGAAAAAACCTGCGAAATAAAAATAAAAGGTGTAAAAAGCTCAATAATATTCGATTTGATACTTGTACTTTGAAAATTTATTTATATTTATGCCAACCAAAAACTAGTTAGAGCAATTTTATATGGGAGAATTTGACAACAGAGAGCGTGAAGAGGTTTTTTCAAAGAAGGTTAGAGCCGGGAAGAGAACTTATTTTTTTGACGTGAAGGCCACCAGATCAAACGATTATTACGTTACTATTACTGAAAGTAAAAAGCGTTTGGAAGATGGCGTTTTTATTAAACACAAGATTTTTTTATACAAGGAAGATTTTGAAAAGTTTGCTGAAGGCTTAATGGGCACGATTGATTACATCAAGGCAAACCAGGATGTAGTTGAAAAACGCTACGAATTCAGTGAGGCACCAGAAGTAGCGAATACAACTGCGACTACCGATGATGATTTTTCTTTTGAGATATGAGCAAAACAATCTAAACTAATTACTAAACAAAGTGAAAGCCTGCCTAAAACAGGCTTTCTTGTTTATTGAACTGGCAGGCGATACACTCCCCCTGTTTTGCTACCGTATCTACGGTAACAGTGCTTATTACGTTGACGTTGCCAGAATCAATAAGCTGACTGATTTCCGGAATATAAAACCTAGTGAAAAGCTAATTTTTTGCCCTTTATCAAAATAATTATTTATGGCAATATCCAGCCCTGTTACCGAAAAGACTGACCTGGTTTCGTTTACGATCATGGTGAACGGAAAAGAAATTAACGGTGCTTACCAGGTACAATCGATTTTTGTTGAGAATGCTATTAACCGCATTCCCGCCGCGAAGATCCATATCATGGATGGCAGCCCATCGGAGGAGGATTTCCCGATTAGTGACTCCAATGACTTTATCCCCGGCAATTCCATAACCATTAATGTCGGTTATCATTCAATCAACAGCCCCATTTTTAGTGGCATCATTATCAAACAATCCCTTAAAATTACAGAAAGAGGAGGTTCTATACTGATAGTTGAATGCCGCGACAAAGCTATAAAAATGACTGTCGGTCGTAAAAACGCCGTGTTTGTAGGTAAAAGCGACAGTGATGCGATTTCGGAGGTGATCTCCGGCTACGGGTTCGACAAATCAATAGAAGCCACAACGCCACAGTTGCCGGAGATCATTCAATTTTATGCCAGCGACTGGGATTTTATGCTCACAAGGGCCGACGTAAACGGACAGATAGTGATGGTGGATCAGGGTAAAATAACCATATCAAAACCAAATACTTCAAAAGACCCGGTTTTATCAGTCAAATATGGGGTAAGCCTGATAAGCATTGATGTGACGGTGGATTCCCAGAGCCAGTTGTCGGCTGTTCAAAGCAGTTCGTGGGATATGAAAACCCAGGCCATTATCAATGCAAATGCCGTTGATCCGGGATTTGTTTTGCCCGGCAATATTACCAGCAATACCCTTGCTGCGGTAATGTCGCCGTCTGATTTTCATTTGCAATCAACCGTGCCGCTTGATCAGCAAAGCCTGCAGGTATGGGCAAACGCCCGCCTGGCAAAAGCGCAGCTGGCAAAAATCACCGGGACGGCGCAATTCCAGGGAAGTTCTCTTATAAAACCAGGCCTGCTCCTGCAGATAGAGGGCCTGGGCAACCGGTTTAACGGTAACGCATTTGTTTCGGGCATCCGGCACCGCCTTGAAAATGGCGAATGGGCAACCGAAGCGGATTTAGGCCGGTCGTCCGAGTGGTTTGCTGAAAGCGAATTAAATATAATGGCCGCTCCGGCTTCGTCGCAAATCCCGGGGGTACAGGGATTGCAAAACGGGGTGGTTATACAAATTGATGAAGATCCGGATAATGAATACAGGGTTTTGGTTCAAATCCCGCTGATTGATTCAGCTTCAAGGGGGATTTGGGCACGGATGGCTCAAATGTATGCCACCAATAAGGCAGGTTCGTTTTTTTACCCGGAGGTTGGCGACGAGGTGTTACTTTGTTTTTTAAATGACGACCCGCGTTACCCTGTGATTTTGGGATCGATGTACAGCAGTGCAAAAACGCCCCCCTTTGAACCGGATAGAGAGAACACCAATAAGGGCCTGGTTACCAACGGCCAGCTCAAAATAACCTTTGATGATAAGAAATTAATAACATCCATCACCACTCCTAAAAAAAACAGCATTGTTTTAAGTGAAGCGGATGAAAAAATTACGATCACCGATCAGAATAATAATACTATAACTATGTCGACCGAAGGGATCAGCATCAAAAGCATAAGAGACGTTAACATCAGTGCGCAGGGTAATATTTCTCTTAATGCAACCGGGAATATTGATATTAAGGCAACGGGCAATTTAACAGCCAGCGGCATGCAAATTTCGGCTACGGCCGAAGCGGAAGCAAAAATCCACGGCAACGCCTCGGCTGAGCTATCCGCGTCGGGGCAGGTTGTGGTACAGGGAGCAATGGTTATGATCAATTAATAAAAAAAATATGCCACCAGCAGCAAGAATAACCGATATGCACGTGTGTCCGATGGTAACGCCGGCATTAGTACCCATAGCGCATGTAGGCGGGCCTATAAGTATGGGTTTGCCAACAGTTTTGATAGGCAAACTGCCCGCCGCGCGAGTGGGTGATATGGCAGTTTGTGTAGGGCCTCCTGATGTGATTGCCAAGGGGTCAGCAACGGTGATGATCGGCGGCCTGCCCGCGGCAAGGATGGGCGACACTACTGCTCATGGCGGAAGTATTGTACTTGGGTGTCCAACGGTAATGATAGGAGGTTAGGGATGAGCATTATAAAAGATAACAACTTCTTTTTAGGCGCAGAGTGTCTTGTCCTGAAATAGGTTTACACATTAAGTAAACCAAAAATGGAGTATAAAAATGTGTCAGCAATCCTTTATGATCATAATGAAGGGGGATTAGGTTACCGTATATTAGCGGAGAAATACGGAATAACCCGTGATCA
>JARLHA010000075.1 GCA_031292485.1 Mucilaginibacter sp.
TGGGTGGTCGAAAGAACCTTTTCTTGGCTCGACAACGACAGAAGATTATGCAGAAACTATGAACTCCTGCTTGAAACTTCTGAAAACATGGTCAAATTCGCCGCTATAAAATTATTATTGAACAAAATTTAAACAGGCTCTTAATAAATCTTAATAAAATAGCCCATTATTTTTTGTTCTTGTAATCTTTTGCAATAAAGATTGTATTATTCTTAATTTTAGGCGAATGATAAGCGTTATTCAGGATAAAAAAGAAGTTAAATTTCAGGTACAATCTGCAAATTATGATAAAAAATATTGCAGCGCGCCGGCTACCTTTATTGCTTATTATTAATTCAATTAAAGGTTATGGTAATAGGTAAAAGATGCAGGGTGTTTTTGGTAGTGATCGTAAATTTATTCACTGTCTTCCGGCTTTATGCGCAATCCTATGTTCCGGAGTGGAACGACCCCCGGATCAAAGTAAAGCCGGTAATTCCGGTTAAAGCCTTTGCGTTCGATTTAACACAGGTACATCTTTTGGATGGCCCCTTCAAGGATGCGATGCAGGCAGATGAAAAATACCTGCTGTCCATTGATCCCGACAGGCTGCTTTCCGGCTTTCGTTCCCATTCGGGTTTAAAACCAAAAGGAGCATTGTATGAGGGCTGGGAATCTTCGGGGCTGGCGGGCCATACTTTGGGGCATTATCTTTCGGCCATATCCATGAATTATGCATCAACATCCGACCCTGAGTTTTTAAAAAGGGTAAATTATATTGTAGATCAGCTGGATGAATGCCAGCTGGCACGTAAAACAGGATACATTGGCGCCATACCCAAAGAAGATACCTTATGGGCTGAAGTAGCCAAAGGTGAGATCCGTTCACGAGGGTTTGATCTTAACGGGGGGTGGTCGCCCTGGTACACTGTGCATAAGGTAATGGCAGGTTTGCTGGATGCTTATTTATATGCGCATAACACTAAGGCCTTAAATATCTGCGTAGGTATAGCCAACTGGACTGGAGAAACCATAAAAAACCTGGATGATGAACAATTGCAAAAAATGCTTTTTTGCGAATATGGGGGAATGGCCGAAACCCTTGCTAATTTATATGCCATAACGGGGGATAAAAAGTATCTCGGCCTGTCGTTCAAATTTTATGATAAACGCATTTTAGACCCGCTTTCGCAGCAGCAGGATATATTGGCAGGCAAACATTCCAATACGCAAATCCCCAAGATCATTGCAAGCGCCCGCCGCTACGAACTTACCGGTAATAAAAAAGACCAGGCAATTGCCAACTTTTTTTGGGAAGCCGTAACCCGCGACCATAGTTACGCTACCGGTGGCAACAGCAATTACGAATACCTGGGCGAAGCCCGCAAGCTGAACGATAAGCTTACCGAAAACACTACCGAAACCTGTAATACCTATAATATGCTGAAGCTTACGCGGCATTTATTTGCTGTTCAGCCGTCATCAACCTTAATGGATTATTACGAAAAGGCTTTATATAACCATATCCTGGCTTCGCAAAATCACGAGGACGGGATGATGTGTTACTTTGTTCCGCTACGTATGGGCGGCAAAAAGGAATACAGTACGCCGTTTACCACCTTTACCTGTTGCGTGGGCTCGGGTATGGAAAATCACGTAAAATACAACGGGAGCATCTATTTTCGCGGAAGCGATGGGAGCCTTTATGTTAACCTTTTTATCCCCTCGGTGTTAAACTGGAAGGAAAAAGGTGTCAGCATCACCCAGCAAACTGACCTCCCCGATGGTAACAAGCTTAGCTTTACGATAAAGGCCGGTAATCCGGCTGCATTTGCTATCCGTATCCGCAAACCCAAATGGGCGTCGGGTTCAACCATAAAAATAAATGGCATGGCAATGTCTGTATCTCCGGGTACGGACGGCTATTTGGTGATTAACCGTAAATGGCATAACAATGATAAAATTGAATTGACATTGAGGGAAACCTTGTATACAGAAGCAATTCCAGATAACGCCAACCGCCGGGCGGTGTTTTACGGGCCGGTGCTACTGGCGGGCATTTTGGGTGATACCGAGCCTGATCCCGTAAAGGGCATCCCGGTATTTGTTACCAGCGAAAATGATCCAAATAAGTGGCTTCAAATGGTTGATAAAAATCCGCTGAGTTTTAAATCGGTAAATGTTGCCTACCCCGGCGATGTAAAACTGATCCCTTTTAACCGTACAAAAAATGAGTATTATACGGTTTATTGGGATGTTTTTACCCCATCGGCATGGGCCGTGCAGCAAAAGGCTTACGATGAACAAAAGAAGCAGCAACAGGAACTGGAAGTCCGCACAACCGACATTTTGCGGGTAGGCGAGATGCAACCCGAGCGTGATCACAACTTTACGGGTGAAAAGATGATAACAGGGGAAGACCATCAGAAGAAATGGCGCGCCACCGATGAGGGCGGTTTTATCACCTACGAAATGAAAGTTGACCCTGATAAACAAAATACATTGATCAATACCTACTGGGGGATGGATAACCGCGGGCGGATTTTTGATATACTGGTAGACGGGGTTAAACTAACCACTGAAGATTTGAACCAGTACAAGGAAAGTAAATTTTATGATATTTCGTATAATATCCCTATCGAAAACACTAAAGGCAAACAAAAGATAACGATTAAACTATTACCAAAACCTGGCAACGGCGTAGGGCCGGTATATGGCAGCAGGATGGTGAAAAATTAGGAAGAAGACTGCTTTAACCCTCTTTACAGGTTACCGTCAACCTCACTGAGTTGACGTCGGTTGGATATAAGTATTCGGTATCATTGTAGTGTGCCCCAGCGGGGCTACCGCTTTGTAGAAACCAAATACCCAGGATAATTGCCACGTCAGTGGCTACCCTTCGCGAATTAGATGGCTAAGAAGCAACGGCCTTTTTTATCCCTAACTCACCGTTAAACTAAGGGTTTTAATATCGAATACCCAATGCCTTGCCGTTTGAAAGTCTTAATTTTTATGCGCCGCAAAATCGTCCTCAAAAGTCTCTGCAATGGCGCGGGTTGATACCATGTTTATTGTTTCGTTTTTGTTAACCTTTGAAGCGGGCGGGCTTTCCTGCACAGCAGCGCCCAATACAATCCCGCCGGAGATCAATACGAAATTTTTGATGATATACTGCCCCAGCAAGGTCGGGATAAACAAACCGCTAAAGGTTTCGTGCGGAAAAAACAGGATAGGCAAAAAGGTGCCTGCCATCTGGAAGTACAATAAAATAAGCGTGAGGCGCATCCAGGCTTTCGTAATTAAACCCAGGCCTATAGTACATTCCCACACGGCCAGCAAAGGCATCGACAGGGATGGCTTCATTAATCCAAAGGTGAGCGTCGAAATAGTCCGGCCGGCGATATCTTCAGCAGGACTAATGCCCGGGAAGAATTTTAAAAAGCCAAACCATAAAAAAACAATACCCAGGGATAACCTGAGCATATTAATTCCATTTTTAGCTTTCCAGGCAGTAATATTTGCCTTTGTAAACTTTGCTAAACCCGGCATAAACTCCTTTGAAGTATAATCATCATCATTTTTTAAGCAGGCACTGAAACATTAACTAAGTATTGTTGTATAGAACCACGCTAAATGTATAAAAAAATTGGCGTGTTGGTAATAATATTTAGCGTAAGGATATTTATTTAATGAATTTACCTGTCGCGTTGGTTTGTCATCCTGGAAATACGATGTGCCATGATTCAATATTTGGTCGGGCTGCTTACTTCTTCTTTGTCATCAGTCCACTGTTCGATTTCTATGTCTACAGCCGTATATCTTCGTTTAAGCTTTTCTATATGGGCCTGAGAAGTTGGGTAAAAAGGATGTTTTATCCTTGAATTGCCAGCGCATTTGGCAGCATCAGCAGGAACGGCAGGGCTTTGGCATAATTTAATTCTTCGTAAAAAACTCCGAGCCTGTTTAAATTTCTGTAATAATCATTAACATGCTTATAATAGTTTAACTCGCTTTGCAAATACCACGCTTTTTCGCCAAGCTTTTCAGCAACAAACCATTTTTCAAGTAGTCGTGCCGCACGTCCGTTCCCGTCCTCAAATGGGTGGATATTTACAAATACGATGTGTATAAAAGCAGCGAAGTAAAAAACTTCCGGTGCGGTTAACAACTCTCTTTTTAATTTGTCAATATCCTGCCACAAACGCTCCATGTTATCTTTTAAGCTATGGGCCGGGGCGGCTTCAAATTGAACGCGGCCCGTATTGTGTTCCATAACCACCATATTGCCGGTACGGAATACACCTTGTTTATGTGATGGCAGCAAATGGGCGGCAATGAGCTTATGAGCATTCAAAAACGCACCTGGCGTAAGTTCAGTTTGCTGCGCGAATAGATAGGCTTTGTACAGATCGTTTGGCTTTTGCACAAGATCGGCCTGATATTCAATATTCAGCATTTTATGCTTGATATAACTGTCAACCTCCATTTGTTCGCCTTCGATACGGGATGAAGCGATGGCCGATACCGAAGTATAAAAGCTGAAAGTGTCTGTCGAAATCTCCGCATCGGTTAAGCTGTCAAATAATGAAGATAAATCCTTGTTTACCAATTGAAGATATTCGTTGAGTAAGTCAACAGGGATAATTTTTAACTTTTCCTTCATTTGATATAGTAAGCGTTAATACATCGGGCTAATGCTTTTTCGGTTTGTTGAGCTGATCGCCTGATTTATTTTGCAGATTATTTTTTTTTATTTCGTCCCAAAAAGCAAACAATGCATCATTATCCTCAAGGGTAAGCCGCAACCGTTCCTCCGGCGATTTTGCCAGCCAGATAGCTAACTGAAGCTGTTTGATATGTAGGGGGGTATCGTCCATAGTTATATCAGGTCAAAAGTATTTAAATTTAATTTTTTTATCCAATGGTCTATGTATTCATGTTCCAGGTTGGGTAGCGAAACAAGATTTTTGATGTCTTCCATCTGTACGGCGGCCTGCCAGTCCTGGATCCATATCAATTTCGAAAGTAACAAATCCTCTGCTGAAACAACATAAATATCGGTCCCATAGAAATTCA
The DNA here is from genome assembly GCA_031292485.1 of Mucilaginibacter sp. Taxonomy (GTDB): domain Bacteria; phylum Bacteroidota; class Bacteroidia; order Sphingobacteriales; family Sphingobacteriaceae; genus Mucilaginibacter. Next base: position 5,056 of record JARLHA010000075.1, read on the forward strand.
TTTTTCTTTTCCGTTCAAACTCTGTAAGCCTGTACTCGCTGTTTTTAAGCACAACGAAATCCGCTTTATATCCAGACTGGTGGTCGATAACGTTAAATAAACTCTGACGGTTAATCGCATCGGTAACAGCATCTTTGCTGCAATAGTAGGCGCCATCAAAATGATTCACAAACCCATCAACATCCTCAGCGCGTAACCGTACTACAAAATCAATATCCTTTGTTGCCCTTGGGATAATATACAATCCCATCGCAATGCTTCCGGAGAGCATATAAGGGATTTGATTGTTTTCAAAGTATTCTATTATTTTTTTGAAGAAGTCAAGCATTGGCATAAATGTACAAAATTGTTTTTATTGCCGGGTCAACCAGCCCGCCAAGGGCGTCTCAACTGGGCGAACTAAGTATCGCCATCCCCCCAATCAATTCTTACTAAACCCCAACCTCTTCAACCCATCCTGCACCTCGGGGCAACCCATAAACAGTTTCCAGATCAGCCCGCTGCGGTAATTTTCAATCATCACCACAATAGGGCCCTCGTCAATGGCCAGGTGGGTTTTGCCATACCAGTTATGGGTTTCGCTAAAGCCATCGGCAAAACCATAAGGCCCCCATATTTTATCCCCAAGGTCGTAATAAAAATATTTAAGGGCCTGCATCGAGTATTCGGGAGTATAAGGAAAAGACGATAATGCTGCAGTTGGTTGTATAACACCCCGGTCATCTTCAGGGCAATGGGCCACGTAGCCTTTAAAGCTGTCGCCGGCCGTGAGGCCCCAGCAATTGGCGCCGTAACCCTTAAATTTTTTAGGGTTTTCGATACAGTAGGCCCGGTTGATGAGTGTATGGTTTTTGGTTTGTTCGGCATAATCAATGCCATGGTCATCCTTTAGGCCATTGGGGTTGATGCCCATATAAGTATACTGCTCAAAAAAAAGTGGCCCGCCCTTATCAAAGCCGCCTAAAGGCAGGGTGTAGCCATAATAAGTTTTGCCGTTCTTCCAGCCCGGAGTTTTTACCCAGGAGTTTTCATACAATTCCTTTGATATAGGATGGTTTGGCGACGAAGCAGCAATTATATAGGTGATCAGCGCCTCATCATACCCGAACACCGGGAAATTCATGTCAAAATCGTTGGTCGGGCTCCAGTGCCAGTATAAATGTTTATCATCGCCTTTGCTGTGCCAGTTCCAGTCGGCCGAATACCACATATCAGCCACGCGGTTCCTGAAATATTTTTCAAGCGGGGTGTTGCCGTTAAAATACTGGCGGGCGGTAAGCAGACTCATAAACAGGTAGCTGGTCTCCACAATGTCGGCGCCATCATCAAGCCGACCAAAGGGGATGGTTTTACCGGTAACACCATTCATGAAATGCGGGTAAATGCCGTGGTAGCAATCGGCTTTTATTAAAAAATCAACAATTTTAACAATGCGCCTTAATGCTGTATCTCTGCCGATCCATCCCCGGTTAACAGCCACAACAGTTGCCATGATGCCAAAACCTGTGCCACCCATTGCGCAGGCCTCCGGGCCGAAAGTGCCCTTGCTGAAATTTGGCTGGCCGTCCGCTTCGTTAATATAATCCCAGTAATAGTTGGCCTTTACGGTGTTATCCCTTTCGCGCGCCATGCCGCTCACCGGGTGGCCAAATTCCCAAAAATACCTGAACGTTTGCCGCTGAACTATATCCAGCAAGGCAGAATCAGAAATATTTTTGACGACCCCCACCGGAATGATCGCATTAGGATATCCGGTAGCTTTTTTCGCCGGATGCTGGGCAAATAAATTAAAAGCAAACAAACAGGCAATTGCCGGCAGAAATATATAGCGAAGCATGGTAGATTTGGTTTAATTGGAGATACAATATTAAGCAAAAAGAAGAGTTTTTATTCATCACAATTGCTTAACAAACCCCGAAGATTTAACGGCATAACCCATTTTGTAGTAAAATTTATGAGCCTGTTCCCTTTCTTCCCGGTTGCCGCAATTGATCAAAACGGTAGTAATACCCAGTTCTTTAGCCAGGCTTTCGGCCGTATTTAATAATGCTTTACCAATGCCCTTACCCCGGCTGTTTTGTTTTACCACAAAGGCAAGCACACGCGGGTAATGCCCGTTTTTTTCATAGAATATACCTTTTGCAAGGCCTGCCATACCAACCACCTCGTCATTCAAAATCGCGACTATCGTTTTATAGTCAGAATTGGCCGAGATCTTTGAAAAACGTTCCTTCATTTCTTCAAAAAGAGTTGGATAGCCTAACTCATTCATCAATAAGGTTAATGCGGTTAAATCTCCGGGGTTAGCATCTCTGATAATTGCCTGCTCCATTTTTTTTAAAATCTGAGTAAAAATAAAAGATATTACTTAAACGGCTTTCGTTGCGGATTAAAGCACTCAAAATAAAAATGCCCCGGCTTTTGTTAAGATGGTACTGAAAAAGTGACTAATTATCAAAAGGGGCTATTTTCTATATAGAAAATAGCCCCTTTTTCTTGGGCGTATTTGGATAGGTGGTGCAGAGCACTTTCGTATAGACGATTCTCAGAGCCTCTATTTTACTTCTACAACAACCTCTTTAAATCTAAAGGACTTTTTCAGTGCCCTCTGTTGTTAACCGGCGTCTTTTTCTTAATTACTAAATATTATTTTTTATAATTCCGAAACGGCGCAGCGCCAACCGCTTGGGCCGGTATTACCGGGCTACATTTACAATAAGGATGTAGAATTTACCATAAGGATGTAGAAATTTGGAGGAAAATGATAAACCGGATTTAGGTTTTTGGGATTTTATTTTACACATGCTTGAAACATATCTAAATAATTAATGATTATATTTGTGAAAAGGAGCTGTAAAAGCATGATTAGTCATCAGCAAAAGAACGGAAAACAAAGGGAAACGGTTAAATCCGATGGTATTGAAACTAATGGCCCGGCAAAAAAGAAAAACGGAATTGAGGGGCAGGCGATGACCGTCGATTCTGAATTGGACAAGTTTTCGGGAGATAAATCCTTACCTGAGAAGCATAAAGAGGATGAAGTTCGCCTCGCGAATAGCATTTTACCTCGTTCATTGCCTTCGTTCAAATAAAAAAGCATCATATTGCTTGCTGCTTATAAATTGTTCAAAATTGTATCTGCCTTCGTTTTCGACATAGATACCTCCATAGATTATAAATTCTTTTATAATATTTAAGTATTCGTGGTTAATGGTGCCGCGGTATAATCTGGTGGTTGCCTGATTCCGGCCTCTTATAAATATTCTTTGATCTGGATAACCGTGGCTGAATGCTGTGGCTATATGAAATATCGTCGCAAGTATTCGGTCCCGGTCGCCATTATCTGTTGTTTCATTGTAATCTATCACATCACCACGTCTCGTGCCCAATGCCAGGTTATGAGAGGCCTGAACATGACGGAAATCTATAAACTGAACTACTTTAACTAAATTACCTTTTGGACCCGTACTAATAAAAGAAAACGTTTTAAAATCAGTTGAAAATTTGATGTCATCGTAACGATTAATGTCCATGAGATAAAGTTTTTTCAGATAAAATAAGCGTTCAAGTTAACAAAGCTTTTTAACAATGAAAAGACCCGGCTTTTCTCAAACCGGGCCTTTAAACAAAATCGATATATCAATTTCTATTTCTTAATTCCGAAATCGAAATTCCGGAATCCATTACTTTCCTTCCCAAACATTATTCTTCCTGTCAATATCAGGTAACTGGTGGTCAGGGTCAATTTCAAGGTTGGTGATTGCCGAGGTAGATGGATAAATAAATGTCCAGGTACCGCCGCGCTGCCAGATGTTCACAGGCAGGTGAATAATTTCGCTTTTGCCGTTGGCCTGGGTAATTTTCAAATCAACAGGCATTGCAACTTTTTCTTTATTAATGAGGGTGATCTGGGCGCCATTAGCTGCATCGTCCTTCACATATTTTACGCCTTGTACCGCCTGGTCAATTTTCCAGGTAGTAAAGAACCAGGGTTGGAAGAACCAGTTCAGGTCCTCGCCTGATGCATCGTTCATCGCCCTGAAAAAGTCATAAGGCAGCGGGTGTTTAAATGCCCAATGCTTAATGTACTCATGGAACGCATAATCAAAACGGTCAGGACCTAAAACTACGTTGCGCAGCATATCCAAACCCATCGAAGTTTTAACATAATACTGCCCGTATTCGTTCTGTGCTTCGGGAGCCACCATCAATGGATCCTTTTCGCGGAGCATCATCCTTGAAATTTGATTGGCTGGCCTGTTTTTGCTGTTAAAATATTCACCGTTATTAAATTTCTCGGTCGAATACTGATTGATAAAAGTATTAAAGCCTTCATCCATCCACATGTATTTACGTTCGTTGCTGCCAACAATCATCGGAAACCAGTTATGGCCGATCTCGTGGGTAATATCGCCCCAAAGGCCGCCATTTTTTAAGTTGCTTAAACAAAAGATAATTCCGGGATATTCCATACCCAAAGCCACACCGGATACGCTTACGGCAGAGTTCCACGGATATTCAAAATATTCTTTTGAGTAGATCTCCATGCTGTTTTTCAGGTATTCGGTTGAGCGTCCCCATGAGTCATTGCCCGCGCTTTCAACAGGGTAAGTGCTCATCGCGATAGCCTGGCGTCCTGATGGCAGGTTAACCCTTGCCGCGTCCCATATAAAAGCCGGGGATGCCGCCCATGATACGTCGCGGGTGTTCAACATTTTAAAATGCCAGGTCAACGTGCCTTTGCCCACGTGAGCACCTGGCTGTCCCACTTCATCCGGATTGATGATCATTACCGTTTTATCGCTGTTGCGCGCCTCGGCAAGGCGTTTTTGCTGTGTTTCGGTTAGTACCTGTGCAGCATTTTGTAAATCGCCAGAGCCTGCAACTGTCATGTTTGAAGGAGCAGTGATATAATAGTCATAATCGCCATAATCGCAGTAAAACTCACCTAAGCCCATGTATGGCAGTGTGTTCCAGCCTTCTACGTCGTCATAAACACACATTCGCGGGTACCACTGTGCCAATTCATAAACGTACCCTTGTTTGAATTTTTTACGGCCCATACGGTCGGCGCCGTAAAATGGTATCGAAAAGCTATAGTTTACTTTTACCTGGATCTTTTCGCCTTTACCAGCCATCGGGGTATTCAAGCGAACCTGCATGCGGGCATCGGTGATCACCGGGTCGACTTTATAATTCTGGCCTTTATACGTTACTGATACGGATTCGATTTTATAACCGCCGCGGCTAAAGCCCCTCACGTCAAAACGGTCGCCGCCAATAGGTACGGTTGCCGCCCCGCGCGAATCCGGTTTAAACAGGTTCTGGTCCAGCTGCAGCCAAAGATAATCCAGGTTGTCGGGGCTGTTATTGGTGTAATTGATCGTCACCTCGCCGGTAATGGTGGTATCCTGTGCGGTTTCGTTCAGGCTGGCCTTAATAATATAATCAGCACGGTTTTGCCAGTAATGCTGGCCGGGCTGTCCGCTTGCAGAGCGGGTATCGCCGGTAGTTGTTGGCCAAACAATGGGGCCAAATACCTCGTTATGGTCGTATTTTATCGAGTCGGGTGTTGTTTGTGCCGATGCCGTCGTCACGGATCCAAGTAACAAACATGTGGCGCCTGCCAGCAGGCAGATTTTTAAATGTCGCATTTTTATCATAATCGTTATTAGTTTTTAATCAGGTCAGTGATTTTTTAATTTACTGGGCAAATTAACCAAATAAATTACGGATTTGATAATTTGTATGAAGGATGATACAAATAGGGTTGATTAAGTTGATTAAGTGAGTGGTTGATTGAGAAAAAAGCATCAGATCAATCTATCAAATTCAATCAACTACTAACTTCATTATTTAAACCGGAATATGTATTTTTGTTTATATTATTTTACGTCGAATTTAAGGAGAATAGGATATGCAAACAATTGACATAAATAAAAGATTGGTAGATAGTATCTGGAGCTCTGGAAAAATTTAAGCCCGAATAGTAAATTAGATTTGATTTCGGGCCTGTCTGACTCAATGAAGTCTGGCGGGAAAAAGAAAACAAACTCAGTAAAGTCCTTAGCGGGCGATTTTATACCCGAAAAAACCGCCGATGATAGTATAGATGATTTGAAAAAAGCAAGGAACTTTACACGCAACATCGAATCATTTTGAAACAATATCTGTTAGATACTAATATCTGCATTTTTCAAAAAAAGGAATATTCAAAAAAATAATTGATATTTTTGTGTTATGGAAACAGTGATAATGCACCCGGAAAATAAAGAACAATTAAATGCTTTAAAGGCGGTAGCAAAAGCGTTAAAGGTTGCCTTTGAGACGGATAAAACCTCTCCTTATGATCCTGAATTCGTAGCTGAGGTATTGGCAGGAGTAAAGGCAAGAAAAGAAGGTAAAAAAGGAGTTCGCGTAGATGTCGACAATCTATGGAAATAGAGCTTTATGAGAAAGCTGAAAAGGATTTTGAGTATTGGAAAAAGTCCGGAAACAAAGCTGTTCAAAAGAAAATTCAAGAGCTTTTTATTGATATGAAAAAACACCCTTTTGAGGGCATAGGTAAGCCTGAACCTTTAAAGTATGGGCTTACTGGAAGATGGTCGAGACGTATAAATCATGAGCATCGGATTATTTACGATGTAACTGACAATAGCATTAACGTTTACGCTCTAAAAGGCCATTATTGAGAAGCATTTATAAAATTGCAATTGTTATTGATTAAACAGGTCAATTAGAATAGGTTAGGAAGAGGTGAATAAAATGAATTCATCGTTTGAGAACAACCCAATCGACCCATCATTCCAAATAAACTTGCATAAGTAAAAGGTTGACCGGAGTTGATTATAACTCCGGTTGTTTGTGCTAAAGCATCAATTTTTGAGAGGCCTTTTCTGCCAAAAGCAGCCCACATTAGAATTGATTTATTGCAAAGAAAGTAAAAGAGATAACTGAATTCTAATTCTTCAAGAGGCTGTAAAATGAACTGTGTCAGTTAAAAATCAAAGAAGGATTTTTAACTTTAAGACGCAGAAAAATGAGACAAGAAGAATCGATTGACTATGAGTTGATCAAGAAACAAGCCCTTGAGCAATTTCGTTCGGGCAAA
>JARLHA010000076.1 GCA_031292485.1 Mucilaginibacter sp.
GGTTCAGCAAAGGGCAACTCAATCGGCGCAACAGCAAAAGGCTGCGCAGCAACAGGTTCAGCAAAAGGCAACTCAATCGGCGCAACAGCAAAAGGCTGCGCAGCAACAGGTTCAGCAAAGGGCAACTCAATCGGCGCAACAGCAAAAGGCTGCGCAGCAACAGGTTCAGCAAAAGGCAACTCAATCGGCGCAACAGCAAAAGGCTGCGCAGCAACAGGTTCAGCAAAAGGCCGCACAACAGGCACAAGCAGCGCAGCAACAAGCACAGCAGCGGACACAAGCCGCTCAACAACAGGCACAGCAAAAGGCTGCACAACAGGCGCAAGCAGCACAGCAACAAGCACAGCAGCGGACACAGGCAGCTCAACAACAGGTACAGCAAAGGGCCGCACAACAGGCACAAGCAGCGCAGCAACAAGCACAGCAGCGGACACAAGCCGCTCAACAACAGGCGCAGCAAAAGGCCGCGCAACAGGCGCAGGCAGCGCAGCAAAAGGCAGCTCAACAGACAGCGCAGCAAAGGGCAGCTCAACAAAAACAACCGCAGCAAAAGCCCAAACCCAAAGTTGACCAACAGCCAAATCAGTAGCGACAACGGTTATTATGATAATAAAAAGAACGCCTGTAATGATAACTTAATTACAGGCGTTCTTTTATATTTTATATAGTAAACTTTATTACCCGCAACTTTTAATATGAATTGATTTACAAGCTGATAACAAGACCAGCGCCATCGCTTTAAACAGGTTTAAAAACCAGGGTTGTCATCTTCAATATACAACCGTTGGTAATTAAAATTGATAATTTGATGTTAAACCTCTAAACTATCCAACCATAATGTTGTTATAGCGATATGGATTTAAATGTTTATTTATTGGCAACGGATCCGAATAACGCCTGCAGGGATGTAATTCATTCAAGAGATACCCATTTAAAGATCAGGGTATTTTGCCTCGATACCGAACAATTTGTTCCGGATAGTAACGAAATCCAGCTTTATGGATATGCCGGAAGGAAGTTATACGCATTTGAAACTATCAACATAATAGCCGAAGATGCATTGGATGTAGTAAGCGCCATCCGGTGGTATGCTGAATATATTGATTTCCCTCAAATGGAAATATTGCCTGACGATCCCCGCCAGGGGAATCACATTGCCGTTTAAATATATCAGCCCGAAATATTCACTGACATATTTATATATATATATTGAAAAAGCCTGATTTCGTTTAAAATTTAACATCAAATCATCATAACCACATTGAGCAATTATCTTTGTTGAGTAACAATATTACCATTAATTATTCATCAGTAGTTAATTAACAAAATTGTTACCCTAAGGGCCATATGTTTTTTACATTTTTACAAAACATAAAGTGTTTATGTATATCGCTAAAATTACCTGTATATTATTTATATTCAGGACGATAATTATGACATATTTACTGATAAAAAAGCAAATCATCCAGTATTAAAATGCAGAATAAATTTTTTAGCCCGGCAAAAGCGCGTATTTTATTGCTCAATACCGGTTTGGTTTGTTCAACTTTTCTTGCTGCTGCACAAAATTCAAAAACAGAAAGCGTAACAGCGCCCGAAATTGCACCGGATACCGGCAAGGTTAGTTTGTTGATGCCGGTAACAGTAAAAAATACCGGCACCGGCAATTCAGGGGAGTATTTAACCCTGCAGCAATGTATTGAATATGCCAGGCAACACCAGCCAGCAGTAAATATTTCCCAAATCAACATCAACATTGCAAAAACAACCAACCTGATCAATTTATCAACCGGCTTGCCCCAGGTTAGCGCGTCGGGAGACCTGATACATTATATACAGCAATCACAGGCAAACACAAGTACCACCGGAACAACATCAAGTTCGGGTCACAGTTATAGTTTTGTTCCGGGGATCGCGGTTACACAATCCGTGTTCAACCCAAGTTTGTTATATGCCTATAAAAGTGCGCCATTATATGTAAAACAGGCACAGCAGGAAAGCGATAGCACCAAAATATTCCTGGTATCAGCTGTAAGCAAGTCATTTTATGCTTTACTGCTCACGCTGGAACAAATAAATGTTTTGAAAGAAGACACTGCGCAGTTTGGCAAAAGTTACAGGGATGCCTATCATCAATATAAAGGTGGTATTGTTGACGAAACAGATTACGAACAAGCAGAGATCACCCTTAATAATACCAAAGCCCAGTTAAAACAAGCAAATGAAAATGTTATACCGCAGTATGCCACTTTAAAACAATTAATAGGTTACCCTACAGATAAGCAGTTTAACGTGGTTTTTGATACGCTTGAAATGATGAAAAGTATCCATGTTGATACCACCGAACAGCTTCAATTTGAAAAACGTATTGAATTTCAGTTACTGGGCACCAATAAAAGTTTATTGGATCAACAGGTAAATTATTACCGTTATTCGTTCCTGCCAACGGTTTCGGCATTTTATAATTATAACCTGGCTTACCAAAACAATCATTTATCCGATCTGTTTTCCACTTCGTACCCAAGTTCACTGGTGGGTATTTCTTTAAGTGTTCCTATTTTCACCGGATTTTACAGGCTTAATAATTTGCATAAGGCTAAATTACAGGAGCAAGTGCTCGACTGGCAGCAAACTGACCTGAAATCGCAAATAAACGTTCAATACACCACTGCTTTAGCCAATTACAAAGGCAACTACTACAATTTACTGGTATTACAAAAAAACGTTGAACTTTCAAGGCGGGTTTACTTTGTAGTTTCGCTTCAATACAGGCAGGGCGTAGTGCCTTATTTAAATGTGATCACGGCAGAAACTAACTTAATAAATTCGGAAATTAATTATTTAAATGCGCTGTTCCAGGTATTATCAAACAAAATTGACCTGGAAAAAGCCATGGGAAATATTTCATACTAATTACTTAAAACAAACAACCTGCATGAATAGAGTATTATTAAATATCGCTTTTATAAGTTGCCTTATGCTGGGCGCATGTAAAAAAAAGCAAGCGCCGCCAAACCCCGAGGTGCCGGTTAATTTACTTAAGGTGACACCAAAGACGGTGTTGTATTACGAAAATTACCCCGCAACTACACGTGCGCTAAACCAGGTAAATTTACTGCCGCAGGTATCTGGCGCTATTACCGGGATGTTTTTTACCGAAGGCACGCAGGTAAATAAAGGCCAAAAGTTGTACGAAATTGACGAACGCTTGTACAAAGCGGCTTATGATCAGGCAGTCGCTAACTTAGAGGTATCTAAAAGCGGTTTGGTACAGGCACAGCAGGACGCCGACCGTTATGTATACCTGAATAAGTACAACGCTGTGGCCAAACAACTGTATGACCATGCCGTGGTTGCCCTTGAACAGGCCAAGAGCACTGTAAAAGCTTCGGAACAGCAGGTAAAAACAGCCAAAACAAATTTAACTTATGCAACGGTTTATGCGCCGTTTACAGGAACCATTGGCATCAGCCAGGTTAGGCTGGGCGAAGTGGTAACCCCATCGGTAACTACACTTGATACGCTTTCACAAGACAACCCAATGGCGGTTGATTTCATCATCAACGAAAAAAATCTGCCTTTCTTCGAGAAATTGCAGCACGAAAAAATAAAGGTCGACTCTCTTTTCACCCTGTTAATGCCTGACAATTCGCTTTACGGCCATTTGGGCAAACTTGCTATCATTGACCGGGCAGTCGATCCGCAAACCGGCACTATTCGCGTAAGGCTGGTTTTTGATAATCCCGAGCATTATTTAAGGGCGGGCATGAGCTGCGTGGTACGTGTACACAACCAGGATGTACAGCCCCAATTAGTAGTACCAAACAAAGCCGTAGTAGAGCAGATGGGCGAATACTTTGTATACGTTGCAAAAGATACCCTGATAAAAATAAGTGCCGACAGCCTGAAAAAAATGGACATAAAAACTGCTGCGGATGCTAAAAAAGCGAAACTAATTGCCGTGCAAAAGAAGGTTCAAACCGGGCAGATAATAGGGCCTGATATCATAATTAAAAGCGGCATTAATGCCGGCGACAAGATCATTGTCGATGGTTTGCAATCATTGCACGACGGTGCCCGCATTACAACTGCAAATAAGGTAGCCCCTGGCGGCGGCAAAGGTGGACATTAATAAGTCGAAAGTCTTAAGGCCAAAGTCTTGAGTCAATAAATTGACGGAAAGAGCGCTTTGGACTTCAGACTCAAGATTTTATATTCAAGACTAAAAAAATATGATTGCGAATACCTTTATAAAGCGGCCTGTAACAGCAATAGTTATTTCTATTGTAATGGTAATTACCGGGATCGTCTGTATTTTACTGCTGCCTATTGACCAATATCCTGATATTACCCCACCAGTAGTCCAGGTGAACGGACAGTTTATCGGCGCTGATGCCAAAACTGTGGAACAAACCATGGCAACGCCCATTGAGGAGCAGGTAAACGGTTCGCCTGGTATGGAATACATGCAGAGCAACAGCACCAACAACGGGGCCATGCAGCTCAATGTAACTTTCAAAATAGGCACCAACATTGATGTAGCTGCTCTGGACGTGCAAAACCGTGTGAGTATAGCCACTCCGCTATTGCCTGCAGCGGCGAGCCGGTTGGGTCTTACTGTTCGCGCGGTTAACCCAAGTATGCTGATGATGGTAGCTATATACTCACCAAACGACACACATAACATCACCTTCCTTGATAACTACACCAATATTTTTATCCAGGATGCACTGCTGCGGGTACCGGGAGTGGGCACAATAAGCCGTTTTACTGACGACTTTAGTATGCGTGTTTGGATGAACCCGCAAAAAATGGCTGCTTACAGCATTGAGCCGCAGGACATTATTACGGCGCTTACTGCCCAAAACGTACAGGTAGCTGCCGGTACGGCCGGTGTGCCGCCGCAAGCGCCAACGCAAACTTATGAGCTGGGTATTTTGGTAAACGGCCGTTTAAGTACAGTTCCGGAGTTTCAAAATATCATTATAAAAAATAATCCCCAAACCGGCGAACTGGTTTACCTGAAGGATGTTGCCCGCGTAGAATTGGGTAAATTTACTTTTTCGAGCAACTCCTTTGTGGATGGACACCGGGCATCGTACCTCCAGATATACCAGGCGCCCGGGAGTAATGCGCTGCAAACAGCCAACGGCGTTTACGCAGCCCTTGCCAAATTGAAACAAACTTTCCCAACCGGCGTAGCTTACAGCGTTCCGTTTGAAGCGGTAACCGTTGTAAAAGTTTCGATGTCAGATGTGGTGAGGACTTTGTTAATGACCCTTGGTTTGGTAGCTATCGTCGTGTTCCTGTTCCTTCAAACATTCAGGTCTACCCTCATCCCTATTCTTGCCATACCGGTATCTATTTTCGGCACATTCTGCTTTTTTATCCCGCTTGGCTTTACCATCAACACTTTAACCATGTTTGGCTTTGTGCTGGCTATTGGTATAGTGGTGGATGATGCCATCATCGTGGTTGAAGCAGTGCAGCATTATATCGACCATGAAAAGATGTCGCCTAAGGAAGCTACTTACCAGGCGATGAAAGATATTTCGGCCCCGGTAGTAGCCATCGCGCTAATCCTGGCCGCCGTATTCGTACCGGTTGGGTTTATTCCCGGTATTGTGGGCCGTTTATACCAGCAGTTTGCCATCACCATTGCTATCTCGGTAATTATTTCGGCTTTTATCGCGCTCTCGTTAACACCGGCGCTTTGTACACTGCTGTTAAAGCCAACTGACGATACAAAAAAGCACAAAGGGCTTACCGGGTTGTTTACCAAATTCAACGAATGGTTTGACAGGGTTACCGCAAAGTACACCGAGGGTGTACGCCGCAGCATCAAAGGGTCCAGATATATAGTTATCCTGCTGATTTGTGTTTGTGTGGGCGCTTACTTCCTGTTCCAGTCTAAACCAACCGGTTTCATTCCATCAGAAGATGACGGCAATTTGTATTTAACTTACCAGTTGCCCCCGGCATCTTCTACCGCCCAGTCGGTTAATATCATGACCAAACTGATGAAGGTAGTTGCAAGCACCCCTGGTGTAGGGCATTATGCTGCGCTATCAGGCCTTAACGTTGTAACTAATGCTACTAATTCCAACAACGGCACTATCTACATACAGCTGAAGCCCTGGGATGAACGCTCAGGCGCTGATCAGCAGGTACCGGGCATTATCAAGGTAATGCAAAAACGTATTGCTGATGCCGGTGTTACAAATGCTTCCGTCGAAGTAATACAACCTTCGCCCCTTCCCGGCGTTGGCTCAACTATAGGTTTCAGCATGCAGATAGAGCAGCGGAGCACCAACGATAACCTGCAGGATTTTGAGCACGTAGTTGACCGTTTTGTTGATTCGGCCAATAAAAACCCGGCAATTACCAAGGCTTTTACCTTCTACACCGCGCATACACCCAACATGAGCCTTACGGTCGACCGGGAAAAATGTGAAAAGCTGGGGGTCAGCATATCGGATGTATTTACCACTATAGAGGCTTTTACGGGCAGTTTGTATATCAATGATTTCACCACCTATAACCGCACCTTCCATGTGGTGGTACAGGCCGATACTGTTTACAGGGCGCTGATTACGGATATGGAAAAGTACTACGTACGCAACTCCGGCGGTAAAATGGTGCCTCTGGGCGCCGTCATCAGCTTTAAGCCTGTTGAAGCGGCCCCGCTGATCTCGCATTTTAATATTTTTCGTTCCGCGGAGATCGACGGGTCATCGCCGCCGGGTGTAAGCTCTACCGATGCACTCGCTGCGCTAACGACATTGGCCAACAAACAACTGCCGCAGGGCTATACCTACGAATTTTCCGGCTTAAGTTACGAGGAATTGAAAGCCGGGTCAGTAACCATGTATATCTTTGCGTTTTCGCTCACTTTCGTCTTCCTGTTCCTGGCTGCACTTTATGAAAGCTGGTCGGTTCCGTTTTCGGTATTGCTTGCGGTGCCAATAGGCGCTTTCGGGGCCATTTTAGCCTTAGAACTTGTACCATCCCTTACCGACAACGTTTATGCGCAGATCGGTTTGATCACCCTGATAGGCCTGGCAGCAAAAAACGCCATCCTTATCGTGGAGTTTGCCAAGGTCCGCGTGGACCGTGGCGAGGACCTGCTAGCATCTACGCTTGAGGCGGTTAGCCTTCGTTTGCGCCCGATCATCATGACTTCTTTGGCCTTCATACTGGGTGTGCTGCCATTAGTTTTCGCAACCGGCGCGGGCGCGGTGGCCCGGCGTACAATAGGCCTCACCGTATTGGGGGGCATGACTGCGGCTTCTACCATAGCCATCTTCGTGGTACCGGTACTGTTTGTTCTCATCACCCGCTGGGCCTACGGTAAAGAGAAATTGGAATACCTGAAGGCACATCACCAGGAACTAATGGAAAAAGCGAAAAAAGTTGAAGCACAGAATATTGACCCGGAACTGGAATTTGAATTGCAGAAATCACGTGACTTGAGTAAGTCTTGAGTCTTAAGTCGAAAGTCTTAAGTCAGGAGCAGAGTGAAACAATTAAAGTTGTTCACTTAACATTTTGACTTTAGACTCAGGACTTTAGACTCAAGACTTTAGACTCAGGACTTTAGACTTAAAAAAAATGATTGCCAATACTTTTATAAAACGGCCGGTAACCGCGATCGTCATTTCCCTTGTTTTGATGATATCGGGGGTGATATGCATTTTCAATCTGGCCGTTGACCAATATCCAAATATAACCCCTCCCAGCGTTGGTGTAAACGCCAGCTATACCGGCGCCGATGCGCAAACAGTAGAGCAAACAACCGCTATCCCCATTGAAGAACAGGTAAATGGCACGCCAGGTATGGAATATATGCAAAGTACCAGCAGCAATAGCGGCAACATGAATTTACGCGTAACTTTTAACATTGGAACCAATCCGCAGATCGCCGCGCTTAACGTACAAAACCGCGTAGGCATTGCAGCCCCCCTTTTGCCAACCGTTGTGAGCAAGCTCGGCGCAACCGTGCGGGCCAGCAACCCTGACCAATTGATGCTGATAGCCGTTTACTCGCCAAAAAAAACACATAACATTACTTTCCTTGATAACTACACCAATACATTTATTGAAGATGCTATGCTGCGTGTGCCGGGGGTAGGTGATGTAAGCACACGTACTGACCAATTTGCCATGCGGATATGGCTTGATCCCAATAAAATGGCATCCTATAATTTAATGCCGTCCGACGTAACTGCTGCCCTTAGCGGCCAGAATGTTTACGTTGCGGCCGGATCGGTAGGTGCACCACCCCAGAACCCGAACCAGGCCTTTGAAACCGGCATAATAGTAAACAGTATGCTCAATAAACCCGAGCAATATGAAAAGCTGATTGTAAAAACCATCCGGGGGACTAATAAAATGATCTATGTAAAAGACATAGGGCGCGTTGAACTTGCCAAGTTTACCTATTCGGGTGGTACGTTTGTAGATGGTCACCGTTGTTCGCTGTTAATGATCTTTCAATCGCCGGGAAGCAATGCCCTGCAAACCGCCGATAATGTTTACGCAAAACTAGCAGAACTAAAAAAATCATTCCCGCCGGATGTTAATTATGTTGTGCCTTTTGAATCAGTTACAATCATCAAGGTGTCCATGCAGGAGGTAATCGGTACCTTAACAAAAGCGCTGATATTGGTTGCCCTGGTTGTGTTCCTGTTCCTGCAAAACTGGCGCGCCACCATCATACCGATATTGGCCATCCCGGTATCCATATTAGCTACTTTTTGTTTTTTCATCCCTTTAGGCTTTACTATCAATACGCTCACCATGTTTGGGTTTGTGCTGGCTATCGGAATAGTAGTTGACGATGCCATCATTGTAGTAGAGGCCGTGCAGCATTATATTGATGAACAGCACATGTCGCCAAAAGAAGCAACTTACCAGGCTATGAAAGAAATTTCGGCGCCGGTAATTGCCATTGCGCTTATTTTGGCCTCAGTATTCGTTCCTGTCGGGTTTATTCCCGGCATTGTTGGCCGGTTGTACCAGCAATTTGCTATCACCATCGCCATTTCAGTAATCTTCTCTGCTTTTACAGCCTTATCCCTTACCCCCGCGCTATGCACCTTACTGCTGAGGCCCTCGCATCACAGCATAGGCAAGGAAAACTGGTTTGATAAATTTTTCAACGGCTTCAACAGGATATTCGGTAAGGTAAACTATAAATATGCAAATGGCGTAAAGCGCAGCGTCAAAAACACCAAATATATCGTAATTATATTGGTTTGTATTTGCGTTGGCACCTGGTTATTGTTCAAAACCAAGCCATCGGGCTTCGTTCCCAGCGAAGATGGCGGACGCCTGTTCGTTACCTATCAAATGGCCGATGCCTCATCTACTACACAATCCGTTGCTGTTATGCAAAAGCTGATGAAGATCGTCGGCTCAACCCCCGGCATCCTGCATTTTGTTGGCGCATCCGGATTTAATATCCTTGGCGGCGGCGGCAATAACAGCGGTACCATGTTTTGTATGTTAACGCCATGGGACCAACGCACTACCCCACAAACCAAGGTACAGGGCATTATGGATGCTATCTATAAACGAATTGCCAAAGCCGGGATAAAAAATGCCAGGGTAGTAGCGATACAGCCACCTCCGATAAGAGGAATAGGGCTGGCAGCCGGTTTTTCAATTCAAATAGAACAGGGAAATTCGACCGATGACATCCATGCATTTGAAAAAAACGTTCAAAAGTTTGTGGCGATGGCAAAAAAAAACCCGGCTACTTCAACAGCATTTAGTTCGTTTACAGCCCACACCCCAAGCTTCACCGTCACCGTCGATCGCGAGAAATGCGAAAAACTGGGGGTAAAAATATCCGATGTATTTTCAACCATGCAGGCTTTTATGGGCAGCTTATTTGTAAATAATTTCACCCTGTATAACCGCACTTACCATGCCGTGATTGAAGCCGACACTGCCTACCGGGCGTTAATTACCAATATCAACAAATATTATGTGCGCAACCAAAGCGGAAGTATGCTGCCATTAAGCACCCTGGTAACGTACAAGGCGGATGCAACGGCAACGTCCATATCGCACTTTAATATATTCCGGTCAGCGGAAGTCGACGGCTCTATTCCACCGGGATACAGCAGCGGCCAGTCGCTGGATGCGCTTAAGGAAATTGCGGCCAAAGCGTTGCCGCGGGGTTATACCTATGAATTTTCGGGCCTTAGCTACGAGGAGATCAAGGCAGGCAGTATTACCATATATATTTTTCTGTTCTCTATCATTTTCGTATTCCTTTTTCTGGCGGCATTATACGAAAGCTGGTCGGTGCCTTTTTCCGTACTGTTAGCAGTGCCCGTCAGTGCCTTTGGGGCAATAGTAGCATTATGGACAGCTCCAACCATTACCAACAATGTATATGCCCAAATCGGGCTCATTACGCTAATCGGTCTGTCGGCTAAAAATGCTATCCTGATCGTAGAGTTCGCCAAGCTGCGCGTTGACCGTGGCGAGCCATTGCTGCAATCGACCATTGAAGCAGTCCGCCTGCGTTTCAGGCCGATCATTATGACATCCATGTCCTTCATTTTCGGTGTGTTGCCGCTGGTATTAGCAACCGGAGCCGGCGCGGAGTCAAGGAACACTATAGGTATTGCGGTGATGGGCGGAATGATCGCCTCATCAACCATTTCCATCTTCATCGTACCGGTACTGTTTGTGCTGTTTACCCGGCTTTCCTACGGCAAAAAACAGCTTAAATGGCTGCAGGATCACCACGAAGAATTAATGGAAAAGGCCCGGAAAGTGGAAGAATCAAATATTGATCCAGAATTGGAATATGATATAGCGCAAGCACATGCTGACAATAAAGCGGACAGGGCTAAAATGGGGTTCGGACCTGGGGGGCATACAGAAGGTTGATTTGTTGAGGGTTAATATTTGTCTCCGTCGGTAATTTGCCTTATTTCGCGCTGGATCTTAACGATCCGTTCGCGAAGTGTTGAAATGGTGGTAACTACAGCGATTTTGTCTGACAGGCCTTCCCGGAAGCTATTTTTATTCAGGAGCAATTTCCTGATCTCGAGGTTAAGTTCGCTTAATTCCTCATTTAGTGCTTCCAATGATCTCATTCAGGCGCAAACGGATTTAATTTCCTAAAATTATAGGTATTAGTATTTACATTACACAGCAAGTTACTAACAGCCCGTTAATAACTTGCTGTATAATAAGTTTACAGGCCATCAGTAATTGCCTTCATTTTCTTGAAAGAAGTTTTGGCCACGGTAAGCGCATCCTGCGCATAATATGCCGCGTTGAATAATTCGGTGGAGAGCACCAACGGCTTTTCCCTGTTTTTGAGGAGGATTTGCAGGGTTTGTTTCAGCGGGGCCACGCCATCGCCGGGGTAGATCCTGTCCTTATCTTCAATTACTGCAGAAGAAAGCGTTGCCGGATAATCATTCATGTGCAGGATTTCTGCAGCGTTGGGGTTCATCAGGGGCAGGGTATTGATGGAGGTATTGCCTTTGTATAAATGAAAAATATCCAGCAAAACCCGTGCAGACGGATGGCCGCTTTTCATTGCGATGTATATTACTTCAGCTACATTGCTCATGTTTTTTTGAAAGCCCCACATTTCCAGCTGCGGTACTACTCCTGTTTGGTCGCCTATTTCCAAAACAGTATGGTAACGTTCGGCAATCACATCCAGGTTGGGTACTGAGGTATTGGAGCTGCCCATGCCCGTAGCGGCGATGCGTTTGCAACCGAGTATGGCCATCCGTTCCATATCGCGTTTCATTTGTTCCAGTCCATCTTTGCGGGTAGCATCGTCATCTACCATCCATTTGTTAAAACTGATCAGGTCCTCCACTTTAAGGCCCAAATCATCCAGGCGTTTTTTGGCTTCGGCAATCGTACCCCCATGGCTTAAATATTCCTGCAGCGAGTCGGCCCAGATCTCCACCGAATGGAAACCTGCGGCAGCCGCTGTTTCCAGCTCCTTTACAAAACCAAGTTTATGGCCACGGATAGTGGCCATGTTTAAACTAAACACGTAGGCGTGCTTTGCAGGTAAGACTGTTTTTAAGGGACTCCCTGCAGCTTTTTCAACTACAGCAGCGGCGGCTGTGGCGGCCATCAATTGCAAGGCAGTGCGGCGGTTAATTTCAGGAATTGGCATCAAATAAAATTAAACAAAAAATCCCGGACAAAATGCCCCGGATCAGTATCAGGCAGGGCAGACGCATTAAAATAATTGGTTACCGCCGTGACTTCCAGGCAAATTCATAGGGGACTTCGATGGAGTCTTTGAAATTGGGCGGAAATTTTCTATAAACAGGCGGCCCCTCCGGAGCCATTTATTCTTTTGCCTAATAGTTTTAACTCCCCCGGGAGTGCCCTGTTTATGTTTATAGAAAACCCTAAAATCGGGTGTTTAGGCTCCTCCGGAGCCGCCTTTTAATGCATCTGTCCTGTAGTATTAGGTTTATAATTAGTTAAACTCCCAAATCTTTTATGATGCCGTCAATTTTGGCATCCAGTTGTTTATCGGTTTCAGCATAAGCTGCCGCGCTGGCCAGTTTGCCGTTCACACTACAATAAAACTTGATTTTAGGCTCCGTACCCGACGGGCGGGCCGAAATGATGCTGCCGTCAGCGGTAATAAACTGCAACACATCCGAAACCGGCAATTCCAACTTGCTGGTGGTTCCGGCAGTAAGATTCGTCTCTATACCCTTTTCATAGTCCTTAAGGGTTATCACAGCCGATCCGCCTAAAGTTTTTGGCGGGTTTGTCCTGAATTTCTCCATCATTTCTTTGATCTCTTCGGCGCCTGTTTTTCCTTTTTTGGTGATGGAGATTAGTTTCTCTTTATAAAAACCGTATTGGATATAAGTATCAATCAGCGCTTCAAACAGGCTGCTGCCTTTATCTTTATAATAGGCGGTCATTTCGGCAATAAATGCGCTTGATACTACTGCGTCCTTGTCTCTCACCAATTCCCCTATTAAATACCCGTAGCTTTCTTCGCCGCCGCCAATAAAGGTTTGTTTACCTTCAAATTTAGTCATCAGCTCACCGATATATTTAAAGCCGGTTAACGTGTTATAGTATTTAACGTTTTTGGCTTTGGCGATGGCTTCAATCAGGTTGGTGGTTACAATTGTTTTGACAATGTATTCCTTGCCGGTAAGCTTACCTTTTTCCTGCCAGGCAGTCAGCAGGTAGTTGATCAGCATGGCGCCGGTTTGGTTACCGTTGAACAGGATAAATTCATTATTGCTGTTTTTTACCGCTATGCCCACACGGTCGGCATCCGGATCGGTAGCCAGCACCAGGTCGGCATCCACTTCCTGCGCCTTTTTAAGGGCCAGCGTTAATGCTTCTTTCTCTTCGGGATTAGGGTAAATAACTGTCGGGAAGTTGCCGTCGGGGGTGATCTGTTCTTCCACCAGGATCACATTTTCAAAGCCAAATTGCTTCAGGGCCTGTGGCACCAGGGTGATGCCGGTTCCGTGGATGGGCGAATAAACAATCTTCAGATCTTTTTGGCGTTTGATAGCCTCTGGTGATACCGAAAGCGCGGTGATCTTATCCAGGTAAAGCTGATCCACTTCCTCTCCTATTTCCTCGATATTTGATCCGATGGGTGTAAACTTGATCTCGTCAATGCTACTGATCTTCGCTACTTCATCCATTACAGCCTTGTCTGCCGGGAAAACAAATTGACCGCCATCGTCGCCATAAGCTTTGTAGCCATTATATTCTTTAGGGTTGTGCGAAGCGGTTAACATTACACCGCTTTTGCAGCCAAATAACCTTACCGCGAATGAAAGTTCGGGTGTTGGACGCAGGGCCTTAAAGAAATAAACATGGATATCATTCGCCGAAAAAACTTCGGCCGTAATGCGCGAGAACAGATCTGCATTGTTGCGGCTGTCATGCGCTATGGCAACTTTAATTTTTTCGCCGGGATAGGTTTTTTTAAGATAATTACTCAATCCCTGGGTTGCGGCGCCAATTGTGTATTTATTAATGCGGTTACTGCCCGGGCCCATGGTACCGCGTAAACCGCCGGTTCCAAACTCAAGATCGCGGTAAAACGAATCAGTTAATTCGGTGTAAGCGCCGTCATCGAGCATTTTTTGGATTTGTTTTTTAACATCAGCGTCATAGTTGCCTTGCAGCCATGAATTTACCTTTTTTAGTACGGCAGGATCTAATTCTTGCATAGATAATGGTTTATATTTTGAATGAACGGTATTTCATCGGTTTTTCAAATATGGCAATAAAAACTGTTTAAAATCAAGTTTTATAAATACCAATTGTAAATATAAAAAGCTTGGTTATAATTTATACCGATGGAGGATTATTAGCATATCATTGAAACTTTTTCAATGATATGTTGTTATCAGATTACTTTTACATCCTATCGCGATAACATTTAAACGGCAATTCGTAATTCGCATAAGGTTGCTTTTCAAGAAAAAAATTATATATTTGATATACACGCCTACCCTTTCAGAATTTTTTTTCTGAATCCTCTACCCTGATTTTTTTTTCTAACAACGTATGCCAATCATTAAACCCCACCATATTATTGCAATTGGCGCCTCTGCCGGTGGAATGGAAGAGATCAATTCATTTTTTGACCACACCCCTTTAGATGGGGTATCGTATATCATTATCCAGCATCTCTCACCCGATTTTAAAAGCAGGATGGTTGAATTATTAGCCAGGCATAGTAAACTGGTTGTGGAGCAGGCCGAAAATGGCATGACGGTAAAATGTAACCAGGTTTACCTTATCCCAAGTGATAAATTTATGACGATACGCAAAGGGAGCCTGTACCTAACAGATAAAGAAAACATAAAGGGGCCCCACCTTACGATCAATAAATTTTTTGATTCACTTGCATTAGATTGTGGTAAAAAGGCAATTGGGATAGTTATGTCCGGCTTGGGTTTTGATGGAACGGAAGGGATTAAAGCGATAAAAAAGGCCGGCGGCGTAATCATTGCCCGTAACCCTGAGACTTCGGAGTTTGGCAGCATGCCTTCGCATGCCATTGCTACCGGCCTGGTAGATTTTGTTTTAGAACCCGCTTTAATGCCCGATGCTATTGAAGATTATATAAAACACGAAGGAGAGCTGGTAACAGATCATCACGATGATGAAAAAAGTCTGGAAGCGATCATCGAGCTGATCAAAGAAAGATCGCCCCATGATTTTTCAGATTATAAACTTGCTACCATATTAAGAAGAACCAAGCGAAGGGCCTCCTACGGAAATTTTACTACACTTGAGAATTATCTTAATTACCTAAAGGTGACGCCCGAAGAAGTAACCGCCCTCGCCAGGGAATTCCTGATCAGTGTTACTTCTTTTTTCAGGGACAAAGAAGCTTTCGACGTGCTGCAAACCCAGGTACTGCCGGATATCCTTAAAAATTTATCGCCTGATGAAGAATTGAAAATGTGGATAGCGGGTTGCGCCACCGGCGAAGAGGCCTATTCAATGGCCATACTGATAGCGGAACAATTAACCGGGAAGCTGGAGGATACGGTAGTAAAAATTTTCGCGACGGATATTGATAGCGCTGCCCTGGTTCGCGCCGGCAAAGGCGTTTATAATGCCGGTATTTTAAAAAGTGTATCACCTGAGCGGCTTGAAAAATACTTTTTAAAAGAAGGGGATAATTACCGGGTAAGCCCGGCAATACGAAAAATGCTGATCTTTGCGCAGCACGACCTGGTAAAAAATCCGCCGTACTGCAATATGCATCTGATCAGTTGCCGCAACCTGCTGATCTACATGGCACCTGTTTTGCAAAAAAAGATTTTTGCAATGCTCCTTTTTGGACTTAAAAGAGACGGCTACTTATTTTTGGGCTCGAGCGAAAACCCAATGCCCATCATCAGAAACCTGGAAGTAGTTAATAAAAAATGGAAAATTTATAAAAACCTGGAAACAAAAAGAGGCATCAATTTCGACGCATTTTCGATGCCCGACCTGTTGGACGCCAAGCACACTCCCGCCCGGTTTTCGCCCGAATCCACAGCTAAAAATACCAATTTGGTAGCTGAAGCAATGTATGAAAGCCTTGCAGCTACACTTGATTATTTTGCTGTTTGTATTGATGAAAACAACCATGTTGTTAAAGCATACGGTGATGCCACAAAATATTTAATTCAAAAACATTTCACATCAAACCTTATTGAGCTTTTACCCAAACCCCTCGCTGTTGCTTTTAGCACCCTGAGTAAAAAAGTTTTACAAACCAATGAAAAAGCAACCCGCAATGGCATAAAAATTAAACTTGGTAAGTTGATTACCAGACTGAGTGTGTCGGTTACCCCACTAATGGTAAAGGGAGAGGGGAAATTGTTATTGGTAACCTTTAGCCGGGATAAATCAGTTGTGGTCACGCAAAAAGATAGTCCGTTTGATGAAAAGATCTACCTTGATCAATACGTAATCAACCTTGAAGAGGAGGTAAAAGAATTAAAAGAAAGGCTCAGCTCTTCCAATGAAAAACTTGATGCCTATAATGAAAACGTGCAATCCTTTAATGAAGAGCTGATCTCTGCAAATGAAGAGATGCAAAGCACCAACGAGGAGATGCAATCGGTTAATGAAGAACTGCATACCATCAATTCGGATTACCAGTTAAAAAACAAGGAACTGATTGAAATAAACGATGATTTGAATAATTATTTCAGGAGCAACATCAACGGTCAATTATTTATTGATAACGATTTATTGCTCATGAAATTTTCGCCCGGCACCGTGAAGCAGATCAACCTGCTTGAATCTGATATTGGCAGGCCTCTGAGTAATATTTCAACCAATATCAAATTTGAAACTATCATTGATGATATCAAAAAAGTGCTGACGGAAGGTTGTGTTGTTACCAAAGAAATTGAAACGAACAATGGTAAATGGTACCAGATCATGACGATGCCCTATATACAGCAGGCAGATCAAAAAAAGAACGGCGCCATCATTACCTTCAATGATATTACTGAATTAAAAAGAATTCAGCGGGAATTAGACATCAGCAACAAAATGCTGAACCTGGCGATAGACGCGGCAGCAATGGGTATCGCGTCAATAAACATCCAAACCAGGAAATTTGTGCCATCACAGCGATTTAAAGAGATGTTTAACTTTCATCCTGATGAACAGATGCCTTATGACGCGGTTATCAAACAAATTGACCCTGAATACCAATTGCTGGTAAAAGAAGCAATTGAAAACAGCGTTAACCAGGGCGCTAAATGCGACGTTGAATTCCCGATAAGAGGATTTCACGACAAAAAATTACGGTGGATAAAGGGCGTAGGGAACCTCTCCTATGATCTCGACGGCAAGCCCGGGTATTTTACGGGCGTTCTGCATGATATTACCATTCACAAACAGGATGAGCTCAGAAAAAATGATTTTATAGGCATGGCAAGTCATGAACTCAAAACACCCCTTACCTCGTTGCAGGCTTATATACAAATGCTTGCTGCAAGGGCAAAAAAAGCTGAAGATACTTTTGTAGTTAACGCCCTGGCTAAAGCCAATACGCAGGTAAAAAAAATGATAACTTTAATAAATGGCTTTTTGAATGTATCAAGTTTTGAAGCAGGAAAAATCTATCTGAACGAACAACCTTTTGAGATGAATGACCTGCTGAATGAAATCATGGAAGATTTTCTGATAACAACAACGAGTCATGACATTTCGATACTGCCCGGCCCCGCACTGACCGTACGTGCCGACCGGGATAAGATAGGCCAGGTGATCAGTAATTTCATTAACAATGCAGTAAAATACTCACCAACCGGCAAAAATATTAAATTGATATGTACCGAATCCGAAGGGATGGCGAAAGTATGTGTTAAGGATGAAGGCATTGGCATAAATATCTATGATCAGGAAAAACTATTTGACCGTTACTTCAGGGTTGAAAATGAGCAAACCCAGCAAATAGCGGGTTTCGGCCTTGGCCTTTACCTGTCGGCAGAAATCATCCGCCGCCATAAAGGCGAGGTTTGGGTGGAGAGTGAAATTGGCATGGGGGCTGCGTTTAACTTTAGCCTGCCATTGGCTTATGTAGCAGCCAATTAGTTTACCACAAATGCAAGTTCAGTGTTCCGGTAAACCGGTTTTTGTAATTGCGACCTGATACCTTTAAAAATTTTCATTGGCCCTTCAGTTGCAAACATATTTACCAGCCACGATGGCAGCGAACCTGCCGGATCAACATGTATGGTGTATTCTACTGTCATGTCAAATTAATTTTGTCTGTATTGTATAAAATTATAACTTTACCATAAAAACAGTATGGTACGTTATAAAGTAACCCTAAGCACCGATGAGCGTAAGCAATTGGAAGGCGTAATGGGTAAAGGCAAGCAC
>JARLHA010000077.1 GCA_031292485.1 Mucilaginibacter sp.
AACTTTGCCGCCGGTTTGAGCGATCACATAAAAAGCGCTGTGCTGTTTTTGTTGAAACAAAGCTTCGTTGGCGGCTACCTTTAAAAAAATACTGTCGGGGCTGCTGTTATTGATGCCCAGGGTAAAACCTGCTTCCTTTGCCTTGGGTAGCTCAACTTCAAAAGCGGTTTCGCCGATGCCTGTTTTTATCCTGGCCTTATAGGTTTTACCGCTTTGCGGTGTAAAGGCGAATGCCCCCATACCGAGGTGCTGCGTAGCGAAGTCAACGATCACATTACCTTCATTATCCACAATAGTGCCGTTAATGTCCAGCCCCAGGCCGTTTGGTGCTATGGACTTTACCGCAACCTTGCTCCGCAGGCCGGTAACCAGTTCGCCGCCTTCGGGGAAAAACTGCACATCGGGGTTGGCCTGCACGGTTTGTTTAACGGGTGGCGCTGCTTCGTAGCCGCCGACATGGATCTTCTTATTAAAAAAATATTCGGGACCGGCGTTGCGCATCCAGTTGGTATAGGCCCGCAGTTGGTAGTCCCCTTGTTTGACGGCACCGGTTAACACCATGTCGCCCCAGGCGGCTCCGGAGGTTAAATGCAGTACCTGCCGTAATGCCACCGAATCTTTAGCATTGATCAACTCCGCATACAAAACCCCGCTTAAAGCGGAAAGCTGGTGCTGCTGCCCTGCAACGGTATAGGCTTTATACCAGATGGTGTCAAAAACATCGTAATTGCTTTTATCCGTTTGCAGGTAGGCTTTTTCGATAGGGTATTTTGTTGCAAAGTCGTTGAGTTTCCCAGTCATTGCAGTTAGACCGGTATCTGCTTCAATATTTTTAATCCCATTATATTCGTAGTTTTTTGGCAAAAGATCAGCAACGCGCTTATTGCCCCATACCCCGGAAAACGTAACGCTTTCGGGATTGCTTATCCATCCGTTATCATCAAAAAAAGCATACCGCGAATTAAAAGATATGATAGAGTTTTCTCTATTATAAGGGTCGTTTACGTTTTGCAGGCGTCCTTCCTTATCAAAGTTTTTGTGTTTGTTATAGCAAATATAAAGCGCATCGCTATCGCAGCCCAATACATAGGTGCCCACCTTTTCAGTCCTTTGCACAATCTCGTTGCTACGCAAGGGGAATTTGTAAAGCTTTAGCAGCGTTTTGTTGAGGTTTGATCTTTTTATCCAGGCAGCAAGAGAATCTTTCCCACTGCCTGATTTCGACCCGGTATAAAGCTTGATCTTTGCCTTAATTAAGCTGTCAGCAGGCCTTGCGGGGTTTGGGTAGACGGCGATTTGCTGTACTTTAAAACCTTCGTCTTCTAAATGATCAGTCAACAACACGCGAAGAAAATGCGCTGATGAATTTTCATAGGCTTCCTGCCGCGCCTTTAGCCAGTGTTTTTTTTGAGCAGGTGTGCCCTCCATCTCTTCAAATAAAACAAAGCCTTTATAGGCAAAATCTTTTTCAAAAAACTGTTTATTGGTGACTTTAAAGTTCGTGATCAGGTAGCTGATATTGTATCCTAAATCATCGTTTTTGATTTTAAGGAAATCAGCTGCCGAGGCTTTGAGTGTGCCTGTAGTATCATTATAATCAAAGTCCAGCACTTCCGGATTCAGTATTTTGCAATCTTTCGCAAGGTTGGTAGTTCCTAAAAACTCATTTTTAAAAAGCTGTAAATATTTATCACGCAAAGCGTCGTTAACGGGTTTTATTTTAACCTCATTCAATTGAATTGTTTTTGGATAAATGGTAATTTCGGGTAGTTTAACGTCGGCGTCGGTAATTGTAATCAGCTGGCTGTGAAACTCAAAGCCCACCATCGAAACAACTAATTCGTAGCTGCCCGGTTTTACATTTTGCAAAAGGAAAGTTCCCTTAACCGATGTTTTATCGCCATTTGTGGCATTGCTTAAAAAAACGCTTGCATACGGTACAGGTTTGGTGTCGGCCTGGTTTAATACCCTGCCCGAAATGGTATATTGTGCAAAGCCTGCCACCGGCGCCAGTAATGCAAAAAATAAATAATAGAGAATTTTCACACGCATAAGGTTGTACGGCTAATTTAATAAATCTTTTTGATGATAAAAGGGTTATTAACGGTTATTCATCCGGTAATTATTTTAACACTAAATATTTGCTTAATTTATAGGGCACACGTTAATTAAGTTGCTCGTTGATGTTTGTCTTTTGGTGCATATGCGGCAATACGGGTGTCATTTATCCGGGCCAAACCCGGATCGGTGCTTTTCATAATCCCCGGCCAGTATTTAGCGTCTTTGAAATAAGTGATTTTGGTGGAGGTTTTATTTTTTTTCGTAAACGCCGCTCAAAACAACATTAGTAAAACGGGACATCCCGTTATTGTCGGAAGTGCAGCTTAAAAGGCCGCAGTTTTTGCAGCAATCAACGTTAGATTGCCTTTTGCGATGGGTTTATTGCAAAGATTTTTTTACCTGTTCGTTAAATTCACCCATAACCCTATTTTAGAATCGAACTCAGGTCATAAAATAATTTATAAACCAACACGGATTTTGTAGCTGCGACTGCGGGTTTTTGAAGTATTTTTGTGACCAGGAAAGCCGGCAGTGGCGTGGGGCAGGTTAAATTACAAGATTTATAATTGCTTTTTTATCAATTTACCCCAAAAAATACGTAAAAACCCCAATTTTACCCGGCTTTTTTCAATGTTTTTTTAGCCCTTAAGGTATTCTGCTTTTATAAGTAATTGATATTTAAGTTTTTATATTTTTTGCAGACGGTTTTGTTCACCCTGTTCCCAGGTGTTCCCCCTGTTCAGGGAAACACCTGGCAGCGTATTTTTCCTTGTTGCTAATTCCGAAATTAATCAGTCTCCATCCTGTGCTGTAAACAAATAGGTTTCGGTATTGCCGAGGGGCTGGCTGCTGATCTGGCCGCGGCTTTGCTGCCACCAGAAGGGTTGCCGTACTGTCTCACGGTTACCAATCTCGTTCATTGAGCTGGCATCATACAGCCTGCCGTTAACCATCACATATTTAATTTTATCACTGTTGCGGATATTGTCGAGCGGGTTATCATCCAAAACCACGAGGTCGGCCAGTTTGCCGAGTTCCAATGAGCCGATCTCTTTATCCATACCAAGGTAGGCAGCGCCATTCATGGTAGCGCAGCGCAGGGCCTGCATGGGCGTCATGCCACCCTGTACCAACATCCAAAGCTCCCAATGTGCACCAAGGCCCTGTAATTGGCCATGCGAACCTAAATTAACCTTCGTGCCGCCATCCGCTATCTGCTTTACGTATTTGGATACCTCGATATGGCCGTAGTCGCCGTATTCGCTGGTAGTCCTCCGCCTTGAGCGGGCGTCGATAATGGATTGAGGAGTATAGGTAAGCAGGCGCTCGTTTTTCCAAACCTCGGTGCGGTCGTACCAAAAGTTCTCGCCAAACTGGGTACCATAACAAACTATAAGGGTAGGGGTATAGCCGGATTTGCCGGCATTCCACAGCGATTTCACATCTTTATAAACCGGCCAAACGGGTATATTATGTTCAATACCGGTATGCCCGTCAAGGATCATATTCATATTGGTAAAGAAGGTTGAGCCGCCTTCCGGAACAACTTCCATCTGCAACTCGCGGGCCGCTTCAATGATCTCCTGGCGCTGCTCCCGCCGGGGCTGGTTGTAGCTCTTTACCGAGAATGCCCCAACGGCTTTTAGCCTGCGCAGGTTTGAGCGGGCATCGTCAAGGCTGTTAATTACTGCCTTGAAATCGCCGTCGGCGCCGTAAAGTATGGTGCCGGTTGAATACACCCTCGGCCCCACCATATTGCCTGCCTTCAGCATTTCTGCCTGGCTAAACACCATTTCCGTATTACTGGAGGGATCGTGCGCAGTAGTAACGCCATAGGCCAGGTTAGCATAATAGTTCCAGTCCTGTTGAGGCGATATGCCATCAGGGCTGGCGTGTAAATGAGCATGTACGTCCACGATGCCGGGCATAATAGTTTTGCCGGACAGGTCGTAGATCTTGGCGTCATCCGGGATCATGATGTCCCCGGATTTGCCTATCGAAGTGATCTTGTTCTGGTTAATAAGAATGGTGCCGTTTTCAATCACCTCGTCGCCGCGCATGGTGATGATGCGCACATTTTTAAGCGCGATCTTTCCATCCGGAACATCGGTTTTTAAGGTAAGGCCAATATCAGTCCCGGCTGTGTCAATGGGTGGGGTCTTATCTGTGCCCCCCTCAGCAAACGTGAACGCGTTTCGGATGTCCCTTACAAAATATTTAGGGCCCAGGGTCCACATCAGCTTCTGGCTATCCTTGCTCCAGTGCAGGTAAGTTCCGGCGTCGCGCGTAAGTTTACTTAGCGGTATAGCTTTATTTGTTGCTGATAGGTCTTGCGGGCTGCCTGTATAAACCATCGGGGTAATGTAGCAATTGAACAGTTCAGTAAATGCCATCCACTTGCCGTCAGGGCTTGGGTTAAACTGGGTAGTATATTTCGAGGTATACAGCGTTTGCTGGTTGGCGCCGGTAGTATCCATCATTTTAAAGGCTTTTTTATCGCCATCGGAACTTTGGTAATAAAGCTTGCTATCATCTGTTGAAAACTGCGGGTATATACCATTGTTGATGATCATTTTCGGTTTGCCGCCGTTTGCAGAGACGATGTAAATGCCCGGGTCTTTCCCAAAGGCATACCCCGATACTTCATTGCCTTCGCCTTTGCGAAAAACTACTTTATCGCCCTTGTTGTTGAATTTTGGCGTATAATAAAAACCTTTGTCGGTTGTCAGGCGGGTTATCTGGCAGGTTTGAAGTTCAATTTTGTTTACAGATGCTTTTAGTTCATCCGACCAGTCAATATAAACCAACGATTTGCCATCGGGGCTAAAGGAAGGATCGTATTCGAAATCATTGGTATAGGTAATCCTGAAGGGGATGCCATCAGGCAGGCTCTTCAGGTAAATATAGCCGGCAGCATTAAAAGCCACGTATTTCCCGTCGGGCGAGGTGGTCAGCTGGCGGATCATTTTAACCGGAAATGTTTCCTGAAAAACCTTTTGCTGGTAATGCAGGGCATCGGTTATAGTCTGTTGCGAAGTTACTTCAAAAGGTATTTGGACCGTGTTCAGCGTATTGATGTCGATATTCCATATTTTCCCTTTTGCATAAATAATGATGTTATTGTTGTTGGGCAACCATGCAAAATTTGGATAAACGCCAAAAATAGCCCAGGTTTCCTGCTGGTCGTGGGATAGGTCGTCATAAATTGGCCATTCCTCGCCGGTACTCAAATTATGAATGTACAATACCGATTTTAAGCGTATCCGTTTAACAAAGGCCATCAATTTGCCGTCGGGTGATATTTGCGGACGGCAGGCGCCGCCCGGGCCACCGGTTACATTTTCAATTGCGCCGGTTTGGCGGTTCAGGCGCTGTATGGCATAAATGCCTTTGTAAGGGTCTTTATTATATTGAAAGTCTGGGCCCGGTGTAACGTCCTCGCTCCAGTAAACATATTTACCATCCGGCGAAACGATGGGTTCGCCGGCATCCTCCTGGTCGTTTTTGCGTTTGGTTAATTGTATGCCTTCGCCACCGGTTTTGTGGTATAGCCACATTTCGCCGGCACCAAGGGAACGGGTACCTGTAAAATGCTTCCTGGCAACTAAAAACTGTCCGTCTGGTGTCCATGAAGCATTGTTCAGCAGCCTGAAATTTTCTTTGGTAACGGCGTGTTTATCGCTGCCATCGCTGTTCATGATCCAGATGTTATCGCCGCCGTCTTTATCGCTGGTATAGGATATTTGCTTACCGTCCGGACTAAAACGCGGCTGAATCTCCCATGCTTTGCCGCCTGCCAGCAAGGTTGTTTTTCCGCCGGTAATAGGCATACTGTAAATATCACCCAAAAGATCGAAGGCAATAGTTTTGCCATCGGGGCTTACATCCAGGTTCATCCAGGTGCCTTCATCAGTAGTTATGGAAACTTTTTTTTGTGTACCCGGAGGATTTTCAACGTTCCATTTCTGAGCATGAAGAGAAAAGGAAACAAACAAAAATATAAGAACAGCGTAGATAGATTTCATATGATGTTGTTAACGGAGCGAAGTTAAAAATAATATAGGACTTAGGGCTTTGGAAGTCGGGAACTGAAATTATCTTTACATTCAAACATCTGTTTTTTTAAATTATTGCCGTATAATTGGGAAAATACCACTGCTGAAATCCGAAATCGAAAATCCATGCCTGCGGCAGGCAGGCGACATCCGAAATAAAATATGACCATCCACCAGATCCTAAAACACTATTGGAACCACGATACCTTCCGCCCCATGCAGGAAGAAATCATCCAAGCCGTGTTAGCAGGGAAGGATACGCTGGCGCTGTTACCAACCGGAGGCGGTAAGTCCGTTTGTTTTCAGGTGCCTGCCATGGCTAAAGAGGGGATATGTATAGTTGTTTCGCCTTTAATTGCACTAATGAAAGACCAGGTGGAAAATCTGCAGGCCAGAGGTATTGAAGCGGTATCGGTGGTTTCGGGGATGAGCAAGCGCGAGATCGATATCGCGTTGGATAATTGCATTTATAACCCGGTGAAATTTTTGTATCTGTCGCCGGAACGTTTGCTTTCTGAGCTTGTGCGCGAACGGATCAAATACATGAAGGTGAACCTGATCGCTGTTGATGAGGCGCATTGTATCTCGCATTGGGGGTATGATTTCAGGCCGCCTTACCTTCATATAGCTGATCTGCGTGAATTACACCCCGACGTGCCCGTGATCGCCTTAACGGCCACGGCAACCGTGGAGGTAAGGGAAGACATACAGGAAAAGCTATTATTTAAAAACCAGCTTGTTTTTCAAAAAAGTTTTGAACGTAAAAATATCAGCTATGTGGTACAAAATGACGAAAACAAGCTTCGGAAATTGCTTGATATTGCCCGCGGTGTAAAAGGCAGCGGCATTGTTTATGTGCGCAGCCGTAAGGAGACGGTTGAAATAGCCAAATATTATAATGATAACGGCTTTAAGGCCGACTTTTACCATGCAGGCCTTGAAACCGGCTTGCGCTCGCAAAAGCAGGAAAATTGGAAAAATAACCGCAACCGTATCATAGTAGCTACCAATGCCTTTGGGATGGGGATCGATAAGCCCGATGTGCGATTTGTGATCCACAAGGACCCACCCGAAAGCCTGGAGGCTTATTACCAGGAGGCAGGCCGTGTCGGCCGCGATGAGCATAAGGCTTATGCCGTATTACTTTGTAATGCTGCAGACAGGTATAAACAGGAAAAGATGTTTGAAATGAATTTTCCCTCTGTTGCCGAAATTAAACAAACCTATCATTACCTGGCCAATTATTACCAGCTGGCTTACCAGGCGGGCGAAGGAATAAGCTTTGACCTCGACCTGGGCGATTTTTGCAGCCGCTTTAAACTTGAGCCGCTAAAGACTATCAAAGCGCTCAAGTTTTTGGAAATGGATGAATACCTGTCCTTCAACGAAAGCGTTTTTTTACCATCACGTTTCCGGTTCGAGGTCGGGAATGAGCAATTGTATAACTTCCAGATCCAAAACCCAGGCTGGGATCCTTTTATTAAAACGTTACTGCGATCATATGGCGGCTCGTTTGAGAATTACGTCCGCCTGAGGGAATTTGATATTGCGAAGCGGGCCAATATGAATGTACAACAGGTGATCAGCGGATTAAAGCAATTGCAGGAATTCAAAATTTTAAACTACTTCCCGCAAACGGATATGCCCCAGGTTACCTGGTTAAAACCCAGGCAACAGGCCAATGCTCTTTATATCAACAAAAAGGCAATCGACGACCGAAAAGCTACCACCCGCAACAAAATGGAAGCTGTATTTGCATATGCTACGCACAAAAAATGCCGCAGCCAAATGCTGTTGGCTTATTTTGATGAACAGCATGCGGATAAATGCGGGATTTGCGATGTATGCCTGGATGAAAAGCGCCGGCAACACGCTTCAGAAATATTTGATGATATTACCAATGAGGTTATACAGGTATTGAGTACCAACCCGCATGATCTGGCTTCGCTGGTTACCTCCACCAATATCGGCACCGAGAAAGAAAAGATCGAAGCCATCAGGCTGCTGCTGGATGCCGGGAAAATAAAATTCGCCGGAGAAAAGATCATTATTAGTGATTAAAAAGAGACCCGAAATAGTCTTCTATTCAAAAAAATTCGAAAGGCCGCGGCGCTTTTTACGCGCTGAATTTCTGACCATGTTTAGCAATTGCCACTTTTTAAAATTTGGGGCTGAAAAATATAATATCTCCCCGATGATTTATTTGCACTTTACATTTTGCGTCCGGTTTTTTAACGGGTGTATTAAGCATGATTTTGTGATTAAACAGAATTATATTCTGTTTTTGAAAAAATGAAAACTTAGTGTATTTATTACACTATTATGAAGTATTTCACCGATAAAAACCACACCTTTGCCGACGAAAATAAGGCGTTCATCTATTAAGCACAAATTTAATGTAACGTTTTAAAAATAGTGGCGTCTTATCGTTGTATTTAAAATTAATAAAGCATACAACAATTTGACAATCAAAATAATAAATATCATGAAAAAAACAATCTTATCCATCATTACTCTTTTGACAATAGTATTTGGAATAACAAATTTAACTTATGCCGCACCGGTAAATAGCAATTATGTAACTACTTTATCTAACATCAGCGCCATCAATAAAATAGAAGTTCGCGGAAATGTTGAGCTTTATATTTCAAATGCAACAACCGACCAGGTAAAAGTGTATAACAAATTTTATTCTGAAAGTGCAGTAGTTCAAACCAAAAACGGTGTTTTAAATATCGCATCATACAGCACTGAGAAATTGGTTGTTTGGGTTAGCGCAAATCAATTAGGTTCCGTTTCGGTTTACGACAATTCTGAAGTAAAATCGTTCGGCCAAATTTCTAATATTGAATTTAATGTCGACCTGCATGACAATGCAACAGCCAAATTAAATTTAGACGTGTTCAGCGCAAGCGTATCCGTAAATGATCGTGCTAAAGCCGATCTGAGCGGTTCGGCTAATGAATTTAGCCTGAGCCATAACTTTGCATCAAGTGTTAATAACGGCAACTTTAAAGCAGATCATTTTACCGAAAATAAAATTAACTTCCCTACCGCTGCAGACGAAGATATGGTAGGTATCTAAGTTCAACTTTTGCAAAAGTTCAACATATAATCTGGAAAGCCATCTGTTAACCCGGGTGGCTTTTTTTGTTTGTCATCAAACTGTTTTATAAATATCTGACATATGTCACTTTTTGATCAAATGACAAAAAACAGATAAATACAATTTTGATCATTATTACATTTGACTATTAAATTCAAATAGTCAGTTTTTAATCATCAAAGTTTATGCATAAAATATTACTTACATTTCTGGTCTTATTTTTTATCCAGGCAAACGCTTTCGGGCAAAGCGACTGGAAGCTCAACGAGGAGAAGGACGGCATTGAAATTTATACCAGTAGTGTTCCCGACTCAAAAGTTAAAGCCATTAAAGTTGAATGCGTTATAAAGGCAACTGAATCACAATTGGTGGCGCTTTTGATGGATATAAATTCCAGCGCCAACTGGATATATCATACCAAAACAGCTAAAGTAATCAAACAGGTTTCCGCTTCTGAACTTTATTATTATTCGGAAGTTAGTTTGCCCTGGCCAGCTGCCAACAGGGATTTTGTAGCACATTTAACCGTGAGCCAAAACCCTGTAACAAAGGTAGTGGTGATAGATGGGCCGGCCGTCCCCAACATGGTACCGCTTAAAAAAGGCATTGTGCGTATTAATAATTCGAAAGGCAAATGGACAATCACTCCAAAAGGATTTGATGAGCTAAAGATTGAATATACTTTACATACCGATCCGGCAGGTAGCCTGCCGGCATGGATGGTGAATATGTTTGCAACAGAAGGGCCTTTAAAGGTTTTTGAAAACCTGAAAGTTCAAATGCAAAAACCCGACTATAAAAACGCAGCACTGCCTTTTATTGATAATAAGCAGTATGCATTAAATGCGGCCTATTAAATGCTAAAAGGTAAATCCTTAATTTACTTATCGCTCCATTTTTAGTAAATCTTTTTTTGTTCCGGCGCTGACATTTCTACAACCTGAATCTTCCTGTAAACAGCTTCTTTTTTTGGAATGGTTGCAAATTAACGCAGCGCTCCATTTACCATTTCTGTTTTAGCTTATTTATACCTTAATTTATCGCCAAATTAAGTTTCATGAAAACGCCGCTCCGCATATTTGGAGGATTGTTGCTTTTAAGCACATCCGCCATCGCCCAAAACAATAAACCTGTTTATACTTCAAAAGCTTACACTATTTACCCCGACCGCGTTGTGCAGGGAAAATATATAGCAAAAGCTATTTCATCAACTTCCCTGACATCCAATTACCGAAGCCCGGCAAACCTATTTAAAAGCCCGGTTATTGAGTTTAAATTCAGCATTAACGGTAAGGATAATGAACTGACGCCCGGCGTGAACCATCATTTTACCTGCCTTGCACAGGGCAATGAAACGCCGGTAATTGAATTTGGCGAGCCCGATAAGGTACAAAAACTGGTTCCTGCAACAACTTTTCTAAAACCGTCAACGCAAATAAAAATAAGGTTGAATATGAATCCGGTACTTAGTGCATTTAAGCAAAGAGGTTTTTATACCTGTGTTAACGGCGATAAAATTTATAAAAATGATTTTAAAGGTGTTTTTGTGGCGGGTAATACAGCACCGATGATTTGGGATTTTAACAACCTGGTGAATCATCCCGACCTGCAACTGAAAGACCCTGACGGCGACGGTATTTACGAAACTACCCTGGTTTTAAATAAGCCGGAGGATGAAAATAAAATAGCTTCCTCCTGGACGATGACCCGTGATGCCAGCGCTTTTCCACAATACCATTCGGGGTATAAAATAAGCGACGCGGTATATAACCTCGCATTAGAGGAAATGCAAAAGGCCGTGGAACCCGACAGTACCTTCCGTACGGGGAAGGAGTGGGGCGGTGTTTGGACAAGGGACATCAGCTATAGCATTATTTTATCCATGGCGGTACTGCAACCCAAAGTGGCGGTTTACAGCCTTATGCGAAAAGTGAAAAACGACCGGATTATTCAGGATACCGGCACCGGTGGCGCTTACCCTTGCTCGTCCGACAGGATGATATGGGGCGTTGCGGCTTACGAGGTTTATAAAGTAACCGGGGATAAAGATTGGCTGGCAAAAGCCTACCGCATTATTAAAAACTCGGCGGATGACGATGCTTTAAATGTATATGACAGCAAAACCGGGCTGGTTAGGGGCGAATCCTCTTTTTTGGATTGGCGCGAAGAAACTTATCCCAAATGGATGCAGCCTGCTGATATTTACGAATCGGAATGTTTGGGTACCAATGTGGTGCATTACCAGGTAAATAAAGTGCTGTCGCAAATGGCGGCGTTGCTGAAAGACCCCGCCGCTGCGGCTTTATACAGGCAAAGGGCGGCAACCATCAAAAAAGGGATCCAGGCTCATTTATGGATCCCCGAAAAAGGTTATTACGGGCAATACCTTTACGGGCGCAATTACAAAACCCTTTCGCCAAGGGCCGAAGGCCTGGGCGAGGCGCTGTCCGTTTTGTTTGATGCGGCGGGGCCGAATGCGCAAAGCGTGATCAGCAACACGCCCGTAAATGAATTTGGCATCCCCTGTATCTATCCGCAGATCCCGGGCATCCTGCCTTATCACAACAACGCGATCTGGCCCTTTGTAGAAAGTTATTGGGCGATGGCATCGGCAAAGGCGGGCGATGAAATCTCATTGATGAGAGCCATCGGCGCAGTTTACCGCCCGGCGGCGATGTTTTTAACCAATAAGGAGAATATGGTGGCCACCGACGGCGATTATGCCGGTACCCAGATCAACTCCAGCAATATGCTCTGGAGCCTGTCGGGGAATATTGCCTTGGTGTATAAGGTTTTATTCGGCATCCATTATAACGAAAGCAGCCTGCAGTTTCAGCCTTTTGTGCCGGAAGCGTTGGCTGGTGAGCGTTCACTCGAAAATTACAAATACCGCGGCGCTGTTTTAAATATCAGCATGCAAGGTTTTGGCAACCTGATGAAAAGTATCAGCCTTGACGGAAAAGCCTTGCCTGGCGCCACTATACCTGCGGGTTTAACGGGTGTGCATACGATCAAAATTATTTTGGCTGACAATGTTGTAGCTGGTAAAAGCAATTTACAACCTGGTTATACTGCACCGGAAACTCCTATAGCCACTTACCAAAATGGAACTTTAAGCTGGGACAAAATACCCGGTGCCGTGAGCTACCGGATCCTAAAGAACGGCAAATTGCTGGCTCTGGTTAAAGCACATACTTACAAGGTGCCGGCCAATGGATATGCCGAATACCAGGTTGCCAGCGTAGATGCCAAAGGCGTCAGCTCATTTAACAGCGAGCCGGTGCAGGTGATCCCTGCAAATGTAGTGTCTGTTACCGAAGCGGAAACGGTTGCTGACAAATCTGACCTGCCTTACCAGGGTTTTTCAGGAAGCGGTTTTGTGGAGATCAGTAAGACCCAAAATACCTCTATCAACATCCCGTTAAATATTACGCAAACTGGTGTCTACGCCATTGATTTTAAATATGCCAACGGCAACGGCCCGATTAATACGGAGAATAAATGCGCGATCCGCGCCCTGGATGCCGACGGGCATTTTGCAGGAACGGTGGTTTTCCCGCAGCGCGGAAAAGGGGTATGGTCGGACTGGGGTTTCAGCAATTCGGTGCAGCTCCATCTTAGCAAAGGAAAACATATCCTCAGCCTGCAGTTTAAACCGGCCAATGAAAATATGAACGGCGATATTAACCAGGCGATGGTGGATTATTTGAGGGTGGTGCGTCTGAACTGATTGTCTGAACTAAGATTCGCAGGATTATAGGATTATAGGATTTTGCCGTCCTTTTTACCCCAATTTATTCGGCGATACCCCAAATTTCTTTTTAAAAGCATTGCTGAAATGCTGCAGGGAAGAGTATCCCAGCTCAAAAGCAAGTTCGCTGGCCGATTTCTGTTTTTCTAGGAGTTCATTTTTGGCCAGTTCAAGGCGGGTGTCCGATAAATAGCCAAAAACGGTATTGCCAAACATCTCTTTAAATCCTTTTTTGAGTTTATACTCGTTAATGCCGGCTACCCTGGCCAGTTCGGTAAGTCCGGGTGGCATATCCAGGTGTTTAATTAAATATTCGCGGGCGTAAATAATACGTTCCTTATCATAATCTGTTTTTAAATATTGGCTGTTGTTATCCTGGACACTATTATAAGCTTCTGCCTGTAGTACCAGCAATTCCATAGTTTTTGAAAGCAGGAACATTTTCTTCAAATCATGCTGGTATTTGCAGTTTACTACAGCGTTTATCGCATTCAGCATATCAATATTCATAAACATACTACTGGTGCACAGAGCGGCTGTTTTGCCTTCGGCCACTTTATCGCCAAAACGTTTCAATGCATCATTGGCGTCCTGCGTTACCCGTAAAAAGGCCTCCCTCGTAAATTGGATCATAAAGGCATTAATCTCCAGTTCGTCATTTTTTAGCGTGCCTTCGCCAGTTTGCGAATAAAGCAGGTTATGCTGGTATTTACCCAGTTCAAACGGGCGCTCGAAATGTTTGTTGCTGATAGTGGTTTTACCCGTCATATTAAAATAGGCGGTAACCATATCCAGGTCGCCTTTCCAATCCATTTCAATACACTGTTTATAGTGCCAGTTATGATAACCTATCCTGATACCATCGAAATGCCATTGCTGCATTTTGGCGTCTGCAAAAGGCAAATTCAGTTCAAAGGTGTTTTCAACCAGCTTATTGGTATTAAAATCATTCCCTGATAAATCATTGGCGTGAAGGATGCTGTTATCTGCCCTGTTTTTTATCTCGAATCCCATTTTGCTCCCGATTATGTAAGTTTTGCTCCGTTTAATGTAACCTGCCACGCTCGTTTTTGGCCACCTTTGTATAGTAAACGCCGGTAAATATTAAACACAAAGACAGGGATGATGTTACAGGCGGTTAACTAATAATTTACAAATGAACTTTAAAAAACTCAGACAGATGATAAAAGTACAGGGAAACGGAAATATAATTTCCAAAGAAATAAGCGTGAACTCTTTTATAAGGCTCCATCTCAGCCTAACCGGACAAATAGAACTGGTGCAGGCGGATGAAGAAAAGGTGGTGATTGAAGCCGATGAAAATTTAATGGAGTATATGGAGATAGATAATTCGGGCCGCACATTATACGTTACCGCCGGGGGGAAATGGCGCATACCCGATTTTACGTCATTAAAAACCACCATTTATTACCGGCAATTGTACACGCTTTACAATGCCTGCGAAAAGGCATCGCTGGTTTGTGCTAATACCTTACGGTCGGGCGAGCCGGTGGAAATAAAAATCTACAGCGATAAAAGTACCATTAGCCTGGATGTTGATGCTGCATCGGTAAAATTGATAACCGCCTGTGTGGGTAACGTAGAAATAAAAGGCGCCTGTAATTTATTGGAGATCAGCGCGAAATCACAGGGTAACCTGGATGCTAAAAACATGAAAGCTAAAAATGTTATCCTTAAAAACTATTCGCAGGGGGATATTGACCTTTTTGCCGACGAAACCCTCACCATCAGCAACTATGGGCAGGGCAATATTCATTACTGGGGCAATGGCGTGATAAAAGATATTAAACAATACGGCGACGGAGAAGTGAGGCATCAATTGGTTGATTAGGTTGACTATGTTGATTGGGTGAGTGGTTGTTGTAGCGTCATTGTGTCATTAGGTTATTGGCGAAACGGGCTACCTAAATATTCTTCCTTGATCAACTTAATCAACTAAAACCAACTCAATCAACTTAATCAACCAACATGGTAGAAATATTCAAAACCAACGTAACCAACAAAAAGACGGCGGCACGGGTTTTAAAAGAACTTACAGCCCGGCTGCCGGCTTATCGCTTTAATTTCGACCTGGAGGATTGCGACCGCATCCTCCGGGTACAAAGCAACTGCATAACTATCGAATGCGGCGGCATTACCGGCATTGTGAAAGAGCTTAACGTAGAAATTTTTTTGTGGGAGGACTCATTTATTGAGGCACGCTGAATACTTCCCGGTCATCAGGTAGCAGCAGTTTGGTGCTGGCGGGGCCTTCTTCAATTAATACTTTTACCTCCTTAGCCGTGGCCGGAATTGCAAAAACCAATTGTGTTTCCATCGACTGGTGCAATTCAAGTTTATTATCGATGCCGGGTTGCGGACCTTCAGTTTTTTCAAGCGCCTGCTGCCCGATGGCAGAATAAGGCCAGTACCCTCCCTGTGCATCTATCAAATGGACGCGTGGTTCGGATGGTTTTTGGGCGATGCCCCGCGCGTGGTTAGACATTTTTATGTGGAGGATCACCCATGTGCTATCAGCCGGCAAGGCGGGCAGTTTTGCTTTTACTACAGGCTCATTATCAATTTTGGTAACGGTAGCACACCAGTCGTCAAAGCAAACGTCGGTGCCCAATGGGATAGTGGTGTAGCCGCTGGCGAAGTAAAAGCCAGTCCATAGCAGTAAATAGACCCCTGCAATCAGCCCCATTATTTTTAAGGTTGATTTGAGCGGTTTGCGCTTTATCGCCTTAATGATCAAACGCACCAGCAACACGGGTAAGGTTAAAAAAGTGAGGAGGAAAAGGATGGTTGTCATAACTTGTTTTTTGGATATAATGCAAAGGATCAATTTTGGTTGCAAAGAAATTTGTGCTTTGTGTGAACCTTCGGTAGAATCAAAATCATAAATTTGTTTAAATTAAGCACACATGCCATTTTTATCCCGCATATCGCTCCCGCCACTGCAGGATGGCAGTTACCTGCAGCAGATCCCAAGCCTCAGCAATGGTTTAGCGCTCGAACTCAAAACTAACGTCACTTTTTTTGTCGGCGAGAATGGTTCGGGGAAATCGACCTTGTTGGAGGGGATTGCCGAGCAATGCGGCTTCAGCCTCAGGGGCGGCAACCGTAACCATAACAAGAACACCGGGCATCGGTTCGAAGGGTATGAATCAGCGCTGGCCGGGCACATTGGGTTGGGTTGGACGCCGAAAAGAATTACCGAAGGTTTTTTTATGCGGGCCGAAAGCTTTTTCAGTTTCGCGTCCTATATTGATGAACTGGCGGTGGATGATAACCGCATCCTGCGGGCCTATGGCGGGCGGTCGCTGCATGAGCAATCGCATGGCGAATCGTTTCTCAGCCTGTTTAATAACCAGTTCGAAGCGGGCATCTATATCCTGGATGAACCCGAAGCGGCCTTGTCGCCTGCCAGGATCCTGGCCTTTATGTCGGTGATCCACCAGCTGGATAAAAGCGGCCGCGCCCAGTTCCTCATTGCCACCCACTCGCCGATGCTCATCTGCTACCCCGGCGCTACCATTTACCAGTTTGATGAAGACGGCGTGCGTGAAACCAGCTACCAGGACACCGAGCATTATTCCCTCACCAAATCGTTTCTG
Organism: Mucilaginibacter sp.; assembly: GCA_031292485.1. GTDB lineage: Bacteria > Bacteroidota > Bacteroidia > Sphingobacteriales > Sphingobacteriaceae > Mucilaginibacter. The sequence continues at coordinate 16,594 of JARLHA010000077.1, forward strand.
GATAATCCGGGTTTGTATTTACGGCACTTGCTTTGATGCTTGTTTGGATTAAACTATGTGTAAAAGTAAAGCGGCCGTGACCATCTGAAGCAGACCAAAAGGGTTTACACAGGGTTTACACAATTTGCAAAAATAACGGATTAAATAATTGATAATCAATTATTTATGAATTAGCAGGGTTTACACATAAACAACATTTTTTTGCAAAACAATCAAGTGTTTTGTCCCGGCAGCATCCGTCGCTGATGAACCTGCGGATGGCGATTTTAGGCAATGTTGTTATTAGCCGGATAAAAAGAGATCAACAAGCATACTCCACGGCAGGGTCCTGTTGGAGACACTGCCGTGACGAAGTGTATGTACCTGCGGGAAAATATTTAATGATACCTTTAGGGATGAAAAACAAAATTGGCGGGTTAATTTTTCTTATTTCGGTGTTTATGTTTGGTTGTGGTCACTACGCAAAAAACGCCGCGCAGCAAGATGCCGAAAATTACAAACTCAGCAAAAGCCCGGAGCAATGCTTTACCGCTATTTACCGGAAAGACAGCGCATTTTTAAAATATAAAACGATGCCGGGCGGCCAGATCCTGGGGCGCTTAACCATAAAATATGGCGAGCTTGAACCCCTGGCTTTGGAAAAAGAATTTGATCACGGCGAAATTAAAGGCCGTTTTACAAGAGATACCTTATTTGCCGAATACACCTTCGCCGATGGTGCCAAAAGAACCATTTACCGCAACCCGCTGGCATTTTTGAAGAAAAACGGCCATTTAATGCTTGGATTTGGCGCCACCGAAAATTATTTGGGCCGTACCTGGTTTATCCACCACAATTTAATCAATTTTACCAGGGGCCGGTTTCAGTTTGTGCCGGTTGGGTGTAAAAAGTAATCGGCCGGGGTTAGATTAAACGACCTTTTTGTCCCCGCAGGTTCTCTCGCAGAGGAACCTGCGGAGGATGATGTTAGCAGCTGTGGATAACAGCCGGATAGCTACAAATCAATAGGCATGTTCCACCGCAGGGTCCCGTTGGAAACCCTATGTAGACGAAATGGTATTTTTGTTGATTCGCTGTAGAGACGCGATGCTTCGCGTCTCTGGCCCCGGCGTTTGTTGAATTTATCAGGAGGTACGATCATTCATTCAAAGACGCGAAGCATCGCGTCTCTACAATTCCAAATAAATTCATTTTTAAAAAGTCCTGCTTGCCAGGGCGCCTCGCCTCAGCCACGCCCCAAACCTTTTCACCGACCACAACCCCCGCTTTACCGATAAAACCCCTTCCTGTACCTATTTGAGGCCTTTTTGCTGTAACGGATCTGTGCTGTAGTCGTCTTATTGGTGTAATTAGAAACATAAAACAACTTACAGACAATCCAGTCTGCCGACAGGCAGGCAAAAATAAAAACATCATGAAACCATCGAAAGCAACCACTAAAAAACAAACAACGCTTGAGATGGCTTCATGGCCATTAAAAAACAAATTCAACATCATGAAAACTCAAATCATAACATTATTCACAGCACTTGTTTTAAGTACCGGAATAGCAGCAACAACTTACGCAGATACAACCAACAGCGACAACGTAACTGTGTTATCAGACATCAGCGTCATCAACAAAATTGAAGTGCGCGGAAACGTTCAATTGTACATCTCGGACGGTAACGCCGACCAGGTAAAAGTTTACAATCAATATTATGCAGAAAGCGCCCTGGTAAAAAGCCGCAACGGTGTGTTAAGCATCGCCTCCTACAAAGCCGAAAAATTGGTAGTTTGGGTTACCGCCGCCGATCTTCGTTCCATAGCCGTTTATGACAATGCCGATGTAAAATCGTTCGGTGATTTCTCCGGCATTGATTTCGCAGTCGAATTACATAACCACGCCACCGCAAATTTAAGCCTTGATGCTTTTAACGCTAAGGTAACCGTAGCCGACCAGGCAAAAGCTACCATCAGCGGCCGCGTAAATGAATTCGACCTTAAATATAACCACGCCGAAAACGTAAGCAGCGCCAACCTTGAAGCCGGAAAGGTTTCAAAAAGCCAAACAGTAGTAGCCGTACCAGCAAAACCAGTGGTTGATGAATTTGCTGGTTTGTAATTGGTTGATTAAGTTGATTGGGTTGATTAGGTGAGTGGTTAAAACTCCACATAGCTTAATCAACCCAATCATTTTTACTTCTATAGCAATAGAGAGGCATTAAAAGGACACATTAAAAGCCGGGCCCGTGCGGTTCTCCTCTTGAGGGGCGGAGGGGTGTGTTAGTGAGCAGATCGGCGAACACACCCCCACCACTACACGGGGCCGGCACACCCCCTCTCAAGAGGGGAGTTAAAAAAAGCATGGCCCGTGCGGTTCCCCTCTTGAGAGGGGTGGAGGGGTGTGTTAGCGAACATGCCGGCGAACACACCCCCGCCACTACACGGGCCAGCGCGCCCCCTCTCAAGAGGGGAGTTAAAAAGATCGATTTTTTTTTAAGCTATAGATTTTTTTATGATCAACCCAATCAACTTAATCCAACTAATTCCACCCCAATCAACCAATTTAATGTAACTTTAACTAATAAACTGTAGTCCAATAACAAAATCAAAAAATGATGAAAAAGATACAATTAACCATACTGGCCCTGGTTGCCGGTTTTACCCTGTTCGGCTTTTCGTCGTGCAATTTTAATTGCATTCATGGTTCGGGGCACCAGGTATCCGAAGACCGTAAAGTAGGGGAGTTCAGCAGGATCAGTATATCTGGTGGTTATAAAGTGATCTTAAAGCAGGATAGCAGCTTCTCCATCAAAATTACCGGCGACGATAACCTGATAAAATACATTAAAACCAACCTCGAGGGCGATAAACTCCGCATCTACAATAAAAAGAATTTTTGTAACGCCGGCCAGATCGTGGTAAATGTTGGGGTTAAAAACCTCGAACAAATAAAAGCATCCGGAGCAGTAGAAGTAGCATCGGATGGTAAATTAGTTACCAAAGATCTTAATATTCACTTATCCGGGGCTACCAAGGTCACTTTAGACCTTAACGCGGCAAACGTAACCACATCAGGCAGCGGCGCTACCGAATTAAATTTAAAAGGGCAGGCCACTTCGCACCATATTGATATCAGCGGCGTGGGCCATGTTTACGCACTTGATTTTGTGGTAGGCAGCTGCGATATTGAATCCTCAGGCGCAGGCCATTGCGAAGTAAATGTCCTCAATACGCTGAACGTACATTCAAGCGGCGCATCGGAAGTTAAATATAAAGGGCATCCAAGTATCAGCAATGATAAATCGGGAGCATCATCGATTGAGCAGGTGAATTAAGTCCGAAAGTCGGAAAAGTCCGAAAGAAGAATGAAACAAGAAGGCGCGAATTAGTTTTTGCGCCTTTTCTGTTGTTATTTTTTTGATTTTCAGCGTTTAACATTTTGGAAATTATAAAAATGAGTTTATTTTTATGACAACATTTTCAACCGAAAACCATGAAGAAATTTAAAAAAGCGCTGCTTTATGCGGTGATCTTTGTTGTACTTGCTGTCGTTTCTGTTGTTTCCTATGTCACCCTGGCGCTGCCGGATGTGGGCAAGCCTGAAAATATCACCGTCGCCTTAACTCCTCAAAGGATAGCACGGGGGCAATACCTGGCCAACCATGTTTGCCTCTGTATAGATTGCCATTCGCAGCGCGACTGGTCAAAACCCATCGGGGACATCCCCCCGGGGCATTTTGGTTCCGGAGGCGACGATATTGATATATCAGAAGGTGTACCTGGTGATATTTATATACCTAATATTACGCCTTATAAACTAAGAAGCTGGACGGACGGAGAAATTTTCAGGGCAATTACTGCTGGTGAGCGAAAGGATGGTTCGGCAATATTCCCGCTGATGCCCTGGCCGCATTTTTCAAAAATGGACAGAGAAGATTTATATGCTATTATAGCCTATTTGCGGAGTTTGCCTGCCATAAAAACCAATCCGTATCCAAAACCAAAACTCGATTTCCCGACCAATATTTTTGTACATACTATGCCCACGAGAGCCATTTTTGGCAAATTGCCTGATAATAGCGATACTGCTAAATATGGTGAATATTTAACCCTTATGGCCGACTGCGATCTTTGCCATTCGCGGAAAGAAAATGGAAAAATGTTTGGAAAAATAATTCCAGGATTGAATTTTGCCGGCGGGGTCGAATTCCAAATGGGTAATAAAAAAATATATTCTGCGAATCTTACGCCCGAAAAGCAAACTGGCATTGGTGCCTGGACAAGAGAAGCATTTGTTGAACGTTTTAAATCGTTTACCGATTCGGCCCGGCTGAAAAATAAATCATCAAAAAACGAAGCTAGCCCAATGCCATGGTATGACTACAGTGGCATGAGTGAAACCGACCTGAAAGCGATCTATTTTTATTTAAGAACCATAAAACCGGTTTATAACAAAACCTTTAATAATTAGTGCGTTCTGGTTACCTGGTTGAAACAACAATAGCTCAATTTAAAACGTTAGCGCCAATCCCACCAGCAATCCCGACCCTGCCTTCCGGCAGGCAGGGTCCGAAAAGTCCGAAAGTCCGGAAGAAGAATTAGAAAGAGATAAGAGGAGGTGCAAATTGGTTTTTGCGCCTTTTCTGTTTTCAAATTTTCAGTGAACGCTGATATTGAACGGTTTGCAAATCATGAAAATTTATTTATTTTTATCCCAACCCTTTCAACCGTAAACCATGAAGAAATTAAAAAAAGTGCTGCTTTATGCGGTGATCTTTGTTGTACTTGCCGTCATTTCTGTTATTTCGTATGTAACGCTTGCGCTGCCGGACGTCGGCAAGCCCGAAAATATTACCGTTGCCTTAACCCCGCAGCGGGTAGCAAGGGGGGAATACCTGGCGAATCATGTTACTTTATGTGTCGACTGCCATTCAAAGCGAGACTGGACAAAGTTAGCCGCGCCTGTGGTTGAAGGTAGCATGGGTGGCGGCGGCGAAGTATTTGATGCCTCGGTTGGCTTCCCGGGTTCGGTTAACGTGCCAAATATTACCCCATATAAGCTAAAAGACTGGACCGATGGCGAAATCTTCCGCGCCATTACCTGCGGCGTACGCAAAAACGGCGAAGCCATATTTCCGCTGATGCCCTGGCCTTACTATTCCAAATTAAGCCGGGAAGATGTGTATTCCATCATTGCCTACCTGCGCACTTTAAAACCTATTGTTGCCGAGTATCCAAAATCAACCCTCGATTTTCCTTTGAATATCCTGGTGCATACCATGCCCCAAAAAGCTGCACTTTCCGAAATTCCTCCTTCAACAGACACCCTTAAATATGGCGAATACCTTACCAACGCTACGGCCTGTAAAGAATGTCATTCGCAGGATGATAAGGGCAAACTGATAGCCGGGCTTGAATTTGCAGGCGGGCACGAATACCAGGTAAGCGGGCATATTGTACGGTCGGCAAATATAACGCCCGATAAAACGACCGGTATCGGTAACTGGACCCAGGCTGAGTTTTTGGCGAGGTTTAGGGCATTCAGCAATCCGGCAAAGGCCGCAGGGGTGGGCAAAGATGATTTTCAAACCATCATGCCCTGGTATGGGTATGCAGGCATGAGCGATGGCGACCTTAAAGCAATTTATGCTTATTTAAGAACGTTGAAGCCTGTAAAAAATAAGGTGGAGAAATTCCAGGCGAAATTAACGGCGTCTTTGGAAAAATAGATATTTGCTGCGAAGCTGGACTTTCACGTTTGCAGTAATCCTTCGTATTAACGGGCTTCCATAACATTTTTTGGGTGACCGGATTCTATGAGGCTGTATCATAAGTAAAACAAAGAAGAATTATACAAAATTATATTTTGCGGTATAAAAACTCTGTGCCTCTCTGTGCCTTCTTCGTGGCCTCTGTGGTAAAATTTAACCACAGAGGCCACGGAGACGAGAACGCAAAGATCACAGAGGCAAATATTATTTGGTAACCCTTTTATAAAATCGACTTTTGAGACAGCCTCAATTAACTCTTTCTTGTTTTTTCTACAAATGGGTTATACCTAACGGGATATTTTTTCGGGAGCTTTAAGGATTGCTGATTTATTTGAGGAGGTCATCCATTCGATATGTTTTAGAGCAGTGAAATTTTTCCAGGGACTTTCCCACTTTTCAAATTTTTCATTGGCCCTTTATTAGCTTTCCTGACTTTCAGCCTTTCAATGGTGTTTCCCTTTGGAATTTAATTTCCGCCGGTCGCCTCAACCCCATAGCGTATGGCTGCTTCAAGTATATCAATGTTTATGTCTTTTAAATTATTGAACCTGATGCAATACCCGGTCACGCTCGCCTTGCCCAGTTCTTTCCCAAACGTTTGGGCCAGGTAGGTTTTATCCTTAATGCCAAGGATGTAAACAGAGATGCCGGTTTTGTTTGCGCTCAAACCGATTTGAAAAAAATCCCTGGTCGTTCCATCGGCATATTTTATGGTATATAATCCATAGCCGATAGTAGGGTTGCTGACAGTTTTATTTTCGCTGTTCTTACCATTATCGAACCATAATTTACATCCAGGTAAAACTTGAAGTATGCGATGGTGCAACACTTGCAAATCATTACGTTTTGGTTCAGGCTGGCTGGTAATATACTCGTTGATTTGTTCCTGTACGTTCATATCAAATAATGAATTAAGTGTCACTTACTTTGCCTTTTTAAATTTCGCTATTTTTTTCATACAGTAATTCATTTCTTCGAAAGTTCTTTACTCATCTCTTTTGTTAATAAAATTTGAAATTGAGACACTACCAAACTTTCGGACTTTCCGGACTTCCGGACTTTCCCACTTTTTTCAATTCTCCAACTTTTTCCCTACCTTTGCCCCTCCAAAAGCAGGCGATTGAGAACCTGCGCAATATTTAAGTTTAAATATCACTAAAAGATGAATATTTCACAGGAAAAGATCGATAACCTGAACGCAGTTGTAAAAATTAATATCAATCCCGAAGATTATCAGCCGCGCGTTGATAAAGCCATTAAGGATCAGGCTAAAAAAGCCAAAATACCTGGTTTCCGCCCCGGAATGGTGCCGCCGTCGCATATCAAAAGAATGTATGGCAAAAGCATCCTGGTTGACGAGATCAATAACCTGCTTTCAGATACCCTGAACAAATATATCGATGAAGAAAAACTGGAAGTTTTAGGCCAGCCCCTTCCAAAATTTGACGGAGACAAACACTATAACTGGGATTTTACCGACAATTTTGAGTTTAACTACGAGCTGGGTTTAGCGCCTGATTTTACGGTTGATTTTTCGGCCGGTGATAAAATTTCGCAATATGTAATTAAAGTTGACGAGGAAACGTTAGCCGCACGGATCAAAAATATCCGCAGAAGCTATGGCAAAATGACAAATCCTGACGTATCGGCAGATGATGATGTGCTTTACGCCGATTTAGCCCAGCTTTCGCCCGATGGTTCTGTTTTTGAGGATGGAATTGCCATAACCGCGTCGGTGAGGTTAGACCAGATTAAAGATGAGGCTGTAAAAGCATCGTTAATCGGTCTGAAAAAAGGAGACGTAGTTACGCTGGATATTCAGAAAGCTTATGATAACGACGCAGCAAAAATTGCCGGTTTATTAAAAATTGATGAAGAAACAGCGGCAGATCTGAAATCAAACTTTCAGTTAACTGTTAAAAATGTTAACCGTTTGGAAGAAAGTGATCTGAACCAGGAGTTCTTTGATAAATTATTTGGTGAAGGAACAGTAAGCACTGAGGATGAATTCAGGGCGAAAATTACGGAAGAGATTGAAGGCATGATGGGGCAGGATGCCGAACGCAAATTGCAGGAAGAGATTTATAACTATACTATCAATAAATTCCAGTTTACGCTGCCTGATGAGTTTTTGAAACGCTGGTTAAAAGCAAGCGACGAAAAAATGACTGCGGAAGATCTTGAAGGTGGCTATAACGATTTTGCCCAAAACCTTAAATGGACGCTGATCGGCAATAAGATCATCAGGGAGCAGAACATCAAAATAGAATACGAAGATGTTTTTCAAACTGCAAAATTCCGTTTGGATCAGCAATTCAGGATGTACAGCCCTACCGGTTTAAGTGACGAACAATTGGGCCAGTATACCGTGCAATACCTGCAGAATAAGGAAAACGCCAACAAGATATTTGAAGAAGTGAAGGCTTTAAAAATATTCGCCTATATAAAAAGCGTTGTTACACTGGAGCCTAAGGAAATTCTTTATACTGACTTCCAGAAACTGTAAGGAAGTCCGGAAAGACCGAAAGTCCGGAAGATATTTAATGTCATTTGTTTCAGCTTATGGCTGAGATAAATGACATTTTTCGTTAACATGATCAGCTTTTTCTTTCCGACTTTAGGATTTTTCTGACTTTCGGACTTTCTCTCCCCAAATAAATTTACTTTTCACAAACTTTCTGTTGCAAAAAGTATTTAAGTAACAACTATATTTATCGCGATTAAAACCCGCATCTTAACAAAAGAATCATGAGTAATATTGATAAAAACGAATTCAGAAAATACGCTGTTAAACACCACCGTATTAACAGTATCTATGTAGATAAATTTATTGCCGGCGTTGAACGAAGTACCCTGCCAACCGGCATGACGCCATACATTATTGAAGAGCGCCAGCTGAACGTTGCCCAGATGGATGTGTTCTCGCGTTTGATGATGGACCGTATTATTTTCCTTGGCGACGCGATTTATGAAAACATTGCAAACATTATCCAGGCCCAATTGCTTTTCTTACAATCGGCTGATAACAAACGCGATATCCAGATCTACATTAATTCGCCAGGTGGTTCTGTTTATGCAGGCTTAGGTATTTATGATACCATGCAGTTTATTTCAAACGATGTGGCTACTATTTGTACAGGTATGGCAGCGTCAATGGCGGCCGTATTATTATGTGCCGGTACCAATGGTAAAAGGGCTGCTTTACCGCATGCAAGGGTAATGATCCACCAGCCATCAGGCGGCGCGCAGGGGCAGCAGTCGGACATTGAAATTACCTACCATGAAATTACAAAACTGAAAAAAGAACTATACCAGATTATTGCCGACCATAGCGGTGCGCCGTTTGAAAAAGTTTGGGATGCATCTGATCGTGATCACTGGATGATTGCTGAAGAAGCCAAAGAGTTTGGTATGGTAGATGAGATTTTGCGCGGTACCAAGACAAGTAAATAAGTTCGGAGTCCGAAACCTGCCGGCAGGCAGGGTCGGTAAAGCCCGAAAGTCAGGAAGATGGATTTTATACGGGGAATGAAACAAATACTGCAATATGAACGTAGTATTAACATTAGCCTATCATTTTTTAACTTTCGGACTTTCCATACTAAGCGGGCTTTCCGACTTTGAATAAAAATTGTTAATTTTGTACTTCAATAATAAACTAAATGAATAAAAACAGCAAGGAAATCAGGTGTTCGTTTTGCGGGGCCGGTAAGCAGGATTCTCTTATGCTGATAGCCGGTCTTGATGCACATATCTGCGATAAGTGCGTTAACCAGGCTAATGAGATTCTGGCCGAAGAGCTGAAGGTAAGGAAGGTGAAGTCATCACCATCAGTACCTGCCATGCTAAAACCAGCCGAAATAAAAGGTCACCTTGACCAGTATGTGATCGGGCAGGATGATGCGAAAAAGATATTGTCAGTTGCGGTTTACAATCATTACAAACGTTTAAACCAGCGCATTGATAAGGATGAGGTGGAGATTGAAAAATCAAACATCATTATGGTGGGCGAAACCGGTACAGGTAAAACCTTACTGGCAAAAACCCTCGCCAAAATATTAAACGTCCCTTTTTGTATTTGCGACGCTACGGTATTAACCGAAGCCGGCTATGTAGGGGAGGATGTTGAAAGTATATTAACCCGTCTGCTGCAATCAGCCGACTACGATGTAGCTACTGCCGAACGCGGCATTGTTTACATTGACGAGGTGGATAAAATTGCCCGCAAAAGCGACAATGCATCTATCACCCGCGATGTATCCGGCGAAGGTGTTCAGCAGGCTTTGCTGAAGATCCTGGAAGGCACACTGGTAAACGTTCCGCCACAGGGTGGACGTAAGCACCCGGATCAGAAAATGATCACCGTAAATACCAACAACATTCTGTTTATCTGCGGTGGCGCTTTTGACGGTATCGACAGGAAGATCGCTAACCGTTTACGTACGCAAACGGTAGGTTACCGGATGAAGCGCGATGATGGCGAAGTTGATTTGAAGAACCTGTACAAATACATTACCCCGCAGGATTTAAAGTCATTCGGCCTGATCCCCGAATTGATAGGCCGTTTGCCGATATTAACTTACCTGAACCCATTGGACAGGGAAGCATTACACAATATCTTAACCGAGCCAAAAAACTCCTTATTAAAACAATACAAAAAATTGTTTGAATATGAAGGCGTAAAGCTGGAGTTTGAGGATGAAGTGCTTGATTTTATCGTGGATAAAGCGGTTGAATTTAAATTGGGCGCACGTGGCTTACGCTCGATATGCGAAGCGATCATGATCGATGCCATGTTCGAGTTCCCGTCAAAAAAAGATGTGAAACGCCTGAATGTGACGCTGGACTACGCCCACGAGAAATTTGACAAATCAGACCTTAAAAAATTAAAGGTGGCTTAATAAAGAAGATATATTAAGTTTTTAAATTTGAAATAATGACGAGCCCTGGTGAATGCCGGGGTTTGTTGTATAAGGATATCCCCCAACGCACTAAAGGGCAAATTAAAAAGTGTTATGAATGAACAATTAGATATAAAAAAAGACGAACAGCCCGGAAAAAGGGCAAAAGAAGTATCCTCCGCGATAACCCCGGGGTTAAAGACAAAAGAATCAATAGTTACCAACTGGCTGCCGCGTTATACCGGCCGCACACTGGCTGAATTTGGTAATTATATTATCCTTACCAATTTTTCGAAATACATTACCTTGTTTTCCCAGTGGAACGACAATGCGCCGATCTTAGGTTTGGATAAACCGATGCAAAGCGTTACCGCAAACGGCATCACCATCATCAATTTCGGGATGGGGAGTTCTGTAGCAGCAACCATTATGGACCTGCTTACCGCCATTCACCCCAAAGCAGTTGTATTTTTAGGCAAATGCGGCGGCCTTAAAAAGAAAAACAAGGTAGGCGACCTGATACTGCCAATAGCTGCCATCAGGGGAGAAGGTACCTCGAACGATTACCTGCCTCCTGAGGTGCCTGCCTTACCGGCGTTTGCCCTGCAGAAAGCCATTTCGACCACTATACGCGACTTTGGCCGCGATTACTGGACCGGAACCTGTTATACCACCAACCGCCGCGTTTGGGAGCATGACAAAGAGTTTAAACGCTACCTTAAAAAATTAAGGGCGATGGCTGTTGATATGGAAACGGCGACCATTTTTACCACTGGTTTTGCCAACAAGATCCCGACCGGCGCTTTATTGCTGGTATCAGACCAGCCGATGATCCCGGAAGGGGTAAAAACCGCCGAAAGCGACTCCGCCGTTACCGACCAGTATGTGGAAACCCACCTGAGGATCGGTATTGAATCGTTGAAGCAACTAATCAACAATGGCCTAACGGTGAAGCATTTGATTTTTTAGGTTGACCCGATAGCTATCGGGTGGGTTGGCCTGGCGAGTGACTGAAAACTATTCTTATCATAATCCTCAAAAACATAATCAACTTAATCAACCACTCACTTAATCAACTCTCTTTACAGATATATCATTTAAGAAAGCTAATTTTGCCCTATGTGGTACAACAATATATTGGAAACCGTTGGCAATACGCCATTGGTGAAGTTAAACAGGGTCGCAAAAGACATTCCGGCAACCGTTTTGGCAAAGATTGAGACCACCAACCCCGGCAACTCGATTAAGGACCGCATGGCGATTAAAATGATCGAAGATGCTGAAAAAAGCGGTAAGTTGAAACCCGGCGGCACCATCATCGAGGGTACTTCCGGCAATACGGGTATGGGCCTGGCCATTGCAGCCGTAATCAAAGGCTACAAATGTATTTTTACCAGTACTGACAAACAATCCAAAGAGAAATTTGACGCCCTGCGCGCCTTTGGAGCCGAGGTAATTGTTTGCCCCACCAATGTGGACCCGGAAGACCCGCGTTCTTATTACTCCGTGTCCTCCCGCCTGGAACGCGAAGTGCCTAATTCATGGAAGCCGAACCAGTATGATAATTTATCCAACTCACAGGCGCATTATGAGCAAACCGGGCCTGAAATTTGGGAACAAACCGAAGGAAAAATCACCCACCTCATCGCCGGAGTGGGCACAGGTGGAACGATATCAGGCATCGCAAGGTATTTAAAAGAGAAAAATCCTGCGATACAGGTTTTAGGTATTGATACCTATGGCTCGGTATTTAAAAAATATAAAGAGACTGGCATCCTGGATAAAAATGAGATCTATCCATACATTACCGAAGGGATAGGCGAGGATTTTTTGCCGCAGAACGTTGACTTTAACCTGATAGACCATTTTGAAAAAGTAACTGATAAGGATGCAGCGTTAATGACCCGCGAAATTGCCCGCAAAGAAGGCATTTTTGCAGGAAACTCCACTGGCTCCGCAGTTGCCGGGCTTTTGCAAATGAAGGATAAGTTTGAGGCAGGCGATGTGGTGGTAATTATTTTCCCTGACCATGGTTCCCGCTATATGGGCAAAATGTATAGTGACGACTGGCTGCGCGACAATGGATTTTTAAAGGACGAAAAATTAACCGCGCGCGACATCATCCACCGGAAGGACAGCCAGCCCATTGTCACCATTGATTGCGAGCAAACTATCCTGGAGGCGATCAATACCATCAAGTCCCTCAATATTTCGCAGATCCCGGTTACGCAAAAGGGTATGGTGATCGGTAAAATTACTGAAAGCGATATTTTAACTTCGCTGATCGAAAACCCGTCCATCAAATCGCAGCCGGTTAAAAAAATAGCTACCGCGCCATTTCCCTTTGTGGACCTGAATACCTCTATCGACAAAATTTCCGCCATGATCAATAAGGATAACATTGCCGTATTGGTGGAAGATAACGGGCAGATAGAAATTATTACGCAGTACGATATTATTAATGCGATCTCGGCTTAAACGCATAAGACTCCCGAAGTTTCAAAACTTCGGGAGTCTTTAATTTGCTGGTTATTCAATAAAACGTTCTATAAATCTCACCAGCACTTTATCGTTGTCACGCCATTTTACCCATCCTGATAACTTTCCGTCATCGGTGATTCTCAACCAATTTCCTTTGACTGAATCAATATGTGTCTGAATCCGAAATTGTGGATTTATCTGTTTGCCATCCGGCACATCAAAAACGGGCAATCCTTTACCATAATAAGGTCCTATTGGCTCTATGGCTGCGACGCGTTTCAGATAATGCTCCCATGTTTCAAAGCCATTAATTGAATCTTCTTTTGGGATTTTAATGATTGCAATTGTCTTATCTTTTTCTGATATAATGACTTTAAATTCATCCTTATAGTATTTTAATACTCTGAATACCAACCTGAATTCAAGTGGGCCTAGTCCTGAATTAATCAAAGATTTGCCTTCCTCATCACTACTGCCTTCACAACTTTGATACGGGTTAAATAAATTTTTCGTATTGGCAGTACTAATTTCGAAGCTACCCTTTCTCTTTCCTTCCATTATCCTTTTAATTTTAATAGTGTCAAAAGCTGCCCTATTATTTTGAGAATTATAAATTGGAAGGTCCTGCGTTTTGTTAATAAACAATAATCCTATTCCAACAGGATCGGATTCCGGAGCCATTGTTAAATTCTGGGCATGAGATAGTTGACTGTATGATGTTAAAAACAACGCAGCAATCAGCAGTGATGATGTTCTTTTCATATACATATGATGCAGTGCACCGAAAATTTCCATAATTAAATTGCAGAGAAAGAATGTCGACATCAGACTTCCGAAGTTTTCAAAACTTCGGAAGTCTCTCAGCCAGGCCCTGAAAAATAGCTAATTTTATTTGATTGGATTTATACAATTCAGATCAGCGATTTTTTCAAAATCCTTCAGGTTACGCGTGCAGAGCGACAAACCATGCACCACCGCCGTTGCCGCTATGATACTATCGCCTAAAGTTAATCTGTGTTTTTTGCGTATTTTAATGGCTGCATCGAAAACTTCACGGGAAGGGATAATCAATGTCACTAAATCAAAAATCTTTCTGAAATAGCTTTCCTGATCGGAAGTTATTTTGTGAAAGCCTAACACCTCAACTTTCGACACTTCCGAAACAAAAATCATGTCATTCAAGATAAGGCTGCGCAGATATTCATATTGCGTTGAATAGGAATATATAATGATGTTACTGTCTACCAGGGTCATAAACTATTCCGAAAAAGGGAGGTCACGATCTTTCCTCACCTCTCTTTGCCACTCTGCGGCGTCGCCAAAGGAAGATGGACCACTGGCTTTGAAGTTGAGAATGCTTTTTTTTAATTCGTCTTTATTGATTTTACTCTGATCAGGTACTTCTTTTTGCTCTACAGTAACATTTAGCTTTTTTGCCAATGCAATGATTTTAGCAATACTGCTTTCGTTATTGGTTTTTATGATCAGCTCCATAAAGTCAATCCTATAAAATTGTAAACACAAATATAAACATTTCTGGTATACAGTTGAATAGTTGCACTCTTAACCTTCGGTCATTTTCAAATCTTCAAATCACTACATTTCCAAATCAAAAATCACTCCAACCTCTTCCTCGCCAGCTCTTTGCTATACCTGTCCGTAAGGCCTTTTTTGGGATGCACCAAAATAAAAACGGCGGTGCCTTTTTCTCTTGCCAGCGGGTTTTCTACTTCGCCGATCTTTCGGTAACTCTCCAGCGCTGATTTAAAACTGTTGATATTGCCGCCGCCCTGGTCGTCTACATAAATAATGTACTGGCCATCCAGGTTATCGGGCGCCCAAAGGGTAAAGCTGCTGTTAAGAGAGATGACTTCGGGTAAATTGTATTGTTTATCGTAATGATGCAGGGCGCCGGCTTCGCCGTAGTTGTCGGCGTAGATCTGGGTATGTTTTTGCTGTTCGGGGGTTAAGGCATTCCAGGCAGAATCTACCTTGGCGGCCATTTCATCCCATCCCAGCATATCGGCATAATCCTGGGTGGTGGCATGTACTTTATGGTCTTCCCAGGTCACCAAAAATTGCATGGCCGGCATATTTTTCCGGGCGAATTTGAAAAAGGAAAGGGTTTGATCAAGCGAAAAAATTGGCAATAGCATGGGTAGTATTAACAGGTTGGGCACAATAAAAATTGCGATAACCACGCCACGAAGCGCCAGTCCGCTTGCTTTTAACCATCTTTCAAAACCAAAGCCGCCTGCAGCAAACAGCATAGGGTAAGCGCCAAACAGGTAATAGCTTTTGCCATGCATCACCAGGAAAAAGATAAATATTAATACAAAAGCAATCGCCAGGAACTGGAATTTATGCAGCCTGAAGGAGAATAGTAAAAATATAAAGCCGGTAAGCCATATGAATAAGGCAATACCATTGTCCAGTAATTCCTGTTTAATATAGTCGGAGGGTTGTATATAGTCCAACTGCTCTTTTTGAAGGGTGCTCATGTGGGTAAACACCGGTAAATGGTGTTGAAACTGCCAGATGATATTTGGCAGCCAAATAAGCAAAGCCAGTAAAGCCGCCCCTAAAATGTGCCGGTTGAACAGCATTTTGCGCTGTTTGCTGATGAGGATGCCAAAAAGCAGCGAAAAGGTAAAAAATGCCATAGAGTATTTGGTGAGCATACCAACGCCCACCACCAAACCCAGGAAGTATAGATATTTTATGGACGACGTATTGCAGTACTTGGCCAGTAACCAAACGGACAGCACCCACCAAAGCTGGTCAAAAACCACGGGCTGGAATAAATAATCACTTGCCGCGAAAGCCGGCGAAAAAATCAGGGCCAGGCAGGCCAGCGCGATGGCAAACCTTTTACCGCCCAGTTCAACAGTGATCTGCCCGGTGAGCCAGATAATAAGCCCCCCGGCTATGGTTGGGAAGATGCGGGCTGCAAATACCGAATTGCCAAATATAGTGATGGTGATCTTTGCCAGCAGGGCAATAAATGGCGGTACTTCTTTATACCCCCAATCCAGGTGATCGGCCAGCACCAAATGTAAAAACTCATCGCGGTGAAAACCGAAATGAGCAATAGCCAGCAAATTCAAACCAATTTTAATCAATACAAAAATTAAAATAAAACTGGAATAGGTTGACCTCCGGTTCTTATAGGGCATTTATAATCGCGTTTGCGATAAAGATAGATATTTTGAGGTGAAAGGTGAAAGCTGAAAGGCGAAAGCAGGGCCGACGCATTAAAATAATTGGTTACCGCCGTGACTTCCAGGCAAATTCATAGGGGACTCCGATGGAGTCTTTGAAATTTGGTGGGAATTTTCTATAAACAGGTGGCCCCTCCGGAGCCATTTATTCTTTTGCCTAACAGTTTTAACTCCCCTGGGAGTGTCCTGTTTATAGAAAACCCTAAAATCGGGTGTTTAGGCTCCATCGGAGCCGCCTTTTAATGCGTCTGCCCTGAAGGTTAAAGGCGAAAAATATAAAAAGGGGCAAAAACCTTTAACCCTTTACCTTTCGCCTTTCACCGTCTCCATCAAATCCTTTTAATATTCGCACCCAGTGCTATCAGGCGTTTGTCGATATGCTGATAGCCGCGTTCTATTTGTTCGATGTTGTATATGGTTGATTTGCCTTTGGCAGATAGGGCTGCAATAAGCAGGGCTACACCTGCACGGATGTCAGGCGAGGTCATCGAAATGCCGCGTAACTGTACTTGTTTATCCAATCCGATAACCGTAGCCCGGTGCGGGTCGCATAAAATGATCTGGGCGCCCATATCCAGTAGTTTATCTACAAAAAACAGGCGGCTTTCAAACATTTTTTGGTGGATAAGCACCGAGCCTTTGGCTTGTATGGCTACTACCAGGCAAATGCTCAATAAATCTGGCGTAAAGCCTGGCCAGGGGGCATCCGCAATGGTCATGATGGAACCATCAATAAAAGTATCTATCTCGTAATGCTTTTGGGCCGGGATAAAAATATCATCACCTCTCAGTTCCATTTGGATCCCCAGTCGTTTAAAAACGTCAGGGATCATGCCCAACTCCTTATAATGCACGTCTTTAATGGTAATCTCCGATTCCGTCATAGCAGCCAGGCCGATAAACGAACCAATCTCAATCATATCCGGCAGCAAACGGTGTTCAGTTCCTCCCAATTCAGCAACCCCTTCAATGCTCAATAAATTTGAACCTATGCCGCTGATCTTTGCGCCCATGCGGTTTAGCATTTTACAAAGTTGCTGTAAATAGGGTTCGCAGGCAGCATTATAAATGGTGGTAATCCCTTTTGCCAAAACAGCAGCCATCACAATGTTGGCGGTACCGGTAACAGATGCTTCGTCCAATAAAATATAGGTGCCTTTCAGGTTGGAGGCATCAACATTAAAAAATCCGTTTGACGGGTCGTAGTTAAACTGTGCGCCCAATTTTTCAAAGCCCAAAAAGTGGGTATCCAGCCTGCGGCGGCCAATTTTATCACCACCGGGTTTGGGGATGGCGGCCTTGCCAAAACGTGCAAGCAATGGCCCAACGATCATAATAGATCCCCTAAGCCCGCCTCCTTTCTCCTTAAAGGCATCTGACTTAAAAAAGTCAAGGTCGATGTTTTTCGATTCAAAACTATAGGTGTCAGGCGCAAGCTTTTCTACTTTTACCCCCATATCACCCAATAACTCTATCAGTTTATTTACGTCCTTAATGTCAGGAATATTGCTGATGGTGATTTTTTCGCTGGTTAATAAAACTGCCGAAAGTACCTGTAAAGCTTCGTTTTTTGCACCCTGCGGAACGATCTCGCCTTTCAGCGGTGTGCCGCCGATGATTTCAAATGCGTTGGTCATGTTTAGTTCATGGTTCATGGTTCATAGTTCATGGTTGAATCAGTTTTTGTATTATAAACTATCAACAATGCAATATGAATCAGTTAATATATTGGTTCGCGGATCATGTTTCATGGGCGATATTCTCATTTCTTTTACTATGAACTATCAACCATGAACCATGAACCAATTAATATTTCTTCGCGCCGCCGTTATTGCGGTTACGGTTTTGGTTGTTATTATTGTTATTACGCGGGTTGTTGTTATTGGTACGGCCGCGGTTATTTTGGTTATTTTGGTTGTTGGTACGGCCGCGGTTATTTTGGTTGTTGTTGGTGTTATGCGGCATCGAACGGTATTCAACCTTGTTCAAGTTGATGTTTTCTTCGAGTTTTAATTGTCCGCCGGAGAGGTTGTAAAGGTCAGACAGGATGATCTCATCAGCCACTGAATCTTTATTCCATTGTACATAAGCCATTTTCATAAAGTTAGCGATGGCTTGTACCATGTGGCGTTTACGGTCGGCATCATCAATGCTTTTGGCCTTTTCAATCATCAATTCAATGGTTTTACCATAGTGTTTGTATTTGATGCGCTGGTGCGGGTACCGCAGCGGCTCGGGCTTCATATGGATAGCTTCCGTCGATGGTTTCGGATACGGCGAATCCACGTCGATCTGGAAATCTGAAATAATGTGCAGGTGATCCCACAGTTTATGTTTAAAATCGGCAACATCGCGCAGGTGGGGGTTCAAAAAACCCATCAGGTCAATTACCACCTGGGCATAACGGTTGCGTTCTTCTTTGGTAGGCAGCGCAACAATATATTTTACCATATTTTGTACGTTACGGCCATATTCAGACAGGATAAGTTTATTCCTGGTGGAGTTATAATCAAAATTTTCGGGCATAGTTTTATAAGCTATGTAATGAATAAATTTATTGAAAGTTTAAAATCAGCACAGACATTATTTCCTAAAAAAACCGGAAATAACAGGCTAAAGTTGAATTTACCTGAACAGGTAACGCAAATATAAAGCAATTGTGTGAAAGTGCAAATAAATTAGTTGATTGGTTGAATGAGTTAGATTAAGTTGATTGGTTTTTGGAGTTATTAGATTATAGGATCAATTAAAGCTTAAAATAGCTAATTAATTAAGTTTTAGTAATTTCGCTTATTAACTTTATAAAATTGAAGCCACTCCTGATAACCAAAATAGATATTTACCGCTTCAGCATCCCCATGGTGCCCTTTACTATAGCCACGGGAACGATGGACCATGCAATGAACGTTTTTATAAGGGTGCATACTGACGCCGGATTTTATGGGGTTGGAGAGTGTTCGGCCTTCCCGATGATCGTTGGGGAGACCCAGGATACTTGTTTAGTCGTTGCAAAAGATTTCGCCGGGCTATGGATCGGGAAAAACGCGCTGGAAACCGAAGCCCGTTTACAACAGCTGCATCAATGCATTGCCGGCAATACGACAATTAAAAGCGCCTTTGATATGGCTTTATATGATATTGCTGCCAAACATGCCGGCTTGCCGCTTTACAGGTTTTTAGGCGGAGAAAGACGGGTAGTGGAATCAGATATAACCATTGGGATCGCCTCGCCGGAAGTAATGGCAAAAAAAGCGGGTGAATTTAAACTGTCAGGTGCCAATATTCTAAAAGTAAAATTGGGTAAAGACGCTGTCGGAGATGTTGAACGCGTAAAGCAGATCCGCGAAGCCGTAGGGGAGAGGCTGGCAATACGCATTGATGCCAACCAGGGCTGGAGTTTTGACGATGCCGTTTTTGCGCTGCAGGCCATGGGTAAATATGACATTGAATTTTGTGAACAGCCGATGCGTACCTGGTATGACGACCGCCTGCCTGAATTGATGAAACTTTCGCCGGTAAAAATTATGGCGGATGAAAGTGTTTATAATCATCATGATGCCCGGAAACAGATCAATAGTGGCTCCTGCGATTATATCAATATCAAAATGGCCAAATCCGGCGGGATCTTCGAAGCCAAACAGATTCACGACCTGGCTGCCGCCAAAGGCATTGCCTGTATGATGGGCGGCATGCTGGAAAGCCGCATCGCGCTAAGTGCCAAGCTGCACTTTGTTTATGCCAGCCCCAATATCAAATTTTACGATATGGATACCTGTATGCTGGGTCACCTGGTTGATCCCTGCGTCGGAGGTGTTACCTATGATGGTTATAAATTAAATATTGAAGATATGCCGGGTATCGGCGCTGATGCGGATGAAGGGTTTTTAGCTAAGTGTGAAAAGTTTAGTGTCTGAACACGGATTGAGCAGATTTTTTAGATTAATCAGATTTCCGGAAAAACGAGTCTTCCAAAAATCTGATTCAGACTAAATAACTATTCAGAGAGTTCCGCAAAGTATTTGTGAAACAATGGTATCGTCTCTATCCCTTTATAATAATTAAAAATATCGTACTTCTCGTTTGGTGAGTGCAATGCGTCGCTGTCTAATCCAAAGCCCATCAATACGGTTTTTAAACCCAGTTCGGCTTCAAACAAAGATACGATAGGGATACTGCCGCCGCCACGGGTAGGGATCGGGTCCTTGCCGAACGAAGTTTTAATAGCTTTTTGGGCCGCGCGATAGGCAACGCTGTCAGTTGGGGTAACAGCCGGTTCACCGCCATGGTGCGGCGTTACTTTTACTTTTACTGATTTTGGCGCTATTTTTTCAAAATGTGCGGTAAACAATTTGGTTATTTCATCGGATGTTTGGTTGGGTACCAGCCGCATAGAAATTTTTGCATGTGCTTTTGAAGGCAAAACAGTTTTGGCACCTTCGCCGGTATAGCCGCCCCAAATGCCATTTACCTCCAGGGTTGGCCGGGTACCGGTACGTTCAAAGGTAGTGTATCCCTTTTCGCCCCAAAGTTCCTCAACGCCAAGGTCGGTTTTGTATTCCTGCTCATCGTAAGGGGCATTGTTAAGCGCTTTACGTTCAGCACTGGTTAAATCAACTACTTTATCATAAAAGCCCGGTATGGTAATATGGTTATTTTCGTCATGCATGGAAGCGATCATTTTGGCCAGGATAGTTGCCGGGTTTGCAACAGCACCGCCGTATACGCCTGAATGCAGGTCGCGGTTTGGCCCGGTTACTTCTACTTCAAGGTATGATAAACCACGCAGGCCTGTCTCCAGCGAAGGGTGTTCCATACTGATCATGGAAGTATCTGAGATCAGCACCACATCGGCTTTTAGTTTTTCTTTGTTTTCTTTTACAAAAATGCTGAGGTTGGATGACCCCACTTCCTCTTCACCCTCAATCATAAACTTAATATTGCAGGGCAAAGTATTTGTTTGCATCATCAACTCGAAAGCTTTTATGTGCATATAAAACTGTCCTTTATCATCGCATGCGCCGCGGGCGTATATTTTCCCATCGCGAATGGTAGGTTCAAAAGGAGGAGTGTTCCAGAGTTCCAGCGGATCTGCCGGCTGAACGTCATAATGGCCGTAAACCAACACCGTTGGTTTATTTGCATCGATTATTTTTTCGCCGTAAACTATAGGGTTACCTGCGGTTGGGCAAACTTCGACATTATCGGCCCCGGCATCGCGCAATTTCCCGGCTACGAAACCGGCGGTATTAAGTAGTTCCGCTTTGTACTTCGGGTCGGCGCTAACCGAGGGAAAACGAAGCAGTGCAAACAGCTCATCTAATAACCGCTGTTTGTTGTTTTCAACATATTGTTTTATAAGCTCCATAGTATGAATTTGGAGCAAATATAGGGTTCTTTTTGTGAGAAAAAATGGAATATGATGAGCGCTATCCGCTAAAATCAAGGTGCCATTTGGTAATTATTCTGAAGTTAAGCCAACCAGGAAGCCGAATGACCCAGATTCAAAAAGTTAAAACAAAAAAAATGACCTGCCTCTTTAAAGAAGCAGGTCGTCTTGATATAAATTAGTTTTATATTAATTAGTTAAGGTCAGCACTACCAGTACTTTTCTTGTCGCTTAAATCAGCGCTACCGGTACTTTTCTTGTCGCTCAAATCGTTGTCATCGCTTAAATCAGCGCTGCCGGTACTTTTCTTGTCGCTCAAGTCAGCGCTACCAGTACTTTTCTTGTCGCTCAAGTCAGCGCTGCCGGTACTTTTCTTGTCGCTCAAGTCAGCGCTACCAGTACTTTTCTTGTCGCTCAAGTCAGCGCTACCAGTACTTTTCTTGTCGCTCAAGTCAGCGCTGCCAGTACTTTTCTTGTCGCTCAAGTCAGCGCTGCCAGTACTTTTTTTGTCGCTTAAGTCAGCACTACCAGTACTTTTCTTGTCGCTTAAGTCAGCACTACCAGTACTTTTCTTGTCGCTCAAGTCAGCGCTACCAGTACTTTTTTTGTCGCTCAAGTCAGCGCTACCGGTGCTTTTTTTGTCAGAAACAGACGTAGAGGTATTTGTTGCTGTTGCTTTAGTGTGAGCTGAAGCTGAGAGAGCACAGATACTTAAAACTAACGTCGCAGATAATAGTAACTTTTTCATAAAGAATATTTAGAGATTTAGCTATGTGTGTTTTTATCAATAATTTATTTTATCAAATACTATATCTTTTATCAAATCGCTTACGTATAAAGTGTGATTAAACACCGGTATAAGGTTTTGGATGAGCAAACGCTAATCAAAAACAACGACTGTAAAAAAGAACAGCATAGTCGTCCGTGTATCTTTATTTTAATTTTTTTTAGAAAAACTTAAATAAAAGAACAAAGATTTAAAACGTGCGAAAATTTATTTAATTGAATTCAGATGGTTAAATGAAGATTAAGACGCTAATTTTGCTGTTATCTGCCTTAACTAAATGTACCATAACAAATAGGCAAGAGCAATAAAAAAAACACTTAATCAGGTCAACTATCGTTGTCCAATAATTTATCAGCATCAAATCTAAACAATATGTTTCAATAAACAAAATAAAATATCAAATTAATTAAGAATTAGTTTCTTTGAAATTTAAGTACGGTTAAATTTTATTTACAACTTTCTTTCGCAACTAAACGTAATAATGCCTTAATGAAGAAGAATCTCCTGTTTGTTTTTTTGATAATGCTTAAATTTTCTGCAATGGCGTATGCGTCAAGCGGAAATTTGCGGCAGGATACTAATGAGGTTAAAAAGCTTAACAGGCAAGGCTTTGATTCCCGTTTGACAAATCCTGAACAGACGATTATTTATGCCGATAGAGCTATGGCTTTGGCCAAATCGCTTAATTATGATGAAGGTATAGGAGAGTCCTATCGCGTAAGGGGAATTGGAAATTATTATCTTAACCACGCGCAAAAAGCTATTGATGATTATTTAGCTGCCTACGATAGCTTTAAACAAATTAATGATTTACGCAGCGAAGCCAACGTGCTTAATAATATTGGGAATTTATATAGAGACAATGACTATAGTGGCGCCCTGGATTTCTTTCAGCAAGCCTTGGCTATCGCAAATAAATTACATGATGCCCACCTCATCGCTAAACTTGATTTAAACATTGGCGATGTTTACTTCCGGAAAAAGAGCTATTACCAGGCTTTGAGTTATGATAACCAGAGTAATGTGCTTTTTGCAGCGTTGAAAGACTCTGTCAATCTGGTGCTCTGCCTTCAAAACAAAGGTGTTATTTATTTTTATCTGCGGCAGTACTTAAAAGCAGATAGCTTGCTTTTAAGTGCCAATGATAAAGCCCATCAATTAGATTTGAATGAAACTATTGCAAGTATCAACTTAACCATTGCTGATTCATATATTGCCCAGGGTAAGTATATTGATGCTGAAAAAGCAATACAGGAAGGGTTGGTATATGCCAGTGCAGTTAAAGATGAAAAAATACAGGCAGATTTTAAGTATACAAGTTACCAATTAGAGTCAAAGCGCAAAAACTATAAGGTGGCGCTTTCTATCTTACAGGAAATTTACCAGACCGATAGTGTTAGTTTTAAGCAAAACAGTTCGACCCAAATAAACCTGCTGCGCGAACAGGCGAAGCAGCAAGCCCGCATAAAGGAAAATGAGATATTGATCCAGAAACAAAAATATGACCGTGTAAGATTCTGGGGGGTAACAGTGGTTGCCGGCTTATTGCTTGTTTTGGTTGCTTTGTTGATAAGTAATGTTAAACGGAAGGCAAAAACGAATTTGCAACTAACAGCACTGAATGCTGAAATCTCCAGGCAAAAAGATAACCTCGACAGGATCAATCATCACCTGGAAGAAATAATTGACGAAAGAACTAAAGATCTGCAGGTAAAAAATAAAAAACTGTCCGAGTATTCCTCCTACCTGTCGCACCAGATTCGGGGGCCTATTGCCACACTTAAAGGCTTATTGAACCTTGAAAAAGAAGGTTTGGTTGATCAGCGCGAATGTATCAGGATGATGAATAAGAGCGTTTCGGAAATTGATGATAAGATCATCGAAATGAGTGACATGCTGCACGATCCGGGAAGGGCCGGATTTTAGGGAAGTTTGCATTTGGCAGCCCGCGTCGCATGCCTGCACAAATGTTAGATGATAAAGTAGCCCGACTGCCAATTACACATCGCCAACTACTCAAATCGGCAGCGCCGGGTGGATCTGCGCCTCCATGAGCCCAAGGTATAAACAGTACCACGCGATCATATGGAGCACAAGTACCTGACGATGTTTTTTATAGCCCTTTGTTTCAAAGGCCAGCTTTTCTTCACCAGACGTTACAAAATACCTTATCTCGCCTTTACTTGGTTTAAACGTCGACCGTAACAGGTCAAATGCCTTGACTTTTAATTTGCTTATGGGGTCGTGAATGATTTCGTCGGTAACTGTAACATCACCGGATATTGAGATCAAATAATTTGACATAACAGGTATATTTATACCACGTGTTTTACAATTATTACTCCAAAAGCCCTGTTATGCGCCATAAATGCGTATTTCGCTGCCGACAGGCGCAAAATAGGAGTTATTTGGCGGTAAATTTCAGACAAACAAAGTCAGGTGACACCTGATTAGTACAAAAGTGTCATATTTAATAAACAGAAATGCTAAAAATTAAACCGCTTCGGCGGTTCTGTTACGCAATTCTTCATAAAGCAAAATCACTTTTCGCTGCAAGTTTGCAATTTCAGCTTCGCGGTCAATTATTTTCTTTTGCGCGATACTTAAATTTGAAACTTGTGGTTCTGCGCTCTCAGCGTCTAACGACAATAAGTTAATTACGTTAACTTCGTAAATATTGGCGATCTGTTCCAGTCGCGAAAGATTGATATCGGTAACACCGGTTTCGATCTTTGAAAATGCCGGGATAGAAATTCCCAACCGGTTTGCCACGTCTTCCTGGCTCCAGCCGCGTTGGTGGCGTAAGGTACGGATGTTTTTACCAACAGATTTATTGGTTTTCTTTTTTAAATTTTCAGTCATAATCAAGTTTTCCTCAATAATTTTAGTTCACTTAGGGTACTTAAATTAATCAAATTTCATGCCGTGTTTAATTATAGGGCAAATTTAACTTGCCGTACAATTAATAAATAAAACATTGGGAAATATTGGGGAATGTTTTCTACGTAGGTGTGTAGAAAAATCAATACTTTACAAGATTCGTAATTTTGCAAATTTCAGTAAAAGCTGCTTTTGACCGATTTCTTTAAAGAAGATAGTAGCCTTTATATCAGGTTTATTCCCTTCAAGGCTTATTACTTTGCCAAACCCAAATCTTTCATGTTCAACTTCCATACCAACTTGCAGGGCCGATGTGTCAGAAGGGGCAAATCCCGGTGACGGAACATGCGCCTTTGCCAATATCGAGGTAGTTTTAACTACGGCAGCCTTTGGCTTCGAGAACGTATCGGCACCTTTGCTCCAGGCAGCGCGGTCATCGTCAAAAAACGGGTTGCCTGCGCTAGCCGGTTTCGCCGTAAAGTCAAGTTCAAGGTATTGAGCGTCAATTTCATCCAAAAAGCGGCTTGGCTCGCAGCTGATCAGCGTGCCAAATTTAAAGCGCGATGTAGCATAGCTCATGGTCAGTTTGCTTTCGGCCCGTGTGCTGGCTACGTAAAACAAACGGCGCTCTTCTTCCAGGTCGGTGCGCGAATTAAGCGACATTTGCGACGGGAATAAATTCTCTTCCAACCCTACCACATACACATGCGGAAACTCCAATCCTTTTGACGAATGGATGGTCATCAGCGAAACCGTATCGGCATCCGCGTTTTTGTCCTTATCGTCATTCGTCAGCAGGGCCACATCCTGCATAAACACATCCAGGCCCTTCTCTTCAATATCTTCCCTTTCCGAAAATTCTTTGATCCCGTTCAATAATTCCTGGATATTTTCGTACCGGTTAAGTCCTTCTACTGATTTATCGTCATACAAATCCTTCAGCAAACCCGAATGCTGGGCAATATGCAGGGCGGCTTCATAAGCCGAAATTGTTTTGGCGATCACCTGGAAACTCTGGATCATAGTAGAGAAATTTCCCACCGCTGCAGAGGTGCGCCCATCCAAATATTTCGACGGCTCAAGCAGCACTTCCCAGGCAGTGATATTGTTTTGCCCGGCGCTTAATATGATACGGTCGACTGTTGTATCTCCGATGCCCCTGCGGGGGTAGTTGATCACGCGTTTCAGCGCCTCTTCATCCGCGGGATTAAAGGTAAGCCTGAAATACCCGATCAGGTCCTTAATTTCCTTCCGCTGGTAAAAGCTCAGGCCGCCGTATATTTTATAAGGCGTTCCCTGTTTGCGGAGCGCCTCTTCCATTGAGCGCGATTGCGCATTGGTGCGGTAAAGTATCGCAAAATCGTGCCAGGCCAAACCTTTAGTGGTCCGCTGGAACATAATATCTTCCGCCACCAGTTTTCCTTCCTCGTTGTCGCTGAAGGCCCGCATCACTTTTATCTTTTCACCCGTTTCCTTTTCCGAAAAAACGTTCTTTTTCAGCTGTTCCTTATTATTGGAGATGATGCTGTTGGCAACATTTACAATATTTTGGGTCGACCGGTAGTTCTGCTCCAGCTTAAATACTTTCAGATCCGGGTAGTCCTTTTCAAAGTTCAGGATGTTCTGGATATTGGCGCCGCGGAAGGCATAGATACTTTGCGCATCATCGCCCACTACGCAGATGTTCTCATTTACCGCAGCCAGCTTTTTCACGATGAGGTATTGCGAAAAGTTGGTATCCTGATACTCATCCACCATCAGGTATTTAAACTTATGCTGGTATTTGTTCAGCACCTCGGGGTGCAGTTTAAGCAGTTCGTTGGTTTTAAACAGCAGATCGTCAAAATCCATGGCGCCGGCACGGTAACAGCGCTGCGCATAGTTTTGGTAGATGACGCCGATTAAACCCCTGCCGCTGCTGAAATCATCCGCCTGGATCTGTTCGTTGTTTTGATATTCCTGCCAGCCGATGAGGTTATTTTTTGCCGCCGAAATGCGGTTATGTACAAAATTGGGGTTATACAGCTTATCGTCGAGGTTCATCTCCTTCAGGATGGCCCTCAATACGCTTTTGCTGTCGTCGGTATCGTATATGGTAAAGTTACTGGGGTAACCGATTTTATCGGCCTCCACCCGCAATATTTTGGCGAAAACAGAGTGGAAGGTACCCATCCAGATATTTTTTGCTTCGGGCCCCACCAGCTGGTTGATCCGTTCGCGCATTTCTTTGGCCGCCTTGTTGGTAAAGGTAAGCACCAGGATATTAAAACTATCCACCCCGCTGCGGATCAGGTGCGCCACCCGGTAAGTGATCACCCTTGTTTTGCCCGATCCTGCGCCGGCGATGATCATCACCGGACCCTTTATTTGCTGTACTGCCCTTTGCTGTTCGGGGTTTAAACCCTGTAAATAATCCAAATCTTTTTCCTCTTTTCTGTTAGGGCGAAATTAGGCTTTTGCGGCGAAAGTAGGAAGTGATTTCGGAATTCGGATGTTCGATTTCGGATTTAAAGGAAGGGGGAATTAAGAAAAGTCGGGAAAGTCCGAAAGCCCGAAAGTCCATAGCCCCTCCTCCGTTCCCCTGAACAAGTATAAACACCAGTGAACAGTGGTGAACAGCAGGGAACACCAGTGAACAGGGGGTGAGCACCTTAACCGCTTGATAATCAAATGTAATTTATGTATTATGCTAAAAAAATCGGAGCTTTTTGGCTGGGGGCCGGTGCTTAAACCTGAAAAAAGCCTTGCCCAAATGCGGCTTTTTGGTGCAATTTTAAGCAAAAAAGGAACGCTTTCCGGTGTTTTTTGGGTGAAAACAGACCGGGCGGGACCACCAAACCGACTTTTGACTTAAGACTCCCGACTTAAATACAGGCGTTCCATTTTGGCACGCGCGGAACTCAGAGCGGGAATTGAACCCAACTCTTAATCCCTTAAAATACAATAGTTTATAAAAAGCATTGCAATCTATTCAACGAATCATTCGACATATGCCTAAGTCTCTAATCTATGGGCCAAAAATACAAATTAATCTGAGTTTCTATTGGTTTTCATAATCTAAATGTTCAATGCAATAAACGCAGCCTGAGAGAGAATTTGTACTGATTTAATCTATTTCTTGTGCCAAAAAGAGCGCCTCGAAAGATTAATTTTCATATTCATTGGGCAAGGTATATACTTCATTTCGCTTCACTCAATTTTGTCATACATACTGATATTTGCCACATAGTTGCGTAAGCATCTATATAATTATTAACCATTGCCTACCCGTTTGAAAATATTATTTTTGAAAAACAAGTAGTTGTAGGTTATTTGTATGTATAGATGGTATTTTTTTTCATATGGGCGGTATTGCACGTTTTTGGTGTATTTAGCACTATTATGCGCGGTAAACCAGGCATACGGGCAACGGGAACGGGCAACCGTGATACGCGAAAGTAATTTCGGGATTCTGCATGAGGTGCCCTTCCTTGATTCACTTTGGTATTTTCACCCAGGGGAATTTCCTGGTGATAAGCTGGCTGCAACCAATACTGTAGGCTGGGATACTCTGCACAATACCGTTTTTGGAAAATCCAACGCGCCACGCAGATGGCTGGGCATGGGCTGGTTTGGTTTATGGATTAGGGCCGATACAGGCCTGGTAAATAGGAAACTGTCCTTACGTATTAACCACGATGGAGCATCTGAAATATTTGTGGACGGAAAGCCGGTAGGCGGTTACGGCAGGGTTGGCCACTCTGCACTGCAAATGCAGGCCATTCGTGCACCAGGGGAACTGATCCCCGTTTGGTTTGCCGATACCCGCCCCCACCTGATTTGCATCCGGTATTCGAATTTTATCGGCGTTTATCCTAATTTTTTAGGCTTCCAGTTTTGGATCGGCGATTATGCAAAACGTGCACCCATAGCAATCGCCAACAGGCACCTTCTTGATTATTTGCCCATGTTTGCTGCTGCGCAACTGATATTGGGCCTTCTGCATTTTCTGTTCTTTCTTTTTTATCCGCGGCAAAAGCTCAACGCGTATTACGCGCTGTTTGTTCTGCTAATAGGTATTAATGGCTTTGCCGTTTACCAGTATTACCTAACACCATATCCTTCGATCCAATATGCAGCAGAGTTCAGCACCTGTGTGTTTAAAGTACTAATCATGTGGTCGGCAGTGGTTTTGCTTTATGTACTCAATTACCGCAGCGTAGCTAAATGGCGTATGGCGGCCTTAACCGGAGTTGCATTACTTTACCTTGCAGGCTACAGTTTTAGATTTTGGGTTTTGCGGGTAAATAATTGGGATGATTATTTTTCCGTTGCATATTTTGTTTGCATGATGGATGGGCTATGGTCGGTTGGTCAGGTTATTAAAAGGGGGCAAAAAGATGCATGGCTTATTGGTATTGGTGTGGGCATGGTGATCTTAGTTTATTTTTTTGCCTGGGCCGATGTATTTGGTATTTGGCCTTACGAGCTTAATTCCATGCGTTTGTTTGTGATGGGTGCGGGATCATTGATACTGCCGCTCTGCTTATCCCTTTACCTTGCGCTTGATTTTGCGCGCACCAATCAGAATCTTACAGTAAAGCTTCAGGAGGTAGAAAACCTATCAGCCCGGGCTCTTGCCCAGGAGGCTGAGAAGACAGAATTGATAGCGACCGAAGCCCGGCGACTGGAGCAGATTGTGCAATTGCGCACCGCCGAACTGAAAGAACAGGCCGATAAGTTGCTGGAATTAGATGCCGTAAAATCGCGCTTTTTTACAAATATTACCCACGAATTTAAGACGCCGCTTACGCTGATAATGAACCCGGCTAAGGAACTCCTGTATTCACCTGATCGCGATAAAAATAAAAACCTTAAGCTGATCATTAGCAATGCTGAGCGTTTGCTGCAATTGATAAATCAGCTACTAGATTTAAGCAAAGTAGAAAACGGTTTGATGGAAGTAAACCTGGCACCGGTGGACCTGGTAGCACTTGTAAATCTTCACATCTTCTCGTGCGAATCACTGGCTTTACAAAAAGGCATTACTCTACATTTTAATGCCGACCGCGACGCATTTTGGATACTGGCCGACCGGGATAAAATGGATAAGATAATCCTCAATATGCTCTCAAATGCATTAAAGTTCACCGACGAGGGGAAGGTGGAAGTTTTGTTGCGTAGTAATGAGGGCGCAAACAATAGCGCTTTTAGCCTTACAGTAAGTGATACTGGAAAAGGAATTCCCGCAGCCAAGCTGCCCTATATTTTCACACGCTTTTATCAGGCTGACCCATCAGATACGCGGTCGGCGGAGGGTACAGGTATAGGGCTGGCGCTTACTAAAGAGTTGGTTGAACTGATGGACGGGCAAATACTGGCTGAAAGCTCCGAGGGCATGTTTACGAAAATCCGGATTGATATACCATACCAGGTTGCCGAAGCTGTGGCAGAGACTGCGGCGGAAGCCTTACCCGATAAGGCATTTATGCCGATGGCTGATGCCGTCGAAATGGTTGTTGCCGATGAAGGTAGCCCGTTGATACTGTTGATTGAGGACCACCACGAACTGAGGGAATTTATCCGGCAGTCGCTGGCCGGCAGGTACCGGTTAATTACTGCGCCGGATGGTGAGGCAGGTATAGCCCTCGGCCTGCAACACATCCCAAACCTGGTTATTACCGACCTGATGATGCCCAGGGTAAGTGGTTATGAAGTGAGCGAAACGCTCAAAAAAGACGAAAAAACCAGCCATATCCCAGTCATCATCCTAACCGCAAAAGCCGATCTGGACAGCCGCATACAAGGTATTGAAACAGGGGCTGACGCCTATCTTGCAAAGCCCTTTGATCAGCGGGAATTACTTGCCCTTATCGAAAACCTCATCACTATACGCGAGCAATTACGCCTGCATTACAGCACCCGCGACCTGTGGCTCAAAAATACCATTACCCTGCCATCCATTGAACAGGATTTTATAGCGCGGATCCGGCTTGCTGTTGAAAGCCACCTGGATGAAGAAGGTTATAGCGCAGATCAGCTTGCTGCCGATATAGGGTTAAGCCGTACGCAATTACACCGCAAATTAAAAGGCCTTATTGGCCAGGCTCCAGGCGAACTCATCCGCATTGTTCGCCTGCAATACGCGCATGACCTGCTGGAGCGCCGTGTGGCAACCGTATCTGAGGTGGCTTATATGGTTGGCTTTGGCAGCCCAGCCAGCTTTTCGGCCAGTTTCTCGCGCCATTTCGGCTTTGCCCCCAGCAAGGTGGTAGAAGCTTAATCATTAACTCGTATCATAGTTTTTAAGCAAAATTGTTGCTTCCCGATAAAAATTGCAACAAAATCGAAAGTATTTGCAACATATGCGAAAGTGTTTTTCGGGTGGGCTACGTTTATTTGTGAAGCAATTACACCGGCATTACAACCCTTGTTGATAATGTTTGGCAGGGTTTCAAATTAAAAAATATTTAACCTTTTTACTTATGAAAATTTTTAAAGCAACTTTAGCCATACTTTTTCTGATGATTGCCTTTATATCCTGTTCAAAAGATAACAAGAGTCCCGCTCCTGTCACTGTTACACCATTAGTAAAGGAAACAGTAGTAACCTATCCGAATTATAGGGTAGTTTTTGATAATACTTATGACGATGAAAAAAGGCTGATCAGCGCCGGAATCAATAGTGGTTTGATAACCTATAATGCAGGTGGATTTGAGATCGTATCGACCTATGCCGATGGCAGCAAATCAATTACAGATGTTAGTTTAGAAAATGGGCGTATAGGAACAGTGCTCAATTACGCCGCTGCTAACGACAGGTATAACTCCACCTTTAGTTATGACGGCAAGGGGCGGCTGGTTAACATCCTGCAAACACGAACCTATAATGGCCAGGTTATCTACCATCTGGCTTTTACTTATTCGTGGGATGATAATGACGACCTGGTAAACAGCAACCTCATTACAGATAGCGGGAGTGATAATGTGAGCTATTCCGGTTTTTCGGCTGAGAATGTAAATACACTTGGAGGCAAAAATTTTGGTTTCGACTATTTTGGAACAACAGATTACCCAAGTGATTATGTACCTAACAATAATGGTGGCAGTGGCTTTATCTTTCCGAGTGTGTATGCAGGAAAACTATTACCGTCGGTGATAAAGATGTCTGGAAAAACATATAATGTAACGTATCATAAAAATACCCTGGGCTATATAGATAAAATAGAACAGGTAAACGCAACCGATGCCACTGATATGACAATTACCGATATCTCTTATGAATAGATGTGGTCACCCCTGAAGGGATCAACAATAGTAATAGCTATCAAAAAAAATAACACTTTACCAATGAAAACTTTAAAAACAACTTTTGCGATACTTTTTCTGATGATTGCCTTTATATCCTGTTCAAAAGACAGCAAAGCCCCAGAGCCTGCCATCGTCACGACACCATTGGTAACGCAAATGGTGTTAACCCTTCCGTATATAACGGTAGCAACCAATAATACTTATGACGATCAAAAAAGGCTGGCCAGCGTAGGCGCTGCTAACCACATAGTGACTTATCGTGCCGGCGGCTTTGAAATTGTGGATCCTTATGATAATGGCGTTAAATTAATCACCGATGTTAATTTAGATAATGGGCGGATCAGCACGGTATTGAGTTACTCATCTGATATCGATAGGTATAATTCTACATTTAGCTATGATAGTAAAGGGCGGCTGATAGAAATTCAGCAAACGGAAACATTAAACGGACAAATTATAGACAATTCGATTTATACCTATACCTGGGATGACAACGACAACCTGATAGCCAGTACGTATTCCGATAACCAGGCAGCCCCTGTTCAAACTATTTATTCTGGTTTTTCTGCCGAAAATGCTAACACCCTTACAGGGAAGAATTTTGGTTTCGACTATTTTGGAACCGCAGGTTACCCCAGTAATTATACACCTAATCACAATGGCGGAAGTGGTGGCACTTTTCCCAGCATATATGCCGGAAAGCTCTTACCATCGGTAATAACAAGCCCCGGACGTACCTTAAATTTAACGTATCATAAAAATGCCCTGGGTTATATAGATAACATAAAACAGGTAAATACAAACGCCCCTACCGATAATAGTGTTATAGACATTGTTTACCAGTAGCATATCCGGCGGGTGTCATCGCCGGCAACAAGTTGCTTCACATCAACACCAATAACATTTAACTAAGTATTAAAAATGAAAAAACAACATATCATCACGCTGATACTAAGTTGCGTACTATTTGCCGGATGCAACTTTAGTGCGGGCGCCAAAAAAGACCTCCATACCGGCTTGTCGTTCAGCTATAATGGCTTTAGCGTGCAGGATGTTTTATTGATTAACCCGGCTAATAAACCAATGACCGATAATAAAGCACAATTGAATACCCAAATAGCTATAGTAGCGCTTGGCATAAACAATTATGGGCTTAAGGATGGCAAGGCCTTCCCGGGGATGATGCTTTTGGTGACCGATAAAAAGGGTACTCCTGTACTTAACGCCGCCGATCTGTTTGCCGCCGACCAGGGCCATCCGCCAGCAAGCGCTACCGAACTACGCGGAGATATCACGATTTCAAAACCAATGGCAGCGGGGGAAACCTACCACGTTAAAGTGCGCATTTGGGACAAAGTTAAAACCGACAATGAAATCGATATTGAAACAGACCTGATTGTACAATAAGTAATTATGCAACCCAAACCCATAACCTTTTAAATCATTCACCATGCCCCTCATTTTTTTGCACGGGAAATCGGCCCTTATTATGATGTTAGTGCTGGGTACAATTTGCCTGGTAGATGGCATTGCCAAAAAAGATACCAAAGAGATTCTTGTAGCATTGGCCACATTGGGATATGCTATAGTAAGCCTGGTTACCGGCAGGAAGAAAAACATAGCCAATAATAATGACTGGGAAAATGGCAATTCCAATATGCCAAACAATAAACCTTAATAAAAACGATTTCAATGACAGATGTGATTAAGCTAAGCGCCGTGTTTTTCGCAACCTTGTATGTTGGAAAAGTTTTTGCCAAGCCTAAAATCAGCACTTAATTAATAAATAACTCTTACTTGTATGGTTTCAGCAGCAAACGCAACAAAATCGAAAGGATTTTCAACATACGCGAAAGTAATTTTTGAGCTTATGCTGTTTATTTGCTTTAAGTAATTTGCTAGTAAATACATACTAATAGCTGCGACTTACTTTTTATTTAATATTATTCAAACACTTATCTATCATGAAAACATCTATCAAATCAACAGTTTATTTGCTCGCCACATGCAGCATTTTGTTATTGGGCAACTGTAAAAAAAACCTTGGCTCTCTTAAACCACCGCCCACTGTAGACAGTGCTATTGTAAACGCCATGTACCCGGCTTCCGTAACTACCTATCCCGGTGAAACTAAATATGAGTATGATAAAGATAATCATTTGGTCAACTACTCGCGGGATAGTACGGTTATCGTCAATATAGGGGCAAATCAGGTAGATCAAAACGTTAATGAATATACGACCAACAGCAACGGTCAATCGGTGTTGTATCATGTCAGTACCACAAGTTTTGTTTATAACATGGTTGGGCAGCCAAATACTTCGGTAAATATTTATAACACTGCACCAACACAGGTTACTTATACTTATTTTGATAAAGATATAAAAAGCGGGATAACCCAAAGCAGACCCGGCGGCCAATTGCAGTTTGAAAATAATAAAGACGGGCTGCCGGTAAAAGAAATTTCATCTGATGGTGGGGGCTATAATTATGATTTTACTTATGACAGTAACGGTAACATGCAAAAAGTGGAGTTTGTACACTTATCCGGCCCAAGAGCAGGTGCTGTATACGGCCGCGTAACCATTACTTCGCTTGATGATAAGCATTCGCCATTTTCGGCAGTTAAAGGCTATTGGGTGGCTTCTTTTCCACAAAGTTATCAATCGGACTATGCGCTGGCCTTTTGTAAAAACAATCCCAAGCAAATAATAAGTGAAAGTTACGATACAACTAAAGGCGCTTTTGTGGTGTATCAACAAGATGATTTTAGTTATGTATATAACGATAAGGGTTATCCCACACAAATTATCATAAATACAACTTATTATAACGCTACTACCACTCAGGGTGTCGTCACGACATATAATTATACCTATAAGTAAATGTTTAGTCCCCGCAGGGTCTCTCGCAGAGGACCCTGCGCTGTACAATGCTTCCCGGAAACGCAGGGTACTGTACCAGAGACCCTGCGGAAACACAAAAAATGGGGAAAATAAGCGATATGCTGGTGGGTAAGCTAAGGAGCAAAAATTGATTGATAAAAATTCAGAAAAAAGTAGCCATCGGTATTGAACTTGTTCAATAAGGACTATTAGAAGTATAAGTACTAGGAATCTGAAAAGTATAAAAAGAGACGAAAGCAAGGGTGCAAAGTCATGAATATTGTCGTAGGAATTATAATAATAGCACTCGGAATATGGCTTTCTTATTTCCAAACGAAGCGCTTTGTTAAGGGCGTATCGGACTCACTTGGAGGAAATATAAGCTTGCTCATTGTTGGAATAGGCTTGATAGGTATAGGTATAATGACGTTCTTTATGTGAAGATAACCTTTCTGGCGCGAATGAAGACCGGGCCTGTGGGCAAAGTCTACTCATATCTTTGTAATGATATGAGTAGACAGTTGCATAGGCCGGAGCGGCATACACCGCCTCGCCCAGGCAAGCGTGCTCCCCGCCCAGTAAAGCGTGCCGCTTGACTGCTTAATGCCTATGTAATGTGTTTATAATTTGAGGGCTGGTGCCGGTTGCTAACCCTGCGGACTATGGCCGGCGTTAAGGTATTTCGCCCTTTCGGGGCTGGCAGTGCGTACCTAAACCCGCCGGACTTCGCCCGGCGTTGATATAAAGCGCCCTTTCAGGGCTGGTGCAAACTTCGCCTTTTCGCCTTTGTTGGTGAAAACACCTCCAACAAGGGCGGGAAAAAATGGGTGTTTTAACGGGTTGACGCGTATTTGTTTTTTATCGGATATTTAGGGAATTAACATTTATCTTTATACGGATCGATGCCTTCACAGATCCTGACAAATTTTCAAAAATCCATAATCATTATATTTATGAAAAAATTAACCAGAGAAGAACTAAAACAAATCAAAGGCGGTCTGAGTGATCCGCCGCCAGGATGCTTTTGCTTTATTCCAGAACCTATGCTGCCGGCAGGTGGCTTAGACCCGGATTGTAATTTGGGTTCTAATCCCGAACTATACTGCCCTGCGGGTGACCTGCTAGGTTGTTGCTAAATGTGAAAACCTGCACAAAAAGAATCTTTTGGCGCAAGTGTAAATATTCTTTTTAATGTGCAAGGCATATGTATCATCTATTGGGTGCAAGTTCCACCCGATGTGGCGGGACTATGCAGCGCCAGGCTGTGCGGCTGTGTATTCGTGCCCAGCTGACAGGTAACCGCTTGCCCGAACCAAATGTTAAAAATTTCCCGGCGCCCCGTGTAAGCGATTGCAGTGGAAAGCCCGCAGAACCGGTAAATGATGCGCTCGAAATAACGCGGTAGCCTGGCATCGGGCGAGTCCTTCGACAGGCTCAGGATGACATTACTTGTAACGAAAAGCGCCCCTTCGACAGGCTCAGGATGACAACCCTTTTTCTACCAAAAGGGAGATACGCGCTTATTTTAGTTAGCAGTTTTTAGTTGGCAGTTGGCAGCGGGGTACAGGTACCGGCTTTCAAAAAAATGGGCACGGAATTTACCACTACTGCGCCACATTCACATTTTTTTGATAGCTATCCAGGTATCCTTTTGGCGAGGAGCCTTTTACGCATTTAAATACCCGGTTAAAGTTGGTGATGGTATTAAAGCCGCAGTTATAGGCCACGGCAGAGATGCTTTCAAATTTATTGGCGGTAAGCCGTTTGCAGGCCTCGTTGATCCTCACCTCGTTTAAAAAAGAGATATAGGTATGGCCGGTATGTTTTTTAAAATAGCGGCAAAATGCCTGCGGCGTCATATAGGCCGCCTGTGATACATCCTCTAAAGTGATAGCTTTATTGTAATGCTGGATAATAAAATTATAGATGTTGTTAATGCGTGCGCCCTCGTCTATGTTAACGTTAATTACTTTTTCGGAGGAGGAAAGGACGGTTAGCTGATCTTTAATATTATTTAAGAAGTTGAGCAGGTTAAAAAAATCGAATACCTTTTCGGAGCCGGAAGCGGTGTCAACCCTCAGCATCAAATCCGACATCGGCTTAAGGTAATCATCAGGCAGTTTAAACCCCTGTTTGCTTCGCTGGATAAAATTTTTGAAAGATCTTAACTCCGGCAACTCAAACAGCGAAGACAGTTTGCCATTCGGGTTAAAAAAAATACTGACAGCGCTTATATTCTTATCGCTTTCGGCGCCAAAATATTCAGGGTTACTTTTAAAAACGTGGGGCAGGTCGGCACCCAGTAAATAAATCTCGCCCGCTTTAAAGCTATGCATATTATTGCCTGCTACCAGGGTGCCTTCGCCTTTTTGGATCCAGGTCAACTGCGCCTCTTTATGCCGGTGCAGGTAGGGGTAAAAAAACGGGAGATTGAATTGTTCACTTATAACACTTTTGTCGTGTGCTACCGGGATGGTGAATAGTAAAGTTTTCATATCAGCAATCTTTTTATAGTCAACATCTTTATAAGATATAGCTGAATGTATGTATTTTAACTCTATATGTAAAATTAAATAGCAAACAGGGTAAAATACGGGCAATGAAGGTTAATTTCACGTAAATAAAGTATGAATAAATTGATTTTCACCGTTGGGTTAGGGTTGTAATAAAAATAAAAATGCCAGGGGCTTTTGCCCATGGCATTTTTATGAATTAAGCTGATACCCATTCGGATCAACTCATAAAACTCATCTTATGTTAACAAAAGGGTATCAGCTTAATTAATATTTACAGGCTTACTTCGTGTCCCACCAAACCCGGTCGGTTAATTTTGCCGACTGCTGGGGCTGCGGATTCGAGATAATTTCAGCCTCGGGATACAATACCCTCCGCGGAATAGCCGAAAGCGCATTGGGCACTGCCGGCAAAACCGGGTACCCGGTACGCCGGTAATCATTAAAGTTTTCGAGCGAAAGGAAATCAGCGATACTTTTTTCCTCAATGATGTACTGTTCTGCATTGCTGCCGGTGAGCGCCCTCGAAGCAATATAGGTATTGGCATCAGCAGTACTTACCCCAAGTTTGGTCATGTGCGACATAATTGCGCTGGCATAAATAGGCTGCGCGGTTGCAAAACCGGATAGGATCAGCGTAGCTTCAGCTTTTAAAAACAAGGCTTCGGAGTAATTTACAATGTAATTGGTAGCACCGGTAGCACCATAAAAATCACCGGGGCGCGAGTAATCTTCCAATTGGCCTATGCTGGTTATCCCTTCGCTAAGACCCGTGTATAAACCCGTGTTGGTTGCCGGGGCCACCATAATGCTTAAACGCGGGTCGTTACGGGTTTTAAAACCATCAACCACCGTATTTGCCAAAACCACCGTGCTGGCCGATATAAAGTTTTGCTGCCATGGGTTTTCGCCGCCGGCCGCGCCGGTATAGGTCATCATAAAATCATCAGCGTTTGATTGCATGCCGTTTTGCAGCGCGGTAAGGGCCAGCTGCGCCTGTGCGGCGGCCGTGTAGCCGGTGGCTTTGGTCAGGTGCATATAGTAACGGGCCTTTAAGGTATAGGCCAGTTTGGTCCATTTGGTCATATCACCTGCGTAAATGAAATCATCCCCGCCCGGCTTTACGCTGCCATTTTTGGCAATATCAGCTATGCCGCCATCCAATAAGCTCTGGATCTGGGTGTAGATGTCTTTTTGGGCATCATACGTTGGTGTAAAATCGCTGCTGCCGCCAAAGGCTTTTGAGTAGGGGATATCGCCCCAAAGGTCAGTCCCGCTGCCAAGGCAATAGGCAGTTAAAATTTTTGCCACCCCGGCATAATTTGATTTTCCGTCGGCTTCGGCTTTCTTGTTTAAGGTTACCAGGTTGTTTAAGCAGGTAACATACAGGTTGGTCCAGTCGCCGTCCATGTCGGTATTATACATAAGGTAAGTTCCGGCATTGGGCGCCACCTGGTTCAATGCAGCCACCTGCATATATTCCTGTACAATAATGGCCACATTGCCGGCGTATAAATTTGATGAAATTGACAGTTCAACCGGGGCGAGGATCTGCGCCTCCGAAACGTCAATTGGCTGGTTGGGGTTTTTATTTACGTCGATATATTTTTTACATCCCGAAACACTTATCAGGACACATGACAGTAAAATAACATATACTTTTTTCATGATTAATATTTTTAATTTGATAAATGTTACAGTGTGAGTTTTAAGCTAAAGTCGATAGACCTTGAGGTAGGGGTTGAGAATGAATAAATGCCCTGCGCACCGTTTGATGAGCCGAATGAGCTCACTTCAGGATCGCCGCCGGTAAAGTGCGGTGCATAAATCCACAGGTTGCGCCCGGTAACACTAAAATTAATGGCTTTAAAAGGGCTGCCTTTTAACCAGCCCGGGTTTAAAGTATAACCGATACTGGCATTTCTTAATTTAATATAGGAACCGTCCTGAATTACAGATTCGGTGATTCCATTTATCCGCTGGTAATAAGACTGCCCGGTAACTGAAACGGTATTGGGTAACCCGGTTGATTCGCTGATGCCCGGCACAACTCTTGGTCCGCGGTTTTCGGTAACTTTAGGTGTTCCGTAAAAATAGCCGTACCCGTCAACATTGTTCTGGATGTCGCCGCCTTTTTTCACGTCAAAAAAGAAGCTTAAACTAAATTGTTTATACCTGAAGCTGTTGGTGATGCCGCCGGTCCAGTCAGGGTTGGTATTACCGATGATGCCCTGGTTATCATCTGCATAGGGTAGTCCGCTGTCGTCAATCAGCAGTTTGCCCTGTGCATTGCGCGCATACCTGGTACCGTAGATGATGCCGTAAGGCTGACCAACAATTATGGAGGTGAATCCATTCCCTATTTGTTGCAGATCACCATAAATACTCAATACCTTGTTCCTGATGTGCGTATAATTGATGGTCATGTTCCATGTAAAGTCACGCGTTTTTACAGGCACCAGGTTCAATAACAACTCAAAACCCTTGTTTTGCATCGTCGCGGAGTTTACCGTAGTGCCGCTATAACCGGTTGATGGGGCAATACTTACACCTGGTATAATCCCGTCCAGTGTCTTTTTAATAAAGTACGATGCCTCTAAACTAATGCGGTTATTGAAAAAACCTGTCTCTAAACCGGCCTCAAATTCGTTTATCCGTTCGTTTTTTAACAATGGGTTACCCAGGGTTGAACTTAACAAAAAACCCGATTCTCCCTGGTAAGGGAAAGTGATGTTGCGGATAGTTTGGCTGTAATAAGGGGTAGTAAGCGAATACGGCCCAACATTGTCATTTCCAACGGTAGCATAGGATACCCGGAATTTACCCAGGTTCATGATATGCTGCAGTTCGTTCGAGAAAAACTCGGAAAACACAAAGCTAGTAGCAGCGGAACCATAGGGATAAAAGTTATGGTCGGTTGATAGTACCGAACTACCGTCGTACCTGCCGGTTAATGACAGGATCAGGAATTTTTTATAATCCACATTTGTTTGTGCATAAAACCCGATTTTGCGTGCCAGGTAATGGGCCTCGGAAAAACTTACTGTTGATGCTGAACTGATATTGTCGAGCCCGTCAACCGAAAGGCCAACGCCATTGGCATAAGCATTTTCGGTATAAGAGGAAAAAATGTTGTTCCCAATCAACCCGTCAATATTAAAATCGCCAAATTGATGGTTGGCGCTGATGATCAAATCGTTATTCAGTTGCCTGAAGTTGGTATTATTAACCACGATGCGGCCCGTAGGGTTTGAAACTGACTGGGCCGATTCGTGATAGTTATCCTGCTCGGTGTAAACATCCGCACCGAATCTTTCCGTTACGGTAAGCCATTTTAATGGTTTGTAATCAGCAGTAAAAGTGGGTATAAAACGGTTAACACCGGCGGTATTTTTTATGTTATTAAGTACCCAGTAAGGGTTATTCCTCGAATAACGGTACAAACGTTGTGTGCCATCCGCGTTTTCGTAGGGTAGCAGGTTGTAGGATATCGGCGCCGTAAAAATGGTCCAAACCGGGCTCTCTAACGCATACCCCTCAGGCAGCCGGTCGTTTTGCGAATTGGTATAATTTAACTCGAAGGTAGTAGTTAAGTTTGGATAGATCTGGGCGCTGTATTTGGCAAATACAGAATTCCTTACAAAAGATGTAGTGGGGACAGTGCCCTTTTGATCGAAATTTGAATAGGAAATAAAGTAATTTGAACTGGCCCCGCCGCCGTTAACACTAAAGGTATTATTATAAGTATGCCCGGTTTTAAAGAATAAATCGGCCTGGTTATATTTTTTAGCCGGCTGCCCGTTTATTTTTAAGGTATCCATTAACGGCCCCCATGATGTACTGGTTTTTAGCGTTGTGCCATCATAAAAAATACCATGCGAACCCTGCGCGTACTTGTCCTGGATCTGCGGGAGCAGCGGATTTTCGAATGAGAAATCCGAGGTAAAATTAAAGGTCGGTTTCTGATTATTTGCTCCCGTTTTGGTGGTGATAATAATTACTCCGTTAGCGCCTGCCGAACCATATAAAGCTGTCGCAGCGGCACCTTTTAAAACGTTGATATTATCAATAATATCCGGGTCGATATCCGCAATCCGGTTAGTACCGGGGCCTGAGTTAAGGTTACCAGTTTCGCTGTTATCCACCGGGATACCGTCAATCACCATTAATGCCTGGTTGTTGCCATAAAAAGACGATGCACCCCGTATTACTATCCGCGAGGAACTGCCGGGCGTGCCTGATGAACTGGTTATCTGTACACCAGATACTTTGCCATCAATGTCATTAACCAGGTTAGGGTCTTTGGCCTGCACCAGTTCATCCCCCTTAACCTCCTGACTGCTGTAAGTCAATATTTTCTTCGACCGCTTTACACCAAGTGCGGTTACCACCACTTCGTCAAGCTGGCGGTTGTTTTCAGCCAGTTTTATTTCAATGTTTGATTGGTTGGTTAAATTAATTTCCTGGGTATTGTAACCAATGCCGGTGATCACCAGCGTTACCGGGCCCTGGTAACTGATGCTGAAAGCACCCTGAACATCCGTAGCGGTGCCTTTGTTTGTTCCCTTGATCTTTATGATCGCTCCCGGCACCGGTAAATTCTTATCGTCGGTTACTTTGCCCTTAAGTATTATACTTTGGGCATAAGACGTTGAATAAAGTGCCAGGATGCCTAAGAAAGAGAAGATCAGCCTTTTAAGTACTTGTTTTAACTTCATAAACAATAGTTTTTAGTTTTTGATTAATTAATCCTGAATAATCAGATTATGTAAAACTATCGACTGGGCAGCACCATTTTTTCAATGAAATTTGCTAACTATTGCAGTATTTTAACTGAAATGTTACAAAAGGCAGATGAAAGTTAAATTTTGGAGAAATTAAACAAGCGTTTTTAGAGCCTGTTTAAAAATGAATGAATAAAATTGTTATGTGTTGAAAAGTGAATAAAAAGGAGATCGCTAATCGGTCAAATAAATACTAATTGTGAATAACGACAAACGCAGTTAGCATGAAAAATTATCCGACCGATTTAAG
>JARLHA010000078.1 GCA_031292485.1 Mucilaginibacter sp.
CATCCGAAATCCACTAATAAAGGGCCTGTTTTAATCTCTCAATTCAAAATTCAAATTGTTTCTAAATAATAATACGGTTCTATGACGGATAGTGTGGGTGATTTAAACGCAGAGATGCAGAGAAGACACAGAATTCGCTGATTTTCAAAATTTTACAGGCTGTTTATATATTCAAATACCTTTACAAAATAAAATTATTCCTCTGTGAACTCAGTGTATTCTCTGTTTCTTTGTGTTAAAAAACTTCTTTAATTAGTTCCTGCCCATACAAACCGTTATAGAGCCAATAATACTTTGAATAAACTAATAAATCCGAAATCAAAAATTCGACATCCGAAATCCTTCAAAACCCTATCTTTGCACCTTATGACAGCTTCAGAGATACGCCAGGCTTTTTTGGATTTTTTTGCTTCGAAGGGACATGTGATCGTTCCATCAGCGCCTATTGTTATTAAAAACGATCCCACGCTGATGTTCACCAACGCGGGGATGAACCAGTTTAAATCGC
The DNA here is from genome assembly GCA_031292485.1 of Mucilaginibacter sp. Taxonomy (GTDB): domain Bacteria; phylum Bacteroidota; class Bacteroidia; order Sphingobacteriales; family Sphingobacteriaceae; genus Mucilaginibacter. The sequence goes on from JARLHA010000078.1 coordinate 509, forward strand.
TTTTTTTAGGTGAAGAAACGCCGAAATACCCCCGCGTGGCGGATACCCAGCGCTGTTTACGTGTTTCCGGCAAGCATAATGATTTGGAAGAAGTTGGTATCGATACCTATCACCATACCATGTTCGAGATGCTGGGCAACTGGAGCTTTGGCGACTACTTTAAAAAAGAAGCCATCGCCTGGAGCTGGGAACTGCTGACCAGCGTTTATAAAATCGATAAAGACCGTTTATACGTAACCTACTTTGAAGGTGACGAAAAAGAAGGCTTGGAAAGGGATTTGGAAACCTACAACCTTTGGAAACAATATGTTGATGAAAGCCACATCCTGCCCGGCAACAAAAAGGACAACTTTTGGGAAATGGGCGAAACCGGCCCATGCGGGCCATGCTCCGAAATTCACTATGATAACCGCCCGGACAGCGAACGAACCAAAGTAAGCGGCGCTACTTTAGTGAATGCCGATCACGACCAGGTGATTGAGATCTGGAATAATGTATTCATGCAGTTTAACCGGCTGAGGGATTGTTCGCTGCAGCCATTGCCTGCCAAGCATGTGGATACCGGCATGGGCTTTGAGCGATTGGTTCGGGTGTTGCAGGGAAAGACATCTAATTATGATACCGATGTTTTTCAGCCGCTGATACAATTTATTGCGGAGAAAAGCGGGATTCCCTATCAAGCGCCTCACCCTGCCCTCTCCAAAGGAGAGGGTTCTGAGGGTGTTACCAGCGGCAAAAAAGTCCTCTCCTTTGGAGAGGATTTAGGTGAGGCGAAAACGGATACTGCGATGCGTGTAATGGCCGATCATATCCGCGCCATCAGTTTTGCGATATCAGATGGGCAGTTGCCATCAAATAACAAAGCTGGGTATGTTATCCGCCGCATTTTACGCAGGGCGGTTAGGTATTCGTACCAACATTTAGGTTTTAAGACGCCGTTTTTAAATCAATTGGTACCATTATTAGCCGAACAATTTAAAGGTGTATTTGATGAATTGTACAAGCAAAGGGATTTCGTTCAGAAAGTGGTTTTGGAAGAGGAAAATTCGTTTTTGAGGACGTTAGAAAACGGGATTAACAGATTTGAAAACTATACTAAAGATCAATTTGATTTAAGAATTACAACTTCAGAGGAAGAACTATACAAGTCTTTCGGTGACGTGAGTGATTTCTATGAAGCCAGAAAAAACAAAATCATCTCCGGCGATTTTGCATTTGAATTATCGGATACCTATGGATTCCCTATTGATTTAACCGAGTTGATGGGCCGGGAGAAGGGTTGGATTGTTGACATGCCTGCTTTCGAAAAAGCCCTCCAAGCCCAAAAATCCCGCTCCCGCGCTGCCACCGCCATTGATACCGGCGATTGGGTAGTTTTAAAAGACGACGACACCGTTGAGTTTACCGGCTATGATGAGTTGGAAACCATTGCCCATGTGGTAAAATACCGAAAGGTAACCGCAAAAGGGAAGGAGCAATACCAGATCGTATTGGATAAAACGCCTTTTTATGCTGAAAGCGGTGGCCAGGTAGGCGATAAAGGCGAACTGGTTTTCCCGGACGGACAGGTGATTGAAGTAACAGATACCAAAAAAGAGAATGGATTGATCGTTCATTTTACAGACAGTTTGCCGGATATTGCCGATGACGCACTTACCGCCATTGTTAACCCTGACCTGCGTACCAGTACCGAAAATAACCATAGCGCCACGCATTTGCTGCATGCCGCCATGAAACAGGTTTTGGGCGCGCACGTGAACCAAAAAGGTTCATTAGTAAACGCTGATTACCTGCGGTTCGACTTTTCGCATTTTGCCAAAGTTACGGATGATGAGCTGGGGCAGATAGAAGCCATTGTAAATGAAAAGATCCGCGAAAACATCGCCCTGAAAGAAGAACGCATGGTAGCTTACCAGGAAGCCATCAGCAGCGGCGTAACCGCCCTGTTTGGTGAAAAGTATGGCGAGTATGTCCGCGTAATCACCTTCGACGACGAGTTCAGTAAAGAGCTTTGTGGCGGTACGCATGTAAAAGCTACCGGGCAGATCGGTTTCTTTAAGATCATTGCCGAAAGTGCCGTAGCTGCCGGGGTGCGCCGTATCGAGGCCATTACCGGTATTGCTGCCGAGAATTTCATCAATGCACAAGTCAAACTGGTGCACCAGTTGAGGGAATTGCTGAAAAACCCGAAAGATCTTTCAAAAAGCGTGGAAAGTTTGGTTGAAGAAAACAACAGGCTAAAAAAGGAGATCGAAAAATCGATCCTCGAAAAATCATCCGGCTTAAAAAATGAGCTGGCGGAAAAAGCTGAAACCATAAACGGTATCAATTTCATCGCCCAAAAAGTACAATTACCCAACGCCGATGCCATCAAAAACCTGGCGTACCAGCTGAAAGATATCGTTTCCGACCTTTTCCTGGTTTTAGCTGCGGATATCGACGGCAAACCATCACTGACGGTGATGATAGCCGAAAACCTGGTAAAAGATAAAGGCTTAAACGCGGGAACGATAGTCCGCGAATTGGCCAAAGAGATCAAAGGCGGCGGCGGCGGCCAGCCATTCTTCGCCACAGCAGGTGGGAGTGATGTAAGCGGGTTGGATAAAGCATTGGAAAAGGCGCAGACGTTTATAGCTTAAATTTGATGCGAAAGTTTTTCCAATGAATCAGATTCTGCAATATGTTACGCTCAACTGTGAAAGAGAGTTTGAGGAAGTAAAAAGAAGGAATGAAAAAAAAACATAGTCATCTTTTAACGATTGAAGAGCAAACGCTTATTTATAAATATACAGAAGATGGCTACGAAACTTTAAATGAAAAATTAAGGATAAGTAAAGGAAAAGAGTTATCGCAATTCGGTAAATTTCTTGATAAGACCATCGCAAAACTGCCAAATTACGAGGGAATTGCCTATAGATCAGCAAAGTTGATAGATAGCGAATTGAAAAAATATATAGAAGCTAAGGAAAATATCGGTATATTAGTTGAGCATTTATTTCTGCAAGTAAGTCGAAACGGATAGCATACGAATTTGGTAACAGTTGTCAGTTTATGATTTTCAGCAGAACGGGAAAAAGTGTTGAAGAATTCGCAAAATACGGAACATATCATCCCCAAAATGAAAAGGAAATATTGTTTCGGCCTAATCTTCGGTTTAAAGTACTACAAGTAACAAAACAAGATGCAAAAACGTTAATTACTTTAGAAGAGGTTTGAAAAAAAAATGATAATAATAGAAAAAGCGGATAATATTAATGCCATCAAAGCAGATGACATGAGTAATATCAATAGGGTGCTGTTTGATTCTATCTATATAAATGACATTTATATAAAGGATTCCGAGGTTGATTATAAGGAAGATATGATCGATAGATTTGCTGAAATATTAAATAAAATGCTGCTTCAAAACGTCGAACTTTCTGATGATGCAAAACTTAACATTATCAATCTGCTTGATAAACTCAATACACAAAAAGAAAATTTGGAGATGATCAAATTGAAAACCTCCATCGCGGATGTTCAACAAGCGTCTGAAAGACTTTCAAAAAAATCGCAATCTGCATTCGAACTGAAATAAACATAATTTCAGTTCACGTAACCCCGTGCCTATAAGTTGATAAGTGAATAAAAATATGCCAAATTAATAAGTAATAACTTTATATTTGGCGTGCAAAAACGGCTATTTTATCGGCCGGATATTATTTATGACAAATATTGCAGACGGGATAAGTGACAAATACGAACTGGTTGTAGGGTTAGAGGTACATGTGCAGTTATCCACTTTAAGTAAATCATTTTCCTCAGATTCAGCTGCGTTTGGGGGCGGCCCAAATGAACATATCAGTCCGATATCTCTTGGTCACCCGGGCACTTTGCCGCGCATCAACAAAAAAATGGTTGAGTATGCGGTAAAAATGGGCCTGGCCTGTAACTGCACCATCAACTTAAACAACACGTTTGCGCGTAAAAATTATTTTTATGCTGATTTGCCAAAGGGGTACCAGATCACCCAGGATCATTTCCCGGTTTGTATCGGCGGTTTTGTGCCGGTTCGTTTAACCGGCGGAATAACCAAAAATGTTGCCATCCATCATATTCACATGGAAGAGGATGCAGGCAAAAGCATGCACGACCAGCATCATGCTGACTCGATGATCGATTTGAACAGGGCAGGGGTACCACTGGTCGAAATTGTTAGCCAGCCTGATATGCGCAGCGCCGAAGAAGCAGGCCAGTTTTTAACCGAACTGCGTAAGCTGGTGCGCTATCTGGATATTTGCGACGGTAATATGGAAGAAGGCAGCATGCGCTGCGATGCCAATATTTCGGTGCGTTTGAAAGGAGAAACTACTTACAATAACCGCTGCGAGGTAAAAAACCTCAACTCTATCCGCAATGTGCAGCGCGCTATTGAGCACGAATTTGAACGCCAGGTAAACCTGGTTGAAAATGGCGAGTATATCGACCAGAATACATTAAACTTTAACGCGGATACCGGTGAAACTTCGGTTTTACGGTCAAAGGAAATGGCAAATGACTACCGTTATTTCCCTGAACCCGATCTTACTCCGCTGGTTTTAACACATGAATACCTTGATAAAATACGTTCCGGTATGCCGGCCCTGCCTAACGAACTGTATAATAAATATATTGCACAATTAGGCCTTTCGGATTATGATGCCGGGGTGATTACTGCCGATAGGGATTTTGCCTTATATTTTGAAGACCTGGCAAAATGTACTGAAAATTATAAAGCTGCCGTTAACTGGTTGATGGGCCCCGTTAAATCCTATATCAACGAATCGGGTAAATCTATGGCTGATTTTGTGATCAGCCCGGCAGATTTGGCCGAAATGATCAAACTCATTGATTCGGGAAAAATCAATTACTCGCTGGCTACTCAAAAGCTTTTCCCCGCCATGTTAAAGGAAAGCAGCAAGACGCCCGAACAACTTGCTGTAGCATTGAATTTGCTGATCAGCCAGGACAAAACCGATGTTAGCGGGTTTATTAAAGCTGCACTTGCCAAATACCCTGATAAGGTGATTGAATACCAAAATGGTAAAAAAGGTGTTTTAGGATTATTTATGGGCGAGATTATGAAAAGCTCAAAAGGTAAGATCGATCCGCAGGCCACTAACAAATTGCTTATAAAAGAACTCGAATCGAGGTAAATTATAGTCCGAAAGTCAGAAAAGTCCGGAAAGTCCGAAAGATATTGCAGAATTATATTAAAATACCAACTTTGCAGTAAATCAACAAACCTGCTGTAGCCAAAAAAAGATGAAGAAGCATATCATATATTACGCTGTTATTTTATCGGCGTTTACCTTGTTTTCATGTAACAAGAATTCGTTTACCATTTCGGGCACCATAAATAACCCAGGCAGCCTGAAAAAGATTGTTTTGATCCAGCAGGATGTAAACGGGATATCAGTTGTTGATTCCGCAAACCTTAGCGAGAACGGAAAATTTGAATTTAAGCACAGCACGCCCTATCCCAATATTTATGGCTTACGCGTAGGCGGCAACTTGTTTGAGTTTATTGCCAAAAACGGCGAATCCATTGATTTCAGTACCAGTATCACCGACAACACACATTCCTACACCATTTCAGGTTCGGATGAGTCAGAAAAACTGAAGGATTTTAATAAGATCAATAACCTGTATGTGGACAGGACGAATAAGATAGTAGGGGAATATCAAAATAAACTGGGAGATATCGGCAGTAAAATCCACGATTCAGTTTCAAGAGCGAAGGTGCAGGATTCATTAATGAATGTTTACAAACCCGAGTTTATGCAGGTTTTTAATGAAGGTAGCGCCGCCATCCTTAAATTTGTTAATGAAAATAAAAAGTCGCTGGCGGGTTTCTACGCTGCTACTTCGCTGGATTCTATAAAATACGAATCGCAGCTGATAGCTTATGCCGACACGATAAAAAATGCCGATTTTAAAGATAATCCCGCCGTGCAGCGATTTATTAAAGATAAAATGGCTGCAAAACCTGTTTCAGTTGGTCATAGCGCACCTGATTTTACGGTTGGGGGAATCGATGGCAAACCCATAAAATTATCAGACTATAAAGGTAAATATGTAATGCTTGATTTTTGGGCTTCATGGTGCGGCCCCTGCAGGCACGAGAATCCTAACGTAGTAAAGCAATATGCTATATTTAAACCGCTTGGATTGAATATACTTGGTATTTCGCTGGATACCGACAAAGGCGCATGGCAACAGGCAATAGCTGCTGATAAGTTGTCATGGCAGCATGGGTCTGATTTGAAAAACTTTGAAGGACCTACCGAACAGCTGTATCATATTTACCAGATCCCGTCGAATTTCATTATTGATCCGCAGGGGATTATCGTGGCAAAAAACATTACCGGAGCCGATCTTGAAGGATTTTTAAACAAAACGTTTCATAAGCCTCAATAAATCGTTAAAATAAAGTAACATTTAACAATTTCTTAATATTAACTTTACCCTATTGTTCTTTTGCGCGCATACTTTTACGCAAAAAATCAACCTTCATGAGTAACGCAACGAAACAAAAGATTCTTATTGTTGATGATGAACCGGATATCCTGGAGCTCATTGAGTATAATTTAAAAAAAGAAGGCTACCAGGTGTTTTTGGCCCGCAACGGGCAGGAAGCAGTTGCTGAAGCAAAGCGTTCGCTTCCGGATCTCATCGTGCTGGACATTATGATGCCCAAAATGGATGGTATCGAGGCCTGCCGTATTATGCGCACCATGCCCGAATTCAAGAATACCTTTATGGTGTTTTTGACAGCCCGCAGCGAAGAATATTCAGAAATTGCCGGTTTTAACGTTGGCGCTGATGACTATATCGCCAAACCTATAAAGCCCCGCGCTTTGGTTAGCCGCATCAATGCCATACTGCGCCGCAATGCTCCGGCCGAGGATGTTACGGAAAACAAACTGGAGATTGGCGATTTAGTGATCGACAGGGAGGCTTACCTGGTATATAAACGCGGTGTTAAAATTGTGTTAGCAAAAAAAGAATTTGAATTGCTTTACCTGCTGGCCTCAAAACCGGGCAAAGTTTATACCCGCGAGGTGATATTAAAAAATATTTGGGAAGACTCTGTTGTGGTAACCAACCGCACCATTGATGTGCATATCCGCAAACTTCGCGAAAAGTTGGGTGATGACGTAGTTGCAACGGTAAAAGGTGTAGGCTATAAATTTGACGGATAATTTAAAAGATATTTTAGGATGAAGGCGGCCCGGTTAATACCCTGCCGCCTTTTTTTATGTAACAAAAGCTAAATAAATTGTATATTTATTTGCAGATCGCTTGTCATGATGAAGAAACTTACCCGTAACCCCTGGTTCATATTCCTTCCGTTTCTTTTTTTCTACGTTTACCTCGTCATCCTGAACAAATGGCCAACTTTGTATGGCGATGAGATCAGGTATGTAGACTTTGCCCATAACCTGATCCACGGGTATTATTCACCATCGCCTCCGCACATTAACTTATGGAACGGGCCGGGCTATCCGCTTATCCTGGTGCCTTTTATCGCATTACATGTTCCGGTTTTATATGTTACTTTACTAAACGCCGTATACCTGTACCTGGCTGTCGTATTTTTATACAAAGCATTACTTTTAATTACAAGTCACAAAATAGCGGTGATTGCCGCCCTGCTGTTAGCGCTTTATCCGAACGATCAGGCAGTATTACCGATTTTATATACTGAAGCTTTTACCAGCTTATTAGTTTCATTGCTGACTTATCTCATTATGCTGGTTTATATAAATGAGAAGCCAAAGTATATCATCCTCGCAGGGTTCGTATTGGGCTATATTACCCTAACTAAAATTATTTTTGGCTATGTGCTGGTCATTTGCCTGGCAGCCTGCTTAATCATGCTCCTGATAAAAAAAAGCCGGGGTGAGTACCTGAAACCAATAAAAATATTACTGATAGCTTTAGTGGTAACATTGCCCTATTTGGTTTACACTTATTCCCTTACCGGCAAAGCGTTTTATTGGGGCGATTCAGGCGGGATGAGTTTATACTGGATGAGTACGCCCTATGACCATGAATACGGCGACTGGAAAGTTCCCAACCTGACCAATAACCAATATCCTATACTTTTTAAATCGTCAGAAGCGGTTGACCTGCTAAAGAAAAATCACGCGAAAGAGATTGGAGCGATCCTGAAACACAATGAATTTGAACAGGATGTGCTTTTCAAGCAAAAAGCTATCGATAATATTAAACAGCACCCTTTTAAATTCCTGAAAAACTACTATTATAACTTCTCGAGGATGTTGTTTAATTTCCCTTATTCCTATTCCTACCAGGATGGGGCCATAGTGGAAAATATAGTTATTGGTTCTTTAATCTTATGGGCCTCGGTAGCCGGTATTGTCTTAACCTGGCTCAATCGTCGCAGCATAATTCCCCCGGTAAAGTTTATGCTATTAATAACTATGGTTTACCTGGCGCTAAGCGGCGCCCTTAGCTCTTATCCCCGTCAATTGGATGTAGTTGTGCCAGTTTTGCTTTTCTGGATGGGTTACCTGATTGCCAATATCAAAAGTGCCAATCTTAAGTTTTCGGCTCAAAAAACTTTGGCGGATATTGATCTGATGGAGATGGCCGGGGTAGAGGTGAATGGTGAAAATACTATATGATCGTACCGGTTCTTTATGCTGTCTTCTCCTTTTCCGACATGGAAAAATCCGTAAAATAATTATACAGGTTTACTTCAGTTGGCAGCTTTAGTTTTTTCCGCAGCCGGTAGCGGCTGATCTCCACACCCCTGACTGAAATATTCAACAGCTGTGCTATTTCCTTGCTCGATAGGTTCATGCGTAAGTAAGCGCATAATTTTAACTCATGAGGGCTCAGCAGGGGATGCGTTTTCTTCAGCGTACGCAAAAAATCGCTATGGGTATTGTCAAAATAAGTGACAAACTGTTCCCAGTCTTTGTCTACCTTGCTTTCCTGATTCAGGATCCTGATCAGTTTTTTTAATTCTTCCGAGGGCAGGTCGTTTGTGTCTTTGCGTAGTTGTACCAATTCTTCCTTTATTTTGGCTAACAGTTCGCCTTTTTGAAGTAAATTCATAGCAACAGCAGCCAGCTCGGAGTTCTTGCCTAATATTTCCGACTCCAATTTTTCATTTTTCAGAGCGATAATTTCTTTTTCCGAACGATCCATTTCCAGCTGGTGCAGGTACTTGAGCCGTTTTTCTTCTTCTTTGTATATTTGCCGTTGTTTCGCGAATTTCCTTTGCAACAAGCGGTAAAACAAATAATTAAAAGCCATAAAAAGAAAACCATAAAACACGTAAGCCCAACTGGTTTTATACCATGGAGGCAGTACAATAAAAGAATAGCTGGTGATAGCTGACTTATCGCCCAAATTACCCCTTGCCCTAACCTGGAATGTATAATGCCCGTGGGGTAAATTCGTATAGTCCTTTTCCGTCCTGTTCGACCAGCCTGACCATTCTTTGTCAAACCCTCTCAAAAAATGGCTATACGCTATATTGCTTTGTTTTTGATAGGATGGCGCCGAATATTCAAAATGAAGACTGTTTTGCTGGCTGCTAAGCTGGTTTATCGCACTGCCCTGGCTTGAGCTATAGCCGCCATTTAAAATACGGTCAGCATCGCCGGATGCTTTAACCAGCCGCACAAGAACGCTGACGGGGCTCTTGCTTGTTTTGTATTGCCGGTAATTGATATGGTAGAATCCTTTTTCTGCCCCTACAAAGATATTTTCTTCATCCAAAGGATAAATATTTTCAAAATCACTTACCAGCTGGCCAGTCAGCTCCGGAAAATAGATTAAACGCGGCGAGGTTCCCGAGTAATCAACTACGCCCAGCGCTTTGCCTTCAATAAACCAAATGTTTCCACGACTGTCTTCCCTTAAATAACGAAGATCTTTTTGCTGAAAGACAGGCTTAAAATAGGCGGAAGGCTCAAACCGGTCGGTTTTTGCATTGTATTCATAAATGCCTTTTTCCGTAGCTGCCACCATCCGGTTTTTTATGGTGAAAAGGCGGTTTTTTAAATCAGAAGGTAAGCCGTCTTTCTCCGTATACAACCGGGTTGCAGGATTGGCCGGCGAATGAAGATCTATTTTAAAGATCCCTTTATAATTGTGCGAAACCCAGGCGATGCCATTTTCAATGATCACATACCGCGCTGATTCATTGAATTTGATATTCCCTTCTGAGGTAAATGAATGGGCGCTATGACGAATTACATCAATCCCTTCATAATTTCCGGCAAACAGTGTATTAGATGACGATCTGTTATTTTCGGGTGTAAAACCCCAATAGCCAAAGCTGGTATTTATCGGTATAGCTTTATCGCCTTTTACCAGGAAGGCGCCGTCGTGATGGGCCAGTAACAGGTTATTGTCTATGTCAAAAAGCCCCCATGCGGGGCCTTTGGTGTTTTCAACGGGTTTAAACGTCCCTTTAACCGTACTTAAATCTTTGCTGCTATCAACAGGCAAAGCATACAGCCAGTTGGATGTACCGATGTAAAGCGTATGGTTAAACAGCCTGGCGCTGTAGCCTGTTCCTTCATTTAATTTTTCCGGATAAATATGTTTGATGGCGGTATTGTAAGCATTATAGTCAACGCCATCGTCAAGCCCCATCCATAAGTTATGGTCTTTATCAGAAAATAATGCCAAAACGGTATTGTTTTGAAGTCCCTCTTTTCGGGTAAGGTTCTCTATTACCCTGCCTTTTTCATCAATAATATATAAACCGCTCATCTGGGTGCCTATGGCAATGGTATGGTCATCCATCAGCCGGGCGCACAACAGTAGTTGGTTTTCAAAAGGGTTGCCTCCAATGAAATTAAAAACGCTTAGTTTTTGGTTTGATAAAATGAAAATGCCATTTTTTAGAGTGGCGATCAAAATACTGTCCCTGTTTAACGCCAACATAGAGGTGATGGACAAGCTTTTTGGGTAAGCATTATTGATTTTTACCGGCGACCATTTCCCTTTTATAAACTCATATAAACCGTTTTTGCCATCCTGGGCAAAGAGGCGGTTATTGCACGCAGCTAAAAACTGCCATTGTGATACCGGCTCGTAATGAGTTAGTTTTTTTTCGTCAAATATAAAAATATGGCCCTGCGACCTGAAGAACATCTGGCCCCTATAGGAAACGATATTCCATATATCCTTTGTAGCGCTTATCGCGTACGGCAACAAAGTTTTTAAGGTTGTATAAACCAGGATGCCGTTTTTATCAGGGGCGAAATAGCCCATTTCATTCTGGCCGCCTACGTATATTTTATCGTCGGTGCCCACTGCAACTGATCGTACTATTGTTTTATTGGGAAGTGGATAAAGTTTCCAGTAAGTGCCGTCGAAACTGAGCAATCCCTCGCTGTTGGCAAAATACAGGATGCCGTTTTTGTCCTGCGCAATGCCCCGGTTTTGCAATCCCGCGTTATAATCGTTTCGCGAGTAAGAAATAATATTGGGCAATCCTATCGGATTCTGGCCGTAAGCGCAACCAAAGCTAATCAACCCAAAAAACAATAACCACTTTTTACCCATGTATAAACGCGTATTTTTTACAATGCCGCAAAAGAAAACGATTAAGTTCATTTTACAATATAATTCGGGACGTGAAGTAGTAATGATGTACCGCTAAATTAGACATCTTTTAGCATATAATCTAATTTTGACCTCAGTCAATCCAATAAAATAAACCACATTGAAAGCTGAAGTTCAATATTATACCAGTCCCTTACAAACATGTTTATATCCGTTTAATGCCAATTGGCGGCGGAACTCCAAAAGTATTAGCTTATTTTTACGGCGGGACCCCTTCATGGTCGCCTGATAGCAAGCATATCGCTTTTATCAGCAATACCAACCCGATTGAACCTGTAAACTAAATTTTTGAATATGATCTATTTGGCAAACAAACAAAGGTACCAAGATATGGAATATCGCCGCTGCGGTAACAGCGGACTAAAGCTGCCCTCCGTTTCGTTAGGGCTATGGCATAATTTCGGCGATATTGACAAGCAGGAAAATGCGAAAAATATTTTAAGAACAGCTTTTGATGCGGGCATCACCCACTTCGACCTGGCAAATAATTACGGCCCGCCCCCGGGATCGGCCGAAGAGAATTTTGGGAAGATCTATAAAGATGATTTTAAGCCCTACCGTGATGAACTCATTATTTCTACCAAAGCCGGCTGGCCCATGTGGGATGGCCCTTACGGCGATATGGGTTCTAAAAAATACCTGGTAGCAAGCCTCGATCAGAGCTTAAAAAGAATGGGCCTGGAGTACGTGGATATATTCTATCATCACCGCCCGGATCCTGAAACCCCACTGGAAGAAACCATGACCGCGCTGGACCTCATCGTTCGCCAGGGTAAGGCGCTTTATGTGGGCATTTCGAGCTATCAGCCTGAAGAAACGGCAAAAGCAATTGCTATATTAAAGGAACTTGGTACACCTTGCCTCATCCATCAACCCAAATACTCTATGTTTGATCGTTGGGTAGAAGATGGCTTAATGGATGTATTGGGAGAAAACGGCGTGGGTTGTATCCCTTTTTCGCCATTAGCGCAGGGGCTTTTAACCAATAAATATTTAAGCGGCATCCCCGAAGGTTCAAGGGCAACAACACATCGCGGTAACGGCGCTATAGAAGAAGACGCCATTACGGATGATAAAATAGCACAGGCCCGGGCTTTAAACGAAATAGCTAAACAACGCGGGCAAAATCTGGCACAATTTGCACTTTCGTGGATATTGAAGGACAAAAGGGTTACTTCGGTACTCATCGGCGCCAGCAGGCCCGAACAGGTAACGGATTCCATCGGTTGTATTAAAAATACCACCTTTAGCGAAGATGAGTTGAAAAGGATAAATGCAATTTTGAGGTAAAGCCTCACCCCAAACCCCTCTCCAAAGGAGAGGGGCTTAAAAGGAATGAAGCTCAAAGCCCTCTCCCTTGGAGAGGGTTGGGTGAGGCGTTTTAAACAAAACAAACCATGATAAAAAAATCGATCGTTTTTAAATTCTTGTCCCTCATCATGTTGAGTGGAGTTGCGTTCGGTGCATTTGCACAGGTAAGCCCGACATCAGACCATGTGGCCCTTTATGTGAAGGACCTTAAAAAAAGCGCTGACTTTTATGAAAATGTAATGATGCTCCCGGTAATCCCGGAACCTTTTCATGACGGTAAACACGTTTGGCTGCGTACGGGCGAACATTCCCAGTTGCACCTGATCCAGGGCGCGGCGGCAGTTATCGATCATGATATCAACTCGCATTTTGCATATACCGTGCCTAACCTGGCCGATTTTACCAAACACCTGGACGAACTGCATGTGAAATACGGCAACTGGAAACAGGACTCCAAGTCGCCGCAGTTAAGGCCCGACGGAGTAAAACAGGTGTACCTGCAGGACCCGGACAATATCTGGATAGAAGTTAACGACGATAAGTTTTAAACCTTCCACATAAAAAGCATCCCAATTTATAAAGTTATGACAACCAGAAGATCATTCCTCAAAACTTCGGCAATACTTTCTGCCGGACTGTTAATGGGCCCCAAACTGTTTGCTTACGATAAAAAATACATCGGCTTGCAGCTGTACACTGTACGCGATCACATGCAGAAGGACCCTGTCGCCACCATAGCCAAAGTGGCACAGATAGGCTATACCTCTGTAGAAGGTGCTACCTATACCGGCAGCGAGAAGTTTTATGGAATGGATTCTGCTGCTTTTGCGGGCTTGCTGAAACAAAATGGTTTAATTATGCCAAGCAGTCATTACCGTTTGGGCGAAGAGCAGATAGGGGGCGCTTCGCAAAAAGGGACTTTATTAAATGATTGGAACAAGGCGGTTGATGATGCGGCAACTGTTGGCATTAAATACATGGTTTGTGCCTTCCTTTCGCCGAACGAACGCGGAACACTGGATCATTACAAACAAGTGGCCGATGATTTTAATAAAGCGGGCGAAACCTGCAAAAAAGCAGGTATACAGCTTTGTTACCACAACCACGATTTTGAATTTATACAACAGGATGGCAAGTTTCCCTACGAAATCCTGCTGGCCAATACCGATAAGGACCTGTTAAAAATGGAAATGGATATGTACTGGGTAACCAAAGCCAACCAGGATCCGATAGCCCTCATCAACGAATACCCTGGCCGCTTCCCGCTATGGCATATCAAGGATATGGACAAAGCCCCTAACCGTATGTTTACCGAAGTTGGCAACGGCATCATCGATTTTAAAAAGATCTTTACCCATGCCAAAAAAGCCGGCCTTAAATATTTCTTCGTTGAAGAAGACAAATGCCCCGGCGAACCCTACGACAGCATTACCCAAAGCATCAATTATATCAAAAGCAATTTAGTTTAAGTATCTCACAAAAATCAATACAATCAACTAAGGCCGGGCTGGAAAGTTCGGTCTTTTTTTTTGTGTCACTAATTATTTAACTTGTGTTCGATTTAAACTGGATGTCATTGTATTGTGCCCCATCGGGGCTACCGCTTTGTAGATGTCAAATGAGGGAAATAATTGCCACGTTAGTGGCTACCCTTCGCGAATTGGGTAGCCGCTGACGCGGCAAAAATAACATTTGAACGATCGTACTACAAAGCGGTAGCCCCGATGGGGCAAAGTTTTTTTTCTCGAACTCACGTCAATTCAATTACAAAAGTCGAAGAATTAGAATCTCTAAGCATATTTCTCAGACAAATTTCACATATTGGTCATATTATTATTTTCTTAGATTTCAACAGTAATACAATGGGTTTATTTGACCTTTTCAAGAAAGAACCAAAACCAAAAAGCCAGGGAAGTAATATTTTGCTTGCAATGCCCATGTTTATTAATGGTGATACCTACGAAATAAAAAAAATAATAGAAAGCCTTAAAAAGTTGTGGGATCTTGAAATAACAGATTTTGATGGGGACGACAATGTAGCAACATTTAAAGTAAATGGGGAAATGGTCGCTATAGCAAATATGCCAGTACAAATTCCATTAGGCGACATAGAAGGAACGGCAAAGTATGCTTACAATTGGCCAAAGGCGCTGGATGACTTGAAGGATCATACCGGGCATGCTATTGTGTCGGTAATGGCCGGCCTAAAAAGCCCTTTGGATAGATTTAAAATTTTAAGCAAAGTATTATGTTCTATTCTAATAACATCCAATTCAGTAGGAGTTTACCAGGGGAGCCAGTCGTTGCTTATCCCCTCAGAACAATACTTAAACAATATTGAAGAACTTAAAGACGATGGTACGCCTGTTTTTTTATGGATTTATATTGGGCTTAAGCAATATAAAACTGGAAATTCAGCTTATACCTACGGATTAAAGGACTTTCAAAAGCAAGAAATTGAAATAATTGATTCGAGCCTGAGTTTAGAAGAATTATTGCAGTTTTTAGGGAATATTGCGTCATATGTGATCGCCAATGACATCACGTTAAAAAATGGAGAAACCGTGGGGTATACTGCCGACCAGAAAATAAGTGTTACCATTTCAAAGGGGCAATTTATTGAAGGGCAATCCATTAAGCTTGAGATATAGGGGTGAGAGTCTGAAATTAATTTCCTACCCCTTATCCACCACAACCCCATCCTCGTCATTTGCAGCCTTCACATCTTTCTTGCCCGGATTCACATCGCAGGCATAGCCAAACAGGCAACGATCTTTGATCATGGTAGCTACTTCTGCGGGTACATATTGTTCCCAGCCTTCGGCGCCCTGTTTAATCAGTTGCAGCACTTTGTCGGTTTGTACGCTCAGGTTGTTTTCGTTGTAATGCCTGATGTCTTCAATTTTGTTATTGGCGATCAGGTACCGGTAAAGGTCCATTAAATGGGCGGGCGGGTTAAACTTCAAACAGTTCAGGATCACGCCGTCGCGAAGGGTAGGGTAGATAAACAGCTTTACCTTGCGGCTAAACAGTGTGGCAAATGATTCCAGGATGCCGCCCTGCAGGTCGTTGTAGTGCTCTTCGGAGAAAATATATTCCAGGTTGGGGTAGCCCATTACAACCCCAAGCTTTAGTTTGGTGATCTTCGACAGGTAGGCCACCAGTTTATAATATTCGTGGAAATTGGAGATTAGCACCGTTTGCCCGTGGGCGCAAAGGATGTCCACACGTTCAAGGAAATCTTTTTCGTCAATATCGGCGGTATGGTCGGCGTCCCGTTCTTTCAGCGCCTGCAGGGTAAGCTCTGTGATCACGATCACGTTAGCATTATCCACATCGGGCTCCTGCATAAATTGTTTGACACCGTTATTCAGCATATCCAGGTGGACGTTAATGAGCGGCCGGAAACGCCCGCGGATCACGACGGTATGTTTTTTATGCAACACCTCGCTGGGCTGCTGGTTTTTACCATCCGGCCCGAATACGGCCGCGTCCGAAAAGCCATATTTAACAAGGTGCAAACTCATCAGCCGGTTATCCACACTGTCGAAATTTGGCCCTTCAAAACGGATCATATCAATCTGGATCCGGTCGCTGCTGAGGTCATCCATCAGCGAAAGCAAAAATATAGGCGGCACCTGGTGATAATAAAAACAGGCATATATGAGGTTTACCCCCAGCACACCTACCGCCTGCTGCTGCATGTTATTATCGTAATCAAGCAACTTTACATGCAATACCACATCATTAAACGGGCCGTTTGGCTCCAACTGAAAACGGACACCCATCCAGCCGTGCCCGTCGTTTGTTTTATGGTAATTAAGCGCCGAAACGGTATCCGCGAATGCAAAAAACGTGGTCGATTCGCCGCGTTGTTCGCCAAGGCGTTCAATCAACAGACCGTATTCATGGTCGAGCATAGAGATTAAGCGGTTCTCGCTAACGTAACGCTTTATGGTTTGTACGCCATAGATGGCGTCAGAAAACGTCATGTCGTAAGCCGACATGGTTTTGGCGATAGTTCCTGAAGAAGCGCCTGCTTTAAAAAAATTAGCCGCTACATCCTGTCCCGCGCCGATCTCGGCAAATGAGCCATAAATTTGGGGGTCAAGATTAATGGCAAGCGCTTTCTGTTTGGTCCCGATATCTTTATGATGGATACTGCTCATTGAATTTCTATTGTTTTAGTTGCCACGATCATGAACTGAGGAGAAGCGCAAAAATAGGGATTTTTAGGGAATGAGGCGGCAGAATTGTGCGCAATTTGTTGCACTCACCTGCGCAAATGTAAAATATTGGTTGCGCCTGCTGTTTTTGGTTGAAAATGTTTAAATTGTAATCATCATTTAAACGCAGCAGTAACCGGATATGAATTCACGACGCAATTTTTTACAGAAATTAGGGATAACAGCGCTTGCCTTGCAACTCGCGCCCATTGCCGGATGGGCAGAAAGTACACCTAATGACAATAGCGACTATGACGGGCCAATATTACGCGTGGCCATTATGGGGCTCGGTAGCTATGGCGAACGCGTGGCCGAGGCCATGCGCGGCTGTAAAAAAGCAAAACTGGTTGGAGTAATCAGCGGTACGCCGTCTAAAATAAAAACCTGGCAAAGCCGGTATGGCATCCCCGACAAGAATTGTTATAATTATGAGAATTTTGACGCGATAAAAAATAACCCCGATATCGACGCGGTGTACGTGATCACCCCCAACGGTCTGCATCACGACGAGGTGATCCGGGTGGCAAAGGCGGGCAAACATGCTATTTGCGAAAAGCCCATGGCGATAAATGCAAAGGAAGGGCAGGAGATGGTTGATGCCTGCAAAACCGCAGGGGTAAAACTGCTGGTAGGCTACCGCATGCACTTTGAACCCAAAACGCTCGAAGTGATCAGGATGCGGAAAGCGGGCGAATTTGGTAAGATCAAATTCTTTCAGGGACTTTGCGGCTTTACCATCGGCGATCCGACCCAGTGGCGGCTAAATAAAAAATTATCAGGCGGGGGCTCCATGATGGATATCGGCATTTATGCCATCAACGGTTCCCGTTATATGACCGGCGAAGATCCTATCTGGGTTACCGCACAGGAAACGAAAACCGATCACGTAAAATTCAAAGAAGGCATTGATGAAACCATCCAATTCCAGTTTGGCTTCCCCAGCGGGGCCACTGCCTCCTGTCTTTCAACATACGCCATGAACAACCTCGACCGCTTTTTCCTTGACGGAACGAAAGGTTTTGCAGAAATGCAGCCCTCCACCGGCTACGGCCCCATCATGGGCCGTACCAATAAAGGCGAACTAAATCAACCCATCACCACACACCAAACCGTGCAAATGGATGAAATGGCTGCCATTATTTTCGAGGGTAAACAACCGGTGGTGCCTGTTGATGGCGACGAGGCTGTAAAGGATTTAAAGCTAATAGATGCAATTTACCTGGCGGCAAGAACCGGGAATAAGGTGGATGTGAAGTTGTAAGCAGGCAGAACCTAATCTCTTTTTAGCCACCCGGTAATACTCATTCTTGGTTTATGCGTTATTAAAACCTCGTGCTCCAGCTCATTGCTTTTAAAAAATACACTTGTCCCGTTTATGGGTGCAATTAATTGTGCAATGCTGTTGGGGTAAATGCACAACTCGCCGCCATCGGCAGCTATCCAACCCGGGTTCAAGTACATTACCATGGAGTATTGCCTGCTGCCGTTGCTTTTAAATTGATCGAGGTGTTTTTTGTAGAAGGCACCTGTTTCATACAGTGTGTAGTGAAATTCGTATCCGGTGATGCCTGTATAACAAGTTTCGTTCAGGTATGCAACAAAACTGTCCATCAGGTCGAAAAAGTCATTTTCCGTGGTATCATTATGCCCACGGTCAAGCCAGTAGATTTGATCGCCGCGTACTGCACGGTTAAAAACAGCAAGCGTTTCATTGCCGGTACCGGCAGGATTCAGCAGGCCGCCGGTAAAAAGATTTTTAAGGTTGACGGCAAGGCGTAAAGCCAGCCCCTCATTCAAAAAGCTTCCTGAAATACCGCAGTGGTCAGCCATAAAGCTAACAATTAGTTCGTCAAAGCTGTCGTTCAATATCTGCGCGGTACTAAAAGGTACCGATGCGCTATTGGTGAAGGTAGTCTTAATTTTCAATTAAAAATCCAAAACATATTATCCGGGTCTTCGTTTAACCAAACATGGTTATCACAAGAACAATTTACGCCAAACACGAAGGGTTTACTTTTCCGGCAATGTACAAAGGAAGCAATTTGGACTTAACCATTGTCCCTGCGGAAGACCGCTTTGCGGTACTTGCAAACGGGAAACTGTTTGGCCATATTAAAGTGGGTTACGGGCGGCACACATGGTTTGTAACTGACAGCAAATTTGTTGATTCGGAGTTGGTAAATGAAATTGGCCAAAGGATTATCAGCGAATTTTATTAATCAAAAATCCCTTCAAAAAAAAGCCCTCCAGCAATGCTGAAAGGCTTTGTGTGATTTTTGGCCGGCAAATAAAGTTATTGCCGATTGCCATAAAATGTGTGCTTAATTCTGCCAGTCGAATTTCAGGATTTTATATTTTTCTGCTTCTTCTAAACTCAGTGTCGCTAAAATATTTATAGTCTTTCCATTCAAACCGTAAAAAACGTAATTGCTTTTTTGAGCAGTTTCAAAAAATTGGATCGTATACTGGTCTTTGAGATTTGAATTGTTTTTAATGATCTCTGCAAACCTGAGTTTGAAATTTTCCTTTTGAATTGCTGTAGCTGTTGTTTTGGCGACCATAATTATTTCTTTTTAACCTTAATAGCCGACAATCCTTTCGGGCCCTGCTCTGTTTCAAAAGTAACCAGGTTGTTCTCCTTTAACGGCTCAGTTAAGGCGTTGATATGCACAAAAATACTTTCCTGTGTTTGCAAATCCTTGATAAAGCCGTAGCCTTTCGCTTCGTTAAAAAACGTTACCGTACCGTTGCGGACAGTGTCGTGCGGCAGGTCTTCCTGCCGCGCTACACTTACCTGGATATCTTCAGAATTGATCTTTATTTTCCTTGACGGATCGGGAGGAGTTGACGTAATGTTTCCATACTCGTCAATATAAGCCATCATATCTTCAAGGCTTTTGCCCTTGCCGCCATTTGCTTTGCGGTCTTCGGCTTTTTCCTTTTTTTCTTTGGCCTTCTTTAACCGGGCTTTTTCTTTTTCCTTTTTACTAAAAGTTTCTGTCGATCTTGCCAATGCGAATTAAGCTATTTTAACTTTAACGGCACTTGGGCCTTTTTTTCCTTCTTCTACTTCGTAAGTTACTTCATCGTTTTCGCGGATCTGATCGATCAGCCCGGTAACGTGTACGAATACTTCTTTGCCACCGCTTGTTGGTGTAATAAAGCCGAAGCCTTTTGACTCATTAAAAAATTTTACTGTTCCTGTTGCCATGATTGTTTTTATGTATGGGCGCAATATACATTTAATTATTGGTGTATTTGTTTTTCACAAAATTTGTATATCCCGGCAGTTTGGCAATTGTATATCAGAATGATGCGTTCCGGCAGGATAGCAGCCATTATTCCGTGTAATTTTGTCCGGTTTTTTTTCTGAAATAAAATAACGGGACAAAACATTTCCAATAAAAATCCTTCAACTACTGCAAAAAGCTTTTAATCAGCGCTGCATATAAATAGTAAAATCCTCGTCGGCGTAGTTGCTGATCAGTTTCACGTTGGGGCAAAGTGTACGGCAGCAGGCCATTATCTTTTCGCTGTTATAGGCAACCAGCAATCCGTTTGGCACAATAGCCCTTAATAGATTAAAGGCAAAACCGCGCCGACACGCGCTATATAGTTTTGCAATTACCCGGTAAATAAAATCAGGATCTTCGCTGCGGTAATTTAACGAACCGCTTGCCAGCACGTAATCAGCCTGGGGCAGGTCTGTCAACGCAAAATTGCTGTTGATAAAAACCGTGCATTCCTGGTTCCCATAACGTTTATTGGCTTCATCCAAAAACTCAGGGATCTGCTCAATCCCGGTATAATTTAGCGGGCCATAGCGCGCAGTAAGGTAGGGGAGCAGGTCGCCGTAACCGCAGCCGGCGTCAAGCACGCTGCAGCCGCTCATATCGGCAATCCCCGCCAGCGCTTCAAAACGCACCAGTTGGCTCTCCATATCGCGCCAGCCCAAAGCAAGGCTGCTTTGCATGCCGTAGGTGCCAACCATCATCCGGTGATAATTAATAATTGCTGCCGGATAAGTTAATGGGTTCATTACAGGTAAAGTTAAAAAAAAGGAATTGCACTATCAGGCCCTATAGTCCCAAGTCTAAAACCAATTGATCTTTTCTGACTCAGGACTTTCGGCTCAAGACTAGGCCTTTTGCTTCCGCAGGTATTTTGTAAGGATCACAATTTGCTGGCCTTCTATTTTTCCTTCTACCTGGTCGGTGTTGTCAGCCACCAGGCGGATATTTTTAACTACGGTTCCCATTTTTGCATTAAGCGAACTACCTTTCACGTCAAGC
The DNA here is from genome assembly GCA_031292485.1 of Mucilaginibacter sp. Taxonomy (GTDB): domain Bacteria; phylum Bacteroidota; class Bacteroidia; order Sphingobacteriales; family Sphingobacteriaceae; genus Mucilaginibacter. The sequence continues at coordinate 21,975 of JARLHA010000078.1, forward strand.
GACCGGGTGAGTACTACGGTATCGCCGGTTTGCAACTCGGCACCCAGGCTATCCCTATGTACCGCTTCTGCTTCCGCAGGTGTTTCATCTGCTGCAACCGCTTTTGCCCAGGTCAGGGTTTCCTCATCAAGGTAAAGCATTTCCAGGTTCTCTGCAGCCCATCCCTCATTTTTTAAGCGCGAAAGCATGCGCCATGCCACAACCTGTACTGCCGGTACCGCGCTCCACATGGCCTCAGTTAAAAAACGCCAGTATTTTGCATCCGTTTCTGCGCTGTTATTGAGTTGTGCAAGGCAAGTACCGCAGATCATGATCTCATTATCAGGATGATTTGACGGCGGAACAGCATATATAGATAGATCAGTTGTTGAATGGCATAGTTCGCAGGCATTTCCACTGCGCGCCACGAGTAAGGAGCTTGTCATATTGAATTTTGAAAGGCGCAAAGCTAAGCTTTTTGAGCAGAGTTATTAAAGGGAAATGCTCACTGTCCGTGTTATTATTTTTTTGCTGTTGTAAAATACGGAATTCCCCGGCCTGTGTTCAGTTCACGGGCGTGGAGGCTGGCAAAGCGGGGTCCTGCCCAAATATTTGGCTCAATGAACGGTAAATTTCGGGATGTTTATGTTTTAGCTGATCCGGTTTTTTAAAAAAATATTCCGCAGCCACCGCTAAAAATTCAGCTTCGCTGGTGCATGCATAAGGGTCGATATCCGATTTACCTGCTTCGATCAGATGCATTTCCTGGTGCATCATTTTAAGCCAGGGTACCGTATATTGATGCGGCAGCAGGTTTTCAGGCACGCCATCGGTCTCTCCGTCAGATTTATCAAGCAAATGCACAAATTCATGAATAGCCGCGTTTCCCCTGCCCAAAGAGCTGGAAAAACCCTTTAGTAACGCAGCCCTGGATAGCAGCATCTGGCCGTTCATATAACCGGAACCTACCATACCCATAATATTTCTGTTTTCGCCTTCAAACTGGAACTCCTGGTCAAAGGTATCTGGATAAAGGATGATGTTAGTAAGGTTATTATATTTCCAGCCCGGAAAACCGAAAATGGGTATTACGCCGCTTGAGGCGATCAATACACGGTCAATATCTGTCACGGTAGTGCCCACGCCCTCTATCCTTATGTATTTTAAAAAATCATTTACCTGGTTTTCAAACCTCTCTTTATCATTTTTATTGAGCTTTTGATAGTACTGTACCTGGGTATTTAAAATGATTTTTAATTCATCAGGAAGCTTTTCGTGTTTCGTTGCGCCCCTAAACCGTTTGTTCCGGAAGAAAAAGTAAATTACGCAAGCACACAGGATCGCGATGATTAATATGGTCATGCAGGTATAAACATTAAAAAGGGATAACTGTTCGTCAAATATTGGATAAACCGGCGGTAAAAATAAGACCGCGTTTGCCGGTGCGCCTGGCCCGCCGCGCTTTTTCTGTTTGCCAACCGCTGTCTCACTTTCCTGCCAGCTTAATTCCGATGCTTGCGGCAGTACCAATTGAAGTACATATTACAAAAAGAGCGACGGCAGAATTTTCAGAAAATATTGGCTAAAACTTTGCATTACATCTCGTTATTCAATTAAAAAAACAGTCATTGTCCGCGCGCCATGCGCACCTAAAACCAGGGATTGCTCAATATCAGCTGTTTTAGACGGGCCCGCAATGAATGTGCTGAAACCGTAGTCTTCATTGCCAATCTTCTCATAAGCATCGTGCATATTGGCAACGATTTCGTCTTTTTTCAGGATCACAGCCAGGTGCTGGCAGATAAAAGGGATTACTCTTTGGCTCAACAGGTCGCCTTTTATCCAAACGGCGCCATTTTCTGCAACGCCCAATCCAGCGCCAATAACGGCCAGTTCAATGTCTTGTAAATCATGGGGCAACCCGTGATATTTGTTTATCAATTCAACGTCGCTCATTTCATGAAAGGTGCTCACCACCCGGTCGCCGGGGTTTGTAGTTTGTTTTACAAAGGCAACAATATCATCAAAGCTTTTTACTGCAATAGCTTTTCCTCCAATTGAAGTAAGTACTTCAATGAATTTTTCAATGTGGTTGCCCGTAGTCCCCTTTAGAAAATTAATATCAGGCAAATCAACCTTTCCAGGTTGATTCAATGCCACTGCTGCCAATATTTTATCCCTGCTGCTCATTGTTTACCGTTTTTGTTTTTGGCGTACCATTCTCCAAATGATTCTTTTGGCGGTTCAGGCATGTCGCGGTGTTTATACCATGGATTAAATTTATTGTTTACAGCAAATGGCGCATGTTTTAAAACCCATCTGCCGGCTTTGCCGCCAACATGATAAACCGAAGGAGTTGATAATGTAAAACTCATTAGGTGCATCGATGCCTTTTTTGCGGTGGTGGCGTATCCGTTTTTCACAATTACCTGCCGCCATTTATACAATTGCTGGTGGATATCAATTTTTACCGGGCAAACGTTGGAACAGGAGCCGCAAAGCGTTGATGCAAAAGGCAGGTCGGCATATTTTTCCATGTCAAGGTTTGGCGCCAGGATGGAGCCAATGGGCCCTGATATAGCATTATGATAACTGTGCCCGCCGCTCCGGCGATAAACCGGGCAGGTATTCATACAGGCGCCGCAGCGGATACATTTTAACGAATTTCGGAAATCTTCGCGGCCCAACTGTACAGTACGTCCGTTATCAACAATAATAATATGCATTTCTTGCCCGGCCCGGGGTTTGCTGAAATGGCTGGAATAGGTGGTTATAGGCTGCCCGGTTGCGCTGCGGGTAAGCAATCTTAAAAATACCCCTAAATGTTTCCTTTCAGGGATGATCTTTTCTATACCCATACTGGCGATGTGTATATCCGCAAGGTGTGCCCCCATATCGGCATTTCCTTCATTGGTGCAGACAACGAATTCACCGGTTGCTGCTACGGCAAAGTTTACACCGGTTAACGTTGCTTTTCTGGTTAAAAATGTTTCCCGCAAATGCTGCCTTGCAGTTTCCGTTAAAAACTGCGGATCGGCATTGCCGGCAGGTGTACCGAGGTATTGGTGGAATAGTTCACCAATCTCTTCCTTTTTTTTGTGGATACAAGGCAAAACGATATGGCTGGGCGGCTCTTTTGCCAGTTGTACTATCCTTTCGCCCAAATCTGAATCGATAACGTCGATACCATTCTCTGCAAGAAATTCATTCAGATGGCACTCTTCCGTAAGCATAGACTTACTTTTTACCATTTGCATAACCTGTTTCGATAGCAACAGGCTAAGCACGATTTCATTGTGTTCCTTAGCATCAGCCGCCCAATGGATTGTTATGCCATTTTTGGTGGCATTAGCTTCAAACTGCAGCAGGTAATTGCTTAGATCAGAGAGTACATTATTTTTGATTTGCGAGGCAGTTTCCCTCAGGCTTTCCCATTCAGGCAATTGGTTAACGGCTTTATCGCGTTTTTGCCGTATCCACCAAAGTGTTTCATCGTGCCAATCGACACGGTTTTCGTCCTGGTTGAAAATATCTGATAGCGCCGCATGGTCAAGCCCCCCGGCCCCCTGAAGGGGATGTGTTTTATCGTCGTGATCTTTTATACCTTGTGCCATATTAAGTGTAATGGTTGTTTCCCCTTTAGGGGGTTAGGGGGCTTCCGTTTAATATCTGGGCAATATGCAGTACTTTAACTTTACTTCCCTGCCTGTGTAAAATACCTTCCATATGCATCAGGCACGACATATCTACCCCGGTGATGAATTCTGCGCCATGTTCCAGATGATCCTCCACCCGGTCTTTCCCCATTTTTGCAGATACAGCTTCTTCGACTACACAAAATGTTCCGCCGAAGCCGCAACATTCGTCGATCCGGTTTAGCGGGATGATCTCAATCCCTTCAACCATATTCAAAAGGCTGCCCGGTTTTGAAAACCCTGGCGCCACCAGTTCACTCATTTGGGATAAATGGAGGCCACGTTGTCCATGGCAACTTTGATGAAAACCAACTTTATGCGGAAACCTGGCCGGTAAAGAAGTAACCTTCAATACATCCGTCAAAAAGGAAGTCAATTCATAAACTTTGTTGCTTAATTGAGCAGCGACCTCAGGATTTTTGTCGTCATGGAGATGCTCCCTCATATGCAGTACACAACTGCCCGACGGCGCGACTACATAATCGAATTCAGCGAAATTTTTAATGAATAATTCATTACATCCCGTGGTTAAGTGTTCGAATCCTGAATTCGCCATCGGTTGTCCGCAGCAGGTTTGCTTTGGAGGATAAACTACATCAACGCCAAGTTTTTCGAGTAATTGTAACGTAGCCTTCGCTGCATCCGGGTAAAATTGATCTACGTAACAGGGTATAAATAATCCAACCCTCATATAACAGCGCTTTGATTAGTTGAATAATATTTTAATCCGATAATGTCATTGGGAATCGTTTTAGTATTCCAATCGCGATGGATACTTAATGCAGCCCCAACTGCTGATGCCTGGGCCATTGAAGCAGCAAAAACCTCCATTTGCGGAAATGCCGCAGCTAATAAATTCATATAAACACTATTTTTACTAAAACCACCATCTACAAAGATCCTTTTTACCGGCGAGTTTTTCAATACCAGATTGGTGGATAATGCCTGTAGCTGCACAATATCAATCATTAACTGGTGGTAAGCTGCCAGATCGCTCTTAAAATCTGACAGATCCCGCATATTAAAAACGGACTCTTTACTTATTGCATCGCTATTTTGAAACACTACAGGCCTTGTCTTAATATGTTTAATTATTTCGGGGTTAAAGTTAATACTTCGGTACTTAATTTCATCTGTATTAAAATATTCAGCAATACGTTTTACCATTTGCTCATATTCAAACCCCGAAAATACTCTCGATGCCTTAACAGGTTTTCCCTTGAATTGCAGATAACACAAACAATCGTTTTTTAGTTCGATTGGCGTTAACGGGGAATCATTAAATGGGTTTAGGCTGATACACCATGTCCCTGTCGATATTAAAACAAAGGGTTCGTGAAAATTGATCAGGTAGGGGATAAGTGCAGCTGAACTATCGTGCAATCCGATACCTACTTTGTAATTATTCCCAGGGAAAAGCGCCGGCGAAACTTTGTCTGAAGCAATTATTGGCGCAAGTTTCATCGCGACTCCCTCATGCTGCACCCATTCATGATACCTGTTTTTCTGAAAGTCCCATAACCCGGTATGGCAGCCTATACTTGTCAGGTCAGAATACGCATTACCTGTAAGTAAAAAGCTTAAATATTGCGGTAAATGCAGCGCATATTTAACTTTATTAAAAAGTTCTGGCTTTTCCTGTTTAAGCCGGTACAATTGCAGCCCTGAGTTTAAGCTGCCTAAAACGGGCGAGGCTGTCTCAAGACTGAATTTATCCTGGCCACCATAGGCTTTGTAAAATTTATCACTTAGTTCTTCGGGGAAGGATTTAAGGTAGTTATACAAGGGAGTTAAGGCTCGCCCATCTTCGCCTATATAAACGAGGCTTGCACCGTAAGCCGAAAAATTGACTGCTTTTATACGGAACTCTTTCATCCGGAAAACCTCGCTTAAAGAGTCAAATATAGAAAGGCGCAGGCTTTCCTGGTTCTCGCAAGGGAAACCATCTTCATCCACTGTTTCAATAAAACGCGCCGAACGCTCAAAAACGATCTCGTAGTTTTCGTTAAACAGGAATAGTTTTTTATTGGTTTTCCCAACATCAAATATGGCTATAACCGGAATCGCGCTCATCTTTTTCAATAATTTACAAACCGGTTGCCACCGTTTTCGTCCCGCGTTCCTTAATCAAATTAGCCCTTACGTTCAAACTCCTGTATGTTCCCACAGGATCGAGTGCACCTCCTGCGAGTAGACTTGCTTCGGAAATCAGGGGCCTTACATCTGTCCGGTAGGCAGCTTGCAGTATTTCCTGTGCGGTAGTTACGTCATTGTTGTTTTGCGCAGTTACCAATGCGTTTTTATCAACCAATAGTGCCTGCGCGTACGCTATTTTTATGGCCTGTACGGATTGTAAAAGATCTTCAACCGGGTCTTTAACATTGTGGGATGCATCTATCATCCACCCTATAGCCGTAGCATGGTTCATTCCGCGTGCATCCATGCCCTCCACCAATTCATTAAATATCAAAAACAACTGGTAGGGGTTGATGCTGCCTACCGTTAAATCATCATCTCCATATTTGGAATCATTAAAATGAAAGCCGGCTAGTTTTCCTTCCATTAACAAAATCGACACGATCTGCTCGATGTTGGCGCCCTGCAGGTGGTGGCCCAAGTCAACCAGGGTGCTTGCCTTTGCACCTAATTTGGAAGCCAGTAAATAGGACTGCCCCCAATCGCCGATGGTTGTTGAATAAAAATTGGGCTCATAAGGTTTATATTCGATCCACATTTTCCAGTCATCCGGCAGGGCGTCATATATTCCCTGCAAGCTCTCTTGTGTGTTTTGGAACGCCCTGCGGAAATTTAGCTGTCCGGGGAAATTTGAACCATCAGACAACCAAACCGACAATGCCTTTGAATCAAGCTGAACCCCGTATTTGATCACTTCAATATTATGCTCAATAGCTTGCTTGCGTACCGCTTTATCCACATGATGGAGTGAGCCGTATTTATAACTGAGTTTTTGATTGGGTTGATCCTGGAAGGTATTTGAATTTACTGCATCAAAATGCAAACCAAGCTGAGCAGCCAACGCTTTTATCGACGCTGCATTTTCAGGAATGTCCCAAGGAATATGCAGGGAAATAGAATTACTCGACCGATTTAAGGCGTGAATGACACCTACATCCTCAATTTTTTCTTCCAGGTTTCGGGGCTCGCCTCCGCCTGAAAAGCGTCCGAACCGGGTACCGCCCGTTCCCAGGGCCCAACTGGGTATGGCTATATTAAAATTACCCAGTTTTTGCATCACTGAATCCAAATTGGCGACATCTGCTGCCACAAATTCAAACCGGCGCTTGTGTTTTGCTAAATCCTGTTGGTTGATTTCGTCTATCTTATATTTTTCTATCTGCATAATTGGTTTATTGGTCGTCAGGGTAAATAAAAAACTTCTTTCAATGGTCGGCTTACAGGCGAATGGTCTGGATTCGTTAGCATTATATCGCCCATGTATGCCCACCACTTTTGCATAACGGCCCGCGTGGGTAAACTATCCAGTTGGCTTTTGTCTTCGGCTTTTAAAAATCCAAACAGGCTGTTGGTTTCCTGGTCTAAAAAAATCGAATACTCACAAAGACCCGCTTGTTTTAACAATTCCATTAACTCCGGCCAAATTTCATCATGACGTTTCTGATATTCAACCTCATTCCCGGGGAGTAGTATCATTTTAAATGCTACGCGATCCATATGTTTGTTTCAAAGCTAAGAACTATCTTACAAAACCCGCTGCTACCCCGCCGTCAACGTTGATTACATTACCGGTTGATTTATTCAGCAAACCGCCGGTTAAAGCAAAGCATGCATTGGCAATGTCTTCGGGTAATATAACTTCGTTCAGCAATGTCCTTTTTGCATAATAGGCAGGTAATTCTGCGACCGTAATGCCATAGGCTTTTGCCCTTCCTTCGGCCCAGCCGCCTGCCCAAATATTGCTGTCGCTGATCACCGCATCGGGGTTAATCACGTTAACCCTTATTTTATCCGCACCCAATTCAGCTGCGTTCAGCCGGCTTAAATGCAATTGAGCGGCTTTTGCACTGCCATAGCCGGCATTGTTGGGGCCGCTTACCAGCGCGTTTTTGCTGACGATGTTGATGATGTCGCCGCCGATATCCTGCTTCTTCATCACCGCCACAGCGGCCTGTGTAACCAGGAACTGGCCTTTTACCAATACATCATACAGCAAATCCCAATCCTTTTCGGTGTGATCAGCAATTGATTTAGAAATAGATAAACCGGCATTATTTACCACAAGGTCGACGCCGCCAAAGGCTAAAATAGCCGTTGCCATCGCTTCCTGTATCTGGCTTCCATTGGTAACATCCAATATGGCTGTGGTATAGGCATCCTTCCCAAATTTCTTTTTAAATTCTTCGCCTGCGCCGTCTAAACGTTCGGTATTCATGTCATTTAAAACAACAACGGCGCCTTCTTCAACCAGTTTTTTGGCAATAGCCTTACCGATCCCGCCTGCGCTGCCTGTAATTAAAGCAATTCGTCCGGACAAAGCTTTAGGCTTTGGCATACGCTGTAGCTTTGCTTCCTCCAGTAGCCAGTATTCAATATCAAAGGCTTCCTGCCGCGGCAGCGATGTGTATTCGCTAATGGCCTCGGCGCCTTTTATTACGTTTATCGCATTGATGTAAAACTCAGCCGCCACACGCGCGGTCTGTTTGTCTTTGGCGAAGGTGAACATACCCACTCCCGGGTATAATATTACTACCGGGTTTGCATCACGAATGGCAGGGCTGTTAGCATGTTTGCAGGTATTGTAATAGTCGCCGTACATTTTTCGGTAGGCCTCAAATGCGGGCGCCAGTTTTTCTTTTAAAGCGTTTACATCTGAAAGATCGTCATCAGCTTCAAGCGATAAAACCAGCGGACTGATCTTGGTACGTAAAAAATGATCCGGGCAACTGGTACCCATAGGGGCAAGGCGATCCAGGTCGTTGGAGTTGATGTATTCTAAAACACGCGGATCATCGGTAAAATGGCCGATCATTTTTGTTTTTGAGGAACAAAACCCGCGCAGTACCGGCGCCAGTGCCACAGCCTTTTTTTTGCGGTCTGCCGCGTTTAGGCTCTGTATTTTTGCACCGCCAAATACAGGGCCTTTTTTGCCATAGCTTTGTTCAAGATATTCAGCACACCTTTCAATTACTTCAAGGGTATTGATATAACTTTCATAAGCGGTATCTCCCCAGGTAAATAATCCGTGTGAGCCGAGCATAATACCGCGAATACCGGGATTAGCGTCAAGACACTCTTTTAATTGTAAACCCAGATCAAAGCCGGGGCGCTGCCAGTCAACCCAGCCAATTGTGCCGTCAAAAAGGTCCTGCGTTATTTTTTTGCCGTCTTTTGCTGCCGCGATAGCAATAGCAGCATCCGGGTGTAAATGGTCGATATGTTTAAAAGGCAAAAAACCATGTAGCGGTGTGTCAATTGATGGTGCTTTTGAATTCAGGTCGAAAATGCTGTGGTTAAATAATTCAACCATTTCATCCTCAAATTCAATTCCACGGTAAACATTTTTCAGGCTTCTCAATCTATCCACATATAAAGCGGCGAGGCCATTTTTTTTCAAAGTGCCTATATCGCCACCCGAGCCCTTGATCCACATTACTTCGACGTCTTTCCCGGTTAACGGATCTTTGTCCATCACTTTGCATGAGGTATTGCCGCCGCCATAATTGGTTAAACGCAGGTCCGCTCCCAATAAATTGGAACGGTATATCAGTAATCCTACTTCGTCACCGGCTAATTCCGCTGCTTTGGCATCGTCCCATAAATAACTTACGTGTTTGAATTTTGTTGTATTGGCAGACATGATATGAATTTTAATTTTATTACTTATTACTTGTTTGAACTTGCGCGACCCCGTCGGCCTTTATTGAATTTCCTTTTCCCACGATGATCACCGATATTATGATAACTGCAATTCCGGTAATTACTGTTGCCAGCGCCTTTTTGCTTACGCCTTTCCATTCGTTGAGTATCAACCCCCACATATTTGCTATCAATATAATAAAGGCCATGTGCAAAATCCATGAACTGGCGCCGTTGCCGAGCCTGCTTTCGCCCATCCCATAAAAAAAGAATTGCAAAAACCAGGTGGTACCTGCCAACGCCGAAAAGATATAATTTTTTAAGAGCGGCGTTTTGGCATCGGTATAATTATTAAAAGTTTTGTTGCGGGCATTCAGTATCATGCACCAGATAAAATTGGTAGTCAGGCCGCCCCATAAAATAACCACATAGGTTACGTTGTTTTGATAGAGAAAATTCCCCTGGCCATGGTGTGCCGCCATCCAAACGGTATTTGCGGTGTCAGCCATTGTTTTACCGGCCTCGATACCGAAATTAAAACAGGCACTTAAAACACCGGATACAATAGCTACAAAAATACCCAGGCCAAAACGGTAATCCTTATTGTCCTCAACGTCAGCTTTTCCTGCGGCGAGTTCTTTTTCTTTCATTGTGCCCGCTTTGCCGCAAATAATTATTCCTATTACACAAACGGAAATCCCTATAAGCACTAATTGCCCCCAGTGAGTTGTTGCCAGCGTAGTGATGGTGTCCTTACCATCTTTCGGAAAAAAATTATAATAAACGGAGGGGATAAGTGCCCCAAATACAGCGCACAACCCTAAAATAATAGTGCTGCCCAATGATACGCCCAGGTAACGAACGCCGAGCCCATAAGTTAAACCGCCAATTCCCCATAACAGTCCGAAGAAATAGGTTAAAAATAATATACTTCCATTGGTGTCTTTTATAATTTCGGTAAAATGAGGGATGGTTAACCAGGCAGCTAAGGGCGGAACGATCAACCATGAAAAAATGCCGCCGACGATCCAGAAACTTTCCCAGGCCCAGCCTTTTACTTTTTTATAGGGAATATAAAAACTGCCCGAAGCAAAACCACCGATAAAGTGGAAAATGACGCCAAAGATTACCTGCATGGTTTAAATTAAAAATTGGTTGATTTTATAATTATACGGCAATGATAAAATAAATAAACAGTTTAACTGTCCCTGTCCATCACCTAACAAATACCGCTGAATAAAGCTAATGAAAATAGGCGGTGTTATATTAACGTAAGTTCGGGTAAGAAAAATCTTTGCTCCGCCATGGTGGCGGCCTGCCCCTTTGCAGAAACCAAATACCAGGGATAAATTGAGACAGTCTTAAGTCAGAAAAATTTAGAAGTATGAATAAGAGTAAAACTTTTAATTTCCCGCAGGTTCAAACGCTGACCGGGCAGCGCTGCAAGCGTTCCGGCGTTCCATTTTTTCACACGCGGAACACAATGGAACGGTGCGAAACGCTTTCATTATCAGTGTGTTTCATGTTTTAATAAATTATCGGCTATAGCTAAGTAATTGATAATCAACACAAACTCAAATAATGCATTTGGCGGAAATCGCTGGAACGTCTGATAGTCAGTATGTTCCACTTTTATAACGCCGCACTTTTTACTGATTAATCCTGTTTTGAGTTTACAGAATGATATTCAACTCTTATTCCGAACTCAGGTTATATTATCAGAGTGAATTACGCTCCGTTACATAAAAGGGAATAGCAACGTGTTCTTTTTTATTTTGAAGGATCATTTCAGCGGCTTTTTCACCCATTAGTTTAAAATTCGTAGAGATGGTCGTAATGCCGTTTAAAATGATTTTTTTCAGCGGCGTTTCATTGTACGATATCACGCCTATTTCTTTTCCAATTTGTAAATTATCGCCTATTATCTTTTCTATCAGCTCAACCAGGTCGTTTTCCATTAAGTTAATATAAACGGTGCCGGGTAATAATTGCTCATTTTTAACATGAGGGATAATTTCATGGTCAAAGGCATATTGATGACAAAAACTGACGAAGCCGGTAATGATTTCTTTCGAATGATAGCTGTTTTCAGGAAAGATGATTTTCAGGGTATGATAATTACTCAATTTCTCCAGCAGTTGTTCCAGTGCAGAGTAAATATCTTTTTCAAAATCTTCATAAACAGCTGCAAAATCCCCGGTCAATCCCTCAATTAATTTATCCATCAAAATCAACTTGTCTTTTGGCAGGTTGTTAATTATAGAAAAAGCATTTTCGGAGTTTTCAATAAAGTGAGGGATGATCACCAGCTTCGAATAATGATCAATGTTGCTGTTGAGCAGTTTTTTGAAGAAATTAAAGTTGTTGTTGTAGATATAAAAATCAATAGCAGCGTTACTGCCCAAAGTTTCGGCAAAGGCATCGTAAATTATTTTTTTATGGCTGCTCAGCTTATTGAATAGCAAAAGCACCTTAACAGGCTGATTGAATTGTGTGGTTGATATAAAATAACCTTTACCTGCCACAGATTTGACGACATTATATTTTTTTAACTCTTTGTAGGCCCGGTCAATCGTATTACGGGATACCTCAAGCGCTGTGCTCAAATCATTGATGGACGGCAGAATGTCATCCTTAACGATCTTTTTATCCTCTATACCTCTTAATATGGAGTTGCAGATCTGCAGGTATTTGGGTGTAACAGAGTATTCGTCAATTTTGAGGATCTTCAGGTAGTTCTTCATAAAACTGCAATCGCAATAGTTTATTGCTGGTAACGGATTTTAATAACCAGTTTTTTCAATGTATCAAATCCTTTTACCTTAATATCCGGGCGATGTACATCAGTGGGGAAAAACAGGAAGAAGTTTTGAGGGGTAGCCGTGTAATATTTCCCGTCGGCATTGTAATGGGCAGCGTCCTTTTTTTCGTTGTAGGGTTCAGTTACCTGTGCAAATGGCAAGGGGCATACGCCGAGCTGTACCTTGCCCATAATTACATATTGCAGGTCGATATATTTGCGGTGCGATTCCCATTTTACATCTTCGATATTTTTTGGCGGGCCGAGCGTTATCGTTGCATAGGCGTTGTCTCCATCAACCGGATACCTGCCTGGCGCAAGGGTCGAAAGTTTGCTATCACTCAAAAAGCTGAATACTTTATCCCACAAAGGCTTATTGCTTTCATATTGTTTCTCAAATTCAATACTGTTTACTGATTTATCAGGTGTGATTTTCAGGTCAGGTGCCCAAACACGGCTTTTAACCCATTTGCTTGCTTTTTTTACTGCTGTTGCAGCATCTGGTTGCTGCGCAAAAAGCAAACTGCCCGTTATCATTAAAATAAAAAGGAGGCTTAATTTTTTGCTATTTGAGGTATTCATTTTTTTTGAAAAAAAGCAATTAAAATAACCAATCATAAAATTGGTGGACGCTAAATTAATGAAAGAGAACTTGTTTTTATTTGTTTAAAAGTTTATTAATTATTGAAATAACCTTTTCTTCAAAATCATCGGAATATCCTACCATTACATTTGCGATCTTTCCTTCTTTGTCAATAAAATATAAAGTAGGATAAGATCCCACATGATATGATTTGACTACATCACCAGCATTTAAATAAATAGGATATTTTATATTGTAATTTTTTTTAAACTCGGTAACTGATTTCTTACTATCTCGAAAAGTCATGCTTACCATTGCAACGTTTTGGTTTTTATATTTTTCATGAAGTCCATTCAGCGGTTTCAGCGATTCCATGCATCCCTCACAGCCAATGAAGAAAAAGTCCAGTAATATAACTTTTCCTTTAATTTGTGACAAGGACATCCTTTTGTCCTCCGCATCATATAAAAGCCAATCCGGCGCTATATTCCCAAATGCTAATAAATCAGTTTGTTCTTTTGGTAAAACAGGCTGCGCTTTAGGCGGATGCAACCCATCAGGAATTGTCATTGAAGGTATATCAATATTATTTCGATTTACCATATAATCAAGATATTGGGTTTCTGAATAATAGTTTGATACCCCGTCACCATAGTTTGTATTTCTTGATTTTATTATTATACAATCAGGCAAACCTGATAACTTGTCGATTAATAAATGAACATAGGTATAGGTATGTTCTTTATTAATGATTGTATCGTATACATCAGCAATTAAATGATAGGTATCAACGGCATTTATGATTGTGTCCTGGGTTTTAATGATTTCCGATGATCTTTTTTCCAGGCGACCCTGTATCCATTTCAGACAACCTAACAATGTACTCTGGAAATTGAATGCCTGGATATCCTGCATTGCAAAAGTGCTGTCTCCCCGGTTTATACGTATTAGGTTTTGTCCGTTGTATAAATCTGAATAAGTTAACTTATCATTATCATTTGTCGTTTCAACATTAAACAAATAGCCAAAATTTTTATCTGCGACTGCTTTTAAAAAAAGCGCATTGTGATGTTCTTTTACCGTGTCACTTGTAAATAATTCCTTTTTTTTACCAACCGATTTATAGCTGAAATTTTTATAACTTTCAAGTTTATCAATGGTTTTTTGAACTAAAGAAACCTGTGCGTACACACCGGCACGACACAAAACCAAAGCAATGAAAATAAATAGCTTAATCGGCTTGTCGGTAAAATAAATCATTCAATTAGTTCTTTAATTCTGTTAATGATATCGAAGGGCTCTACAAGATAACTAATTCCTCTTTCCCCAAACAAGCCTTAACTTTTTTTAACACAAGGCTGATGGTAAGCTACTGATAAAATATGCTGATAAAAATGTCTAAACCAATAAAAAAGCCTTACAGCAACGCTGCAAGGCTCTTCGTGACCTGGGAGAGGATCGAACTCTCGACCCACTGATTAAGAGTCAGTAGAATGCCTCTATCGTTGTTTTGTTATTTTTGTATTTATTTATATATCAATATGTTATGAATTGTAGCTTTATTCTTATTTATTGATTTTATGTTGTTTTTTGCTCATTTGTGTGAGAAATGTGTGAGAGAAAAACTTGTATTTTATGCGAAATTTGCTTAAATTAGCACATAATTAAAAATGTGTGTGAGATAAAATTGAATATTTCTTAAATTTAGACAAAATGGCCGTAAAAGTAAATTTATATTTGGATGATCGGAAGATCGAGACAGGTGAAAAAGCCCCCGTAAAACTAAGGCTGTACATATCAAGAACTGACATCAGGCATTACCATACGAACAGGTATCTTACTTTTAGTCAATTTGAAGAATCCTATTTAGCTACAAAGCCCAAAAAAGCATTTAAGGAACTTAAGATAGAGTTGGATTCTATCGCAGTTAAAGCCAATAACATCATCACCAAAATGGATGGGGTGTTTATTCTTGCTAAATTTGAAAAGGAAATGTTCGGTGCTCATCATAGTTCTACTGACGCTGTCGCTAATTACCAGGGATATATTGATGAGTTGATACGAAATGGACGAGCTGGCACTGCTGACAGCTACAGGTTAAGCTTAAAGTCTTTGCTGGCCTTTGCGGGAAAAGACAAAAAGCCGGCAACTAACTTGCCATTCGATAGTATCACCGTTGATTTTCTAAATAAGTATGAAAAATGGATGGCAAAAGAAGAAAAATCCAAAACAACTGTTGGTATCTATCTGCGCTCACTTAGAGCCATTTTTAATAAGGCAATAGAAGAAGGCAATATTGTGGCAGACATTTACCCTTTTAAGAAATATAAGATACCAACCGGACAAAACATTAAAAAGGCTTTAGATAAGTTAGAGTTGAAAACCTTATATACAGCAGAGTTGGAACGAGGCAGCCCTAAAGAAAAAGCCAGGGATTTTTGGTTTTTCAGTTACCAGTGTAATGGGATGAACTTCCGGGATATTGCTGAATTGAAATATAAGGACATAAACAGGAAATCAATTTCCTTTTTACGACATAAAACGCTATATACCACTAAGGATAAGCCGAAGCCTATTATTGTACCATTAACGGAATCGATCAAGGCAATTATTGAGCGTTATGGTACTAAGCCAGTTTTACCAGAAAATTATGTTTTTCCAATTTTAGAGAAATCAATGGATGAAACAAAAAAGCTGCGGGTGAACCAAAATTTTATCCGGTTCGTTAATCAACATATTCAAAAATTAGCAAAAGATTTGGAGTTAGATACAGATATTTCTACTTACTATGCACGCCATACCTTTACGACCTCTGCAATTCGCAATGGTGCTAAGATGGAACTAATACAAGAAAGTTTAGGCCATCGCAGTTTGAATACCACACAAAACTATTGGGCCGGTTTTGAAGATGATGTCAAGCAGGAAATTGCTGACAAGCTAATGGATTTCAGTTAAATGAGATTATTAATGTCTGCTCATCGGATAGACTTGGTAGATGTAACGTTGATCGTATAGTTTTTTTCTCAAACCTTTGGTTGCTGGTGGGGCTGCATGGATTTAATCAAGAAACGGCCGGTTGGCTGCGTTAGCTTGGGTTACTTACTGTAAGCGGGTTGTCCTGGCCTGTCGTGGATAGACCCCAATATCGAACGGCAGTGAACACACCACCCCATTTCACCAGTTAAGAAATCTAACAGCGCTTAGCCGGGTAAAATGTCAAGGCCAAGCCACTGAAAAACAAAGCACAACTGCCCGCTTTTATAGTCGGTCTTTAGAACCTTGAATAAAGGCGTCAAATTTTTTAATGTGTCTGGTTACATTGATTTCATATGATATATATCTAAAATCCCTGTCTCCCTTGAATTATTTTGTTTAATATGTGAATATGTGCAGTTTAGTCGCATTTACAAAGACCTCCCAGAACCCCACCTATGTAGTTTATTCCGTTCATCAATCCTTAGAATTAAGGGTAGTGTCTCAATTTAAGTTTGCATACTTTTTCCACCTTTTTAATTATCTTCGGTGGAAAAAATAAAATATATGGCAGCATTCAACGGTATTCAGGTTTATGAAATATTAGAAAATGGCAATCTACTCAATGGGATTTATACAAATACAGGGCTTTCGAAGATGCATCTCGGAAATAATGATTATTGTATCGATACTGAAATTGCCAGAAAAACAAATGATGGTAAAGGAGTTGAAGGTCATTATGAATGTAAATACATTGAAACAAACATGCAAACAAATACAGTCTCAGCAACGCTTTGCTATTTGGAAATTTCGAAGCATAATGATGTTTATGAATTTAAGTGGAGGGATCAAAGCAAAAACCTTATTTGGACAGGATTAGGTTTAATGGCAGGCACTACGCACATTGCAGTTTCTTATGACTAGGCCTAAAATTTCAAACCGAGACACTACCTTTTAACCTAATCATGTTTGGCTAACATAAAATTATATCTTTGATATTTATGTATTAAGCTCAAAAGAATAGCTGTTTTTTTCACGTTTAATTTAAAAACTTAGATATAGATAAATTTTTATGAGAATTGTTGCCTGCGTATTAGCCATATTAAGTGGTATTTTTGGTTTGGTTGGAGGGACTACAACTGGTTTTTTTGGAGAATTATTAACCTCATTTGGCTTCAATCACGAAATCACAAATTATGGTATCATTGCCTTTTTTATTTCATGGATAATTATTTTGCTGGGTGGATTGTCATTGAGATTTCCGAAACCAAGTGGATGGATGCTTATTTTTTTTTCGATTGCATCTTTTTTTTGTGGTAATATTTTCTCTGCCCCATTTGCGCTGTTAGCCGGAATTTTTGATGTATTTGATAAGAAGCAAACCATAAATAAGAGAAATAAAGAAAATACTTTAAATGAAGTATTAATTTCTAATAATTCATCACTTTTTGATCAATTAGAACAAATCCATGGATTAAAAACTAAAGGTGTTTTAACAGAGGAGATATATGAACAACAAAAAGCCTCGATTCTATTCAAGATTAAGCAAAACAGTGACAATGAATTGCCGAATGTAGAAAATGGGAATCCTTTTGATCAGAAGTTAAAAACCGAGGAGGTAGAGAAAAATAGCCAAAAGAAAAATGTTTTTTTAAGGTATAAAGTTCTGTTTATAGTTGTTGGTATTTTATTGTTCGGCATTGTTACTGTATCATTTTTTTTCAAGCCATCCAGTGGTATAGATGAAAATACACCCTTAATCGGCATTGATACGGCAACTTTGAAATTAGATACCTCCTTGCACAAAGTTAGTATCAATAATAATCTATATTCTGTTTATTTCTACGAAGGCAAGTTTGATAAGAGACTAAAGGAAACGTTTGCAAATGTGCCATTAGTTACAATTGTAATTACAGAAGATAATAGTAATAATCCTATTTATATTAAAAAAATTGAAATCGACAGTACTAAATATGATTATGGTAATGGTATAAGTTGGTCTTTTATTAAAGCACAAGGTAAATCCTTTTCCGAAAATGGTCGACTTTATTTTAGGATACATACACACTCATTAGCAGGTGTAGGTCATCAGTTTTTCTACTTCGTAGATTTTGATCATCAGTTTAATATTACTCCATTGTTCGATACTGAAGGTTGGTCAGACTACTACTTTAATAAAACCAAAGATGAAATTTTATTAAAAGAGTTTGATTGGGAAGAAGATGAAGCTATGGATTCCCCTCATAGGCTAAAATTCGTTAAGTTTGTTTGGAACAACTACACTTTTGTGAGGAAAGAACTTGGCTATACAAAGTTTAAATATGACACGGAGACAGAAGAAACTGCTGAAGCTGTTCTATCTGGCATCCTTAAAAAAGAACCCCAATTTAATAACGTAATTGATACTTCCAATTTAATATATAGATAATTGGTGCCAAAAAAAGTTTGGTGATTACAATACTCTTTTTAGGGTATAGATTTGGGTAGGGCATTGCGATATAATTATTTAGAGGTAATATTAAGAAATATTAGTCATAGAACACTATCCCATATTTACCGCTTAAGCAATATTTAAAGAAATGTTTTGAAGCTGTAGAGCTTTCAAAATTAACTGATTTGCAGGTTAACACTAATACATAATTAAAAACTTGTGTTATTTAAATTATGTATTAGATGGCTCCCCCACAGGGACTCAAACCAAGTCCCAAATAGCACTGAATAAGTATTTAGGGTCTGCTGAAAAACTCGAATAGCTCCGAAAATCCAGTTTTCGCCCCCGACGGGCACCCGTAGGAACTCACTCAGCCGTAGCTTCAATACAGATACTTTATGGCACACTGCTGAAAAACGCCAGGTTATTGTTTTTATTAATAGCCATAAGGGTGCCGCCCCAGCCAGTTTGACCAGGTTAAGCACCAGGAAGATGCAGGCAATCCATGATTCGCTGGTATTTTTTAGACGGGCTTTGATGTTTGCTAAGCCGTAAGCTGTTTTCGCCTGTCCGAATTTACCCTCGATTGGATTCCTTTCTCCCGGTCTTAAGTGTTCTTTTTTCACTGCCGATGGTCTCCCAAGTGGTTTGGCCACCAGCCGTATCCCCTTTTCTTTCAAATCTTTTCGGTTTTTCCTGTTGCAGTAAATCTGGTCAGCTAAAACTTCCTTTGGATAGTAACCGAAACGTCGCCGGTACTGTTCCACATAAGCCATCATATGGCTACCCTCATTAAAGGCATCCCAACTCAATTCATCTAAAAATGCATAACCATCTACCAGTGAGATATGAATTTTAGCACCAAATTCTACTTTGGCATTCGTTTTACCCCGCACAATTGGCCTTACATGCGGTTGATGAATGCTTACAATCCGGTCTTCAACCGTATGTTTGCGGGAATCAAACATCTCCTTCTGCTGCTGATAGAGGGTATGGATGACCATCAGGTACTTCTGCTGCCGGGGATCAAGCGGAAACAGTTTATACTGGTCCAGTAGCTTATCAATGCTTTTAAGGTTTCTGGCCAGATAACGCAATTGTTTGCCTACTGCCTTTCTGATGGCTGACTGCTTCTTGTTTTTCTTTTGTGCAACCTTCAAAAACTCTTTTCGTGCTGCCTGTCTGTAGGTCCGGGGCTTTTTCAAGTGCAAGGCCCGGCAATAGATTTCATCAATGAGCTGTTCTGATTTTTCGCGTGCTTCAGACAATAGCCCTAAATCTGTAGGGTAAGCAATGTCTTGAGGACAGGCTGTGGCATCAAAAAGTACACGGCCTTTCAGCATTGGCGCCTCATTAGTTTGCTCCCCGGTTGATTCAGATGGCCCGCCATCCTGCTCGATGTTGTCTTCGTCCGTTGTATTCTTATCTGCTTCTTTAGGAGCGGGTACACTTTCTGCCTTCCCTGTTTCAATACCCTGAGATAAGGCATGAATCTTTTCATTAATGGCATTGATCTGCTCAATTCCTATACGAGTGCGAAACTCTACAAACAGCGAGGCATCAAAGGGCGGCTCCGGATTAAAACTCGAATACCCCAGAAAATACTGCATATACATGTTTTCTGTTATCTGGGCAACCGTTTCACGATCATCCAGATTACACATGTGCTTAATAATAAGAGAGCCGATCACCACACGTGGACTTATCGGAGGCCGACCCGTCCGGCTTATACCGACCTGTTTTGTATAAATATTGCAGATCTCATCCCACGGGATCTTACCGGCCAAAACTACCCAACGATTCGTCCGCAGCAGTTGCTGGGAGAATGGTGTCTCGAATCCCAACAGGACCAGCTGCGATGGGCTGACGAAATTCGGCGCCGACGCACGCCTTTTTGAAGCCTTTTGCATATTTCCTTGCACTTGTTCCGACCAAGTTCGCTACAACTGCCTGTATTTCAAAATGGTTTAGGTTTTTCAGCAGACCCTATTTAAAGTGGTTTTAAAACCCGGCCCATCGAATCACTCAACCCTTTTTACGTTAATTACAATTGCTATACGTAAATATATATACAAGTATGATTTTCAATAAAATGGATATATAAGTTCTAGTTTTTAGTGAAAGTCTTATAATAATAAAATGACTCTGAATCGCTATCCAAAATTGCAATTAGAAAACGGTCATTATAGTTTTCTTCAAAGATATTTATTGCTTCTTGAA
The DNA here is from genome assembly GCA_031292485.1 of Mucilaginibacter sp. GTDB lineage: Bacteria > Bacteroidota > Bacteroidia > Sphingobacteriales > Sphingobacteriaceae > Mucilaginibacter. The sequence continues at coordinate 42,491 of JARLHA010000078.1, forward strand.
ATCTTAAGAATAAATTTTCTACTTCTCCAGGATTACTTTGACAAATCATCAGTCTTCTTTCAGCATTTCCAACTAATAATTTCTCGAAATCATACTTTATTCCCGAATAACTTCTATCCCACTCACATTCTACAATTAAGGGGATTCTTACCAATCTTTTCTCTGAATCTTCCTGATACCATACGATGTCGTAAAGCCATTCTTTTTCAAACTTGTTCCGAAAGCCTCCAATTGCAACATCATAATTCAGTTGTAATCCCAAGTCCCCAATAATTTCCTTCAATCGATTAGTCCAAGTTCGGTTACCAACGTAATTGTTTGCTTCTGCTTCTATTAGAAAACCATCTAATACTTGTATTATCCTTTTCTCAAATTCGTCAAAATTTTCAGTCATACTATAATTATATTATTTGTTAATTGCCCTGAAATTTTTATGATTAGAGTTCAATTCTATTCAAAACGCCATTTACAAAATACAAACTACGTTTCCATCCATAAGACCAAATTTCCACTTTTTGGTCAGAGGTGATAGTACTAGATTTATCAAAAGGTTTCCCCCAAGCTACTTCACACATTTCTACAGTCATTCCAATCTTTACTATTTGTTGGGCTATTATTTCACCATTTTCTCGACCAAATTTATTAATACAATATGATTTGAAATTCTCTTTTTCAATTCTATTTTTATTTAGGATTTTTTGCTTTTCTATATTTTGTTTAGCTAGTAGTTCCGCTTTTTTGATCTGTTTATCTTTTTCTTGCTTGGTATAAACGTCTTTTAAAATAAATGAAAAAACGAAACTCTCCCCTTTTCTGCTACCTTCTTGTGATATGTACCCAATGTCAGTAATGCTTGAATATGGAGTAACTCTTAGATTGGATTCTAAGGTAGAATTCAAATCTACTAATGCTATAGTATTTTTCTCATTTCTAAAAACATAAGTTATTTCGTAATCCTTCTTCGTTTTTTGGTAGTAGTTAATACCATCGGCTTTATTCCCAATTTTAAAATAATCCATTAGCGTCACCTCACATTTCCAATTGCTTAACTTATTTACAATTACATCTTGATTTGTAATCAGGTCTTTTACTGTAAAACTATCATTTATTTTTGTTCTATCATAATCACCATATGATACTGCAACGAAAGTTTTACCATCAAACATTTCCTTTTGTTTTACGAAGTAAGGCACTAAGATGAATTCAATTAGAGGTCCAGAATAATATAATTTTTCTCCCGTTTGTTCTTCTTTTAGAACAAATACATCAGAGTATAAAAAATTATCTGGCACTTGATCTAAGTATATCTTTTTTTGCTTGTCAATATGACCATCAATTACTCCGTTCATTCTATTTCTTAAATTAATTAATGAATCGTGGTGTATAATCCCGACAATTGTGTAGTATTTATTCTCTATATTTTCATTTTTAGTATAAAACTTAAGGCCCCGATAATCAAAAGCCTTATGATTATCGCCATAGCCATACGAAAAAGTTGGTTTATAGTGAAACGTTAATGCGCTATCGCATAAAGTTCCAGAATAATCAATGGGTTTATCCATCTTAACAAAAGATGGTTTGGTAGAAAAAAAGCATTGAGATGGTTCAATAGAAACAACGTTATGATTTTCAATTTCTATATTTTCGGGAAGAAAGATTTTTAATCCGATATATTGCTCCTGTTTTTGGGGAGTATCATAATTGTTTCCCTGTTCATCATTAGTATAAGTACTGTAATTTTTTAAACTATCATAAGGTATTGGTTTTGGCGCCTCAGTTATAATTTTCTTGTCGAAATTTGTTACAGTAATTTGTCCGAAGCTGAACTTAGTAAAGGGGGATAATATTGCGAAAAATAAGGCGATTTTTTTTATCATCGAAAGCTTTGTTAATATTTGGTATATAATTGGAGTTTAATGGCATTTTTGATATTTCATATACGTCGCCCACCAACTCTTAAGATGAAATTTGTATAGGTATGCAACATTGATGTTAGTGTAATAAGAAGAGTTACTTTGAGTTGCTCAAAAATTTCACTCTACATTTCTTTCAACTCCTTATTATAAATTATAAGCAGTAATTTTTGATTGTAAATGATTATATTTTTTCTCTGTTAACATGGTATTACCATCAAAAAATCACATCGGTATAAAATTCAGAACTTAGTATGTTAGTAATTACTTCCGGTACGGATAATGCGATTGGGTAGGACATTGCGATACAATTATTTAATGACGTAATATTAAGTAATATTTTTTAAATCTATTTAGTCATAGAGCACACCATCCCATTTTCAACGCTTAGGCACCAAAAGCGCAAGGCGGATGACAGGTCAAGGCCGAAGCACCGCTAAAAAACAAACAACAGTGCTTCGTTTATATAGCCTTGAACTTTCAGTCCGCCGGTCGCTAACTTTGCCGGATGCGGTGAAATGAGGATGTTTTTATAGTTCGGGATAAAGCAGGTATGTTATGAGCGATAGCGAATTTCATTCCTGCTTGTGCGGCAGCGAGGCTGGCGGCGGAATGAAACCCGCCGCGATAGCGTGCGTGGTGTAATGCAGCCGCTTGCCGCAGCTGCATGGATTTGGCTTTTAAAAAAATTAGTGATGTTTCAACCTAATCAACTTTTCTTTCGCGGCTTTGGCCTCCCGTTCCTTTTCGTTAGCAATATCTACGGCCTCCGACCTTTCTTTCGCCTCGTTTTCCAGCCGTATCGTTTCACTTTCCGCTGTATCGGGATTGTTAAAATAGTGTTGCTCTGCCCAATTCGCTTGCACAGGATAAACCTGGCGTAACATACGAAACTTTATATCATTTGCCTGTAAGCGGTTATTCTCCATCCATAAATGAGCATTTAAACCGGTACTAATGGCAGTTACAATCAATAAAATAACCCCTGCTATCACCCATCCTTTTGATTTAGGGTCAAAATAATGACTGTGTTTTACCGGAATAATTTTAGGGATGTTTTCTACTATGGTTTTAACTTCATCAAGCTGGGCTTGAATTTTTGTCGCCGGGTATTCTAAATTATCAGGCAAATGATCTGCCAGCCATTTTTTTAAATCCTCAAAATTTGGTGTATAGTCCGGTAATTTAATCTCCCGCTTTTCCAATGCGTTTACTTTTATAACCAATTGATCTATAATTTCTTCATTGGTGCTTTTTTCTGTTGCTGTTGAGTTTTCCATTTTTTTTCTTCTTTAAATCGTTAAACAAATTTCTATCGGTGTATCCCCTGGCCCTGCTCTTGTTCATATTTCTTTTTTTTCTTTTGTTCGGGTATGTCCGGCATATCCTCCGCTGGTTTGGCGGTTAATAATTTTTCAAGCGGGTTTAACTTTTCAATTGTCTGCTTTAAATAGTTGGTTTCCGGCGCTTTTTTTAAATAGTTGGTTTGTTGCTTCTCCTTACTTAGTACCTGTCTTAATTCATCAGCCAGGCTTTTAGACTGTTGTTTAGATTGCTTCTGTTGCTGCACCCGCTCATCTATCGCCTTGCTCAAATTCCCATAACTTAAACTACGGTCAATTTCCGACCCTTTAAATTTGTAATCGCCCTTACTGAAACTAATACCCTGCACCTCTTTTGTGCCACTTTTGTATTTGTATAGCATACCAATCCCATGCTTAGCCAATTCCTGTTTCAATTCATCCATACTATTTACTTTTAGGCTAACTGCTTTTATCGTATCATGAAGTTGATATTTTAGCTTATCTATGCCTTTTAGCTGTTGGCGGTTTACCATCTGCTTACCTTGCCCGATATAAAGGCCATGTTCTAAGGTTAGTTCTTTACATATCTTGATGTTCTTTTGTCGTTGTAAACTGTCGGGTATGGTTTTGCCCTCGTTATTCACCCTATTGTAAACGATGTGTATATGGGGGTGGTCCCTGTCTTTGTGCCGAACCATTAAAACCTGCGTATCCTGTATTTTCATTTTCTGCAAATACTCTTTGGCAATGTTTACCATAATTTCATCGCTTAATTTATCCTTGTCATTTGGGCTCCAGCTTAAAGAAATATGACCGACTGCCTGCCCTAATCCGGGGTTCATTTTCCTTTGCCTATTAAAGTCGTCAATGATGTGCGCTACCTTGTCGATACGTATGCCGTCCGCATCTAATATGGTAGCTTCCTTTTTCAGGACGTTATATTGGATACAACCGCCAAAGCTTTTTCCGGGTTTAGGTATCTTGCCGATCATCGCTATTGAAATATTTTAAGGCATCGTCAATTTCGTTTAGCAACTCATCGCATTTTCGGGCGATCCTAAACAGGCCACCTACGTGTGCCAGTTTTGTTAACTGATTAAAGTTGTTTGCCAAACCTGTCAGCATGTGCAGGATGCGCCTGTCTTCCGGCTTTAGCAGAGGTATGACTTTTGCTGCTTTAGCTGCCGCCCTAAACCAGTCGCTTGTTCGCATACCCGCTTCTTTGGCTTTAGTTTCAATGAAGAAACGTTCTGTTGCAGTCAACCTTACCATGATATGCTGCTCCCGCTTAATCCTCTTTTTGGGTGCGCCTCCTTTGTGTTTGGGGCGATCTATTGTTGGTTTTGCCGTATTTTTTATTGCTGTTTCCATCATCATGTAATGACTTTAAAAAACTTTAATCTGTCTTAAACCCTTTTGCAACCAACGGGCGCAAAAGGCAAGTTTGCCCTGTGCCGAAGGCATCAGGGAGTTTTTGTGAAACAAAAACACAAACTTGCTTCTTATTAGCGGATGAAATAGTGCAGCCCCCGCAAGCGGGGTAATTATTAGCGGCAAAGCCGCTAAGCCGTATATCTGCATATTCCAACTGCTTCAAAAAAATTATAAAAAAATGTGAGCCTATTTGCGCCGATGGGTTAAGTTCTTTCGGGGTAACTGGATATTTTCGCGCAGTTCGTTAAACGTATGTTTACGACCCTGCCTGATCCATTCCTCCAGCTCTGATTTGTAGAAATAGAGTCGCTTGCCTTGCTTGTTGACGGGGATTTCTTTTCGGCTCACCTTACTATAAACAGTGGGTACGGCTAAGTCTAAGAACTTGGCAGCCTTTATAATATTAAGCGGTTCATCATATTCCGGCTGCAATTTTTGCCCGGTAAGTAAGCTTTCGATGTGGCTTACTTTTTCAAGAAGCAGGCTGACCGCTTCCGGTAATTTGTCAAATGTTATTATATCCATAGCGCATATTTTGTTTTATGCTGCAATGGTAGGGGCTTGCTTTGTGCGGTTACAAGTAGGTAAACAGTAACCTCACTGTTACCTACCCATTTTTTTGTTATTTTTTGTTACGGGATACTGGCAAAATAAAAAAATTATTATCCTGCTGCTCTATTTTTAGAATTGGAGATTTACAGGGCCTTGATTTAGTAGAGATCATACCATTTAAATAACCGTCCGAAAATTCCCTTTGCTCTCCGTCATTACGTAAATACAAAAACTTTGGGGCAATCCATTTTTCAAGGTCTATCAACTGGCAACCAACGATCAGTCTTGCATCATAAAGTTGTTTAAAGGCATCGGCCAACTTATTACCATTGTCCCGGAATACTAATGGTGATTCGGGCGTTTGATTATTTAGCAATAAATTTTCAAGCTTAAAATGGTCTTCTGCTATAAAATATGGTTTAAGGATGCTGTATAATTGATTAGCTGCCCCCTCCTTGAAAGTAGGATACCTGTTAACTTGCGTAGGTGCTTCTTGTTTCGGGGATTTATTTTCGGGTTGCGAGATTTCTTCACCTGAATTTAAACTTTCATTAGCAACCGGTTCCTGTTTCTCCATCACCGCTTCCACATCCCAGATTAGTTCTTTTAAAAAACTTTCCCTTAGCTTAATGGAATCTGCCAGGTCTTCTACAAATTGAGCGGTTACCTCCACGTCAGCATTATCGCCTTGCAAATTATGTACGATGAATAGCGTGTCGAGCTTTATTGAAAAAGGATAAGAGGCTTTATAATCCTTGTGGTAGTCATGGTAATGCTGGTGGTAGTTTTCCCATAATTCTTTAAAGCGGTCTTTTATTTTATTGAGTTGTGCCAATTGTAAACCTATACGTTCTTTGTCCAATGCCAGCAGATCGATTAGCGCCATGTCCTTCAATACACGTAATTCACTTTTATAAGAGAACGAATCATAATAATGGGTTTCGCGGGTAATATCGTAAGCATCGATACTTTTCATTTCCTTAGAATCTGCTTTTATAGGTGCTTCCTGCTTTACCAAGCGCGGATTAAACGTTTGCAAACGGGTAAGGAATGCAGTTAGGTTATTCATCATAAGTAGTATGTTGGTGGGGCAAATTTAGGCTATTCGTTTTTTATACTTACATAATCGTGCCTATTTGTCGTTCAATCTAAGTTTATTAATCGTATATTTTCGTATCAAATTATCCGCCGATGTTATAGAGATCATAAAAAGGGGGACTGATGTTAGTTGCTGCAATTACTACCCACTTCACCACCCACATTTGCCTCTAACAAGAAATGTTATTTACCTGTAAACGGTTATTAAAAAGGCATTTACAAATAAATCTGATATACGAATAAGTGTTGTTATTGCTTTTTACTACCCACTTTACTACCCGGAATTATGCTGCTGGAGGAGGTAACTGATTGATTACCCATTTTCCCGACTTGTCTGATCCTTCCCTGATAAGAATGCCGAAGCTGCGCAACTTACTGATATTATTATCTACCGAAGTTTTCCCTTGCCCGATTATATCCGACAATTGAGCCTTTGTCACTCTTTCTGAATCATGAATAGCCAATAGTATCTTGGTCAATGGGGTAGTTAAATGTAAACTCCAACCTTCTAACCATTTCTCAAAAACCATTGGACGATAGAAAATGACGGTAAAAAAACCGCCCATTTCAAATTTTGGCTCGATCAGTTCGGATTCTTTCATAGCATCCCGCATACGGCTAATACCTGATCCGACTTTTTCAACCAAATTGATGCGCTGCATCAATCCAAAAATTAATGGATTCCTGGAAAAGCTTTTTGTTCCGAACTCCTGTTGCGTAATAGAACTGATCAGGCCACCAGGGTTACTAATTTCTACCCGGTCATCATATACCTCCACCATAATCACGGCTCCTTTTTCATAGTAGCTTCGATGACAAAGGGCATTTACTAATGCTTCCCTAAAAACTGTTTCCGGTATTTCAAGTATTTCTTTTCTTGGGCCACCCTTCTGATTTTCTATTTCGTATCGCAGGTTTAGTTTAGAAATGAGGTACTTTAGCGCTTCTTCGTATTGTACAACCAAGTTGCCCGCAATTTCTTTGCTATCTAAAATATACCGCTTGTCTATACCTTTGAAAAGAACACACCTGATAGTGGCATGGCTAATATGGCTTTGTACGTTTTTTGCAAAAAACAATACGGCGGCATTGGTTAATTGTTGGTTGTTGGCCGTGAGCCTCAAATTTGTCAGCAAATTAATTTCAGCAAACTTCGCGGTGATACCTGCTTTTCCGGTAAACTCCTGAAAAGAATTAGCATCAAAGTCGTCCGGATAGTTGAATGAAGGACAGGGAGCTGTATCAAAAAAAATGCTATCTGAATGCTGAAAAAATCTTCGCATCTGTTCAATGCCTGTAACCCTTTCAGAATTGGGGCCGTTACGGACGTAGATACTCCCTGATACCGCATAAGGCTTTTGCACTCCGGCAGGGCATTCAAAACAAAGTATGACTTTCCCATTTACTTTCTGCTCGGATACCTTTATAGGCAGCGCAGGATCAATCAGGTTAATTACACCCTGGATTCTGGATCGCTGTGTATTGTCCATAGTAATCCCTACAACTTGCTGCTTATCATCTACTCCCACCATTAATACACCTCCATTAGCGTTGGCAAAGGCGCATAATTCAGTGGCTAATTCACTAAGTTTAGAGGGAAAAGATTGTTTGTATTCAACGTTGTAACCTTCTCCTTCCTGTATTAATAGTTCAAGTTCCTGCAAAGTCATAGGTCAAAATTAATTAAAAGATTGTGAAGGGGTGGCAAATTGCGGGATGATAATATGGCTAATCCAGAAATATTAAGTACCAGTGCTGGTCGAATGCAGCCGATATAATTAGGTAAATCCTGAAAAACGGGATAAAGTGAAGTACGACTGTTTAATTTCTGCCACCGTAATAAGATAATCTTAAATCAAAGGCATAGTTTATAATGATAACAATACGACAATTTGTTGGCCATATTTAGCCCGTTAAATTAAAAATACGTTCTGATTTCCTGTATATCAGCTTCCGCAGTGATCCTAAAAATCGTTGCTTCTTAGATTATGTTTTTCTATCGGAATGGTTTTTTATCGTATTTGTGTGAGAAATGTGTGAGAATAAAAAAGCCATTTACAAATTTATATCGTAAATGGCTGATTGTCAGTGACCTGGGAGAGGCTCGAACTCTCGACCCACTGATTAAGAGTCAGTTGCTCTACCGGCTGAGCTACCAAGTCATTTGTTTTTTTCCGGGGCTGCAAATAAACGGATTTTTTTTCAAAAAATAGAGATTAGTGATTGGAGATTAGAGATTAGTTTTTGTAGTTTTTTTTCTAATCTCTAATCTCCAGTCTCTGATCACTACGCCATAGCGTACATTTCCTCCCGTTGCTTCTGTACCACTTCGCTGTTGATATACTCGTCGTAGGTCATCAGTTTGTCGATGGTACCACCAGGGGTAAGTTCAATAATTCGGTTGGCAACAGTTTCTACCAGCTCATGATCCCGCGAGGTGAACAGGATGGTGCCGCGGAAGTCTTTCATGCCATTATTCAGAGCAGTGATCGATTCCAGGTCGAGGTGGTTGGTAGGTTCGTCAAACATCAGCAGGTTGGCGGATTGCAGCATCATACGGCTGAACATGCAGCGCATTTTTTCACCTCCTGATAGTACATTGCTTTTCTTCAATACCTCTTCGCCTGAAAACAGCATCCGTCCTAAAAATCCGCGGATAAACTGGTCATCCTTATCGCCGGTTGAATATTCGCGCAGCCAGTCGATCAGGTTATCATCTTTCCCTTTAAAATATTCGGCGTTGTCGATAGGTATATCAGCATAATTAATAGTTACGCCCCATTTAAATTCACCTTTATAATCTTTATCGCGGCCGGTTAGTATATTGTAAAAAGCGGTAGTTGCCAGGCTGTTTTGAGACAGGACAGCAATTTTATCGCCTTTGTTTACCATCAGGCGAACATTGTCAAATAAAAGTTCGCCGTTCAATGATTTTTTCAGGTTTTCAATCTGCAGCACCTGGTCGCCTGCTTCACGGCCCTGGTTATTGAAGATGATACCTGGGTATTTACGGTTGGAAGGCTGGATCTCGTCGATATTGATCTTATCCAAAGCTTTTTTACGACTGGTAGCCTGTTTTGATTTGGATGCGTTGGCACTGAAACGGCGGATAAACTCCTGCAGTTCCTTCACCCGGTCTTCAGTCTTTTTATTCTGATCCGAACGTTGTTTTAAAGCCAGCTGGCTCGATTCGTACCAGAAAGTATAGTTACCGGTGTAGATGGTCATTTTGGCAAAATCAATATCAACTACATGGGTACAAACGGTATCCAGGAAGTGCCTGTCGTGCGAAACCACCAGCACAATGGCTTCGTAAGATGCCAGAAAGTCTTCCAGCCAGCCCACGGTATGGATGTCAAGGTCGTTGGTAGGCTCATCCAGCAACAAAATGTCAGGTTTGCCAAATAGGGCCTGCGCCAATAACACGCGCACTTTTTGTGTGTTATCCAGGTCTTTTACCAACTGGTAATGAAATTCTTCCTTAATACCCAGGTTGCTCAATAGGGTAGCGGCATTGCTTTCGGCATTCCACCCATCCATTTCAGCAAACTGGTGTTCCAGTTCCCCGGCGCGTTCGCCATCGGCATCGCTAAAATCCTCCTTCAGGTAAATCGCATCCTTTTCTTTCATTATGGCATACATCTCTTTATGCCCCATCATTACCGTTTCAATTACGGTGAAGTCGTCAAACGCATAGTGGTTTTGGCTCAATACAGCCATACGCTCGCCCGGCGTAAAACTAACTGAGCCGCTTGAAGGGTCGATTTCGCCGGAAAGAATCTTTAAGAACGTAGATTTACCAGCTCCGTTAGCACCAATAATGCCATAACAATTGCCGTTGGTAAATTTAAGATTTACATCTTCAAATAGCGTACGTTTACCATAACGTAAAGATAAATTGGATATCGTGATCATGCTGCGTGCTGTACTTTTTCCGGCAAAAATACGTTAAATACTCATTAAATAGTTATTTAACTTTCAATTAACCGCGCTTCGATATTATTTTGTTGTAACATTAACCAACCCATTCTGTCTTAAGTGTTAATATGTTAGTAAATTAACTTAACGTTATAGAAACTTGAATAAGCAATTTTACGTAGTAATAAAGAGCGAGAATTTAACCAATTATTAATAAACAATTATGGCACTATTAATTGCATTGCTAATTATGGTGAACGTATTAGTTTTAGTTAAACAATTAGAGAGAAGGAAGGAATATTAATTCCAAATAATTGCTTAAGAGAAGTATACGTTTAACTTAATATCGAACCTAAAGTCTGGGTTTGATGATCTGTCAGTTTTTGTAAAGGACCCGAAGCCAGCATTTTGAGCATCATGTTCAAGTCGGCTGAAATTGAAAATACAACATCTGTATTGTTATCGACTGAAAATAATTCCCATTTTAATTCCAAATCAAATGGTGGTTTTTCAGCAGGGATGATTATGATCTCTTTGTCCGGTATCCGGCTTCCAACTTTGAGGCTGAGTTTCGCCATGTTTTGTACATTAAAACCCGCTGTATCAACGGTGGAAACCCAATCAATAATATTTTCAGGCATCAGCTTTTGATGGTTATTTAAATCAGTCAAAAAACTATAAACTTCATGTACCGGGCGATCAATACTTATCCGGCTTTCAAAAACTGTCATTGATTAAAATTTTTGCAGGTAGATGATTTAATGCAGGTGATGTTCAAACGGGTAACTAAAAATTGCTTACCTGTTTACTTTCCCCATTCCGATGGATTCTCGCGCCAGCTTTTTAGCACCTGGATATCATTTTCGGATATGTATTGGTTTTCTGCTGCGTATTTAATTAAGGCATTGTAATTTGATAAGGTAACGAACGGACAATTTGCCTGCTTGAAATTATCAGCAGCTATATCAAAGCCGTAGGTAAATATAGCGGCAAGGCCGGCAACATCATAACCGGCACTGCGTAAGGCCTCTACGGCCTGCAGGCTGCTTTTTCCGGTTGATATCAGGTCTTCTATCACTACAACACGTTTGCCGGTTAATATTTCACCTTCAATAAGGCTGCCTGTTCCGTGGTCTTTTGGTTTTGAGCGAACGTAGATAAACGGTAAGCCAAGTTCCTGCGCTACCAATGCACCCTGTGGTATACCAGCCGTAGCAACACCGGCAATACAGCCAACGGCGCCAAAAACCTCCTGTATCAGGCGGGTTAATTGCTGCCTGATGTAGGTGCGTATAGTAGGGTGGGATAGCGTTATGCGGTTATTACAATAAATAGGCGACTTCCAACCCGAAGCCCATGTAAAAGGATTATTGGGTTGTAATTTAATTGCTTTAATTTGCAGCAGAAATTCAGCAACCTGGTTTTCAATCTCGGATTTATCAAACATGGCGCAAAAATACAGAATTTATATTAACGAAAAGGTGATCCTGGTAACAGAAACTAAACCTAAAAAAAAGAAGGGATATGAATTGCTTGATGATGAGGCATTTGATTTGAAAATAATTTATACCTGGATTTCGGCGCGAAAAAATAATTTATTCTGTGTGGTTTGTAAGGATGCGAAAACATTTTTAAAACAGGTAAAAAAAAGTGTGATACTAATTGAAGCCGCAGGCGGCCTGGTAAAAAATGATATTGGTGAATACCTGTTCATTTATCGCAACGGAAAATGGGACCTGCCAAAAGGAAAAATTGAAAAAGAGGAAAAAGTGAAAGCCGCAGCAATCAGGGAAGTTGAGGAAGAATGCGGGATAAAAGTTAGTGAACTGAATAAAAAAATATGCAATACCTACCATGTTTATATAAATAGGGGCGTACTGGTTTTAAAGAAAACCTACTGGTACGATATGCATTGTACAGGAAATTTTTTGCTTAAGCCACAAATAGAGGAAGGAATTACCGATGTGCGCTGGTTTAAAAAAGAACATATTGAACCCATTATTACCAATACTTTTCCGTCAATCATGGATGTTTTGGTGGAGGATGGGATTGTTAGGAGAGACTGACGTAGAGACGTAAAATATTGCGTCTCTACCCGCCCATTACAGATATTCCAGCGCTTCTTTCGGTATAAACTGGCTTACATCGCCATTATAGCGCATTATTTCCCTCACGATGCTTGAGCTGATGGATGAATAGCCGGGCTTGCTTACAATAAAAATACTTTCAATTTCGGGCTCGAGCGAATGGTTCATTTGCGCGATGGCTTTTTCATATTCAAAGTCGGACACCGTACGGATGCCACGGATCATATAAGCCGCCCCGATGCTTTTACAAAACGCTACGGTTAAACCTTCATAGGCTACGATATGGATCCGGGTGTCGTTTTGAAAGACTGCACGCAGCATTTGCTCACGCGTTTCAACACTGAGCAGCCCTTTTTTTGTACTGTTAACACCAATGCCGATATATACCTTATCAAAAAGGCTTACCGATCTTTTTACAATATCAACATGGGCCTTGGTAACCGGATCGAACGAACCTGGAAAAAGCGCTATCTTCATTAGCTGGGTGTAAGTATATGGTCACAAATTTATAAATCATTATTTAAATATCCTGTAAATAATGACCAGGGTCACAAAATATCTGTTTACAATAAATTAACCGGTCAAAACAGTAGTAATCGCAACCTTATATTATATGTATCGTATTAGCCTTAGTTTAACAGATGAAATATTATATAAAGCTATTGCGCCCCAAAGACTGGGCAAAAAACATGTTCCTGTTTATTCCTTCATTTTTTGCAGGGCACTTTTTTGTGCTCCAGAAAATCGAACCGTTATTGGCGGGTTTCTTTGCTTTTTGCTGTATGGCCAGCAGTATATACATCATCAATGATTACCGGGATATTGAAAATGACAGGAAACATCCGGTAAAATCAAAACGGCCGTTGGCTTCCGGCAAAGTACCTGCCAGGGCTGCCATAGTTATCAGCGTTGTTCTTGTGTTACTGGGTGTCTTTTTAGCATGGCTGGCAAATCCGGACGGCTGGTTCCTGGTTATTTTAGGTGCATACTATATAATGAACCTGGCTTACAGCTTCGGGCTTAAAAATATAGCCATCCTCGATATGATCATCGTTGCCCTGGGCTTTGTGTTAAGGGTAAAAGGAGGGGCTGTTATTGCTAATGTGGAAACTTCTTCATGGCTCATTATCATGACTTTTCTGTTAGCCTTGTTTATGGCTATTGGCAAACGAAGGGACGATGTGCTGTTGCAGGACAGTTCGGGGGCGTCGATGCGAAAATCATTGAGCGGTTATAACCTTAGTTTTTTGGATACCATGCTGGGGCTTTTCAGCGCTATAATTATTGTCGCTTATATTAACTATACCGTTGCCCCTGATTCTATTTTGCGCCTGGGCACTTACAGGTTATATTATACCAGTATATTTGTAATAGCCGGGATAATGCGATACCTGCAGGTCGTTTTTGTAAAGAAAGATTCCGGATCGCCAACAGATATCCTTTATAAAGATCGTTTTATACAAGTAACTATTGTTTTATGGATTGCCTGTTTTTTTACCATTTTATATCTGCCGCACACCCCAATTTTTAATAAATGAAAAAGAATATAGGAAATTGGGGTAATTACCCGGTTATTGAAAGTAACGAAGAAAGCTTTGTTTTTAACGAACAGCTGGACGTTTTGATCAAGGAAGAACAACCTTTTATTCCAAGGGGAAACGGGCGCTGCTATGGCGATGCATCTTTAGCGGAGAGAACTATATCAATGCTTAAATATGATAAGATCCTTTCCTTCGATACGCAACAGGGCGTTTTTGAATGCCAGAGCGGCATCACGCTTGACCAGGTGCTTACTGTTATCGTTCCGGCAGGGTGGTTTTTGCCGGTTACCCCGGGCACTAAATTTATAACCATAGGAGGGGCGCTGGGAAGTGATGTGCATGGAAAAAACCATCACATTGATGGTTCGATATCCAACCATGTAATTGATTTTGATCTCGTGCTTGCCTCAGGCGATACAGTAACATGCTCCCCCGGAAGCTACCCGGATCTTTTTGAGGCTACTTTCGGTGGCATGGGCCTTACAGGGGTGATAACCCGGGTAAAATTTAAACTGAAGAAAATTGAAACTTCCCTGATCCGCCAAAAACAAATAAAAGCTGCAAACCTACAGGAATTGATAGGGCTTTTTGATCAGTATAAAGATTATACTTACTCGGTGGCCTGGATAGATTGCCTTAAAAAAGGCAAACACTTTGGCCGCAGTATTTTAATGCTGGGTGAGCATGCCACACTGGCTGAAATTCCAGAAAATGACCGGAAAGATCCATTAAAGCTTCCAAAAAACAAGCAGATCGTTTTTCCGTTCAACCTGCCGTCCTGGTTTTTAAATTCCTTTACGGTTAAAGCCTTTAATTTATTATTTTACACCAAGAATTTTAAAAAAGAGATCAATAACGTCGTATCGTATGAGCCCTTTTTTTATCCGCTGGATGCTGTTTTGCATTGGAACCGTATGTATGGGAAAAGCGGCTTTGTGCAATACCAGTTTGTATTGCCTTTGAATGCCAGGGATGGTTTGATAGAGATATTGCACCGGATTTCGGATGAGGGGCTTGGCTCGTTCCTGGCGGTATTAAAGGTTTTCGGGAAACAGGATAGCATGATATCATTTCCGAAGGAAGGTTATACGCTGGCATTGGATTTCCCGGTGCGCGAGGGTTTATTGAACTTTCTGGATGAGCTTGATAAATTGGTGTTAAAATATCACGGCCGTTTGTACATGTCAAAAGATGCACGGATGAAACCCGGGATGCTGGTTGCAGGTTACCCTGACTTAGAGAAATTTAAACAAATCATCAAAAAATATAATCCTGAGGGAAAGATCAGGTCGGTGCAGTCTGATCGTTTATTGTTAACTGCCGGCAACTAAAAAATCTACATGGAAACTGTTCTCATACTGGGCGCTACATCTGATATCGGCATCGCGATAGCAAAAAAATTTGCTGCCGAAAAATATAATATACAACTGGCTGCCCGTAAGCCTGCACAACTCGAAGCCGTGCAATCAGACCTTAAGATAAGGTACAACGTAGAATGTACGTTACATGCTTTCGATGCGCTGCAATACCATACGCATTCCCTGTTCTTTGATAGCTTAATCCCGAAACCCGATGTTACCATTTCCATATTCGGTATTATGGATGAAGAGGATGAAGCTTTTGAGAGCTGGAACCTTACCCAGCGAATGATCGACACCAATTATACAGGGGCGGTATCTGTACTGAATATCGCGGCTAAATTTTACATAAAACGCAAAAGCGGAACCATCATCGGTATCAGTTCAGTAGCGGGCGACCGCGGCAGGGCAAGTAAAATGATCTATGGCAGTTCGAAAGCGGCTTTTAACGCCTATTTATCTGCTTTACGTAATAAATGTTATGATGATAATGTGCATGTGATGACGGTTAAACCAGGTTTTGTTTATACGCGGATGACCGAAAATATGACTTTACCGAAACTGCTGACCTCAACACCTGACGAGGTGGCCGGGGCTGTTTTTAATAGTTTTGAGAAAAAGAGAAATGTAATTTATATCAAATGGTTCTGGCGGTATATTATGCTCATTATTAAAAATATCCCCGAATTTCAGTTTAAAAAAATGAAGCTGTGAAGAAGATTGCATTTTTTGATTTTGATGGTACCATCACCACCAGGGATACCCTTTTTGAAGTGATAAAACATCATAAAGGCAAAATGAAATTTTATACGGGGCTTTTGCTTAATGCGCCCTATTTAATAGGATTTAAAATAAAACTAATAACCAACCAATATGCTAAAGAAAAAATTCTTGAATATTTTTTTAAAGGGATGGAGTTTTCTAAATTTCAGAAAATCTGCGATGATTTTGCTACCTGTGCCTTGCCGTCAGTTGTCCGCCCGGGAGCAGCTGCTGAGATCCAAAAATTAAAGTCTTCTGGTTTTGAGGTAGTGATCGTTTCTGCCTCGGCAGAGAACTGGATAAAGGCCTGGGCTGATGAAATCGGGGTTCAATTAATCGGTAGTCAGCTCGAAATTGTCGACGACAGGGTCACCGGAAAATTAAAGGGTAATAATTGTAATGGCGGAGAAAAAGTTAACAGGATCAGGTTAGCATACGATGTTTCCCAATACGATGAGATTTATGCCTTTGGGGATACCAAAGGCGATAAACCAATGCTGGCGCTGGCTGGCAAATCATTCTACAAACCGTTCAGGG
Organism: Mucilaginibacter sp.; assembly: GCA_031292485.1. Lineage (GTDB taxonomy): Bacteria > Bacteroidota > Bacteroidia > Sphingobacteriales > Sphingobacteriaceae > Mucilaginibacter. Next base: position 58,995 of record JARLHA010000078.1, read on the forward strand.
GATGAAAATATTTCTGAGGCTGGATGGGGTAGAGACGCAATGCATTGCGTCACTACCACGGTGCCGATTTTAACATTTCTTATTTTGTCGTAAATGATAAAATAGCATAAGAACTATTCTTATAGATCACTTTGCTGGTAGCAAAAACGGGCTGCTTGTACCGCACAAAATCACTATCAGCCAATAATATATTGTTTACTTTATATTTCGTAAATAACTTAGGGTCCGTGGCGGGTTTTGCTGATGTTAAACGGACAAGCATAATATCCCGGTCATTCTCCCGCTCTTCGTAACTTACATAAGGGTTTGAAAAATAGGTTTCTATAGAAACCATTTTTATCCCCGTAGGCATTACCGGGAAAAGCGAAAGGCCGTGCGGGCAAAGCATCACATTATCCAGCGGGATGTTTTTCGAAATAAAATTATACACGCCGATTTTGTCTGATTGTTTTGCTTTCTCAACTGCCTGCGCCCTCAGTTCCGTAAAATCATACCTCGCGGAATAAACCGGATAATACACCAAAGCGTAAAGTAATACGCAAACTATGACCAGGGTATTCGATAACTTCAGCTTTGGATTCCCCTCTTTTAATCCCTTTATCCGCCCAACGAACCAGGTTAACAGGAAGATAAACCCAAACCCAAAAAAGATGGATTGCAGTGCCTTCAGGTAAAAGAAATAGTGGAACGCCGGGATGGTATCGGGCAATGTAATATGCAGCATGTGATCAAGCGTGGGTACGGCTGATTCGTAAATATACATCCCTAAGCAGATAAAAAACCAGTGCCAAACGATTTTCCGGAGTATGGGTTGGTCAAATTTCCTATAAAACCAGATTATCCCGATAACCGAAATAATAAGGGAAAAGGTAATATTCTGCTTGAGCAAGTCTAAAGTATACCTGCGGGCAAAAATTCCCGGGGCGCATTCCAAAATCTCGTGGTTAATGAAGTGAAAATGGTATTTGCCGTATACATAATAGAGGAACGGAAATGCAAAAATGATAAATGGTATAACCGCGAATAATCCCTGCAAAAAATATTTCCCGATAGCGGGATAATCTTTCGACCAAAATGATTCGACAACCTTCCTGCCTTGTATGCAGATCATAATCAGGATAATAATGAAAACAGGGGCGGAGTGCCCCAAAAATGTAATGCCCAGCGATGCCCCGAATATGATAAACCAAAAAAGTTGTTGCGTTGTAAATGCCCTATAAACAAAATAGAGCGTGATATAAAACGTGAATTGTGAAAACGTATCAGAAAGAAGCCAGGGCGAATAGGTGGCGCCTCCCCAGCAGGGTAAATTTCCGTTCACCAAAAAGAAAAAGCAAAGCAGTGCAGGCAGGGCAACTTTATAATCGAAGAGTTTAACCACCATAAAAAAAAACGCAACAGGGCTTATGATGTTTATAAACGCCCCTGCGCGCGCCACAACAATATTTATAGGTAATCCCGTAAGTTTTACCACCAGGGTTTCGAGCAGGAAAAGCATAGGGTTGTACCACATGTACTGGCCGGTCATGTTAGGGTCCTGGCCGTAGTGGCCGTCAAGGGTAGTCCGGATGTAAGCAATATCGCGGTCGAAATCGGGTTCATTGGCCCAATGCAAATCGTGTATAGCTTTGTAGCACTGGATAAAGGCGGCAATTAACATCAAGACGAAGGCAAACAGGTATTTGTTTTTATCTTTCGGCTTCATGCATAAGGGGTATTAATTGTGATCAATAGTGGTTGTTTAATATGTAAAAATATGTAATTTAAAACAGATACCATTGGGTTCAATGTAATTTTATCGATATCCCTCACGAGCGTTTTTGCAAATGAAATTTAAAACCAACTGGTTTAAAGTATTAATTTATTTATTTTCATATATTGTAAAAGCATAATTGTTTTTCCATCTCTGATCTCCCCCGTGCCAATCATATCATAAGCCGTATTAAAGGGCAATTCAAGCACCTCAATATTTTCGTCCTCGTCATGTGCGCCGCCGCCCTCGCTTACTTTCATGTCACTATCATATTCAGCAATAAAAAAATACAGGATCTCGGTAACTGACCCCGGCGACATATAGGCTTCAAATACTTTTTTTACGTCAGTTATTTGATAGCCTGTTTCTTCTTCAGTTTCCCGCCGGATGCAATCTTCAGGATTGTCTCTATCCAGCAAGCCAGCGCAACATTCAACCAGCATACCGCTTTCATTGCCGTTGATGTAGGTTGGCAGCCTGAATTGGCGGGTAAGGATAACCGATTGATGCTCTTTGTTATACAACAGGATGGTGGCGCCGTTACCCCGGTTATATGCCTCGCGGGTTTGTAACCGGGTGGTGCCATCTTTTAAAGTAGCCTCAAACTTTATTTTTTTTAAAGTGTACCAGTTATCCGAAAGAATCTCGGTGTTTAATATTTTAATTTTATTCATTTGATATGATCAAATTTGATTGTTATTGATTATTTTTGAACAAATTAAAAAGAATAAAATGAACTTTCCAAAAAGAAAGCAGAAAATACTGAATAAGCTGGACGAATATGGCGAGGTTGATGTAAAGCAACTGGCGGATGAACTGCAAATATCTGAGATCACCGCCCGCCGGGATTTGAACCAATTGGCAGCAGATGGCTTACTCTATCGCACCCATGGCGGCGCCGCAAAGGTAAACCCTTTTGAAAAACCGCACGATTTTGCAAATAAAACCGCGCAAAATGCCGCCGTGAAAGATGAAATATGCCGTGTTGCCGCCAGGCAGATAAATGATGGCGACGTTATTTTTATGGACTGCGGCAGCACCGTTTTCAGGTTGTGCCAGTTCATCAAAAATAAAAAGATCAAAGTGATTACCAATTCGCTGCCGGTGATTTACGAATTGCAAAATTGTGCCGTCTCCTTAAACGTCATCGGCGGCGAATTTGATAAAGAACGGCAGGCAGTGCATGGCCGCATGGCTATAGAGCATATTGCAAAATACCGGGCTTCAAAAGCCTTTTTAGGGGTCGACGGGGTATCTGAAAACGGCCTTTTTGCCCACAGCGAGAAGGAAGCCAGCATAACAACAGCGTTTGCCACCAACAGCGCTTATACGTATTTGTTGTGCGATGCCAGTAAAATAGGTAAGGAACCGTATTTACGATTTGGGGATTTGAGCCTGGTAAATGCCATCATTACAGATGCTGATAAAGGCAAACTTATGGGGATTGAGGAACGGGGAGTAGTTATCCTGAACGCAAAAAAGTGAATTTTGGCGACGTTTGTGTTAATTTTCTTCAGGCCCTCGTACGCCTCACCTAAACGGCGCAGCCCTCACCCATCCTCTCCAAAGGAGAGGACTTCTGCTTCGCTTTTTTTTTAGCCCTCTCCAAAGGAGAGGGTTGGGTGAGGCCACTAAATGGTCCTGAAAAACGAAAACGACGAATGCCCGTACCTTCTCTGTTCAACAAACGCGGGGTGATTGCTTAAATTTTGCATGGATTGGTGTTCAACAATCAGCAAGCCATCGGGCAACAGCATATTCTTTTCAAAAATTATCTTTGGTATTTCTGGAATCCGGTTCAGATCGTAGGGAGGATCGGCAAATATCAGATCAAATTGTTCAGTTTCCAGCTGAAGATATTTAAAAACATCATCTTTATAAGCCTTAATGTTAGCTAAACCATGCTGCCGCGCGGTATCTTTCAGGTAGTGCACGCATTGGATACTTCGGTCAACCGAGGTTACCTGCAATGCGCCGCGGGAGGCAAATTCCATCGAAATATTGCCGGTGCCGCTGAACAGGTCAAGCACACGGATGCCTTCAAACTCAATCTGGTTTTGCAAAATATTAAACAGGGCTTCCTTTGCCAGGTCAGTAGTGGGGCGTACAGGCAGGTTTTTTGGTGGATTAAGCCTTAATCCTTTTAAAGAGCCTCCGATGATCCGCATAACGATAAAGCGGCAAGTGCCAGTAGTTTATGTGAAGGAATTTGCCCGGGCAGCTCCAAAACCTTTAACCCGTTGATCTCGATCTTTGGAAAGAATTCAGCGAGCCGTTTCAGGCTTTTGTCATCAAGACTGATATCGCCGCTTAAAACCAGCGTTACTGTCTGCGGCTTTAAACGAAGTTCTTCAACAACCAATGAAGTGAAATAAACCAGGTCATCTTCATGGGCGGATTCGAAAATATTATAAAAACGAAGGCTCCTTCCCGAAAAATTCAGTAGCTGAACCTGGCTCTTACCTACTTCGATATAGAGATTATCACTTGGTGGATTGGTGTTTATGATCGCCTGGATCCAGCCTTGCGCGGTATAAACGGTATTTTGAAAGCCAAATTTTTCAACCGCAGCGGCAATATATCCGGGGGTTTTGTAAATGATATTGTTCTCCGCATCAAGTGCCTGTGCGAAAACCTTTTCGTTTTCCTTTACATCGAGGAAACGGGCGTAGTCAGGTACAAGAGAATCGCTGAACAGTTTTTTGGGGACTAACGTTAAGCTTGTGGCAGGTAAGCCGATGATCACCTTTTTATAGGTGGCTGATAACAGCTCGCTTAATTGTTTGGGGTGGGCAAGTTCATCCAGGTCGCAGTTCTGGGCAGATACCAGCAACCTGTTTTGGTAAACAACTGCATAGCTGAACGAGGTTGGTTCAACCAGCAAAAGTAAAGTATAACTGTAAGCCTGGTACAGGTTAAAGCTATTATCTGTGTAATTGTTGTTGTTGTCGTCCATGCAGATACGCAAAAGTAACTAAATTTTGTTATTTGCTATCTGTAATATGATTGAATATTAAAAAGTGTTATTGATTAAGTCCGGAAGTCGGGAAAGTCCGGAGGGTCGAATGAAGCTGCAACTGACGTTTCGGCAAAAAAATTCCGTGTAGTTGATGTTTTAAACGCAGAGGGCGCTAAGAAAGCACGGAGAGCGCGGAGAAATCAGGACGAAAACCAGCGCACTTTGCCTTATTTCACTCGGTGCGCTCTGTGTCTTCTCTGCATCTCTGCGTTAAAATATGAAAATGAAAGTAATATAGAAGGTTAAACAGACTCAGGCACTTTCAGCTGGCATCAATGAAGTTTGCGGTGCAGGACGAGATGCTTCGTTGGCCAAAAGAGGTGTTTTAACTTGTTTCCCCTTCTTAAAATACCGCATTATAACCGGCTGGAACCAGTTTTCGAGCCCGTAAGCAATTATAGCTATGATGGGTAAACTAACAATGGCGTACAGCAGCACGTTGTGAATGTATTTCGAAAATACAAAGAGCACTGTATAGTGGCTGATGTATAAAGGGTAGGAATATTTGCCAGTCATAGAGCCCGCTTTATCAATAAACTTCAGCACGTAACCTTTCAACCGTAATTTTTCTACCACAAAACCAAGCGCCATATAAACATAGGGGAAAGTACTATAAACAATAGTATTTGTTAATGGCATGTACCTGATAGTAAGCGCTGCAATAACAAACAGCGTATGCGGAATGATAAGGTAGATCATTTTGATCTTTTTACCTGCCGGGGGCAATTGTAAACAAAATCTAAAAAAAGGAATGGCAAAAATGGAAAAGATAAAATACTTCAGCGGGTCATAAAAATTGGCAGAAAATTGCATCCTCGAGATCAGCGGCAGTATGCCCAATCCGAACAGTACGGTATATTTTTCAACATAAAAATGATTGCGGTATTCATAAATATAATAACCCACCAGCCATACCGATGAAAATGCGAACACCGCTATAATATGGGTAAGCGCGTTCCTGTCAGTCTTTAAAAAGAAAGCAGGGATGGCGATAAGGGCAATAATGAACCAATAAAATAAGGCCTTTTTTTGATTGCGGCCGATAGTAAATGAAAACAAAACATAAAAAGCCACTTCAAAAGCAAGCGACCATACCGGGAGGTTACTTTCGATACTTGGAACAATGTATCCCATATAATCCTTCATGGTGCTTACGATCAGGAAGTTGCCAAGGATGACTTTAAACGAGGGAAAGGCGGCTCCTGTTATATAAAGTGCCAATAAGCCCAGCAGCATCCCCATAACAAATTGCGGATAAATGCGGATAAACCTGTTTTTGACGAATTCCTTTCTTGTTTTTGGTTTTTTGCTTTCTGAGAGATTAATCACCAGTCCAGACAACATGAAAAACATAATTAAAGCATCTGTGCCCCAATAAGCGGTAAGATGCGTAGGATGCCCGGTAGGCGCCAGGAAAGCCATATGCCAGCCAACAATAAACAAGCAGGACATTCCTCTCAGGAATTCGAGATAGGTTATTTTCATTTTATAGGGAAAGGGTGTTAGTGACTTTTACGGAAAAGCTTTTGATTTGGTTATGAATAAATTCCGATGTATTATCATACGAGTTTGAGCAGGCGTTTTGAGGCAGTTCATGGACGATGGTCCATAGCCCATGGTAAAAAAGCCGTGGCCTGTGCGATTCCTTCCCCGAGGGAAGGGAAGGAAGGGGTGAGCGGGTGTTAAGAATGAAAGAGCGTTTTTAATTAAACCCAAAATCATCTTCCGGACTTCCCGACTTTCGGACTAAATTCTCAATCAATAAACTACATTTGTCCCGTGTCAACAGAACATTTCCAAAAAGCATTTCCGCATGAGGCAACGCCGCAGCAATTGGAGCTGTTTGGTAAGTTGCATACTTTTTTGATAAGCGATAATGGCGACGAATGTTTTATCCTGAAAGGCTACGCTGGAACCGGTAAAACCACCGTTTTGGGCGCCCTGGTAAAAGTGTTGCGGAATTACAATTTTAAATATGTGCTGCTTGCGCCAACAGGCCGCGCCGCCAAAGTGATCACCGCCTATTCGGGCCGGAAGGCATTTACCATTCATAAAAAGATTTATAGAAAAAAATCAGCGGCCAATGTAGATGATGGGTTTTTATTGGGTGATAACCTGGCTGACAACACGCTTTTTATTGTTGATGAGGCATCTATGATCAGTGATGAGATCGGTATAGGCCACCGGGCCTCTTTACTATACGACCTGATCAATTACGTTTACAATACCAAAAATTGCAAACTGATGCTGGTGGGCGATACCGCGCAGCTGCCGCCGGTTGGGTCAATTGACAGCCCGGCCCTGGATACTGCTTTAATGAAAGATAAATTCGGGCTGGATATTTATAGTTTTGAGCTGACCGATGTTTTGCGCCAGCAAAAAGATTCAGGGATCTTGTTTAATGCCACTAAGGTTAGGGATATGATCCGCAGGAAAAAGGAAAATATGCCCAAAATTGTTACTAAAGGTTATAAAGATATTTTCAGGATGGGCGGCGACGTGCTTGAGGAAGGCCTTAATTATGCTTATAATAAATACGGCCACGACAATTCGCTGGTGATCTGCCGCTCCAATAAAAACGCCAATGCTTATAACCGGCAGATCCGCGGACGGATCTTGTACCGCGAAGAAGAACTTACAGGCGGCGACCAGGTGATGGTCGTAAAAAATAACTATTTCTGGATGCAGGACCAGGAGGAGGGAAGCACAGGTTTTATAGCTAATGGTGATATCGCACGCATCAAAAAAGTACGCAGGACCGAGGATCTGTATGGTTTTCGCTTTGCGGATGTGCAAATGGAGTTTATTGACTATGCCGAAGATCCGGTTTTTGATTGCAAAATCATGCTGGATACGCTTTACACCGAAGCGCCCGCTTTACCGCCCGATGACCAGAAACGGTTTTACCAGGAGGTGATGAAAGATTACGACCATATCCCCAATAAACGCGCAAAATGGGAAGAGCTGAAAAAAAACCCATATTATAATGCCCTGCAGATAAAATTTGCTTACGCTATTACCTGTCACAAGGCCCAGGGCGGCCAATGGGATGCTGTTTTTGTTGACCAGGGCTACCTTACCGAAGAAATGGTGAATACCGACTTTTTACGCTGGTTTTATACGGCCTGCACCCGTGCAACCAACGAGCTGTTTTTGGTGAATTTTAATCAGGCTTTCTTTGTGAGCGGGGAATAACAGAGCAGGAATCGGCTTTTATCGATTTAAATGGCTCGAAACAAACAACACTGTTTTACGGTTATGTTTTATATCGATATTTAAACAGAGGATTCACCATGAAAACATATAATAATTTAGTGGAAGCTACCAACGACCTGATGAAGAGGGGATACACAGAAAACCTCAGCCTTGAAGGTGATACGGTAGACGATAAGGACAAAAATATCCAAATGACCTCGGACGATTTTGAAATTGATGAATTTTATCGTTTTGAAGGGGCAAGCAACCCGGATGATATGTCGATCATCTACGCGGTTACTTCACGCAAATATAATTTGAAAGGTATTTTGGTTAATGCGTTTGGCACATACGCCAATAACAGTGCCTCGGCCATAGAAGCTAAACTCCATCATCACCAGGTGAGCCATCATTTGCATGGCGAGGATACGCCGGTTGGTTGAAGTCTGCAGTTTTAAGTGCGCAGTTTGCAGCGTTTGGTTACGGGAAACTTGCAAACTGCCAACTAAAAACTGCCAACTAAGGAAGGTTATTTTTCTAAGAGATCAAGTAACTTCCGCCCCCTTGACTGGATAGCAGCCGTGCCATTATGCATCAGAAATTGTATTTGATCTGCGAGTTCTTCTTTTATCCATGGGTAACGGAAACATAAATTAAATAGGGTCTCACTTGCGAAAACTTTTACAGCGATCTTTACTTTCGGGTCTATCATCCAGTCGAAACATTGCTCGACAGTTGGTTCCAGGCCTATTTGCTGAAGTTTGTTTTTTATAACGGGGATGGCTTTTGGATTGGTAATATGCATCATAATCTTGGCATAATGGCGCTTGCAGCTTTCGTGTTTTACTTCTTTAATACGAGATACCAGGTATTCAAGATCAGGTTCATAGCGCAGCGGGTCCGTCAGAAAAACATTTTCCAATATCCAGGCCGCCCGGAAGGCCAGGTTTTTGTCAGGGTAAAAAGTAATATCAATCAGATCGCGCAGGGCAAATTGCTCTTCTTTTAAAATCCGGCTTAACTTAAGTACCCTGGTTTTACCGATGGGCCCGGATATCTGTTTAATAAGTTCGACCTGGCTAATCATTTTTTGAGGTGAAAGGATAAAGGTAAAAGGCGGAAGACATATTTTCACAAATATTTGTGTTCCTTCCATCTTAATATCAGCTTTACAACTTTCCAACCTTCCAACATTACAACAACACGAACAAATATTCTACATTTGCTGTCCGTTAATTGAAAGTTTACACATGGTTAAATTCAACCGATTTACTTTAGACAATGGCCTGCGGGTTATTGTGCACGAAGACGATACCACCCCTATGGCGGTGCTTAATATATTATATGATGTTGGCGCCCGCGACGAGGATCCCGATCAAACAGGTTTTGCCCATTTATTTGAGCACCTGATGTTTGGCGGATCGGTAAATATACCGAGCTATGACGAACCTCTGCAGCGCGTTGGCGGCGAAAACAATGCTTTTACCAGCAACGACATTACCAATTACTATATTACGCTGCCATCATCCAATATTGAAACAGCTTTTTGGCTGGAGAGCGACAGGATGCTGAGCCTTGCTTTTAGCGAAAAAAGCCTTGAGGTGCAGCGTGCCGTGGTGATAGAAGAGTTTAAACAGCGTTATTTAAACCAGCCTTATGGCGATGTGTGGCTTAAATTAAGGCCTTTGGTTTATAAAAAACACCCGTACCAGTGGGCTACCATTGGTAAAGAGTTGAAACATATTGAAGATGCCAAAATTGAAGATGTAAAAGCATTCTTTAAAAAACACTATAATCCGCAAAACGCGGTAATGGTAGTTGGTGGCGATGTTAAGACTGAAGAAATAAAACAACTGGCCGAAAAATGGTTCGGGCCGATACCTGCCGGCGAAAAATACCACCGTAATCTACCGCAGGAGCCCGATCAGCATGACGAGCGCCGCCTCACAGTTACAGGCAAAGTGCCGTTGGATGACGTTTATATTGCTTTCCAGATGGGAGCGAGGTTGGATGAGAGCTATTACGTAGCGGAGTTAATTTCTGATATCCTTTCGCGCGGGAATTCTTCGCGTTTGTATCGTAAGCTGGTTAAGGAGAAACCAATTTTCAGCGAAGTGCATGCTTATATGACAGGTAGTATGGATAAAGGAATGTTTGTTTTTGAAGGCAAGCCGCTTGAAAACATCAGTATTGAGATTGCGGAAGCCGCAATTTGGGAAGAAATTGAAAGATTGAAAACTGAACTTGTGCCAGAGGATGAGCTGACCAAAGTGCAAAACAAGATAGAATCGACCATGATCTTTTCGGAAATGGCCTTGCTGGATAAAGCCATGAACCTTGCTTCGTTCGAATTAATGGGCAATGCGGATATGCTTAACCGCGAAACAAAAAGATATTTGGCTGTTACCAGGCAACACATTATAGAGCTGAGCAATCAAATGTTCAGAAAAGATAATTCTTCAACAATGATTTATCTGGCGGAGAAGGCTGTCTGAATCAGAATTTTTCACAAAGTGTTAATTTCCAAAGGCGTTCAAGAAAGCTGCGCCGTTTACAGAATTAATGAATTTTCAGAATTGGATTATCAATTTGAACAAAACATTCTTGATAAGACCAATGACTTAATGACTAAATGACCCAATGACATTACAAAGAAAAACTGCCCCTGAATTTAAGGGCATCGAAAACATACACCTGATACACCCGGAACGCCGGGAACTGACCAATGGCTGTAAGGTTTTTTGTTTTAACTCCGGCGACCAGGAACTGGTACGTATTGAATGGATTTTTGGCAACCTTCGGTTTAAACCAGAAAGCCCTTTGCTGAATATGGCGGTTAATTCTCTGCTAACAGAAGGTACGCATAGCTTAACCTCGGCCCAGATCTCAGATAAGATTGATTTTTATGGCGCTTTTTTACAGGTTGACTACGGCCACGATAATTCGCAGGTTACTTTATACAGCTTAACCAAACATTTACACCATACTTTGCCAGTAATAAAGGATATTATTACCAATTCCATCTTCCCTCAAAAAGAATTGGATACCTTCATCCGAAACCAGCGACAAAAATTGCAGGTGAGTTTGCAAAAGAATGATATTATTGCCAGGCGTATATTTAGTAAAGCATTGTATGGCGATACTTTGTATGGACTAAGCGCTGATATTGAAACCTACGATACCCTTAACCGGGAGGATATGCAAGTACATTTCGCTCAAATGTACCAGCCATCAAATTGCACCATGATCGTTGCCGGAAAAATTGAACCGGAAACGTTAAACCTCATCAGCGATGCTTTTGACAAAGAATGGCATAATACAGGGCAGGCTGCAGATACAGGCCAACCCGTTATCATTCCGGCAGCGGAGCATTTTTATTTTACGGAGAAGCCTGACGCATTACAGTCGGCCATCAGGATGGGGGGGGCTGCTGTAAACCGTACGCATCCTGATTTTCCTGCGCTGCAGGTTTTAAATACTGTTCTGGGGGGGTATTTTGGGTCGAGGCTGATGGCAAATATCCGCGAGGAAAAAGGATACACCTATGGCATAGGGTCGGGTATGAGTTCCTTAAAACATGGTGCAGCTTTGTTTATCGCGACGGAAGTTGGCGCTGACGTTTGCAAACTCGCGGTAGATGAAATAGAAAAAGAACTTAATTTATTACAAAATGAATTGATTCCAGAGGACGAGCTATCCCTGGTACGCAATTTTTTAATGGGATCATTGCTCGGCAGCCTGGAAAATGTTTTTTCTCATGCCGATAAATTTAAAAACATCCATTTTGCAGGGCTTGGTTACGATTATTATGACAGGTATGTAAATACCATAAAAACCGTTTCTGCTGATCGTTTACAGGAACTTGCCAGGAAGTATTTAAACTTTGATCAGTTTTATAAAGTGATAGTGGGGAAATATTAAGCTAATTTCGGATTTCAGTGAATTAATATGTAAATTTGAGTAATGGAAACGCTGATTATACAACCCAAAACAAAGGAGCAATTAACAGCATTGAAGGCCTTTATTAAAGCTATGAAGATTGATTTTAGGTCTGAAAAAAGTCCTTATGACCCTGAATTTGTTGAAAAAATTCTTCAGGGAAGAGAAGATATAAAAAACAGTAAGGGTGTGCGTATAGCTACAGAGGACCTATGGAAGTAATTTATACTCCAAGGGCTGTCGAAGAATTAAAGTATTGGAAGACATCTGGAAATAAGGCGATTTAAGATAAAATACAAAAACTTATAAATGCCATACAAGAAAATCCATTTGAAGGGATTGGGAAGCCTGAGCCGTTAAAGTACCAGCTATCTGGTGCATGGTCAAGGAGGATAACCAACGAGCATCGATTGGTGTATGAGGTTAACGAAAAGAACGAGCTCATAATTCTTATCGTTTTCTCTTTAAAAGGTCATTATTAGAATTGACAATGGTTTTCGTTAAATCATCGTATTGTCTGATTTTTCAGATTCATCACATAATTCCGAAATCGAACTTCCGAAATCCGAAATAAAAGGTTAGCTTTGCCCGGCAAATAACAATTATTTGCTATGGAGCTTGACCCCTCAAAATTTGTTGCCGAAGGATTAACTTACGACGACGTTTTACTCATCCCTTCTTACTCTGAAGTTTTACCGCGCGATGTTGATACCAGCACGTACCTCACCAAAAAGATCAGGTTAAACATTCCGATCATTTCGGCTGCAATGGATACGGTTACCGAATCTTCGCTGGCTATTGCTATTGCGCAGGCGGGTGGCATCGGTATTTTGCATAAGAATATGACCATCCAGGCGCAGGCCGATGAAGTGCGTAAGGTAAAACGTTCAGAAAGCGGCATGATCCAGGACCCGGTGACCCTTCATGAAGATTCTGAAGTTGCCGACGCCGTAAAAATTATGCGTGAATACCGGATAGGTGGGATACCTATCGTTAATGGCGGTGGCAAACTTATGGGCATCATCACCAATCGCGATCTTCGTTTTCAAAAGGATATGAACCGGCCGGTGCAGGAAGTGATGACCAAAACCAACCTGATTACCGCACCCGAAGGCACCACGCTGTTACAAGCCGAAGAGATCCTCCAGAATTATAAAATTGAAAAACTACCTGTAGTTGATAAGGACGGCATTTTACGCGGCCTGATCACCTTTAAGGATATACAAAAATTTAAAAACTTTCCGAGTGCCTGCAAGGATGAATATGGTCGTTTGCGCGTTGGCGCAGCGGTTGGTGTTTCGCCTGAAAATGTGGAACGGGTTAAGGCCCTTTTTAATGCGGGTGTTGACGTCATTACCGTTGATACCGCCCATGGCCACTCTAAAGGGGTATTGGACATGGTTAAGCTGGTAAAACAAATGTACCCCGATTTGCAGGTGATTGCCGGCAACGTAGCTACTGCTGATGGCGCTATTGCATTAGCTGATGCTGGTGCTGATGCCATAAAAGTGGGCATTGGGCCTGGTTCCATTTGCACAACTCGTATTGTAGCAGGGGTGGGCGTACCGCAATTGTTTGCGGTTTATGAATGTGCAAAAGCCATGCAGGGCAGGCGGATCCCGATCATTGCTGACGGTGGGATCAAACAAACCGGGGATATTGTTAAAGCAATTGGCGCTGGCGCAAGTTCTATTATGGCCGGTTCGCTATTTGCGGGTGTTGAAGAATCGCCGGGCGAAACCATTTTATACGAAGGCCGTAAATTTAAATCGTACCGCGGTATGGGCTCGGTTGAGGCTATGGATAAAGGCTCTAAAGACCGTTATTTCCAGGATGAAACGGATGTGGTAACCAAACTGGTTCCTGAAGGCATTGTTGGCCGGGTACCTTACAAAGGTATGCTTGCCGAAGTGATCTACCAGTACATCGGCGGATTACGGGCCGGGATGCACTATTGCGGAGCGGCAACCATCGAAGGTTTGCAAAAAGCCAAGTTTGTAAGAATTACCGCTGCCGGTATGCGCGAAAGCCATCCGCACGATATTACCATCACTAAGGAAGCACCGAATTATTCGAGGTAGAGACGCAATATTTTGCGTCTCTGGAAGGATTTGTTGATTGGAACGACTTTGCTGGGTAGTGTTGTTATAGAAATAGTACAGAGACGCAAAATATTTCGTCTCTACTCTGAGTCATAATACAACGCCGCCGCTCCCAAAATACCGCTATTGGCTAATGCGGAAGTTTCAATTTTAAGGTTGCCGATGCTTTTCGGAAATTCAAACGTTCTGATACGTTCCCACATTGCCTTTTCAAAGAAGTGATGAGCAAGCGCCACCGAACCGCCTAAAATAATGAGTTCGGTATCATAGGTGTACATGATCATTTTAATGGCATTGCCTAAATGTTTGCCTAATTCAGCATAAAGCTTTAATGCCTCCTCATCGCCCTTTTTTGCTTTTTTGAATACTTGTTCTCCACTCAAGCCGTGGACATTATGAAAAAAGGAGCCGCTTGCATAGTATTCGTAGTTTTTCTTTAAATAGTCAACCATGCCAAATTCCCCCGCACCGCAGTTACGGCCGGCATACAAGTGGTTATTGATGATGATGCCGGCCCCCAGGCCGGTACCTATGGTTAAACCGATCATATCAGTAACGCCCTGGCCCTTTCCGAAATAATGCTCGCCCAAAGCGAAGCAATTGGCGTCGTTGTTTATAAAAACGGGGAGCTTGTAACGGGCTTCCAGTAGTTCTTTTAAATGAACTTCCTTCCACGACGGGATATGGATCACATCATAAACAATGCCTTTTTTTACATCCACCACGCTGGGAACGCCTATGCCGATGGCTTTAATGTTTTTATCCATCAATACGTCGATCAAAGAATAAACATCCTCCAGAACCTGCTCTTCAGTTCCTTTTCTTTTGATCCGCCTGGAGATGATTTCGGAGAGGTCCTTGTCATTTACCACTGCTCCCCGGATATTCGTGGCACCCAGGTCAATTCCTATAACGTGTTTGTGAGTCATCTTTCTGTTATACTTTATCTTTGGTGTCAAATATAGTTTTATTGGTAACCAACGGTTTCGCCCAAAAACCGATGCTGAGCATATAGCCAAAAGTAATGTAAAGCACCATCATTGCCGCCCGCAGCCCGATCAGATCGCCGAGGCCCCCGATAAGCAATTGGATCCCCGCACCGCCAATAATCCCTGTCACCAGGATGCCGGCAAACGACCCATGGTGTTCGTCCACCGAACTCAACGCCAGCGAGAAAATAATGGGATACATCACCGACATAAAAAAACCTACTATCGGAAAAGCATATAAGGAAACCTGCGCACTGCCAAAAAGACCAAACGTTAGCACAATAATTGCAAGGATGGTAAACAGCACCAGCAGCTTGCGGCTATCCATCAGTTTTAATAAAAACAAACCTAATATACCACCGGCAGTCATCAATCCCCAAAAATAGCCTACGGCGTGTGCACCGGTTGTTTCGGAATTGAAGTGATGATAACGGAACAGGAATTCTGACATCCAGTAGGAGACACCCTGTTCTGTGCCGACATAGCTGAACAATGCTATGAAGTATAAAATAACTACGGGCTTTTTAAAAAGCATTACATGGGTGGCCCATGGCCCTGCTTTTTCATCTTCATTCAACTCAACTTTCGGAAACCTGGAGAGCACTAAAATGGCAAACATAAAAACGCAAATAACAGTGAAAAGCCAGTATAGAGAGATCCATGGCAGATCATGAGGGACCAATGGCTGCAATACAGAAAAGATGCCTGAATGATTCCCTTTAGCTAAATTTAAAACCAGGTATGAATACACAAAGGGGCTTACGAAAGAGGCCCCGCCAAATATTAACTGTGCCAAAACCGAGGTAAATGCATAGTTTTCCTCTCCACCGGCAGTTCGTAGTAACGGATTGATCACCACCTGCAGCATCGCCATTCCGCAGCCTATTAAAAACAGAGATAAGATTGCCGTAAGATAATTTGGCTCGGCAGCTAAAAGTAATGCACCAAGGAATGCGACAACAAATGCCGCAGTCATAATCACTTTTTCATTATACTTCTGTACCAGCATGCTCGAAGGGATGGACATTACACCGTAAGCGATAAAGAATGCAAATGGTAATACGCCGGCCATCCCGGTACTTAATTTAAAATCTTTAATAAACTCCGGGCCCAGCGGACCTATGATATTTGTTAAAAAAGAAATTACAAAAAAGGTGAGCATGATTAATGCTACAATGTAATAGCTGCGTTTCATTAATTTGGTTAAAATTGGAGGTGACGGATTGTTGTACATATTTAACTGAAATCTTTAGCAATAGCAAGTTTTTAAAATATTTATAAAAGTATGAGCTTTTTACCCTCTTTACCGCTTGCGGTAGAGAGGGTGGTCGAGCGTAGCGACGACCGGGTGAGTCCCCCGGCGGACATTAGCGTTAATGCATATCGGCGATTTACTCACCCCGACTGCGCTTCGCTGGTCGACCCTCTCTTTTGCAAGCAAAAAAGAGGGTTAAAAGGCTAATTTTTTTTCGACTTTTTTTCAAAAAAAAATAAAAACACTGTTTTTAAGAATATTTTCTGTTTGACAATAAGCAGTTTTTTTGCTTTTATGTGAATAACTATGATGTTAATAACTCCGGCTAATTGTAATATATCACCTCAAATTATTTATAAATCAATAATAACTATATGGTATAAAATTGTTAAAAACCTGTTAATAAAAAATAAAAAAAAAGCTTGACAAATATTCACTAAGGCCCTATATTAGAATCATCAAGAACGACGTACTTTGACATCTCACAGGAATACAGAAACTGAATCGGGCGGACCCCAGGGCGAGCTAAAGATCACGGAAGTACCTGAGTTACCAGAAAATGAAAACGGCGAAAGCCGCTGAAAAAGAAGGCTAACTACACGAGGATCAGGAAGGCCCGCAATTTTTTACGGAGAAAAGCAGACACCCCTGATGAACTGAAAGGAATCAATGTCCGCAAGGGCAACAGAATAGCAGGGCGGTTAAAATACACAAAACTTGGTGCCGGATGTTTGGTCACGGCTAAGCATAAGGTCAGGAAACGGAAGTCGAATCGCAAGAAGAGGCTTCCGTTTTCGCTTTTTACAGCTTTTTTTACAGTCAATTTCTTAATTCTATTTTCCCTCCCGACTGAAAATACCTAATTTAGGCGCACATGAGCAAGGACGGCAAAACCAGGCAGGACGGAAGGCCCAAAATATTTGTTTTAGATACCTCGGTGATCTTATACGATCATAACGCGTTTGAGAATTTCCAGGAACATGATGTAGCCATCCCTATCCAGGTGCTGGAAGAACTGGATAACATGAAAAGCGGTAATGATACCCGCAATTTCGAGGCACGAAGCTTTATCAGGTTGATGGACGATATTTCGCACAATCACTTAATCAACCTATGGAGGCCCCTTAACGGGAAAAGCAAAGGCAACTTTAAGGTAATCATGGATACCAAAAACATGGGCATTGATGCCGAAGCTGTTTTTGGGTCTGATAAGGTTGATCACCGCATACTGAACGCCGCTTTGGGCCTGCAGGAAGAAAACCCGGATAAAAAGGTAGTGCTGGTATCAAAAGACATCTGCCTCCGGCTGAAGGCCAAATCACTCAACCTGCACGCAGAAGATTACGAAACAGGAAAAATTAAAAACCTGGCCGAACTTTATACAGGCGAAACCACTTTGAACAGAGTGCCCGAAAAACTCATCAACCAGCTCAATAAATCCGAGGCGGTTAACAGCGATAGTTTTGAAATGCAGCCACATACCAGCAATCACTTTTACATTTTAAACAGCAAAAAAGGCTCGGTGCCGGGTTTTTACAATTCAAAAACGGCACAACTGGAAAAAATAACCGAACAGCCTGTTTTTAATATCTTCCCTAAAAATATTGAGCAGGCCTTTGCTATTCATGCCTTGCTGCACCCTGATATTAAGCTGGTGACCATACAGGGAAATGCCGGTACGGGCAAAACTTTACTGGCCCTTGCCAGTGCGCTGGAACAGCGTAAAAATTTCAGGCAGATTTTTGTTACCCGGCCCATTGTGCCCTTGAGCAATAAGGATATCGGTTTTTTACCGGGCGATATCAAATCAAAGATCGACCCCTACATGGCGCCGATTTGGGATAACCTTAAATTCATCAAAGACCAGTTTGCCGACGACGATAAAATGCAGGCTAAAATTGATGAGTTGGTGACTAACGATAAAATTTCCATCGCCCCGCTGGCCTTCATCCGCGGACGGACATTAAGCAAGATATTTTTTATTGTAGACGAGGCACAGAACCTAACCCCGCATGAAGTGAAAACCATCATCTCCCGCGCCGGCGAAAATAGCAAATTTGTGTTTACTGGTGATATTTACCAGATAGATACCCCATACCTGGATGCCGAAAGTAACGGCCTGAGTTACCTAATCGACAAAGCCAAAGGGCATCCGCTTTATGCGCACATTACCCTGCAAAAAGGAGAGCGGAGTGAACTGGCTAATTTAGCTACGGAATTGTTGTAACTAAATCTTTGCAAAGCGGGGATGGTTGATTTAATTATATTTGAGATATGAAAATCAAAACCTTAATCACACTTGTTTTTATTAATTTTTTTTGGCTTGCAGTTTACGCCCAGGATGACGCACCGACCCTTAGCGGAAGTGTTAATATCTCCGTTAACAAGGGTACGATGGAATGTGATTTCATCTTGAAAAACATGCCTCATATTGAAAATACTTATGTGATCCGGATCAATTCGGGGATGAATATTCATTATTTTAAGGATTTAAAACATGGTAACCTTATCTATTATGACACTGATAGTAAGGATACGCTTTCGTCCGGAGAATCAATCGCCTACTTTTTTCCGGGTAATAAAAACGTAGGCCGGTTTCTGCCACAGGAACTGGAGTTAAAATACGTTGGTATGTTCCCGATTGCTGATTCGGCCAGGGGATATAGTGTTCAGGATTGGCGGGGTAATGTTGCTTTTAATGGCTATTCCGTAAGGGCCGACGGACTGCAAAGTGCATGGTACCCGGTGCTGTATGATATGAAAAAACAGGCCCGGTATGAAAATGTTAAATATGATCTGAATATTACCTGTTCAGACTGCTCGACGTTATTTTTAAATGGTAACAAACCCGTGAAGGGTCAAAAAGCAAGGTTTGTAAGTGATGTGCCGCGCCCATTAACCATGTATTGCGGTAGATATGATGTTGCCGAGATTAACGGCACGGCAATCCTGAACCCTGATATGGATAAAACACAGCAGAAATCATTTATTAATACTATAAATAATTACAAACATTATTACGAAGAAAACCTGGGCATTCCATATAAAGAAGATATTACGTTTATACAAACTACCCCCACAGCGGCTCCTGATCATGCTTTTTTGTTCGTTTCGTACCCTGTCATCATGAATATCGGCATCGGAAAATACGGACTTAACAGTATGTTCGATAAAAAAAGAGGCGATTATTATAAACCATACCTCGCCCATGAATTAGGACATTATTATTTCGGTACATATTTGCGCACAAATACATCTTTTGGCCACGTGGTTGATGAGGGGTTTGCAGAATTCCTCTCTTTAAAGGCTACTAAAAATTTGTTTGTTGATAGCATTTATCAAAAAATAATAAAAAATAAATTAAAATCGCTGGAGAAATTTAAAGCGAAACCTTTTTCATTAATAAAAAACGATGATGATTTTAATAACCGGAATTTATATGTGTACACTTATGCACCGGTTATACTAATGGCTATTGAAAAAGAAATTGGCGAAAAATCAATGTGGTTATGGATGAAAAACATGCTGAACACGAAAACGGATTTTACCGATTACCAGTTTTTTGAAAAGACATTTGATGCATCTATAACCGATAAAACCGAAGCAGAGAAAATTAAAAAGAAATACTTTATTGCTGAAGATGCTTTAAGTAACGCCGTCGCGACTGTTGAAGGAGTTAACGGCGGCACGAACCATTAAGCTGAGTGAACTGGCTATTTATTGATTTAAGTAAGTATATTTCCACGTGAAGTTACAGAGGTCAACTTAAAATACTCTCTGTCACCTTTCCAATATCCACGCTGATCTTATTGATAAAACCCAGCTGCTCTTTTAGTAAAACATCGTCATGCTGGGTTAATGGTAGGGCGGCCGCACTTGCAGGCGCTGGTTTTCCTCTCTTAAAGTCAATTAACCTTCCGCCCAGCTTTTCGCTGGTATCATTCAATACCGCAATGCTTTTTTTGATCAGTTTAATATCCTCAGCCTGGTTCTGGTACTTTTTTTTGCCCGAAATGGTGGAAGCTACCGTAGCGATATAAGAGGAAAGGATATGGTTGAGCACCACAAATTTATGTACATCCTTTACATTTTTTTGCCGGCGTTTGGGTTCCGAGGTCATTCGTTCAAATGAAGCGGAAAGGTTGGCCGATTTTACAAATACATCTTTCCGGGCCAGTTTATATTCAATGGTACCCACTTCAATGCCGGTAATGCTTTCCGCTATTTTTACCAGGTAATTTAAATTGGCGTAAATTACATCTTTCAATCTGTCCTGTATGTTGTCATATTCCCAGCTCGGAAATAACAGGTAACTGGCAATAAAAGCAATGGTAGAGCCGATCACCGTATCAATTTCCCGTTCCCGAACCAATAACCCAACGCCCAGAAATTTAAAAAGGATAAGCACATAGGGCGTCATAAACAGCACACTTACCACGTAATTTAAACGGGTAAAACTGTAGGTGCCTATCATAAATATAATCAGCAAAATGAATTGTGTATCCCGGTTGGGTATAAAGCGCAGGATGACGATCCCGGCGATACCCCCGATAACTGTACCGATCAGCCGCTGGTAATTGCGCTGTTTGGATAAACTGAAGCCCGGTTTTAATATCACGATGATGGTGAGCAATATCCAATAGCTATGGTGACCATTGGCTATGGTTTTGCCCAGGATAAAACCAACCAGGCAAACCAATGCTACCCTGAGCGCATGTTTAAAAGTGGTAGAGGAAAAGGAAAAGTTATCAAAAAAGATATGGGGTGCGTAATCCTGGTGGGTAACAAACTTGGCGTATTCATTGTCATAAACCCCGCCCATCAGGGTCTCCGAATATTTGGAGTTATAATACTTGTAGATACTTTTTATCCTGTCGTTCAGGTCGCGCAGGTTGATCAGGATCTTTTTAAGCGCCAGGTTGCTGGTACCCTGTTCGGTTTTCCCTAAAGCATCTATCCGGCCTTTTAACTGTTCCAGTTCCTCAATAAAATCGCCTTTAAATTTATTGCGGGTATTGGAAATTACCATGAAAGAAATATTGTCCATCTCTCCGGCCATGTGCTGCAGCAAAATGGCAATCTCATTTAATACGCCTGTTTCTTTATATTTTGTGCGGATAGCGCTGTAATCATAGTGGGTAGCCATGATCTGTTCAAACATGTCTACCAAATCGACAAAAGTGAGTAAAAGGATCCGGCTTGCGCTGGTTGATTCCTTTACCATCACCCTGCTTTTAAAAAGGAGCTCTCTCACCGCATCCTGGTGCTGGCTAACTTTGATCTGCTGGCTAACCAGTTTTCGGTAATTTTCGTCAATATCTGTGTCAGGCAAATAGAAATCGGCTTTTATGCGTAAAAAATCAGCTATGTCGGCAATGTTTTCACCAAGGGTTTGCTGTGCGGCACGATATGGCCTGATGCCAAAAAATATCAGGCTGAAAAGCATGTACCATATGCCCCCTAATAAAATGATGGCGCTGTATCCTAACACTTCCTCCGGCTTTTCGGCTTTGTCCATCATAAATATCATCACCAGCAAGGCTGAGGTTCCAACCGAGGCTGCCCTGTTACCATAAACGATGAACATAGAAAAAAGGAACGATAACAAGGTAACTTCGGCCCCAAGTGTAAAAACGTTTAGCCTCGCAAAGCCGGTAATTACCGCTACCACAAACAAGAAGAGGTTGCCGATAGCCATTGCGTTCCGTTTATGCATCAAAGGGCCCGGGGTATCGATTGTGCAAACGCATAATGCACCAAGCGACAAAGTGAGCCCCATATCAAAATGGTTAAACCGTAGGGCGATTAGCGATGGAAGCAGGATACCTGTCGTCATCCGCAAACCGTCAGAGAAATACTGGCTGTAAAAAAAGCTTTTTATTTCCCTGGAATTGATTTTCATCGTTTTTGTTATTTTTTTGTGCTGAAGAGGCCTTTATCAAAGATATTTTATCCGGACATTTTTTAAAAGGGCAAAAACTGCCTTTTCTGAAATGATTTTTTTGAGGCCAAAATCACGCTACAAATTTACAAAAATTAAATAACTGTGCCTTATTTTAATAAATATTGCATTAATATTATCAAACCTTTATAAATTACTCATTTTTTTATTAATTTAGCAATCAGATGTGTAAATTCACACCCGTAAACAAATGGCCCCCGGAAATGCTGACCTCCGGTGACCATTTTATAGTAACCAATTATTTAAACTTGTTTTTTATTCAATTTAATCCGTTATGCCCTTAAACTTAAAACTCAGCCAGAGAGAAACAGCTTTTAATAATGAAGTTGTGATGCGTTTTGAGTTGTACAATAGTTTGTTTCAAACCCTGCCGTTTTACCAGGTTAAGGATACAGGTATTTTGCTGCCATTTTTTAGTTCCCATTGCGAAAAGGAAACTAATAAACTAATATCCCCAACCGCTATTATCGAATCGTTTTTCAAAAAATACGTACCCGATATTGACCATCGCGAGCAAATCAACCGTATGTTCCGCTTTATTCAATATATCGAACGGCAAGTGGTTTTGTTTGATGCCATCGAAGATTCTTCCTTTAATAAACTGGGAAGGGCCGATGATAGCGGTACCCTCCAGGTTTTATCGCAGCAGGCTGCAGTAAGCCAGGATGCCCGAAACGAGATTAGTGCAAAACTGAATGATTTTTCATTAAGGCTGGTATTGACTGCGCACCCTACCCAGTTTTACCCGGGCACTATCCTGGGGATAATGACCGACCTGATCGAGGCTTTAAAAACAAACGATATAAATACCATTGACGTTTTATTGCAGCAATTGGGTAAAACACCGTTCTTTAATAAAACATCGCCTACACCGGTTGACGAGGCGATCAGCCTGGCCTGGTTCCTCGAAAATATATTTTACCATGCGGTATCGGGCATACAATCTAAACTCGATGAAGAGTTTGATATCGAACCCGCGCGCCATAACCAGCTTTTGGAATTGGGTTTTTGGCCTGGCGGCGACCGCGACGGGAACCCTAATGTTACTGTCGAAACAACAAGATCTGTCGCAAGCTTTTTAAGACAACGTGCCTTCAGGTGTTACTACCGTGATTACAGGCTGCTGAAGAGGCGTGTAACTTTCCACGGCGTTGAAAAGGCAATGGCTACCCTTGACAAACTCATCTATTCAAATGCTAATTTTAAGCAGGATGATCGCGACCTGCAGCCCGAAATATTGGAATTGCTGCGGTCGATAAGGTATACTTTGGTGGCAGATCACGACAGCTTGTTTGTAAACCTGGTGGACGACCTGATCAGAAAAGTAAGCTTGTTTGGCTGTTATTTCGCCACGCTTGACATCAGGCAGGATAGCCGCGTTTTGCGTAAAGTATTTAAGTTCTGTACTTCCAAATCAGGTGTAGATACCGGTATTCCGGATGATTACCTTGAATTTTCTGAAGAGGGAAAAATAGAAAGTATAACTTTTAACGAAGCCGACATTGTTTGCCCGGATGACGAGGATAAACTTACTTGTGATACGTTGAATACCATCAGGTTAATGAAGGAGATCCAGCGCACAAACGGCGAAAAAGCCTGTCAGCGCTTTATCATCAGCAACTGTCAGCAGGCATCGGATATATTGCAGTTGATTGACCTGTTTTTATGGAGCGGATGGAAAAAGGATAGCCTGAGTGTGGATTTTATGCCCTTGTTTGAAACCGTTAACGACCTTAAAAGCGCGGCCCAGGTAATGGAAACATTATATACCCACCCCTTTTATAAAGAACATCTTTCGAAACGGCATAACCTGCAATCCATCATGCTTGGATTTAGCGACAGCACCAAAGATGGCGGATACCTGATGGCTAACTGGTCGATCTACAAAGCCAAAGTTGAGCTGACAGCCATGGCAAGGAAATATGGAATCGATTTGGCGTTTTTTGATGGCAGGGGAGGCCCGCCGGCACGCGGCGGCGGTAAAACTCACCGTTTTTATGCTTCCATGGGTGATGAGATCGCCAATAAGCACATCCAATTGACCATACAAGGTCAAACGGTAAGTTCGCAATACGGCTCAGTGGAGACGGCGCGTTTTAACATGGAACAGCTGATCAATGCAGGCGTTATTTCGGCATTGCAGCCTAATCCAAATGATCTGCTGGATGCAAAACATAAAGAACTTATCTCTGCGATGGCGGATGAAAGCTATAAGCTGTTTCTTGAATTGAGGCAGCATCCTTTATTTGTGGAATACCTTGAGAAATTCAGTCCCTTAAAACTCCTATCTCATATCAACATCAGCAGCCGTCCAACCAAACGGAATTCGGATGCCTCGCTAAAGCTGGAGGACCTGCGCGCCATTAGTTTTGTAACCTCGTGGAGCCAGTTGAAACAAAGCATACCTGGTTTTTATGGTGTTGGTACGGCTTTAAATAAAATGAAGGAAGCCGGCAACTGGAACGAGATCAAAGACCTTTATAATTCATCCGGTTTCTTTAAAACCATGGTTGATAACTGCGTGATGTCCATGACGAAATCTGATTTCCGTGTTACCGCCTATTTGGAGAAGGACAAGAAGTTCGGACCGTTTTGGAAAATGCTCCGTGACGAATTCGAATTAACAAAAGCGATGTTGCTTGAATTAACAGGCACTACCATGCTGATGGGAGAATATCCGGTAGAACGCCGCTCCATCGCTATCCGCGAAAAAATAGTTTTGCCCCTGGTAATTATGCAGCACTATGCCCTGCACTGCCTCAATAATAACCCGGATGAAGAACTTGCCAAAATTTACAACAAGCTGGTGATCCGCACGGTGTATGGTATTGTAAATGCCGGAAGGAATTTGGCATAAGTGAGAGCGTTTAAGAGAGCTTACTTTATAAAATGAATTTTTAAGGTTGTGTGATGTTCAATACGTTTGAAGTCCTTGTAATTGCAGGTAAATAAATCCGTGCAATGTTGTTCGGCAATGGCTGGATGCAGGCAATCGTTAAAATCCTTAAAGCCGATGATTTTTGCTAATTCCAATGCCCTGGAAAATTCGGGTAAGCCATATGCAACAGGGTCTGCAGACATCAATGAAGTTAATTTGGATGAAATAAACGAAGGCTGCTGGCCAAGCTTTGCTAATACAAAACCTAATTCTTGAATACTTAGCCAGGAAATTAAAAATTTATTTTGGGTGGCATATCTTCAATTAAATCATTTGCTTTTAGGTGCAGATTTAAATTCTGATTTATGATCGAGTGGATCAACACATCTGTATCGACATAGTACATATTGGTGGTCAGGCAGGATTATGTGCTTCATCAATTAATCCCCGAATGTCAAGATCAGATGGAACCAGGGGTGCTTTTTGACGATTTTCTCTGATCATTTCGAGAAGGCCATTTTTTATTTTAGGCGTTTCGACTATTTCGGGATCTACAGCTTTTACGGTAATTTCCACTTCCTGACCGGCAAACATCATTTTTATGGATTTAAGAAATTTCATACTAATTTCCTGACCTTTTAACCGATATGTTTTTTCCATAATTATCAAATATAATTAATTTTATTTTTAAGACGTAAATGAATCATCAAAGAGACTTTGTCCTTAAAAAGTATTCTGCTACATTATAAACAGTACGGCAATAAAAATGTTATACTTTTATTAAACATAACTCTTTCAAAATGAAAAATTTAACTTTTCTGGCAATAGGGATGATCTTATTCATGTTTGCCCAGGCATGCCAGAATAATCCCGGCAAAAATTATAATAAGGAGCCGCAGGTTGATTCAGTGGGCCAGAAATTCATAAAAACCGCTATTGAGGGAGGGCTGACTGAAATTAAGGCCTCCGGCCTTGCCATTACCAATTCCAACAACCATCAGGTGATCGGTTTCGCAAAAATGATGATAAACGACCACACCAATGCCGACAGTGCGCTGAAAAAGATGGAAACCAGTAAAATGGTTGATAGTCTCGATACCATTAGCGCCAGCCACCGGCAAATGATTACTATACTATCCAAAAAAAACGGGGCAGCCTTTGATAAGGCTTATTTAACAATGATGGTTGCCGATCACCAGGCAGCATTAGACTTATTTAAAAATGCTTATAAAAGTACGGATGCCGATGTTGATAAGTTTGCTGCCGCGACATTACCAACTATTAAAATGCACCTCGATTCTGCAAAGGCGGTTTTGGCAACGCTTAAATAAGCTTTGTTTACCTGTCAACATCCCTGCAATGTTTCCGATTAAGGCTGTATATTTGGACGAATATAAAGCCGGATAAATATCTTAATGAAAAAAAATCTTTTTATTGCCTTTGAAGGCATCGACGGGAGCGGAAAAAGCACCCAGGTAAAATTGCTGAAAGAAAAACTCGAACAAGCCGGATTAAAAGTTTATACCACCTGCGAACCTACGGAAAGCCCTATAGGCAAAATAATAAGGGATATCTTCACTCATAAAATGGAGGCGGATCACCGGGTAATCGCCGGGCTTTTTGTTGCCGACAGGCTCGACCATCTCCTTAATAAAACAAACGGGATCATCAAAATGCTGGAAGAAGGCTATACCGTGATTACCGACAGGTATTATTTTTCATCATACGCCTATCAAAGCACCCACATGGATCTTAACTGGGTTATCCAGGCCAATTCGCTAAGTGCGGGCTTGTTAAGGCCGGATGTTAATATTTTTATTGACATTACTCCAGAACAAAGTATGGAGCGTTTAAAAAAGGGGAGGACTTCAATTGAACTTTACGAAACACTTGAAAACCTTCAAAACGTACGCAACAAATATTTTGAAGTAATGGAGTTGCTGCAATCAGAAGAAAGAATTTTTAAGACAAATGGAAACAGGGATGCCGACACTATTTCAAACGAAATATGGAGTAACCTGGCCTTGCAATTTCAATAAGAATTATCTGATACCGCGGCGATTGTTAGCGTAAACTTTAACAGGTATTAATTTTTTATCGCGCGGAGTAAATATATCTTTCAGGTTTTTTATGATTTCGGCAAACAATTTCACGTTCATAATGGTAGATTTTAATGGTTATTTATCAAATATCTTTGAATCGTTATTAAATTCTTCATCAAAAATTATAAATATTTATCGCATTTCCAAATTTCTTTACATTTTACCCTTATAAATGTGATATGAATTACATTTTTTCAATGATTATCATAAAATGATTGAAAACCTGATAAAACATTAAATCTTTTAGAGCAATAATTACCAACCACCAGGCAACTTTAATGGCATTGTGAATTTATTAGCAATTGGGTTTTAATTATTTATTCAAAATTATACTAAAATTAGGGGGGTGATTTATTCGCATGGTAATATTTTTTAACGTAAGTGGCGAAGGGGGGATCTTAGGATGTATTGAATTCCCGCATTTGATAAAGCCGGAAGATTGTTCGGTGCCGCTTTTCGATACAACTATACTGCATGCAAATGCAGCCGTAAAATTTGCGCTGGGTTAATTTGGTCTGAACTGGAATTTATGGAATTTAAGAGTTTTAAGAAATAACATGATACTATTTCCGACAGGTAATTCTTAAATTCTATAAATTCTGATTCAGACAGCTACCTCAACCCATCAAACCCATCCTTTACCAAACTCCAAAACTCATCCAGCGCAATGATACGGGGTTTAAAAAAGGTGATCAGCTCGGGCCAGTCGTTTTTGTTGAAAATGCTTGCGCCTGCTATTTGCTGGTAAATCCGGCTGGTTGTTTTGCCACTGTCATCCTTGTGGTGCAACTCCCATTGCCATTCTTCGCCTGTAGTAGTGTGCAGGATGTTTTTAAACTCCAAAAACTGTTCAAAAAATAATTCCTGTATACCGGCGTCGGGATGGGCAAGCTCAATACTGATGGTTGCGGTTTTTTTGTCCGCTTCCATTTTAAAGTAAACGTGTTTGAGCCCCGTTTTATAATTTATCCAGTTGACTCTTAGTCCTTCGGCGGATAATTGCGGCGAGATATACTGCCCGAAGGCTGTCCAGAATGCCTGGCGGAGTTGCGATGCTTCTTCTTTGCTATACAAGCCCGAAAATTAAAAATAAATATTTCAAACCGGGGAATGCTGGCCGGAAAATAATTGATTCTATAATGATTTGTATGGATCAAAGAACTAATTATGAAGATTTTTTAACACAGAAAACAGAGAAGTCGCGGAGGTCACAAAGAGTTTTTTAGTTTTATTTAAATAGCTAAAGCAGATCACTTTGAAAGTAAAAACTTAGCGTTCTCCGGTGCGCCACGAGGCGTGCGTGTATATATAAATTAAATACCTAATGGATGAAAGAGCCATACAACCCAATTAGCCGTTCAGGTTGAAGGAAGCGCGGCACATCAAGAGGAAACAAAGGATGTGAAGCCCGCGCAGACGGTA
>JARLHA010000079.1 GCA_031292485.1 Mucilaginibacter sp.
GAAAAATTGTTACAACCCTCCCTATCGACGACGAATGCGACGCGGTTGGTTTTGATGTAAAACTAAAAACAGTGTATTCATCAAACGGCGAAGGCACCTTAACCATTATTAAAGAAATTACACCCGACCAGTTTACCGTTGCCCAGGTTTTAAAAACCGAAAAAGGTGCACGTACCAACGCGGTTGACCAGATCACTCACAATATTTATTTGCTTACGGCAGATTTTAAACCCAAAGACCCAAAGTCATTCAGGCCGGCTGCTATACCCGGTACATTCAGAGTCTTGGTGGTGAGTCGGTAAACCAAACATCGATTTATTGTGTGTAGAGACGCAATATTTTGCGTCTCCGGGCCATACAAGAATAAACTTTTTATAAATTGTGATCTTTTAGGAAATATCCAAAATACACCGTTCAGAGACGCAAAATATTGCGTCTCTACAAAGTTTATTCTAATGGGAGGTTACGAAAATAAAATAGGCATCAAATCATGGGCTGAAGAGGACCGCCCCAGGGAAAAACTGGCGGGCCAGGGCAGGCGCGCTTTAACCGATGCCGAATTGATCGCCATCCTTATCGGATCGGGCAGCAGGGACGAAACGGCGGTTGAGTTAAGCAAACGCATCCTGCATCATTATGATAACGACCTCAACAAACTCGGCAAAGCCTCCATCAACGAGCTCTCCAACTTTAAAGGCATCGGCGAAGCCAAAGCCATTTCCATCATCGCCGCACTGGAGATAGGGCGCCGCAGGAACGATTTTGAAACCAAAGCGCCAGACATTATCAGCAGCAGTAAAGACGCCTACAACCTAATGCGCCGTCACCTGGTGGACCTGAACCATGAAGAATTCTGGATCATTCTGACCGGCAGGTCACAAAAAGTATTGGCGAAGGAATTGATCAGCAAAGG
The DNA here is from genome assembly GCA_031292485.1 of Mucilaginibacter sp. GTDB lineage: Bacteria > Bacteroidota > Bacteroidia > Sphingobacteriales > Sphingobacteriaceae > Mucilaginibacter. The sequence continues at coordinate 914 of JARLHA010000079.1, forward strand.
TGGTTTATCAAATACCGTTATCGACCCGAAAGTTATCTTTGGCGTAGCGCTGCAGCACCAGGCCAGCAATATCATCCTCATCCATAACCATCCATCAGGCAGTTTAAAACCGAGTCAGAACGATATTGTGCTAACCAAAAAACTGGTAAGCGCAGGCGGCATCCTTGACATAAAAATACTCGATCACCTTATCATCTCGGACCTCGGGTATTTTAGTTTTGCTGATGAGGGACTGTTTTGATTTCGGATTTCGGATGTTCGATTTCGGATTTAGTTCTTTTTTAAAATATTCCAGAAACATCCTTCTGAATATATCGTTATCTTTATATAACCAAATACTAAAACCATGATCAATCCAGAAGACGAATTATTACCAGACGATTCAGACAGTTCAGATACCGCCGACCAGCAAAGCCAGCAGGATATTCATTCAAACGGGCTGGATGAAACCCCGGTGGATGAAAATACTACCGATACCGATATTTTAAAGCAATCGTATGATGCCGCAGAATCTGCCTACACCCTAAAGTTAGGCGGCGAAGGCAAACCCAAAAAGGGATAAAACTCTTTAAACCGCCTGTGTTATCAGAGTCGCAGGGCACCCGCTTTTAAATATTCAAAGTTTAAGGTATGCCTTATACTGAAGAAAAACTCATAAGCTATTAATGCCCCACAATTGGCGGGCTACCTGTTTGTAGCAAAAAACCAACAAAATATTACCCCGTATGGGCAATGTGATTAAATGAAGGGAAAAATAAATTTCTGAAGGCGCCGTTAGGTGCCAAATATTGGTAGAAAATATAAAAGAAGGGATAGCGTGCCCGTAGGTACGCAACATTCGCGAGGTTCCGCACCTAACGGCGCGGTTTTTTTTTGTGTTTTTTGTTCTACCAATATTTGGCCCTTACAGGGCCGGTGGCTTAACCTCACCCATTTGCAAAGGGTAGCCCTACACGCGGCATTCGTTTTTTAAACGCGATTTGCCTCATCAGCCGCGGATTATTTTGCTTCATTCAGATTCGGCAGATCATAATTCCCTTTTAAATAGCGCTCCAGGTATTGAAAGCTTACATTTTCAATCAGGATATAACTTTGCCAGTTATATGCTGCACCGTGGGCACCGGGGGGATAGATCCGAAGGTCGACATCTTTACCTGCATTGGTTAATGCCGTTAACAACTGCATCGTATTTGCCGGGTGAACATTATCATCGCTCATGGAATGGATGAGCAGTAAATGGTCTTTCAGGTTAGCTGCATAGGTCATATCCGCACTTTTGATGTAACCCGCTTTGTTTTCCTTCAGCGGGGCCATATAACGCTCTGTATAAACATCATCATACAAACGCCAGTCGGTAACCGGGCTGTTGGCTATACCCACCTTAAACACGCCTGGATGGGTTAACAGGGTATACGTAGTACTGTAACCGCCATAGCTGGTTCCCATGATCGCCATTTTGGTGCTATCAACCGACATGTTTTTAGCCAGGTACCGGGCCAGGTACACAAAGTCGCTGCTTTCCAGCTTACCCAATTGCTTGTAAACCGATTTCATAAAGGCGCTGCCATAATTAGCCGAGCCGCGGTTATTTACATTGGCAACCATATATCCGTTTTGTGCCAGCCATTGCGCCCAGGTATCGGCACCAAACTGGTCGAAGATCTCGTGCGATTCAGGCCCGCCATAAACAAGCAAAACCAGCGGGTATTTTTTATTTGGGTCGAAGTTGTAAGGTTTGATATAAAAACCGTCAAGGGGAGTGCCGTCACTTGCGTTAAACTTAAACGGTACCTCGGGCGAATACTCATGCGTTTTTAAATAATCGCTCACTTCATGGTTATCTACCAGCATTTTTAGCACTTTGCCCTTATTATCGCTTAAGGTAACCTGCGTTGGCGTAGTCAGGTTGCTATAAGTATCCAAAAAATATTTGGTATTGGGCGACATATTTACCTCATGATAACCGCCGACGGTAAATAGCTTCGTCTCCCCGCTCCCATCAAAATTTATGCTGTAGGGCTCCTGGAAAAGTCCTCCGCTTTCTGCTGACAGGTAATAGATCTTTTTCGCTTCCGCGTCGATCCCGGTAACCTTTATCATATCCCAATTACCTTTGGTTACCTGGTTAATCAGCTTGCCATCATAACTATAACGGTAGATATGGTAATACCCCGAACGGTCGGACACCCAGAAAAACTCCTTTGATTTTTCGGGGAAATAAACCATATCGTTCACATTGGTATAAAAGTTAAAGATGGCTACCCAGGTGTTGTTCTTCTCATCCAATACAACATGATGTTCGCCGGTCTTTACATTAAAAAAATATAGCTTCATGTGGTTTTGCGCGCGATTAAGGGTCATCAGCGCCAAAACATCGGGGTTGCTTGTCCAGTAAATGCGCGGGATATAGAAATCGCCGGTTTCGTCTGGCGTCAGCCAAACTTTTTTGCCTGATGCAACATCTATCACTCCTATTTTTACAGAAGGATTTGCATCACCAACCAGGGGGATAGAAATATGCACCTGTTCAGGGTGCATACCTTCAAAATTGGTCATCTGAAAATCGGGCACAGCGCGCTCATTAAATTGCCAGAAAGCCATATACCTGCTATCAGGCGACCAATTCCAGGCCTGGGCCTGCCCAAATTCTTCTTCGTAAACCCAATCGTAATGCCCGTTAAAAGTGCCGTTTTCGCTGGTTTTATCGGTAGTTAATTGCTTTTCTTTCGCGGCAGCAAAATCATATACAAACATATTTCCGTCGCGTTCCATGCCTACCTTTTTTCCGTCGGGAGATAACGCTGCGGTACGGGCATTCTTTGCAGCCTGCTCAAGATGCTTGCTCTCCAGGTCATAAACATAATAATCGGCAACGCCTGAACGACGGTAGATCGGCCTGAAATTGGTTTTAAAAACCAGGTGTTTGGAGTCATGCGACCATTGGAACGATTCGTAATTGAAAGGCTTTGTGCTTCCCGGAAAAGTAAACCCTTTATTGCTGAAGATAAATTCGTCTTTTAAAGTTTGCGGATCCATCGAGCGGATCTCATCGTTTTCTATGTAGGAATATTTATTGCCGCCATTTGTCCAGTTAATACTTTGCGGGCCAGCATTGCCATACAAGCTGCCGGCAGACCTTACAGCATCCTCTAAGCTATTGTAGGTTTGTTTGGTTTGCGCCTTAAGGCCAATGGGTAAAATAACGCAAAACGCGAGCATGCCTGCTAAACTAACCCGCACAAATTGAATCTTCATATAGGATGGATTGATTTTATTAACGGGGATAAAGCTAATGGAATTATGTCTTACAGACAAGTGATCAGATACCAGACATTAGAGGTTAGCTGATAAATTACCTTTTACGCAAAAAAACTAATCTCTAATCTCCAACCTCTAATCTCTTTTCCCCATCTTTGCACAAACATTGCAACTATGAAAGGAAAAACGCCCAAAGAATCACACACCATCATGAATGAACTGGTATTACCAAATGATACCAATACACTGCATAATTTAATGGGGGGGCGTTTACTGCACTGGATGGATATTGCCGCAGCCATATCGGCACAAAAGCATTGCAACCGCATAGTGGTTACGGCATCGGTTGACAACGTTTCCTTTAAGCAACCCATTAAACTGGGTGATGTGATCACCATCGAGGCGCAGGTTTCAAGGGCTTTTTACACTTCCCTGGAAGTTAGGCTGGATGTTTGGGCCGAAAATATCCCTTCGGGCACGCGGATAAAAAGCAACGAGGCTTTTTACACCTTCGTGGCCCTCGACCAGGACGGCCGTACTACCCAGGTACCGGAAGTGATCCCCGACACGATTGAGGACATGGTATTATACGAAGGGGCGCTGCGCAGGAGGCAACTGCGGCTTATTTTAGCCGGCAAAATGAAACCTGATGACGCTACCGAACTAAAGGCCTTATTTTTTGGAGAAGATCAATAACAGCGCAGCGGTTTTTTGCAAACTCTTGGCATCTAAACAAAATCAGCAGAATAAAAGAATAAAGACATTGTAACATACGCTCCTAAATCTTCATCTAAACAAAAAACAATTTCTATGAGGAAGATTTACCTGCTGCCGGCACTTAGTTGCTTATTTTTTTTGTTGATGGGGTTGAATTGTTACTCCCAAAATAAACCGGTGTTTTCTATACCATTCCAATTGATTGATAACCGGCCCTTTATTGAAGTTAAGATCAAACAACATACCTTCCATTTCGTTTTGGATTGCGGCGCTGATTATGGGCTAAACACAACGACGGCCCAAATATTAGGCCTCGACCTTGGTCACAAAAGCATGCAGGGCGGTGCAGGTGCAAAACTGGCGGAAACCTGGCAAACAATTGTAGATACTATTAAAATAGGACCGGTAAACGTGATAAAAAATTCCTTTCGGGTAATTGATTTTTCAGAGATTATTAACGGACTCCACCTGCCTTATATGGATGGAGTAATCGGCTATACGTTTATGAAGGACTACGCGGTGCAATTTGATTACCGCAATAATGTTATCAATTTTTATAATAGTTATAAAGGTCCCTACCCATTGCCATTTACTTATTTTTATGGTTCAGTTCCTGAGTTTGCTGCTGAAATTGACGAAAATAAGGCAATAGTTATTGTTGATACCGGCGACCGGACTGGCTTTACCCTTCTTAATCATTTCGCCGTAAAAACGGGGATCATCAAAAATTATCATCTTTCGGATACTACTATAACAGGATATGGCCTTGGCGGACCCATTTATGCCCGCACTTTCATCTTAAATAAATTAGCGATAGCAAATATAAAAGCAGTTAATGTACCATCACGCATACCAATGCTGAAAACCGGCGCTTTTGCCGATACCAATATCGATGGCAGCATTGGCGGCGGCGTTTTAAAACAATACAAATTTACGATCGACTATAAAAAGCAGCTGCTTTATTTCGAATAGATTTAAGAGCCGGGAATCAGGAACAAAAGGTGAATCTTTCGAAGTCAAAGATGATTATTTTCACTTCGTTTATATCCTTTTGATTTTATGTTGTTAGAATTCGCATTAAATGAATTCAGTATATTTATAGCACCTGATTTTATTTTATGAGAAGAGCAATCTTATTCCTTTTTATTATTTGTTCGTTGAGTATTTCCTGCTCAACCAGTAAAAAGGCGTTGCATAGCAATTCCGCCTCCTTTTCGACCAGTGAAAGTGACGGATCATCTTTCGATAAGGCTATTGTTATACAAGAAACGCATGAAACGCCCGGCATTGATGCCGAATATGCGTGGATCCGCAATAAATACCCGGGTTCGCAAACAAACAGCCAGGCCTTAGTTTATCATAATAAAAGACCTTTTGATATCATCCATATCATTACTTCGGATAATGCCAAAGTGGACGTTTATTTTGATATTTCAAACTTTTACGGGAAGTTTTAGGTCTTAAAACAGGGCCTTATTTTTCCCGGCTCTTGTCGCTATACAATTGTTTCCTGCTTTAAAATATCCAACACAGCCGGGGTAACATTGCCAAAAAAAGACACACCTGATGCGCCGTTTTTTAGCGCTAACCCGATCCCCTGCTTTAATTCGTCATCGCTCTTAAAATCAGAAAGGTAAAGGCCTGCATACAAAGGGAATGAACCGGCTAAAAAGTGGATACCTTCGGTAACAGCATCCCCTATCCAGGTCACTTTTTCTTTATAAAAGCCGTGGTATATCATCGGGCAAACGCCATCCAGTTTAAAATTGGTCCAGTCCTGCCTCACGTTTCGGCGGGCAACTTCGGGCGTTGGGAAAACAGCCGCGGTAATTAATTTTTTATGCTGATGTGCAATAGCCGACAAGCTATTTACTACCCTGGCAATATTATTATACCTGAACAAACGCCATGAAAGGCTTGCTTCGGGATATTGAATGTCCGCAAGGTCGGTTCCATATTGTTCTTTAAATTTTGCCCGGCAAACATCACAATAGCAGTAATCATAATCAGGCAGTTCTTTTGTTTGTTCAATATGGTAATTACCCCAAAGGTTTACAGGTAATACTACGTCGCAGTAGCGCACATAATCCAGATGAATACCATCAATATAATCCTTGTCCAGGATATCGTTTACCTGCTGCTCCAAATATTGCTGTACTTCGGGCCGCGATGGGCAAAGCCAGCGGTAATAATTAACGTACGGGGGCTTATCTGCGCAGGAGTCTCCATTGCGGTTCCTGCTGTACCAATCGTCATGCACGCCCACCAGTTCGGCACGGTTAAAGGTCCAGATCCAGCGGTGAGCCTCAAGCCCGGCGGCTTTGGCAGCACGAAAATGCTTTTCGCTGTCAGCCTCAAAAAACACCCCGGTTATCCCACCTGCTTTAAAGGCAGTATATCGGGTTTTTAATTCGTCTTCGGTATCTTTTGGATCAGGGCCTATCCAAACCCAGTTTTTGTGCTTCTTTTTTCTGTTATTTAAAGCGATTTCGGCAGCATCACTTTTTAAACTGATGGCAGATGCCGCGCCAACCAATAAACCAGCCTTTAAAAATTCACGTTTATTCATCTGAAGTCAAATTATAACGGCGAACAAGCCCATCCTGATTGATCGCCCAGGTGATATTATCCTTTTTGTCAGTTATAAATGCCATAAACTGGTGTGGCGTAGCCTCGATCCGCAGGGCATTTATGTTTTTATTTATAGCTACCTGTTTACCCAGTCCGAACGCTTTTAAGGAAGCAGTATAAACATTATGTTTATGGTGCCAAAGCCCCTCCTGATAGTAAACAAGCCATAAATATCGCTTTTGCAATTCAAAATATGGTAAACTGAAGCCTGTATTATTTATGTTACTTTTTGTGAATGACAAGTATCCCCAGCGTTCCGGGCAATGCATATCAACCACCCCCTGCGGCGACCAAACCCAATTGTGTTCCGGCAAATTATGGCCTGCATTGTCTTTCAATTTTACATATTTACCATTTTCGGGCCTGGTGTCCCATTCCACCCGCGAAAAGTTAATGCGCCACAAGGAACCTTCCGAAGGCACCTGTACATTGTTGGCAAGGCTAATGGCTTTAAATGGAATAGCAATTTCGATAGTCCAGCCTTTGTCCGTATCTGTGGGGTCGTTAACCGTTCCCTTTACTTTCACGGCCGAACGCATCCCCTCCGCATCCCAGCTAAACATAGGCGTCCCGCCATTTCGATAAGGCTTGTTTAAAAAAAGGTCGAAAACTGTATTACGGGCATTGTATTCCAATTCGAAATATTGGTGTGTAGTGTTATTAGGGTTGATAAAAACTTCAAAATCATTATCACGAAACACGATTTCGTCATGATTTTTGATGTAAGCCCAAACATGCGGATCGCGTACCTGTGCAGCAATATACAGGCAGCTGTCGTCCCAAAGCATTTTAACATTGGTTTGTAAGGGCGGATTGGGTTTTAAATCACCTTCTATATCGCGAAAATCATTGGACCATTTAGCTTGCTGCCAAACGGGGTCGTTAATATCGCCATCAATTACCGGCGGTGTTTTGGTGTAGGTGACCACATAACTTTTCGGTATGGTAAATAAATTCGCAAAATTTCTGAACGGGGATTGCGCGAAGGTTGTTAGCGGCAGGAAAATAACTATCCCGATGAAGAACAGTTTCGAATCGGATTTTAGTGGGGCTGACAACAGATTGTGCATAAAATGGGGGGGCTTATGTAGAGACGCAATACTTTGCGCCTCTGACTTTGATCCTGGTGAAAATTACCGTGGTGATTGCATCTTTTGAGATGCAAAATATTGCCGGTCGGCGTTGTTCGCCGTTTCAGAGACGCAAAATATCGCGCCTCTACAACGACCATTAATTACTCATTTCCAACACCTTATCAAACTCCGCCGGTGTAACTGCACTTACCGACAGACGGCCAAGCCGCACCAATTCCATTTTACTCAACATGGGTTCAGCTTTTACCTGGGCAAGCGTAACGGGGTTTTTCAGCGCTTCGACAGGTGAAAACTCAACCACTACCCAGTTGGTGTCATCGGTGGTAGGGTCCTGGTAGGCTTCTTTTACCACCTTTGCAATCCCAACAATCTCTTTACCTTCATTGCTATGGTAAAAAAATGCCAGGTCGCCTTCCTTCATGGCGCGCATGTTATTCCGGGCGGCATAATTACGCACGCCATCCCAAAAGGTGCGGCCATCTTTATTGAATTTTTCCCAGCTATATTTTTCGGGTTCCGATTTTATGAGCCAATAGTTCATGTTGTTGATTTATATTGCCCGTAAAATTGGGAAAAAGCTGGGAGATTAGGAAATGGGGAAATGGGATACACTTACTACAACCATAACCGCCGTTAAGAGACGCAATGCATTGCGTCTCTGCGATAGATTTTCATCAATTATTATTTTATTTTTGTTTAAACCTTATTGATATGACCGACCTGTTCAAAAATAAATACAGAATATCTTCTGCCAGGTTACAGACGTGGGATTATGCCAATAATGGACTATATTTTGTTACCATTTGTACTGCAAACAGGGAATGTTTTTTTGGGGATGTTGTAGAGACGCAATGCATTGCGTCTCCCACTGATATATCTGAATATAAAATGCAATTAAATGATCTCGGGAAAATAGTGGAGCTTGAATGGTTAAAATCTCCTGAAATAAGACCTGATATGAATTTGGAATTAGCAGAATATATTGTGATGCCAAATCATTTTCATGGAATCTTATTTATTGGCGATAATCAATTCAACATTGAAAAATATTATAATAATCAGGGAGACGCAATTCATTACGTCCCTACAATAAGTAGTGAAAATGATATTTATCCACCTAACGAGCAAAAAAATAAATTTGGACCTCAATCTAAGAATCTAGCGGCTGTAATCCGTGGTTTTAAATCAGTTGTAACAACGTATGCGCGAAAAAACAATATTCAGTTCGATTGGCAAGCCCGGTTTCATGACCACATTATCACTTCAAATAATGAATACCTTAAAATTGCAGAATACATTATTAATAACCCTAAAAATTGGCGGGAAGACAGATTTTACGTAAAATAATCATTTAACAAACCCGATAATTATCCCGACCAGTTATGATTCTTTTCCCTGATAAATGTTCCGACTTTTATATCGTTTAACAACAAGGCATACGCATGCCGCAGAGAAGTAATACACTACCTCTCCACGGCACAGGTACGATGGAACATATCTGAATTAACCCCGCGCCGGGTGATATAACGGGATATGGAAAATACTCCGATTCTACTTTTTCTTCCTTCCTCCCCCAAAGAAAGCGCCAATTTTAAAGGCTGCGTAATTGTTGCTGTTGCCTGTAAAATCATATTCGACGGACATCCTGAAATGTCCTGCTTCAAAGCCGATCACGGGGTATCCGCCAAAATTGGACGTTCTGCCGGACACGTTGAGCCCGTTGTTATTATTGTTGTTGTTATTGTTGTTGTTATTGGTATTTCCCGAAGCCGATTCCTGGTCGAATACACCTATACCAGCACCAATAAATGGCCTGAACCCTTTGTTGGATAAATAGAATTCGCCCGACAGACAGCCAGAGACTAAAGCAGACACCTTAACGTTCCCCGTTGTATTATCTTTATATCCGATAGCGGCGGCCTCCATACGTAAGCCCAGTGCAAAACCATCCGACAAACGGTAATGCGGTTGCAGGGTAAAGGTCGCGCCTGCCTGCGTGCCCGAGCCGTTAGATGGCAGGGCATAACCCAAACCAATGTCGAATTTGAAGGAATGAAAATCCTGGGATTGGGCTTTAACCATAGAGGAAAACCCTGCCAATACGGCAAGTAAAATTAACTTTTTCATCATAATTAGGTTTAAAAGAGGTTTAATCAGTACTTAAATTTAAATAAATACTTATGAAGAAAACAAGTATTTGCCAAATAAAATGAAGCATTATCACCGCAGTTAAAAACCTGGCTTATAATTTATCCTTTGCTTAAAAATCCTGTATCAAACCTAAAAAAACGATTAAGACTTCATATTCAGCTGCTTAATCTTGAAATGAACAGCAAGTTTTAGCTGCTTTTATATATTAAATCATTGATAAAATAATCATGATACACTTATATCCTCATACTTATGGGCTTAATTCTATTTTAACATCAAAAGGTTAAATTAGCCCCGGCTAAAAAAACAGTATTGGCCATTACCGGATGAAAGATAACAGGCTGAAAGAAATTGCCCGCGTGTTTCTAAAATTAGGCATAATAGGTTTTGGTGGCCCGGCAGTGCATATAGCCATGATGGAGGAAGAGGTGGTGAGGAAAAGGCAATGGTTTACGCACGAGCATTTCCTTGACCTGATTGGGGCCACCAACCTGATTCCCGGGCCCAACTCAACCGAAATGGCATTGCATTGCGGTAAAGAAAGAGGTGGTTGGAAAGGCTTGCTGGTAGCAGGCGCCTGTTTTATTTTACCTGCTGTGATCATAACTGCCGCATTCGCCTGGGCCTACCAACAATATGGACGTTTGCCGCAGGTTCAGCCGTTTATCTATGGAATAAAACCTGCCATCATCGGCGTTATCCTTTCGCTAATGATAACGCTCGGAAAAAAGGCACTCAAAAATACGGAACTATGGTTGATTGGCCTTTCCTGTGCCATTTTAGCCGTTGTGGGTATTAACGAGGTGCTCATCCTTTTTGGAGCGGGCTTTGCTGCCATACTCATCTATTATGCCAGGAATAAGGTTAGCAATTTATATACTATCGGGCCTTTCGCGATGCTGCCTGCTATTGCCATTTCAGGAAACAGCTCAGACTGGCGCATATTTTGGATATTTTTAAAAGTTGGCGCTATTTTGTATGGGAGCGGTTACGTTCTGTTTGCCTTCCTCGATTCAGAATTGGTTAAAACAGGAATGCTTTCACGACAAACTTTGATCGATGCCATAGCTGTCGGGCAATTCACTCCGGGGCCTGTATTTTCATCGGCTACGTTTATCGGCTGGCAAATGGGTGGGTTAGCAGGCGCGGCGAAAGCTACTATTGGCATATTCCTGCCCTCATTTTTATTTGTAGGCTTTTTAAACCCGCTGGTGTTATGGCTCCGAAAATCAAAGGCAATGTCAGCGTTTTTAGATGCTGTAAATATTGCCGCCATCGCGCTGATCCTGGCGGTTTGTGTTGAGATGGGTAAAGACTCGGTAAATAACTGGAAAACCGTTTTGATCCTGATTGCCGGAATTACTGTCAGCTTGTTCAATAAAAAGCTAAACAGCGCTTTTGTGATTATCGGCGGAGCGGCAGCAGGTTATTTACTCTGGCTGATATAACCAGGTTTTACACTTTATGAATTCCCGCTTACAAACTGCGGATTAACCTTATCATCTATGTTGCCAACAATGTGCCTATAGATACATTTACAAGTAGCATATACCTTTTAAAATGTCACATTAACAATAGTTACGTTATACGGGCAATTACAGATTTAGTTATCCTGATACTACAGCACAGATAAATAATCTAATTTTCGCAATAGTTTTTATCGAATTACCGCGATTTTATAAAAAAGCCCTCAGATAAAAAATTAATATAAATTTATTTTATTGATTATCAAATAATTAACTCCTTAATTGTAATTTTTATAGAACTATGTATTGCATATTACTATCTTAAACATATATCTTTACAAAAACAAAGCAAACTAATAACGGCGCAAGCAAACATTTTTAGTTTGCCTTTATCCATACAATTTGACATTAAAAAGAAAAATATGAAAACAGGTGTATTCTTTGGTGTATTCAGCATCCTTGCTTTAAGCGTCTTCCTGGTATGGTCGAAGTTTGAGGATTTCAACCACAACATCTCTATCACCGTAAGTGAAGAAAAAGATTCTTACGAGTTTTTGGCCAACTACGACCGCTCAAACACAGGCCGGATTGAGGCTTATATCAATACAGAAATCAGTCCGGACCGGCTTGGTAACTCGGAAAATGATTTTGTTGATGCCACTACTTCCCTTCCCGACCATACCCGGTTTTACATAAAAGAATCTCCCGGAAGGTTAAAAATACGGCTGGATAAAACACAAAATTCAACGGCATCCTACCTCCGCATTAAAAAAATGTGCGAAGGAGTAAAACGATTATTAGCAGGGAATTAGCGATCAACGTACCTCCTGTTAAAAAAGTAAATTATTTAACAAAAACACAACAATGAAAACAATTACACTCATCCTTTCACTGCTGGTAGCAGGCACTACCATCAGTTTTGCCCAATGCGGCAAAAAATTTACCATTACCACGTCCAAAACAGAACATATGGACAGCAGCGGCAATATTACCCGCACCGATGATGAAAAAGCGGTTGTAGTAATAGGTAAAGCAGATATCAATATCTCGGTAAACGACGATCACAAAATGACCGGGACTATAAAATCAGACACCTGTAGCTGGCCGGTAGCTTACAAAGAAGGAAAAACCGTAATTAAGGCCGTTATCACCACTCAAAATGGAGAAGATAAAAATGTTACTATCACTATTACGGGCAAGGACGGAAAAGTTAGCCTGTTGTTTGAAGTAGAAGGTGAACCCGATGACAGAATAAGGGTTGCGGCTGATAAATTTGAAGAAACCGTTTGATATCCCAATTAAAGCTTTGTCGGCTTGAAAGTTGACAAGGCTTTTTTTTGATACACTATACAGCAAAGCGCATTACAAACTCGGTACCCTCGCCAAGTTTACTTTTTACTTTAATCGTTCCGCCTATGGCTTCAACCTGGGTCTTCACCATAAACAGGCCCATCCCCTTGCCTTCGGTTGTGGTATCAAAGCGCTTGTACAAGCCAAATAATTCGGAAGCATTTTTATGAAGATCAATCCCCTTACCATTGTCTTTAAAACGCAGCTCAACTTGGTTCTTAAGTTGGCGGCTTTCGATAGTAATTACCGGCGCTACGCCTGCCTTACAATATTTAATACTATTTGAAGAAAGGTTATAAAGAATGCTGTACAGGTAACTTCTGATGCTGAAAATAGCTTCAACTTCAAATTGGCAGTTAAACCGGACTTTCTTGCCGACCACCGTATTATTTATGCTTGTTTTAATAGCATTTACAAGGTCCGCAAAATCCACCTTTTCCTTTTTTTCGTTCGATAACTCTCTGGCCTGTAAAATATGGTTCAAGTCCTGGATAACCGTATCCATATTTTTGATAGAGAGCGAAACTCTTTCAACCACCTCCAGTTTTTCTGCCTGGCTTAGGTCCTCCTCCATCAACATTTCAGACAAGCCAATAATATTGGCTACAGGCGCCCGAAGGTTGTGCGAAACGATATAAGTAAATTGTTCGAGGTCCTTAATATGTTGTATCAGATCAGCCGTTATTCTTTCACGTTCAAGGGCCGCAGTTTTTGTTTCAGTTATATCTTTATTGGCTAATATAAACCCCCAATTTTGATTGTTTTTAGCCTTTACGTTTAACCAGCGGACATTATTCCACTGGGTCGTTCCGTCACCGCGCTGATAACTTATTTCATAGCTAATCATTTCATCTTTAGCCACTTTATCCAGCATTTCTTTTATAAATGGCCACCGTTCCGCAGTAAAATAGTCCCGCACATGCGCACCTACCTTAAGCTTTTTACCGTTTTGCTGGATGGAATACCTTTCAGCCAATGCATTAAATGACAATATGTTCATATTAGCATCAAACAAGATGTATGATGAATCTGTATTGTTAAAAATGGTTCGCAGGTTGGCTTCCGACTTTTTTATGGCTTCTTCATCAAGTTTACGTTGGGTTATATCGGTCACCATCGCCAGTGCTCCTTTATATTTGCCGGTTTCGTCAATTATGGGGTTTGCAGAGATATTGGCCCACACATCTTCCCCTGTTTTAGTTTTGTATCGTATGTCCAGGTTTTCTTTTGACCCGCGCCTCCTTCTCTCCATACAGGCAATTGCGTACGCTTTGCCTTCATCATCCATAAAATCATAGAGCTCTTTTCCAAGCATTTCGTTCGGGCTATAGCCTAAAATATCGGCCATTTTTTTGTTTACAAAATTGGTCTTTTCATTTTCGTCAATCGTCCATATCCCTTCCTGTGCCGATTCAACAATCTGGCGATACCAGGCCTCACTTTGCCGGTGTTTTTCTTCCGCCTCTTTACTATCGGTAATATCGCGTGTTATGCCGTCTACCCTAGTCAACCTCCCCGTTTCATCAAGGCAGGGAATCACTTTATTCTCTACCCAGCGCACCGATCCATCTTTGTGGATAATACGGTATTGCTTGCTCACCTTTTCGCCCCGTTGTAACAATTCTTCTTCACCGGCAAGCAGATCTTTGTCTTCCGGATGGATCAATTCAAACCATAGCCTGTTATTTTGGAGAAATTCGGATGCTTTATGTCCGTATAGTTTTTCGCAGCCGCTAGAGATTTGGATAACCTTAAGGTTGATCATATCGACGGAGAAAAAAACTTCATCCATCGCATTAAAAAACAGCATCAGGTCCTGATGAGCGGCAGCCAGCTTTTTTATACTATCGGGGACTTGAACATGTACTGACATTGGGTTCTGCGTAATTTTTTAACTAAATGTTTTAAGCCTGTTATCTATAGCGGGCGGCTGTATTATTTAAAAGTCGACAACTATTTTACCAGCTATTAACTTACTGTGATACAAATAAAAAAGGCTTAATAACATATTATTAATCTAATTTACTTATAAAAGTTTGTTTTGATAAAAATTAAAATATTTATTCCAAAAAAATCTATTTTGAATAATTTTACGATGCAAAATACTTATCAGCAAACTTGTAACTTACAGCGGGAAATAATTCAATTTTTCGAATTTTCTTTAGTATCATCAATATTCCCATTCTTTCTGCTTTTAAATCATGAAATTAACTAAACTGGTTTTTCTTCTGTTCATCTCACCGGGTATATATGCCCAAGTAAAAGTAGTTCAGCTTAATAAAAACGCCCTACCACCGTCAATAAAATATAAAGGAAATATCATCACCATCGCGGAGTACACCGATACCACGGGTGAACACTTGATTATTACCACGGAAACCGGCATTAAACCTTCAAAAAATTCGCCCGATAGTACTTACAGGGACGCAGCTTTGTATGCTTATCATTACGACATATCGGGAAAAATGTACAAACTTTCCTGGCAGACCTACGATTTTGTCGAACAATGTCCTGTAGATCTTACTGCAAGTTACATACCTGACACCTTCGCGATTACAGATTTGAACAAAGATGGAAAAGCAGAAGTGTGGCTGATGTATAAAACTGTTTGCCATGGCGATGTTAGCCCCGGCGAAATGAAAATAATAATGCATGAAGGCAATAGAAAATATGCCATGAGAGGAACAAACAGGGTAAACATTGCAGATAACAAATACGACGGAGGCGAATACGCTTTTGACGATACTTTTAAAACCGGGCCAAAAACATTCAGAGATTATGCGCAGCAGCTCTGGAAAAAAAATATGTTCTATGACAAATAATTTGCAAACCGGGGAGACGACCAAAATGCACTTTATTTACAATGCAGGCCTAAGGATTTGACCACGTTCAAAAAAGTTATCGAGCCCTTTATTCTTATACATCTAATGCAAAATCTTAAATACCAACTCCTTCATTAAACCGCCGTGGTCGGTATTTGAATCAACGCCTTTGCTTTTCACATCGTATTCGCGCAGGTAACTGATGATCTGCATCGTTTTGCCATAGTTATAACTCCTTGCAGCCTGTTCATAATCCTTAACAAAGTAGGGACTTACGCCCAATTCACGCGCCAGGTTTTGGGGCGACTTATCCTTTACATAATGGTAAACCAGCACCTTGCTGAAAAAGTTATTCAGGTTTCCCAATACCAGTACAATAGGATTAGCTTTGGGATTGGCTTCAAAATAATTGATGATCTGGTTAGCTTTAAAAGCATCCTTTTTCCCGAGTGCTGCCTGCAGCTCAAATACATTGTACTCTTTACTAATGCCGATATTATCCTGGATTAGTTTAAGGTTGATCTCCTGCCCTGCCGAAATATTCAGCATCAGCTTATCAAGTTCATTGGCGATTTTTGAAAGATCGTTCCCTAAATATTCCGCCAGCATCAGCGAAGCCTGCTGGTTTATTTTGTATCCCTTCCCTGCAATAAAATCCTCTATCCAGCCCGGCACTTTGCTATCATAAAGCGGCGCAGATTCAAATATCAAACCGCTTTTTTCAATGGCTTTATAGGTTTTCTTTCTTTTGTCGAACTTGCCATATTTATAACAAAATACAAGGACAGTACTCGATAAAGGGTTTTCGAGATAGCTTAATAATGGATTAATGCCTTTTTTATCCGCATCATCGTTCCCCCATTTCATATCCTGGGCCTCTTTTACCAAAACAACCTGGTAATCAGCCATCATCGGGTAACGTTTGGACGCGTTTAATACAGACATGATATCCGTATCCTTTCCATAAAATACCGTTTGATTAAAACCTTTCTCTGCGTCAGAAAGCAGTTTGTGTTCTACAAAATCGCTTACAAGGTCGATATAATAAGGCTCTTCCCCATGCAGCAGGTAAATAGGTTTGTATTTCCGGTTTTTTAAGTCTTTTAGTAATTCGGTGGCCGTCATTTCATCGGCAAATTACGGAAATTTATTATGAAAAGTCATTGGGCATTGGTCATTAGTCATTGGTTAAAATTACGACTAATCGAATTTTCATTCCCTACCCATCATTAGGATTCTACTATTAAATTGATCATTTTCGCACCATGGATTTATTGGTTCCGCTTCAGTTGCCTCCCTACCCTTTTAAAATTACCGACCAAAACGGGCAATTGATAATGTTTGATCCAATCAGAAAAAAGAACATCATTATTACGCCGGAAGAATGGGTACGGCAGCATTTTGTACAATACCTTATCAATCAAAAAAAATACCCAAAAACGCTTATCAAACTGGAAGGCGGGCATAAGCTGCACGGAATGACCAAACGATCGGATATCGTGGTTTATAACCCGGCCGGTGAGAAAATATTACTGGTTGAATGCAAAGCGCCTTCAGTAACCATTGATCAAAAAACTTTCGACCAGGTGGCGCGTTACAATATGGTGCACAAGGTAAAGATAATCGCGGTTACCAACGGATTGCAGCATTATTTTTGCCTGATAGATTTTGAAGCTGTTAATTATAAATTTATAGAAGAATTACCTGCTTATACCGCTATTTAGTTAATGAACGGCGGCAACCAGGTTCTGGATCTTCTCAAGCAATTCTTCGGGTTTAAACGGTTTTGAAACGTAATCGTTCATGCCTGCTTTTAAAACCTGTGCTTTAATATCATATAAAGCCGCTGCTGTAAGGGCAATAATAGGTGTAAGCGCTTTTCTTTGGTCGGGCAGCTTGCGAATCTCCATCGCAGCATCAAATCCATTCATTACCGGCATTTGCAGGTCCATTAAAATAATGTCAAAATCACTTTCTTTGGCAATTTCAATCACATGCTGCCCGTTGTTGGCAATAACAGGTTTTATTTTCCATTTCGAAAGCAGTTTTTTCATCAGCAACACATTAACCGGATTATCTTCGGCAATCAACATTTTCAAATTCCCCAAATATTCGCCTGCATTTAATAAGCTTTTATCTTCAACTTCATCTGCTGCCGAAGCGACAGGAAAATCCATACTGAATGAAAACTCTGAACCACGGCCCACTTTACTGGTAACGTACATTTGCAAGCCCTGCAATTCAAGCAAGCGCTTTACGATGGCTAGCCCCATGCCGGTGCCCCCATATTGCCGGGTTGTGGTTATTGATTCTTGTGTAAATGGTTCAAATATACTCTCAAGGTTTCTTTGGTCGATGCCAATACCTGTATCCTTCACCACAAAATTCACTGTAATATTAGTATCCTGGTTTTCGTGAAAAGAGGCTTTAATCCAAATATTGCCGGTTTTAGTAAATTTGATAGCGTTACTTATCAGGTTAAATAATATTTGTCCAAGCCTGGTTGGGTCGCCAATCAATATTTTTTCACTCAGCAACTGGTCTATTTTTACGGAAAACTCCAGACCTTTTTGTTCGGCTTTTATTTTTTCAAGTCCGCAAATATTTTCAATTACTTCAACCAGGTTAAATTTGATTTTTTCAAAAACAACTTTTCCGGCCTCAATCTTATTAAAATCAAGCACATCATTAACAATTGCCATAAGGTTATTGGCCGAAAATTTTAAAACATCCAGGTTTTCCACCTGGTCTGGCCGGGGCTTTGCCATCAGCATAACATTACTCATCCCGATAATGGCATTAAGCGGCGTCCTGATTTCGTGCGACATTGTAGCCAGGAATTCGGATTTTATCATAGACGATTTTTCCGCCTTTTCGATGGCCAATTCAAGTTCGGAATTCAGCTCCACCTGTTTTTCTCCATTTTCTTTTAACTCCCTGATATTATTTAAAAATGCCCCGTAAAAATGACTGTGAATGTAAATGATCAGTATAAAATTGGCAAATATGCTGATGATGATGGTGGACTGGTCAACTGATTCGGGGCGGAGCGCAATGGAATAATTACCTTTATAGGAGATCAGCAAAAACACCATTACCGGCACCAGGTTCAATAATGAGTAGAACAAACCCCATCGTTGCCCTATCATATAAAAACTGAATAGTATAACCAGTAAAATTACCTGTACAGTAATAATATCAACCTTTTGCATCGCAATAAAAATATTGTTAAGGTTGATAATGGTAGCAATGATGAGTACGGCGTGCGAAATTTGCCTCCAGTTGGCCCGGTAGGTTAAGGATTTAAATAGTACCAATAGCGAAACCAGCAAAATACCGGCAGTAGCGGTGAGCAACGCCTGCCGCTGGAAATAAACACTTATAAAAAGGCCGAATACCGCAACCCCTACTATCCAAAAGCCATAATAAAGTAAGCGTATCTTTGCCTGGTCAAGAAGAGATTGGTCCTTTGAAAGTATATTGTTAAGTGAAAAGTTAAAAAAACTTACTTTCCTGTTCATTAAGAAATGGCCTAAATTGTTAAGTTTAAAATCTGTGATAAAAATTCAGCAATAAGAAGCAAAGCCCATTGGGCGCCCTGCTTCATCTATAATTTATCACAGATTTTATTACAATTAACAAGCCAAAGCATCTAAATTCTCTTCTATAATTTTCAACTTCGCTTCAGCATCCGCTTTTTTCCTTAACTCAACTTCTATAATCTCCGGTTTTGCATTGCTCATGAACCTTTCGTTCCCTAACTTTAAGTTAACCGAGCGAAGAAAACCTATAAAATACTCCTGGTCTTTTTTCAGCTTTGCACACTCGGCAACCGGGTCTAAAGTTTCATTTAATGGCACATAAAACTCGTCTGTCGACACCATAAAGCTCATTGCACCAACTACTTTATCACCAACAATATTAAAGTGATTTATATTGGCCGATTTGCAAATGATGGCTTCATAAGTTTTATAGGGGACAGCAGAATTTGCTTTAACAGAAAGTGCAAGTTTTTCTTTCGGAGCGATCTGTTTTTGGTTACGAATATTTCGGATTTGGGTAACGATTTGCTTCACTATTTCGATGTCCGAAAGCAGCTGGGTATTAATTTTCCCATTGCTTGGTAATTGGGCAACGATGCAGCAATCGTACGCCGGACGCTCCCCAAACAGCTCCTCGTCATGCCATAATTCCTCTG
Source organism: Mucilaginibacter sp. (assembly GCA_031292485.1). GTDB lineage: Bacteria > Bacteroidota > Bacteroidia > Sphingobacteriales > Sphingobacteriaceae > Mucilaginibacter. The sequence goes on from JARLHA010000079.1 coordinate 20,601, forward strand.
ATATAAAGGGCATAAAAGGGTGCAGGATCTTTAAAATATCCTCAAAAAACTTAACTGTCCTGTTAAGGGTTTCTCTGTCAATTGGTTGCTGGTATTCTGGCTTCACCATCTCCAGGTACCAGGCGCAAAAGTCGTCCCAAACCAATTTATAGGTTGCCATTAAAGCGTCCGAAATCCGGTATTGTGCGAAGAAATCCTCAATTTCTGTAAGCGCCTGGTTAAAGCGGCTTTCAAACCACTCAATGGCTAACTCATTATTATTTTCGAGGGTTTCATTAACTTCCCATCCTTTAACCAGCCTGAAAGCGTTCCATATTTTATTGGCAAACCTGCTTCCCTGCTCACAATAGCTTTCATCAAACATCAGGTCGTTACCCGCAGGAGAACAAAGCAGCATCCCTACCCTAACCCCATCGGCGCCATACTTTTCAATCAAGCCCAGCGGATCAGGCGAGTTGCCCAGCGACTTCGACATTTTGCGCCCAAGCTTATCCCGAACTATACCGGTGAGGTAAACGTTTTTAAATGGGATCTCGCCCCTGAATTCGTGCCCGGCCATAATCATCCTCGCTACCCAGAAAAACAAGATCTCGGGAGCAGTTACCAGGTCGTTGGTTGGATAATAATAGTTGATATCAGCATTATTGGGGTCCTTAAAGCCGTCAAAAACGGATATTGGCCACAACCACGAGGAGAACCAGGTATCAAGAACATCTTCATCCTGTTTAAGGTCTTCCGCTTTTAGCTTTACGCTTTCGCCTTTCAGCTTCATTGCCTCCTCAAATGCCTCTTCTCTCGTCTTCGCTATCACAAACTGCCCGTTTGGCAAATACCATGCAGGGATCTGCTGCCCCCACCACAGTTGCCGGCTGATGCACCAATCCCGTACGTTTTCCATCCAGTTGCGGTAAGTATTGATAAACTTTTCGGGAATCAGCTTAATATCGCCCTTTAAAACATAATCAAGCGCCGGTTTGGCCATTTCATCCATCCTGCAAAACCATTGCATAGAAAGCTTTGGTTCGATAACCGCATCGGTACGTTCTGAAAAGCCTATCTGCGATTTATACTCTTCCACCTTTTCAAGATAGCCGTCAGTTTCCAGTAAAACGGCTATTTTTTTTCGGGCTGCAAAACGGTCCTCACCTACTAATATTTGTGCATTTTCATTCAGCGTACCATCATCGTTTAAAATATCAATAACAGGCAGGTTATGTTTTTGCCCGAGCTCATAGTCGTTCAAATCATGCGCAGGGGTAACTTTTAAACAGCCGGTACCAAAATCCATCGTCACATATTCATCCAGGATTACCGGGATTTGGCGGTTGATTAATGGTATTAAAACAGTTTTGCCATGCAAATGAAAATACCGTTCATCATTCGGATTAATACAAATTGCGGCGTCGGCCATAATTGTTTCGGGCCGGGTGGTGGCTATAGTGAGGTAGGCCGGAGCAGAGTCCTGACTCAAGACTTCAGACTCAGGACTTACGACTTTATACCGGATATAATAAAGCTTCTGGTTTACTTCCTTGCGGATAACTTCTTCGTCACTTACCGCAGTTTTACCCTGCGGATCCCAGTTCACCATCCGAACACCGCGGTAAATCTGACCCTTTTTATATAGATGAATAAACGTATCTATTACTGCTTCAGAAAGTTCATCTTCCATGGTGAAGCGTGTACGCTCCCAATCGCAGGATGCGCCAAGTTTCTTCAGTTGTTCAAGAATGATGCCGCCATATTTCTCTTTCCATTCCCAGGCATGGGCCATAAATTCCGGCCGGGTAAGGTCCTTTTTCGCAATTCCTTTTTCCTTTAGCATAGCTACCACTTTTGCTTCGGTAGCAATACTGGCATGGTCGGTTCCCGGTACCCAGCAGGCATTTTTACCCTTCATGCGTGCACGGCGGATCAGTACATCCTGAATGGTATTATTAAGCATATGGCCCATGTGCAGCACACCGGTGACGTTTGGCGGCGGAATTACAATTGTATAAGGTTCACGTTCATCAGGTACCGACCTGAAAAAATCATGCTCTAACCAGTAACTGTACCACTTCTCTTCGGTTGCTTTCGGCTCGTATGTTTTAGAAATACTCATAGGGTGCAAAAATAGGGTTTTCTCGCCTCACCCCAAACCCCTCTCCAATGGAGATGGGCTTTTTTTGCTTTTTTTTCTTAAGTCCTCTCCTTTGGAGAGGATTTAGGTGAGGCAACAATATTTTTACAATTCAACGTTATCTTATTAGACTAACCTCTCCTCAATGAAATCATTGCCTATTCATCGTTTTTTATTGGATTTTTTAAAAAGAGCGCGTTCATCGTTTTTAATTAAATGGTTTAACCGTTAGGGTGTGCCTTTGTCTGTTCACTTCAATATTCTTTATTTACTATCTTTAATTTTTCGGGCGTGAATGAATGCCTGAAAAAACTGACTGACACTCATTATTAAATAATTAACAGATGAAAATAAAGTTTACCAATTTTATTCTGATTGGCCTTGTCGGCCTTTCTGTAAGCGCTTTTAAGGTTATTGGCGATAAAAAACAGGAGCACAAAAAGCCTCCGATGAAGTATATCGATCCTGCCAACATGGATCTTTCAGTTAAGCCGGGAGATAACTTTTTTGAATATGCTAACGGCAACTGGGTTAAAAAAAATCCGATACCAGGCAAAGAAACCCGCTGGGGAAGTTTCGGCATATTAAACCAGGAGAACACCAATAAACTACTTGCTTTGTTAAACACAGTTAGTAAAACATCGCACCCCAGGGGCAGCCTGGAGCAACGGGTGGGTGATTTATATGCGAGCGCGATGGATACGGTTGCAATTGAAAAACTCGGCTATGATCCGATAAAACCGATCCTGGAAAGAATTGATAAAATAAATGACCTTAACGGCATCATCAATGAAGTGATGTTTGAACGCACCCATGGCGAGGCCGACCCATTATTCCGTTTTGGCGTTGGACCCGATGATAAACATCCAAACAAAAACATCGCAAACCTTAACCAGGGAGGTACCAGCCTGCCCGACCGCGACAATTACCTGAAAAGCGATCCGCGCAGCGTGAAGATCCAGGACGCGTATAAACAATACGTCGTTAACTTATTTATTTTAACCGGCCTGGGCCATGACGATGCAGTAAAAAACGCAGAAACAATCTATAATATAGAAAAAACACTGGCCAAAGCACAGCTAAGCCGCGTGGCCATGCGCGACCCGAATGTTACCTACAACAAATTCGCGGTAGCTGATTTCAGCAAAACTACGCCACATTTAAACTGGGTTGAATTAATGCCCGAAATGAAAGTTGCCGGCCAGGATACATTGTTAGTTGGCCAGCCTGGCTTTTTTAAGGCAGAAGACGCCTTGTTGACTGAAACCCCTGTGAGCGATTGGAAAGTTTACCTGAAATGGAATATCCTGAAAGGTTCAGCGGGTTCATTAAATTCAGCTTTTGTTAAGGCTAATTTTGATTTCAGTGCTGCTTTAAGCGGGCAAAAGGTGCAGACACCACGTAACGAGCGCATGGCCCGCCTGGTTGACGGCAGCGAAGGCGAATTGCTTGGCCAGTTATACGTAGCTAAATACTTTACCCCTGCAGCTAAACAATATATGGTTAACCTGGTAAACAACCTGAAAGTTACCCTTGGCGAACGCATTAAAAATTTGGCATGGATGAGTGAGGCAACAAAAGCCCGGGCCCTTAAAAAGCTGGCCGCCTTTACCGTAAAAATAGGTTACCCTGATAAATGGCAAACGTACAGCGGGTTGGAGATCGATCGTAACGATTACTTTGGTAACCTGAAACGCGTATCCGAATGGCGGTATAATTACGGTGTAAGCCAGATCAGTAAACCGGTGGATAAAAAACGCTGGGGAATGTCGCCGCCAACAGTAAATGCTTATTATAACCCGGTAAATAACGAGATCGTTTTCCCGGCGGGCATTCTGCAGTTCCCTTTCTTTGATTTTGGAGCAGATGACGCGGTAAACTATGGCGGTATTGGCGCCGTAATAGGCCACGAAATGACCCATGGCTTTGATGACGAGGGCCGCCAGTATGATGCCGACGGCACCCTGCGTGACTGGTGGACAAAGGAAGATGCAAATAAATTTAAAACACGTGCCGACCAGGTAGTTGCCCAATACAACGCCTTCACCGTGCTGGATACCCTCCACGTAAATGGCAAACTAACGCTTGGCGAAAACCTTGCCGACCTCGGCGGCTTAAACGTAGCCTATGCGGCATTTAAAAAGACCAAACAAGGCCATTCGCATAAAAAAATCAACGGGTTTACGCCTGATCAGCATTTCTTCCTGTCGTGGGCACAGGTATGGAGGAGCTCACAACGCCCCGAAGCTGCCGCCCAGCGTATTTTGACCGACCCGCACTCGCCTGAACAATTCCGTGCCAATGCGCCTGTTACTAATATTGATGCCTGGTATGCAGCATTTAATGTAAAACCAGGTGATAAAATGTATAAAAAACCTGAGGACAGGATTAAGGTTTGGTAAAAGCCGAAACCAAATATTATTTAGTAGCTTACACGTTATCCGCTTTTCCCGTACTTGCGGTAAACAAAAATGCCTTCCAGAACGCTGGAAGGCATTTTTGTTTTGTGCATCAAAAGTAACGTGCAGCCCTGAATTAAGCGCAATAAAGGAATGAACCATGTCCGGCACCGGCACAATAACCTGGCTGACAGCCAATTTGCATGCTTCCTGCCACGGGAAATGGTGTACCAGGTGTCCCTGAACAATAAGTTTGACTGCCGCTTAAGCCGCCCACAACTTGTTTCATTTCGCTTTTTGATAATTCTTTTGAAAGGCTGAATTTGCCGTTTGGTTTTACCTGCTTTTTCATAGCATTTTTGATTTAGGTTTATTATTGGTTTATTAATTATTATTTAAATCTAAATGTTTTACTGGTTAATCACAAATAAATCTAAAAAATAATTTCTATTGCCCCGGCGTACAATAATTGCTTAACAATGCCAACAATCAATTTCCTGAAAGATAAATAATCTGCCTCAATTTCCTCTTCATCAAAATATTGTCCCATCCTGCTGATCAGCTCATCAATCGTGATTATATCCTTAATATTATGAAAAATA
>JARLHA010000006.1 GCA_031292485.1 Mucilaginibacter sp.
AAAAAAATAAAAACTTCTTTTTCACCCTCTTTACGGCCTGCCGTAGAGAGGGTCGACGTCCGCCGAAGGGGCGGAACGTCGGGGTGAGTCCACCCGGCGGGCATTACCGCCAATTGCATGGCGGCGAATCTACTCACCCGGTCATCGCTACGCTTGACCTGCCCTCTCTCCCGCAAGCGGCAAAGAGGGCTAAAAAAAAATTAAAAACTCCTTCCCTACCCTCTTTACGGCCTGCCGTAGAGAGGGTCGACGTCCGCCGAAGGGGCGGAACGTCGGGGTGAGTCCACCCGGCGGACATTAACGCCAGTGCATAATAACCATCATTTCCCCTCCCCAACCACCCCATCCAAACGCCACCTGTCCCACTCCCCCGGAGCCATCATAATAAAGATCAGCAAAACGGCTCTCGGGATCACATGCTGCAGATCCCAGATCGGTTCCAGCAGGCCATGACCAAAGGAAACCACCAGCAGATCAATCCCCAGCAGGGTTAAGGCATATTTGCGGAAAAGGCCAATAATGAGCAAAAACCCGCAGATCAGCTCCACATACGAAGTATAATAAGCCGTGCCCCATATCAGCCATTTGGGCAGACAGGTTTTTTCAAAATCTTTAAAAAACATACCGTACACTTTGGGCACCGTGTAGGTGAATATTTTGCCATAGCCCTGCATCAAAAAAATAATGCCCAGCAGCGCCCTGGCAAATAGCAACGCCGCGGCACGGGATGTTTTATCGTTCATGGTGTTTTTTAGGAATTTGGAATTAAATGTAGGGAAATGGATGATCAATTAACAATCGCAAGCTCAAAAAGACGCTTTGATGAGTTTATTTTAAATCGACAAGCTTTGCTGATTTAAAACCATACATTGCCGGTCTAAAATTTAAACTATTGATCACAATGAAACTAAAACCCCTTGCCTTGCTATGCGCTTTTTTTCTCAGCAGTTGCGCAGCCAGTTATCATCCCATCAACCCGCCGGCTTTAAGTTATCTTTCAAACAGTAACGATAAATCGGTGAGCCTTGATTATAAATACAACCTGCTACCCCAAAAGTATGCGAAAAAGGAAACCAAATTTAGTGTTAAACTCGTTGCCGTTAAGTTAACCAATAACAGTGGCCGCGACCTTATTTTCGGAAAGGACATTAAACTGACTTATGGCAATGGCAGTGAAGCTGTTTTGATGGAAAACCAACAAGTTTACAGCGCATTAAGGCAAAAAAACGAATACTACCTGTTTTACCTCATCTTAACCGCAGCAACCATCAACACCACCACCAACGGACAGCAAACAAGCTCTATCCCAATCGGCTATGCGTTGGGCCCCGGCTTAACAGCAACCAACCTGCTGGTTGCCGATGCAGCAAACAAAACATTTAACGACGAATTATTAAAATACAATATCCTCGGCACCACTATCAAAAATGGTACAACCGTTTATGGATTGGTCGGCATCAATTCCGCCAATTTTGAGGGCTTAAAGGTTAAAGTGGAGTAACGGTTTATAACCCAATTTAACACATAAAATCAGCCCGGTGACCTAACGGTTACCGGGCTGATTTTATGTTATGGAGTGTTGTTGAAATTGGTATGATGTATCCCACGAATTACGCTGCGTAAAACTCGTGTGAGCGGAGATCACCCTAAGGCATAGAAATTGTACTTCGAAAAGGCTATTTCCAAATCTTTAGCGCCATAGAAGCTAAATCTTCTGATCTACTTTGAATTTTAATTTCATCCCACTCAATGATGTCAATATAATCAGTCGTTAACTTCAAAAGAGAAAATTCTTTTAAGGCTTTTTTCTTCTTTTCCCAAGCAGCATTTTTCATGCTGCTATTTAAACTTTTTGTAACCAACGTTAAATTGCCCAAAGTTTTTAGCTTTTTATACCTTAACATTTTCGTCGCATCATCCATTCCAGGTTTGCTCCAATTAGTTTCCCATTTTTGGGGCATCATATGTTCAACAGAATAGCTTGATGAACTTAGCTTTCCAATGTCATTCTTTGGGTTAAAAATTTGATATAAAGAAATACAGAATAATATTTCTCTTGCGTTTGGATTACTCAATGTTTCTTCAGAAAATGCAAGCCTAAACTCCACATCAGAAGGAAATTTATTAGTATCCTCGGTGAAGGCCGACAAAACTATTTTGAATATTTCTAATGTAAGCTCCGGCGCTTCATCTAATCTGCTTATTATTTGAATAAATAAATTGTTGTAATTCTTAGTTGTAAGACGACAAACATTGCGTCTTACTAAATAACTTTCTAAAATGCCTAAGAATTGAACTTGTATTTCTTTTTCCGGAAATTTTTTATATATATAAAGAATCAACGGATATACAGTTGTAATTTCCAGCTTCTCAATTACATGAAAAAAACGCTCTTCTGCTTGGGAAAAACCTATTTCGTTAAGTTCAGTCCCTTCGGGAAAATTGTAATAAATATTTGCATAAGTTTTCAGTTCTTCGAGAAAAGCAATCTTGTCTTTTGTGCTTTTTTCCTTCAGCCAATTTTTGTATTCCGCAAAAAGTTTCTCTAACTCAACAGCACTTTTCTTTTGGATGATTAAATAACAATAAAGCAACACCTCAATATTTGTTCTATTTACTCTTCCTGATGTTTTGCCTTTATCCCAAAATGATATCTGTTCTTCATCTTCTTCAAAAACTGGTCTCCAATGAGTATCAAATAGTGGTCTAATTGAACTATCGGAAAATATGTAATTTTTTAATAGTTCACCGGTTGTGAGTTTTACCCCTAGTGAATTTATAGTATCAAAAATCTCCTGTTCGTCATCATCTTTACTGAGTAACATACTTATGATCGGTACATTATTGAGTATTATGGTTTTTATGTTGTCTAATTGCTCATCTGTGTGGTTTTCTAATTTCGCAAGAAAATAGTTGTAACACTTTAGAATTTTATGCTCTTGATTGGCTAAAATGGACAAGTCTTTATCTAACATTACAGCTTCAAAATATTCTCCATCATTCCTTGAGTGTTCAATTCGCAAGAATTTAACTCCCTTAGCATTTTCAAAGACCACCAATTCATTTGTTTTTTCCTTTAATCGAGTATAAGGTTCATTTCCAGTAGCTTTTGTCGCAATCGCCTTTATTAATAGAGCAAATGTTGTCAGGCGCTGCTGCCCGTCAATTAAATCTAATTTACTCTCACCGATTATTTCTGAAAGTCGTTGCTTTGTGATAAGAGTTCCGATAAAGTGTTCACTGTTCGGATTCGATTCTATTTGACTTGCAATTTTATCAATATGCTCCCATAGTATGTCCCAGTTTTCTTTATCCCATACATAGGATCTTTGGAAAAATGGAACTAAATATTGTAAGTTGTTCGAAAAGAATGAAGTTAGAAGTTCCTTGTTGGCATTAATCATTTGTGAATAAGTATTTATGGTTGATTTTATAAATGTACAAATAATAAATAATCACATCACTAATAATTATTTTGATATGGCTTCTTAATCGCTTACACCCGATCCATACAGTCGCACAGGGCGGGGCTTCTTTGCTTTCTAAAATACTCAATCCCCCACGTTAGCGATGGCAGCGGCTACCAGCCACGCGCCTAACGCCCGCGCCGTATGAGCGTACAGCGCGACCGCCCCCGATGGATGATGCTCATCAAAAACAACATGTCAGCATCGGGGCGGGAACGCCCAAAACTCCACATAAAACAATCTCCTCCCCCCTTTTCCAAATCCCCGCAAAACTTCCGACATTTACCCTAATGATCGACAACACCTTCATCTACCTGGAGTTTCTGCGGAAAACCTGCCTGCCATGGCCGGGGGTTACGGAGAAGCTGTGTTATGGTACACCGGGGTTTTTTGTCAATAAAAAGCTTTTCGCCCGGATGAAGGAAGATGGCGAAACGCTGGTGGTGCAATCCATCATCCGCGAAAAATGGATGCTGAAAGACCCGCTCACCTATTTTATGACCGACCATTACCAAAATTATGATTACATGCTGATCAACCTGCAAAGGGTAGCGCCGGAGGAGTTAACCGAACTATTACAAACCGCCTGGTATAACCGCGCCCCGCGCAAACTGCAGCAGCAATTCGAAGAAAACAACCATGAATAAACTCATTACTTCAACCCAGAACGCCCAGCATTATACCTGGGGCGACCAATGCGACAGCTGGTACCTGCTCCGCTCGGACAGCCTGGCCGTAATACAGGAACGCATGCCCCCCGGCACCGCCGAGCAAATGCACTACCACGACCGCGCCCAGCAGGTATTTTACATCCTGCAGGGCACCGCCACTTTTGAAGTGGAAAACGAAACGGTAACCGTACAGCAGGGGCAGTCCATTCACATCGCCCCGAAAAGCCGCCACCGCATCCTCAATAACAGTAGCACAGATCTCCATTTCCTGGTGATCTCGGAGCCGAAATCACATGGGGATAGAGTGAATGTATAGACGATTACTTTTTAGATTTTACCCCATGGCAATGGCATAGGCTTGCTATGTTTATTGCCCGCCTGCCCTATTCCACGCCATCCGCTCAACCAATGACCAAATGACTTAATGACCTAATGACATTTTTACCTGACCACCAAAGAGATCCGTAAAACCGTTGGCGTATTGCCAAAGCCCGGGCCGCCCCAATCGGTTTCATCGCCGTTAAGGATGCGAAGGGATTTAAAGGTTCCGTTTTCGTAGCGGCCCTCTTCTACCTTCAAATATTGCCAGGCTTTGCCGGCATTAGCGCCCAGGGGCTGAAAGCTGAGGTGGCAGCGCGTACCCATTACGATAAACTGATTTTCGGCCAGTTTTGCCACTAATAGCTTACCCGTAGCCTGGTTATATACAGGTGCGGCATTTGCCCTGCCGTCGCCGCCAAATTTTACATCGGCCTGCCATGCGCCCAGGTCGATGGTTTGATCAGCATGGTCCTCGCGCTCTACTACGGCTTTTATCCTGCCGTCAAAGGCCCATTCGGCCAGCTGGCGCATCATAGGGGCCGCAGCGGCGTATTCCTGTGCAAAAGGCGACAGGCGTTCGGTCATCAAAGCGGCCTTTTCGGCCACCCCGTTATCATCAATCCCAAAGGGCGAGAAACCTATGCCGCCATGCGCCAGTACGGTATAAAAGTATTTAGCGTTTTCGGCAATTAAACCGGCTTCCGGCACAAATAAAGGGTTATCGCGGCGGTCGTACAGGTCAATCACTTTAAGCACTTTGTCGCTGGCGTTCAGGTACAGGTCCGGCCCTTCAATATCAATAGCCGGGGCCGCTACCTTCCATATCGGCAGTACATTGTCGGTTGGGCCACCGCTTTCGTAGTTATTGGCGGTGGGGTTGCCAAATGGCTCGCGCAGGGCCGCATTCACATACAAAGGTAAAGGGTAAACCGCTTTACCCGCTGCTGCCACCTGCCCTATGTACCGGGCGACTGACCATGCCTGGAAATACTCGTCGGCCCGGTCGCCAAATACCTGTTGCCAGGTACCGCTGCCCACCACAGGCGCATTGAGCGCGGCAAGCACGCCTGGCGTCATCAATGCGGCCGGCACCTGGCCCTCAAACATTTTCTGCGCCAGGGGCGAATAATCGCGTACACTTCCCCATGCGCCGCTTTCATTTTCCACCTGCACCATCAGCACGGTATGCTGCGTATCGGTGGTTTTTAAATAGCTCATTACGGCGGTAAAAGCTTTGATATCGGCATCCAGCGTAGCCTTCACATTTGGCGAAGGCGAATCAACAGGTTGCCCTTTTGGATTAATTACATCAGGATATTTGGCGGCGTCGCGCTTCATCCACTCGGGCATGTAGTGGTTGCTGCCGTTTTTCCAGGTGGCAAACCATAGCAATACCAAATGCACTTTATGCTGCCTTGCCTGGCTGATAAGGGTATTTACTACCGAAAAATCAAAATGGCCGGCTTCCGGCTCTACCTGTTCCCAGTATATGGGCACCTCAAGGGTATTCAGGTGCAAGGCTTCTGCCGCCCTCCAAACATTGGGCATCATGCCGGGCCAGGCGCTTGAATTATGGGCCTGCCCGCCAAGCATCAAAAAAGGCTTTCCGTCAACCAGCAAGGCATGGCGGCCGTCTTTTTCGATGATTCGGGGCATGGTGGTGGCCACGGGCTGGGCAAAGGTGTTTACGATGGACAACAGGACAAGTGCAAGGCAGAGCGATAAATTCCGGTTCATGAAGTTTGGTTTATAAATGTTTTAACGACAGCTAATTTAGAGAATATCCGGGAATATCTTATACATCAATTTCATCAAATGATGATTAGTTTACAGCTTGTGGTATTAATGAATTATGATTAACAAAAACGTTTGTCATTTCGAACGATAGAGAGAAATCTATACACCCGCTTATCCGTCATGCACGGCCGGAATAGCAGGTGGTGAAGATTTCTCCTCGTTCCTCGTCGAAATGACGAATTTTTTAATTCTGTCCCTACAGATACAGCTGCACCATTTGCCGCCAGTGCCGCGGGCGGTGGGCATAATTGCCCCAGGTATAAAACTGGTTGGAGATGCCCTTGTTCCAAAGCAATTGGCTAAAATCGTGGTTATTTTGCCAAAAGGGGTCGGTTTCGCCAACGGCTAATATAATTTCAAGCTGGCGGATGGCCTTTAGCTGGCTTTCATCGGTCAAATTGGGCATGTATTGCATGGGCATATTAAAGTAGATGTCCTCGTTATGATAACCATCAAATAAATCCCTGAAATCCTGGATCTGCAGGTTCAGGTCGTACCGGCCACTCATACCTACGGCCTTTTTAAAAATGCGGGGATGTTTAAGGGCAATGTTAAGCGCATGGTAGGCGCCCATGCTGCAGCCGGCGGTCTCAAAACAATCGCCGTTGTTTTTGATGCGCATTAAGGGCAACACCTCATTAAGGATATAATTTTCGTATTGTATATGCCGGGCAATGCGCACTTCGGGGTAAACGTGGCGGTTGTAAAAACTTTCATTGTCAATACTATCCACGCAAAAAAGCTGAATCTCGCCGTTATACAGCTGGTCGTGCAGGGAGTCGATCACATGCCAGTTCTCATAATCGTAAAAGCGGGCCATTCGGGTAGGAAAAAACAACACCGCACGACCGTTGTGCCCCAATATTAAAAGCTCCATGTCGCGCTGTAACCCCTGACTGTACCATTTGTGATATTCCCGGTTCATATATGGGGTGCAATATCCTTACCCGACGTTAAGTTACCATAAATAAATGATTAACCCATGTGCAGTATGCAATTTAAAATTATGGCGCGCCATAAAGCATATCCTTTTGCACTCAAATGCAGCCCGTCGAAGGCAAAAAGTTCGGGCCTGGGTTTGCCGGCAGGATCCAGCATCGGGTTAAAAACATCCACAAAATGCCAGTTGGTGGCATAAGTTTTTATCTCTTTTTCAATTAAAGTATTGGTAAACCTGAAAACGTTGGCCATATGCCAGCGGCTGATGCTGGGCTTTAAGGAGATAAAATAAACAGGGATATTACCGAAGCGGGCATTTATCTTCACCGCCATTTCCTGGAAAAATATAAAAACTTCCTCGGGGTGACGGCCGTCGCCAAGGTCGTTATCACCGGCATAAATAACCAGCCGTTTAGGCTGGTATGGTTTCATCACCCGTTCAAAAAACCAAACACAGGCAGCCAGTGTGGATCCGCCAAAACCCAAATTAAGCGGTTTATACTCCGGAAAATCTTTATTCAGACTGCTCCACAGCCGGATGGACGAGCTGCCGTAAAAAAGCGTTTCGGGCACAAAATTTAAATTTTGCGCCTTTTGCTCCAGTTGTTTTACATCATCTTCGTACCAGTACATTCGGTGTTGTTATACGGTCTTTTTAGTTTTAAAGATTGCCCTTAACCTGTGGCTTTGACAATAATTTCAAACCTAAAAATTCTGCGCGTAATCCCGGTATAAAAATTATAAACAATAACACCCCCAGATAGGAGACGCCCACAGGAGACGCAAAATATTGCGTTCTTCCTGGTTCCTGGCTCTTGATTCCCGGCTCTTAAATTAGCCCACAGGAGACGCAAAATATTGCGTCTCTACGTTCTTCCTGATTCCTGGCTCTTGATTCCTGGTTCTTAAATTAGCCCACAGGAGACGCAAAATATTGCGTCTCTACATTCTTCCTGATTCCTGGCTCTTGATTCCTGGTCCTTAAATTAGCCCACAGGAGACGCAAAATATTGCGTCTCTACGTTCTTCCCGGTTCCTGGCTCTTGATTCCTGGTTCTTAAATCAGTCTCTGTCGCGGCTTAATTTGGTAATGGTGAGGGGATTTTCCATCAGCTCAAGGGTTTCGCGGCGGTGTTTAACAATATGCAGCGCTGTAAATATCGCTTCGCGGAAAGATACGTCGGAGGCTTTGTTTTGCCCGGCGATATCATAAGCAGTACCATGATCGGGCGAGGTGCGTACAAAATTTAGTCCGGCTGTAAAATTAACCCCCGATTCAAAAGCGATTTGTTTAAAGGGGATCAGGCCCTGGTCATGGTACATGGCCAATACAGCATCAAACTGCAAATAACTTCCGTTGGCAAAAAATCCGTCTGCAGAATAAGGGCCGAAAGCCAGGATATTTGCATTCCGTGCTTCTTCAATAGCCGGGATGATCACGTTTTGTTCTTCGTCGCCAATCAGGCCATTATCGCCTGCATGCGGGTTAAGTCCAAGCACAGCAATTTTTGGTTTGCGGATCCAGAAATCATTGCGCAGGCTATGGTCCATCAGCTTTAGTTTTGCCAGTATTTTATCGCCGGTAATGCTTTCGGCAATTTTCGCCACCGGGATATGCCCGGTTACCACCCCAACGCGCAGGGTATCGCTCACCAAAAACATCAGCGATTCGGCGGCGCCGCCGCGCTCCTGCAGATATTCGGTATGGCCCGGGAATTTAAACTCCTCACTTTGTATGGTATCTTTATTGATCGGCGCGGTAACCAGGGCATCAATATCGCCGTTCACCAGGTCGTTTGTTGCTTTTTCAAGAGACAGGAATGAATATTTACCCACCGCCGCGTTCACCACGCCCGGTTCAATCTTCACATCCTCATCCCAGCAACTGATCAGATAGGGCCTGCTTTGATCCCTTTTACCCGAAGCCTCGGAAGGATGGTTGATCACTGCAAAATTAAGCTCTTCGATATTGGTCGTCCGGCGATAAAACGACGCTACTTTGGTATGGCCGTAAACAATTGGCGTACAATAATCGTAAATGCGTGAATCCGCCAGTGTCTTAATAATTATTTCAAGTCCTATGCCATTAACGTCGCCTATACTTATCCCGATTTTTATTTTCTCGCTCATTTTTATATATGATTACACCGATTTGTAATATCGATTACAATGGTGATTTGCCGGTTATTTGGTCATTGCGTCATTGGGTCATTAAGTCATTGGCTGGCGGCTTTACAGCAACTTTACAACATTTTAACTTTCCAACCTTACAACATCCCTCCACAAATTAAAAGATTAATTCATGATTAAAGGACAAATATGTATAATTTGCCACAATATTTGATTAATAATGACATTGGTAAGAGCAAAAAAGCACCTGGGTCAGCATTTCCTTACTGATAAAAACATTGCTGCAAAAATTGTGGAGAGCCTGCGGCCGCAAAATGGGTACAGGCAAGTGCTGGAAGTTGGCCCCGGAATGGGCATCCTTTCGGATTTTTTATTGCAGAAAACCGAATACGAAGTTTCGCTGATCGATATTGATACCGAATCATACCAGTACCTTCAAAAAAAATACCCGCAATTGGGCAAACGGCTTATCAATGCCGATTTTTTGGAGATGGATTTTGCCGCCTTTTTTACCGGCCCGATGGCGATCATTGGCAATTTCCCATACAATATATCGTCTCAAATTCTTTTTAAAGTACTGGATAACCGGCAGCAGGTGCTTGAAGTGGTGGGGATGTTCCAGAAAGAAGTAGCCGAGCGTTGCTCCGCCAAACCGGGCAGTAAGGAGTATGGCATCCTGAGCGTTTTTTTACAGGCATACTATAAAGTTGAGTATTTGTTTACCGTAAAGGCCGGGGTATTTAACCCGCCACCTAAAGTATTATCAGCGGTGATCCGCCTGACGCGCAATGAAAAACCCCGGCTAAACTGCGATGAAAAACTATTCTGGCAGGTTGTTAAAGCAGGTTTTAACCAGCGAAGGAAGACCTTAAGAAATGCGGTATCATCACTCATCAACAAAGAAAAAATGACGGAAGAGCCGCTGCTCGACCTGCGCGCCGAAAGGTTAAGCGTTGATGATTTTGTAAAGCTGACCAACATGATAGTGGCCAACAGGTAGCTACCCGCAGGAAGTTGACATTAAAATACCTGCAAAGCCTCTATATGTCCGCTCATCTCCATTTTCTTTATGGAAGCGGACAAGCGCTTAATGAAAAGATAATTTGCCGTACCGCCTATTACAGCGCCAACCACGGGCACCAGTCTTTCGGCAGTCCGGGTGCCTAAAAGCAATAATAGTTTTTCGGCGATGCCTTCCATCATTGTTTTGGAGATAGCCACGCCGGCTTCCACTTTTAATGAAGTGGCTACAAGCTTCATAAAATCTTCAAACTCAATTTTGTAAGTGCCCTTGTTATAGTACATAATGGCCATCGTTACCCTGAACTGCTGGGTAATCAGGTTCGCAAAATCAAAAGGGATCCCGGCGATGAGCGTAAACATACCGCCGCTGCCCGATATTACCCCAGAACCTGCTGCCAGACAGGCACATTGCTCAATAAACTTATCAAGGCCCATTTTGTCAACTCCTTTTTTGATGTTGAGCTGGTTGATATGGTCAAATATTTGTTTAAACCCCGCCTCCGCAAGTTTTTGCGCACGGAGTTTGAGATCGGTGCCTGCTTTTTTGAATTTGATGATATTCATGATGGTATACCTGCTATTAACGTACCAAAGGGGTGACGATGTATAATTGTCATCGTTTATTAATAAACAAAAGCCAAAACGCCGATTAGTCCCATCATTTTATAATTTTACATTTTTATCTAATTATTGAGTATTTGAAAAACACCATCCTCATTGTCGACGATATCCACTCCATTTTTATGGAAAAGGTGGAAGCCATTGGTTATCACTGCGATTACCGCCCCTTAATAAAACCGGATGAAGCCCTGCAAATCCTGGGTGACTATGAAGGCCTGGTAATGCGCTCAAAGTTTAAACTGAACCACCAGTATATCGATGCCGGCAAAAACCTGCGCTTTGTGTGCCGCGCCGGTGCAGGCATGGATAATATCGACGAAGCCTATGCCGCCGAAAAAGGCATCACCCTGATCAACGCGCCCGAAGGCAATATGGATGCCGTTGGCGAACATGCCGTTGGAATGCTATTGGCCCTGATGAATAATTTTAATGTAGCCGATGCGCAGATCCGCGCCGGGAGCTGGCAGCGCGAAGCCAACCGGGGTTACGAGCTCAAAGGGAAAACCGTGGGCATTATTGGTTATGGCTTTATGGGGCATAGTTTTGCCCGCAAACTCTCTGGCTTCGAGGTAAATGTGATCGCTTACGATAAATACAAAACCGGCTTCAGCGACCAATATGCCCGCGAGGTAAGCATGGAAGAAATTGTAAAGCACAGCGATGTGTTAAGCCTGCATGTCCCGCTAACGCCGGAAACTAACGGCCTCGTAAATGAAGAATACCTGTTCCACTTTAAAAAACCTATCTTTTTGATCAATACCGCCCGTGGTAAGGCAGTACAAACCCGCGCGGTGCTCAACGCCATCAAACAGGGTAAAGTTTTGGGCGCAGGGCTGGATGTACTGGAAATTGAAAAATTTCCGACCCTTGCCGAACAGGAATGGTTTGGTGAATTGCGTCAATCCGGCAAGGTCATCTTAACCCCCCATGTAGCCGGCTGGACATTTGATTCATACCGCAAAATCAGCGAGGTAATGGCGGATAAATTGAAAGTCTGGAGTCCAGAGTCTTAAGTCCCAAGTCTTATTTTTTTGACTTAGGACTTTAGACTCAAGACTCCGGACTTAAAAAAACATTATCAATCAACCTCGTCTTCCCCACTTTAGCGGCTACCAGGGCGATAATGCTTTTGGTGTGTCCGGTTGCGGGGTGCAGGGTGTCGGCATCGGCAATTTCAAAATAATCAGATTCTACGCCGGGTTCGCTGCTGATCATACGGTCAGCTTCCTGTTTTAATCCCGCCAGGTTATCTCTGCTAAAATTAGCCTTCACCCAATTCAACGTTTTTGAAAGGATGAGCGCATGTTGCCGGTCATCAGCCGTAAGATGGATATTCCTCGAACTCATGGCCAGGCCGTCTGCTTCCCGCAAAATAGGGCACATCACCAGTTTTACCGGCATGTTTAATTGCTTTACCATATGGCTGATGATCATAAACTGCTGATAATCCTTCTGCCCGAAAAAAGCTTTATCCGGCTTTACAATATTAAATAGTTTATAAACCACCTGGGTAACCCCCTGGTAGTGCCCCGGTCTGAATTTTCCTTCCAGCAAATGCTCCGCTTCGCCGATGTTTAAATGCCATTTCTCATTAGCATCATAAATTTCACTCACCGGGGGATTGAACAAAATATCACAGTTCCCCTTTTCAAGCATTTTAATATCCGCCTCAATCGTACGGGGATATTTCTCCAGATCTTTGGGATCATTAAACTGGCTGGGGTTTACAAAAATACTGCAAACAACCTCATCGTTGGTTTGCCGCGCCTGTTCAATTAAACTCAGGTGCCCCTCATGAAGTGCACCCATAGTAGGTACAAAACCAATGGTTTTATTTGTATCCCTTATTTCCTGCAAAAATTGCCCCAGGGAGTGCTTTGTTGTAAAAATGTTCAAATCAATAGAAATTACGAAATCCGGCAAAGTTGTACATTTCATTAAAACCTACCAAATTTAACTTGCATAATTGGTTGCCAGTTCATATAATAATGCTTATATTTGCAGACTCAAATTTATAGGCTCTTTATTTATAATTTAATACTGATTTAGTGATGGGTAAATCTAAGCTTTTGTTTATAACTCACGAAATGTCTCCTTTCCTTGAACTCTCAAAAATTTCAGAAATTACGCGCCAGTTACCACAGGCGATGCAGGAAAAAGGTTACGAAATACGTATCCTGATGCCGCGTTTCGGAAATATCAATGAGAGAAGGAACCGTTTGCATGAAGTGATACGTTTATCGGGGATGAATATCATTATCAACGATAACGACAATCCGCTGATAATTAAAGTTGCTTCTATACCCGCAGCGCGGATGCAGGTATATTTTCTTGATAATGAAGAATATTTTCAGCGCAAGCATGTTTTCACGGATAAAGACGGGAAATTTTACGCTGACAATGACGAGCGAATGATTTTCTTTTGCAAAGGCGCGCTCGAAACAGTTAAAAAATTAGGCTGGGCTCCTGACATCATCCATTGCCACGGCTGGATGAGCGCATTGGTGCCCGCTTATTTAAAAACCACCTACAAGGACGATCCAACCTTTAAAAATTCAAAAATAGTTTACTCTATTTACGAAAATGATTTTACTACTGCAATGGATCCTGATTTTGCACAGAAAGCGGTGATGGGCGATATGACCGAAAAACATACCGAAGTTTTCAGCGCAGGAACAAATTCAGCATTATATGCAGGCGCCATCCAGTATAGCGACGGATTGGTACTAGCCGGTGAAAATATCGACGAAGAAGTGTTAAATATTGTTAAAAACAGCAATAAATCGGTTTTAGAGTTCGAATCCACCGCTGATTTCGAAAATTATTACAATTTTTACGACGAAATTGCCAATGAAGAATTGGCACAAGTTGTATAAGCTTTGAGATCATATATGAAATTTTTCCGCTTAGACTTATTGACACTGTTAATAAGTCTTTTTATTTTGAATAGTTGTAAAAATCAGGATGCTGTTGGTTTGGGCGTAGGTTCGGGCCAAACAGCCAGCAACCTGATCGATACATCAACAATTGTTGTAAATACCGTCCCCGAAGATTCTGTTGTAACCTCCGGGCTGACAAAAAACCCGGTTAGCTGTTATCGCGACCCCATATTCGGAACCACGACGACAGCATTGGCCACTGACCTGAATTTACCCGGCCAGGGGACATATACACCTCCTACCGGAACGATAACCATCGACTCTGCACGACTTGTTTTAAATTATGCCAATGGTTTTTATGGCGACTCCATAACATCAAAATATACCATCAATGTTTACCAGTTAAAATCCCTGTTCAGGACCGATACTGCGTATTACAACAACAAAAACTTTGGCTATAGCACCACAAATTTTGCAGATTATTCTTCGCAGTCGCCGATAGGCTCGCTTACTTTTAACGCCAGGCCGCATGATTCTATAAAGGTTTACAATATCATTACCGGTGCGCCGGATACCTTGATAAAGGTACCACCCCAGATCAGGATCCCGATCAATCCCGCTTTCATCAATACGAATCTTTTTGGCGCGAGTTCTACTACACTGGGTTCTAACACGATTTTCAAAACCAAGGTCCGGGGATTATTAATCAAGCTTGATTCAACAAAAACTACCGGCGCGGGCGGATCTATTATGTTCAGCAATGCCGACTCGCTGGTGGTTTATTACAGGTCGGTAAGCGGTACAACTATTGATACTTCCGTTGTTAAACTGCCTATTGCAAGCACAGCCACTTCAATTCACCACAATTATACAGCAGCTATCCGAACCGAACTTAATAACACTAAAAGCGGTTCCCGAAACTTGTTTTATTTGCAGGGGCCAATAGGCTTAAGGGCTAAAGTGAGTTTCCCGCATTTATTGCAAAATTTCAGAGCCAGCCTGTTAAAAACCAATAATGATATCGTGATCAATCGTGCCGAGCTGGTAGTTACGCCGCAGCCGGGAACCTATATCCCATTTGCGCCAATTCCCAAAATAAGCATGTACCAGCTGGACCTGGCGCTTCAGCGAGTTGAATTGCAGGATGCTAATACTGCAAGTGATGCACGTTCCGGAGGGGTTGGTGTTTTCGGCGGATATTATAACTCAACACAAAATGAATATCATTTTATAGTTACTGCCTATCTGCAGGACCTGCTATACGGAAAAACAGTTGATTATGGCACCTATATCGGCCCGATAGATAATACAAATACTTCTACCGTAGATATCGGAGCCACTGCGCAGGTTGCCTCGCGCACAGTAGCCGTCGGTACTGATAAAAATTCACCTTATCGTTTAAAGTTAAATATCATTTATACTAAGGTGGCTAAGTAAAGGTTAGTGATTGGCGATTAGTTCATTAGAGATTAGAAAGTAATAAAAAAAGGGTTGTGGTGTTTACATTACAACCTTTTTTTTGACGTAAAGTGCAAAAAAAGCAATTACCAATATCTCATCAACAAATCTCTGATCAACAAACTAAACCTTATGTTGTTACCTTTGTTTAACTAACATTAATATATTGAATCCATGTGTGGAATTGTAGGTTATATAGGTTTTAGAGATGCTTACCCGATTATTATAAAGGGACTGCACCGTTTGGAATACCGGGGATATGATAGCGCCGGTATTTCGTTATTTGATAAAGGGCTAAAGGTTTATAAAAAGGCAGGCAAAGTTAGCGACCTTGAAAATTTTGTTAAGGATATCGATTTACATGGTTCTATGGGTATGGGCCATACCCGATGGGCGACACACGGTGCACCAAGCGACCGTAATTCGCACCCGCATTCATCCGGCAACAGGAAATTGACCATCATCCATAATGGTATTATCGAAAATTACGGCCCCATAAAGGAAACACTAACCAGCAAAGGCCATATTTTTAAAAGTGACACCGATACCGAAGTATTGATCCACCTGGTGGAGGATATTCAAAATGAGACCGGTTTTGATTTGCGCGAATCGGTTAGGGTTGCCTTAACCAAAATAATAGGCGCTTACGCTATTGTTATTATGAGCGATGATGAGCCCGACCTGTTAATTGCTGCCCGAAAGGGGAGCCCGATGGTGATCGGCGTAGGCAAGGGTGAGTATTTTATCGCATCAGACGCAACGCCCATCGTTGAATATACCAAAAATGTAATCTACCTGAATGACAATGAAGTTGCGTATATCAGCCGGGAAAACCTGCTGATCAAGAATATTGATAATATCGTACAAACCCCATACATACAGGAACTTGATCTGAAGCTTGAAATGCTTGAAAAAGGCGGCTATGATCACTTCATGCTGAAAGAGATTTATGAGCAGCCCCGTTCTATCCGTGATTGCATGCGCGGCCGTATTTACCCGCAACAGGGCAAAGTTCAGCTGGGTGGAATAAAAGAATACACCGAAAAGCTTAAAAATATCGACCGCATTATTATCGTGGCCTGCGGCACTTCATGGCATGCCGGTTTGGTAGGCGAATATCTGATAGAAGAGTATGCCCGCGTGCCGGTTGAGGTTGAATATGCCTCGGAATTCAGGTACCGCAACCCTATTATTACCGAAAAAGACCTGGTGATCGCCATTTCCCAGTCAGGTGAAACGGCTGATACGATGGCAGCGATTGAGCTGGCTAAAGAAAAAGGAGCAACTATCTTCGGCATTTGTAATGTTGTAGGCGCATCTATACCGCGTACAACCCATGCCGGTGTTTACACCCATGCCGGCCCCGAAATCGGGGTGGCGTCAACCAAAGCATTTACCGCGCAGGTTACGGTTTTAACTTTAATGGCATTTTACATTGCCCAGCAAAGAGGCACGATTACCCAAAGCAAACTGGTTGAGCATTTAACCGAGTTAAATTCGATACCCGAACTGGTTGAGCGCGCGCTAAAATCAAACGACCATATCAAAGAGATTGCAGCGAAATTTAAGGACTCAACCAATTGCCTGTTCCTGGGTCGTGGAAGTTCCTTCCCGGTTGCATTGGAAGGCGCGTTAAAGCTCAAAGAGATCTCTTATATCCACGCCGAAGGCTATCCTGCCGCCGAAATGAAACACGGCCCCATCGCTTTAATTGATGACGAGATGCCGGTAGTATTTATAGCTACCAAAGATTCTTCCTATGAAAAAGTGATCAGCAATATCCAGGAAGTAAAAGCCCGCAAAGGGCACGTGATAGCCATAGTCACTGAAGGTGATACTGAAGTAAAGGGAATGGCCGATTATGTGATTGAAATTCCCGAAACTGACGAGGCCTTTGTGCCCTTATTGGCTACCATCCCCTTACAGCTGCTGGCCTACCATATTGCCGTAATGCGCGGCTGCAATGTTGATCAACCCCGTAATTTAGCCAAATCGGTAACGGTGGAGTAGGGTTCAGTTGGCAGTTTTAAGTTTGCAGTTTGCAAAGGTTTCGTGCTATAAAATAAAAATGGGCAGTCTGCAAATCAAACTGCAAACTGCCCACTAATAACTGCAAACTGAATCAAACGTACGTCGCCATAGCTTTCATCGCTTCATCTGTATTTACCTGCAGGCCCTTTGCCACGGCCATTCCGAGGCCGATGTCCGCCCTGAACCAGTGGCATAGTTGCCGGTTAATAATCAACTCGCGTTTTGGCCCGTCAATGCCGCTCATGGCGCCGGTGATGTTTTTGATCAGCTCATGTTTTTCAGCATCGCTCATTAAGCGGTATAAATTGCCGGGCTGGGTGTAATGGTCATTTTCGCCTTCGGCATTGCGATCATACCAACCGGCCAAACCTGTTCCCAAATCCCATAATGGTTGTTTATAGTATTCATCAGCAACAATATCATCAAAGCTGTTAGGGTAATAATTCGCGGCTGAGCCATGATTTCCATCCACCCGCATCTGGCCGTCACGCTCATAGTTATTCACCGCAAAAGGGCACCTGTTTACCGGGATCTGCTCGTAATTAGCGCCAAGGCGATAACGATGCGCATCCGGGTAGGATAACAAACGCCCCTGCAGCATTTTATCCGGCGAGTACCCGATACCATCTACCACATGCGCCGGCGCGAAAGCGGATTGCTCCACATGGGCAAAGTAATTATCAGGGTTTTGATTTAACTCCAGCACGCCCACATCAATCAACGGAAAATCGCCATGCGGCCAAACTTTTGTCAGGTCGAAAGGGTTCCATTGATAGGTTTTGGCCTGTTCCTCTGTCATTACCTGTATTTTAAGGTTCCATTTGGGGAAATCACCGTTATCAATCGCATGCAGCAGGTCGTGCTGCGCAAAATCAGGATCTACACCACGCATCGCGCTGGCTTCTTCACCGGTAAAGTTTTTGATGCCCTGTTGTGTTTTAAAGTGAAATTTAACCCAATGACGCTCGTTCTTCGCATTGATCATGGAGAAGGTATGGCTCCCGAAGCCATCCATATGCCGGTAGCCGTAAGGTGTGCCCCTGCCTGACATCAGGATGGTTACCTGGTGCAAACTCTCCGGGTTTAACGACCAGAAATCCCACATCATCGTCGCGCTTTTGCAGTTGGTATACGGATCGCGCTTTTGGGTGTGGATAAAATCACCAAACTTTTTCGGGTCCTTTATAAAAAACACCGGGGTATTGTTACCTACCAGGTCCCAGTTGCCTTCTTCAGTATAAAACTTCAATGCGAAACCCCGTGGATCGCGTTCTGTATCGGCAGAGCCTTTTTCGCCACCAACGGTTGAGAAACGGAGGAAAGTTTTGGTTTGCTTGCCAATTTGATTGAAAAGTTTGGCGCGCGTATATTTCGAAATATCATGTGTAACCGTAAAAGTACCGTAAGCGCCTGATCCTTTTGCATGCACAACCCTTTCGGGTATACGTTCCCGGTTAAAGTGGGCCATTTTTTCGTGCAGGATAAAGTCCTGCAGCAAAATTGGTCCGCGTGGCCCAACGGTCATTGAGTTTTCATTCTCGGTATACGGGATACCGGACGCAGTAGTCAATTTTTTTTTGTTCGTTTCCATAGAAGTTTATTTAAAATATAGTACGGTAAATTGCTGTTATGATTTACAGGATATTTTTGCAGATACCCGTTTCGCCTCACCCAATCCTCTCCAAAGGAGAGGGCTTAAAAAGAGCGCAGTTCAAGTCCTCTCCTTTGGAGAGGATTTAGGTGAGGCTACTATTGCCCGACCATCGGCGCTATTTCTTTTTAGACGATCAAACTTCAAAATAATTTTTTAATAGAAAAAATCAATAATTACTATATTTGAATAGATAAAAACTATTATAGAGCCAAGAATAAAGAGCCAGGAACCAAGATGAAAGGCAAATAGAGTTAAACTCGGGTGTCTTTTTCTCATCTCCTGGTTCCTTGTCTTGATTCTTGGCTCTTGACTCTAACAATATGACCATTACCCAGCTTGAATACGTTGTAGCCGTTGATACTTACAGGAGTTTTGTATTGGCGGCCGAAAAATGCTTTATTACCCAGCCTACGCTGAGCATGCAGATCCAGAAGCTTGAAGATACCCTGGGCGTAAAACTGTTCGACAGGAGTAAACAGCCGGTCGTCCCTACTGAGATCGGGAACGAAGTGATCGCCCAGGCCAGGATTCTTTTATCAGAGGCGGAAAAGATCAAAGAGATCATCACCGACAGGCAAAGAGAATTGTCGGGCGAGTTAAAGGTGGGCATCATCCCCACCGTTGCTCCTTATATCCTGCCAAAAATATTGCACGGCTTTATCGAAAAATACCCGCAGGTAAAACTCATCGTGTCTGAACAAACCACCGAGCAGATCATCCAGCAACTGAAATTGGGGGTGATAGACTGCGGCATATTATCCACCCCGCTGCACGAAAGCAGCCTGACGGAAATCCCTGTTTTTTATGAAAACTTTGTGGCCTATGTGTCTAAAAACAGCAAGCTGTCCAAAAAGAAAAGCATCAGCCCGGAGGATATCGACATGGAAGAGATCTGGATATTGAACGAAGGCCATTGCATGCGCGAACAGGTGTTAAATATTTGCCAGCGCCGCAAGGCTACCCAGGGCTTTAAACATTTTGAGTATAACACCGGCAGCGTTGAGACGTTGAAACGCATGGTCGACCAAAATAATGGCGCCACTATTTTACCAGAATTAGCCTTATCAGAACTAACGGACAAACAGTTAGACAAGGTTCGGTATTTTAAGTCACCCGAACCGGCCCGCGAAGTGAGCGTGGTGATCCAGCGTAATTTTTTAAAGCGCCGGCTGATTGAGGCCCTTAAAAATGAGATCCTGGAGTTTTTGCCCAAACGGATGAAGAGCAAAAAGAAAAAAGAGGTGATGGATATTTGAGGAGGTCCGAAAGTCGGGTAATACATTGCCTGCAAAAAATAAAATTAAGATTTGCCAATAAGTGGGGAATGATTTAAGTTTATAAAAACAATCCCCTCATCAGCTGATGCAAACCAACGAAGAAAACCTGGCTCCCGGAGAAACCAAAATATATTATTCGACAAAAAAAACCATCCGCGGCATGCGCGTTGTCCTGGTTTTCATGGCCGTAGGTATTTTGTTGCCCATTGTCTTTTCTGGCGCAGGATGGGCCTGGTATTTTGGGGTATTGATTATCATTGCTTCCACTTTAATTGGACGAAGTATTTATAAATATTACTGTAACAAGCAACCGCAAATCATCGTCAACACAAAAGGAATACAGACGACCACTGTCCCTTTCATCGCATGGAAAGACATTAAAGGCGAAGATGTAGTGGAAATAAATGAAGGTAAAACAAAGGGTCATTATTTAATTTATGACTATCCTTATGGGCATGCGAAACACACCCTATCCTTCCTGGATACTGACCAGCGCGCCTTGTCAGACATTTTAAAAATGTACCGTGATCAAAGCCGGTAGCCGAAACACACCACCTCAAAAAGTCAATATTGTCCTTTGCAAATCAATATTTACCCATCAAAGTGCGCTGCATCATAAAAAAGCTGAAATCGAACATCCGAAACGGCGAAGCCCTCTTGAACACCATTGAAAATAAACAATCGTGAAAATTCCGAAATTAAAAAACCGTATTTTTACGCCATGGCACAAATTCAATCATTTACCAATAACCCGTACCAGGAAAACACTTATATTTTATATGATGAAAGCGGCGAGTGCGCCATCATCGACCCCGGCATGGATAACGCCAGGGAACAAAACGCGGTGGTAAATTTCATCAGGGATAACAATTTGAAGCCTGTTCTACTGCTGAATACCCATTGCCATATCGATCATGTGCTGGGCAATAAATTTATTTTTGATCAATATGGCTTAAAACCGAAATTTCATATTGGTGAACTTCCGGTTTTGGAAGCTGTAGTGGCCTATGCGCCGATGATGGGCATCCGGTATGAAGTATCGCCGGTACCTGATGAATACCTGCCCGAAACCGGGACTATAAAATTCGGCAATACCGAACTTCAGTTGATCTTCGCGCCGGGCCATTCACCGGCACATCTTTGTTTTTATGATAAAGAAGGCAATCAGTTGGTTGGCGGCGACGTTTTATTCATGGGAAGCATCGGCCGGACAGACTTGCCCGGCGGCAATTTTAGCCAGCTGATGGATAATATCGAACATAAACTGTTTACTTTGCCTGATGATTGCACGGTTTACCCCGGCCATGGCCCAAAAACAACCATCGGATACGAAAAACAAACCAACCCTTTTTTAACTTAATAGAACAATCGCCCGCATTCACAACTCACTAATTCACTAATTCACCAACTCAATAATTGAATACCTCCGTTTACATAGCCAAAAGATACCTGTTTTCACGGAAGAAGGTGCATGCTATTAACATCATTTCGGGCATTTCCATGGTGGGCGTTTTAATCGGCAGCGCAGCCCTGGTGATCATATTATCGGTATTCAATGGTTTC
The DNA here is from genome assembly GCA_031292485.1 of Mucilaginibacter sp. Lineage (GTDB taxonomy): Bacteria > Bacteroidota > Bacteroidia > Sphingobacteriales > Sphingobacteriaceae > Mucilaginibacter. Next base: position 21,832 of record JARLHA010000006.1, read on the forward strand.
GAAGTAACTATTTTAAATTTATACGGCAATTTTTGCCCGGAAATAAAAATTGAACCCCGCCTGGGCAAAACCTTTAACCCGGATGTGCCCTATTTTAATAACCTGCGTAAGGACCCGCGGATCTTTTCCTTCACCCCCGTGCTCCAGGAAAAAGCGATGATAAAATATGATAACAAGTCGTTTATCGGAACAATTAAAGGCGTGGGCCGTGATTTTTTAAAAAACCCGCTGATCGACAGCACGATACAAAGCGGGGCCTTTATCTTAAAATCCGCCGGCCAGCAATATGCCGTTTTAGGTGCAGAAGTTGAAAACAGCCTTGGGGTAAATGTAAAAGACCGGTTTTCCACCATCGAAATATATGCCCCGCGCAGGCAGGCAGGCAGCAGTACCGACCCACTGAGCGAGTTTGTTGTTCGCCCGATTACCCCCGCAGGGGTTTTTGAGGTGGGCCAGGATTTTGATGACATGGTGGTAACCACTATTGAGTTTACCCGTGAATTGCTTGACCAGCCGCAAAATGTATCCTCACTTGAGATCAACTACAAAAAGGGCACCGACCTGGATGCCGTGCAACAGGACATTCAGGATAAAATCGGCAAGGAGTTCTCCGTAAAAAACCGGCGCCAACAAAACACAGAATTATATAAAACATTAAACTACGAACGCTGGTTTATTTTTATGATATTAACTTTTGTGTTAATTATTGCTATATTTAATATTATTGGCTCGTTAACGATGCTGGTGATCGATAAAAGAAAAGATATTGCTATTTTAACCAGCCTTGGCGCTAATAAACAACTGATACAGGGTATTTTTTTTATTGAAGGGATGATGATAACGATAACCGGCTGTATAACAGGTATAGTTTTAGGGCTGGGATTTTGTATATTGCAGCAACGGTTTGGTTTGGTAAAAATGGGGTCGAAAATGTCAATGATCGATGCCTACCCGATATCACTGCGGTTAAGTGATTTTGTGCTTGTGTTTTTTACAGTTAGCTTTATCGCCGTTATTGCTTCAGGAATAAGCGCCCGGTTAAGTATTAAGGGGCTTACTGATATCAAACAGGATTTATAATTTTATGGGATGAGGCTACGTGTTGCTACATATTTGATTCTGACACTTTTAACCGGGATAGTTGCGTGCAACCGACATCCCAATAAACCGCCTGCTGTAGTTTACAAGGGCGTTTATAGCTTTGGCCCCGAAGTAAAATCATTTAAGGATTGCGACAGCGGCCAGGAGTTTTGGGTTACGGACAGTTCAAAACAACTGGAATTAAAATATTCGCAGTTAAACTTCGAGAAGCCTTACGTTCCTGTATATGTTGAAGTGGAGGGAGACAAAATCCGCTCAGATAAAGATGGCCTGGGGTCTGAATTTGACAGTACACTGGTTGTAAAAAAGTTAATAAAAATCACAAAAGAGATACCGCAGGATATGTGCAACTGAGGTAAAAGCTGAGAGGCGAAAGCCGAAAGCTAAAAAATAACTAACACAATAATTTGAATAATAAACAGCTTTATGCTTTTAGCTTTCAGCAATAAAAAAATGGAATCGAAGAGACAGCAAAAATTTGCAGGAGTAATACAGGAGGACCTTGCCGCTATTTTTCAGCGCGAAGGCATTAATTATTTACCAAATACACTAATCACCATAACCAAAGTGCGGGTTACCCCCGACCTGGCTATCGCCAGGGTGTTTTTGAGTTTTTTTAATAACACTAATGCTCAGCTTGCCTTGCAAACCATCAAATCGCATGGCAATGAGATACGGTATAAGCTGGGTGCACGTATAAAAGACCAGGTTAGGGTAATTCCCCAACTGGAGTTTTTTATTGATGATACCAGCGAATACGTTGAGCGTATGGATAAAATTTTTGATAAGATAAGTAAAGAAGACCGTCAACCCGAAACTGAATAAAGATAAAAATGAGCGCTTCTGTACAGTTAGCAACTTTTGTAAAAACACACCCTGATACCGTCGGCCGCCTGGTTGATTTTAACCCGGTAAAGGATAAACTATATCAATTTGACCTTACCATTGGCAACAAAGAACTTGATGCGGCAACCATTGCCGATCATGCAAAATTTGGCAAATGGGTAAACAACAAGCTGGAGGCTACCGGTGCTAAATATGGTATCGGCGGCTATATGGAGAACCGGAATATTTATGCCCACAGCCCCTTATTTAACAGCGGAGACGTGCAGCGCAGGCATCACCTTGGCGTTGATATATGGGGAAAAGCGGGCATGCCCGTTTACAGCCCTTTAAAAGGGAAAATACATAGTTTTAAGGACAATAATAATTTAGGTGATTACGGCCCTACCATCATTATAGAACATAACCTGGATGGGCTGAAATTACATTCGCTTTACGGGCACCTGAGCCGTGCCAGCCTTGAAAACCTGAAGGTAGGGCAAAAGGTTATTGCCGGACAGCGGATTGCAACATTAGGAGATGATAACGAAAACGGACACTGGCCGCCGCACCTGCACTTCCAGCTGATATTTGATATGGAAGGAAAGGAAGGCGACTACCCGGGCGTATGCAGTTTGGATGAAAAAGAAAAGTATCGCAAAAACATCCCTAACCCGCAGTTGATCCTGCAATTCCCAAAAGCGGTGAACGCTTAGAAACTTAATATCCAACACATGCAACTCTGTGAACTTCGTGCCTTCTTTGTGCCCTTTGTGTTAAAAAATTAACCGAAAGCACTAAGAAGGCGCCGGAGATGCAAAGATTTTAGCTGCCATAAATCTCCTGTTTTCGCAACCACAAAACCCACCGCCCCCATTTTATTGAAAAAATAAATATATTTAGAGAAGAAATAATAGCCCAAAGCATTTCATCCCTAATAATATTTAAATGAGCGGATCCGAACCCGGCAAAATTGGCTTATGGGCCAGTACTTCACTGGTAGTTGGTAACATGATCGGCGCGGGCATTTTTCTGGTGCCGGCTGCGATGGCGTCCTACGGCAGTATCAGTTTGCTGGGCTGGCTGTTTTCGGGGATCGGTACGTTTTTCCTGGCAAAGGTTTTCGCAAACCTGAGTAAAATGCTGCCAACTGCAACCGGGGGGCCATATGCCTATACCCACCACGCTTTTGGCGATTTTGCCGGCTTCCTGGTAGCCTGGGGCTACTGGCTGTCAAATGTTTGCTCCCTGGCAGCGGTAGCCATCTCGCTGATAAGCGCATTGAGTACTTTTTTCCCGGTTTTGGATAAAAGCGCGTCAGCGGCAATCATTACGGGCTTATGTTTTATATGGCTGGTAACCTGGCTCAACAACCGGGGCATTAAAACCTCGGGTAATGTACAGCTCATCACTACTGTTGCCAAGTTATTGCCGTTGGTTGTTATTGCCATTGGGGGCCTGTTTTTTATCAGGCTGCAAAATTTCCATCCTTTTAACAGCAGCGGCAAATCTGTGTTTGAGGGAATCTCTGCCACCGCCGCCATTACTATGTATTCTTTTTTGGGGATCGAATGCGCCTCCATACCGGCAGGAAGTGTTGAAAATCCCGAAAAAACGATCTCCCGGGCCACCATGCTCGGCTTAGCAATAACGGCCCTTGTCTATATTTTAGGAAGCATGAGCATTATGGGCATTATCCCCCAAAAAGCTTTAATGCATTCTGTTACCCCCTATGCCGATGCAGCAGTAATTATGTTTGGCAGCAGTGCCCGCTATTGGGCAAGCGCCGGTGTTGCCATCGCCGCGTTTGGTGCGTTAAACGGATGGACGCTGGTTCAGGGGCAATTCCCTTACGCGGTATCAAAAGACAAGCTATTCCCTGGCTTTTTTAGCCGTTTAAATAAAAACAGCGCGCCGTATGCGGCTATCATCGTCAACAGTATTTTTGTCTCCCTGTTTATGGTGATGAATTTCACCAAAGGGCTGGTGGAACAATTTAAATTCCTGATCCTATTAACCACATTAACCACCCTGGTGCCGTACCTTTTTTGTGCCGCGGGGTATATCATCATCAAATTAGATAAAAAATACCTGCAAAGCGGCGGTTGGGTATCAGCGATCTTTATCGGCACCATGGCTTTCGCGTATTCGTTATGGGCTGTTGCCGGCTCGGGCCAGGATACCGTTTATTATGGTTTTTTACTGCTGATGGCCGGCATCCCTTTTTATGTATGGAGCGTGTACAAAAAAAACGCTGCCACCAATAGCCATTAAGGCTGCAAACCGCCTTTTCTTTCCGCAAATTACGGTTCCTCATGCATATTAAAATTGTTACACAATTAACACTTTACAAACAGTGGTTTTGCATGTTTAACCAATATATATCAAACCAAATCAAACATGAAAAATCTTACCGTTATCACCCTTTTATTGCTGCTTTCAACCATCGTGGTTAAAGCGCAGAAAGTACAAAAAGCACAACCCGACAGTATTATCAGGGTCATCCCTGTTGGCGAAGGGAGGTACACATCCTTTCTGTATACCATCGGTGGCAAACTGCAAACGCGCGAGGATGTTGCCATCAGGTTAATGGCCTATGCCCCGTCGGCTACGGAATACAGCGCAGCTAAAAACAATATTACATGGACTTATATTTCAGTTGCCGGCGCTGCAATTTCAGGCCTTGCCGCAACTATTGAATTTGCCAATAATAATAAAAATGCGGGCGCCACAACAGCCATTATAAACGGCCAGGCTTCCATCATTTACCAGCATCATAGTTTAACGGGAGCATATGTTTTTACAGGACTTGCATCGGCATTTCTGGTTTCGTCAATCGTTCATTTTACCAAAGCTGCGTTTCATGCCAATAAGGCATTAAAGGTGTATAACCAACAGTTTGAGTAAATCAAGAATAGCAGAATCTATCCAAACACTTCCACTTGTTCGTCATAAGACGCCCAAACCATATACGGGTGGGTATCTGCATGGTAAATTTCGCCCGTGGCGGAAATACCTATGATGCCTGCAAAGCCATCAAAAGGCTTTAATTCGTTCAATGTTTTTTCGGTTGCCAAAGCAAGGGACATACCATCGGTTACACGGGCTACAATAGTTGACGCAACCGCCCCGCTCACAATGTCTTCGCCAACGCCGGTGCATGATACCCCGGCGGCGGCGTTTGCATAATTGCCTGCCGTGGTTGCTGAATCGCTCACCCTGCCCGGGATCTCGAAGCCCTTGCCTCCCGTGGAGGTAGCCGCCGCTATATTGCCAAAAACATCAAGCGCCACACAACCTACTGTACCTAAACGGATAGAATCGCTCAGCTTTTTATCGTATTCCTTTCTGCGCTGCGGGGTCTCCGGATTATAATGTTCAAAGCCATTTTCGCGGGCAAAATCTTTCGCGCCTTTTCCGCTCAAAACACGGTCTTCATAATGTAATAGCTTTTCGGCAATACAAATAGGATTTTTTACCTCCTCCACATTAATTACCCCCGAAAAACGCATGGTTTTACCATCCATTAAAGATGCACTCAGCCTTATTTTACCATCACTTTGAATTTGTGAACCCGTACCGGCGTTAAATAGTTCATTATCCTCCAGCAAGGCCACCGTATAAACGGCAGTTTCAACAGCTGTGTGGTTTTTAAGGTATTTATAGCCTTGTTTTACAATTTCAGACAGCGCTTCCTGCTTGGCTTTTTTTATTTCCTGGTTAGTTTGCGATTCGCTAAAAAAACCTCCGTGGATGATTAGTTTCATAGTAGATGGATTTGAGCGTAAAGCTAAAAGCAGAAAGCTTAAAGCAATCCACCAATCTAGCTTTATGCTTTGGACTTTCAGCTTTAAGCCCCTTAATTATTATCATCAGGCGTAAGCGCACCATCAACTTTAACGAATTTTTTGATGATTAATTGGTATTCGGCCAGATCAAATTTATCAAATATCGACATCACGCTCACACGCATATTTTTTATTGACACCGGTGAGCCCATTTCAACATCATAAATATTAGTCTCGGCCATTTTACGGCCATTAACCAGTATGGTAAGGCCCGATCCGATGGCTTCCATCATGGTTCCACCAGTGATCAGCAGCCCGGCATCTTCTCCCAATCCTATACCCAGCATGCCGGGGTTACTGGCTACTGCATAAAGGAGCCTGCCAATGCGGCCGCGCTGCACAAAATGGGTATCAATAATTACCGAATCAATAAAACCTAAGCCGGCGGTCATTTGCACCTCTCCTTTTATCAGCGCTTTATGGCTCTGGCCGCGATAGATCATGTTGGTTGACGCCGCCGCTGCTCCGGCAGAAGTACCTGCCACCACAAAATCTTCATTTTGATAACGGGTTTTCATGATCTGCAAAAATTCGGTCCCGCCAAATATCGAACTTAACCTTAACTGGTCGCCCCCGCTAAACATTACCACGTCAGCCACCCGGATCCTTTCCAGATATTCTTCGCGCTTGGCGTCCTCACGGCTGCGGATATCCAGCACGCCTACATTCGAAACATTTAATTGCTTAAATGCTTCAATATACTCCACACCCACCAATTCAGGAATCTGCGATGCCGTAGTGATTACCTCCACGACCGATTCGTGCTGTTTAGCCGACTCGGTAATAATGCGCTTTAATATTCCCTGTTCAAAAAACTTAAGATAATTTGGTTTAATAATATTTTCCTGCGAGCCCAGGTTAGTACCCATATCCACCGCTCCGCCTATAATTATCAGTTTACCTTTAGGGATGATCATTCTTTGTAGTTTTAGTTGACTGGGTTGATTGCGTTGACTAAGTTGATTGAGTTTGGCTTTTTTTAACTACTCACTTAATCAACTTAATCTAAATAATCAACTTCCCAGATACAAATTAAAATAAAAAGTGGCACAAAGGCAGGCTATTATAAATAATAATACCTTTTTTATGCCAAAAATTTTATTAGATTGTTAAGTTGTTTAGTTTTAAAGGAAAATTGCCCCCGACTATAAAATAGCATATCCTCTATGAAAATTGAAAATATACAAGTACTGCGCGGCCCTAATATCTGGAGTGTAAACCGGAAAAAACTGATCCAGATGCGTTTGAACCTCGAAGAAATGGAGCACAAACCCTCCAACGCCATCGAAGGTTTTTACGAGCGGCTGGATAAACTGATGCCCAGCCTGCATGAGCACCGCTGCTCGCCGGGTGTTCCGGGGGGCTTTTACCAGCGTATTTTAGCAGGCACCTGGATGGGGCATGTGGTGGAGCATGTAGCGCTGGAGATACAATCTCTTGCCGGCATGGATACCGGCTTCGGCCGTACCCGCGAAACAAAAACAACGGGTGTTTATAATGTCGTATTTACTTATGTTGAAGAAAAAGTAGGCGTTTACGCCGCAGAAGCGGCGGTAAAAATTGTCGACGCCGTTATTAAAGGTGAAGATTATGACCTGGAGCACGATATCCAGCAAATGCGCGAGATCCGCGAAAATACCCGGCTGGGTCCAAGCACCGGCTCCATTGTGGAAGAAGCTATCGCCCGCGATATCCCCTGGATCAGGCTGAATAACCAGTCGCTGGTGCAGTTGGGCTATGGCAAAAACCAGGTGCGTTTCCGCGCCACCATGACCGAAAAAACCAGCAGCATCGCCGTTGATTTAGCCAGCAATAAGGATGAGACCAAACGCATGCTGCTGGAGCAGGCCATCCCGGTTGCCAAAGGCATTACCATTTCATCCCTTGAAGGGGTGGATGAGGCCATCCGCAAGGTAGGCTTCCCCCTGGTATTTAAACCGCTTGATGGCAACCATGGCCGCGGCATTTCCATCAATATCCGCGACCGGGAAGCTGCCGTGGCTGCCTATGAGTTTGCCGCCCGCATTTCCCGCCGGGTTATTGTGGAACGCTTTGTTACCGGGTATGATTTCAGGGTATTGGTGATCGATAATAAAATGGTGGCCGCCGCCCTGCGCGACCCTGCCCATGTTAAAGGCGATGGCGAATCAACCATCAAACAACTGATAGATAAGGAAAATGAAGACCCGCGCCGTGGCTACGGGCACGAAAAGGTATTAACCCTGATCAGTATTGACCGCGATACATTGGACCTGCTCGGGAAAAAAGGTTATACACTGGATACCATCCCCGCCAAAGGCGAAAAGGTGTTTGTAAAATCAACCGCCAACTTAAGTACCGGCGGCACCTCTGTGGATGTGACCGACCATGTACACCCGCATAATGTATTTATCTGCGAAAGGATCAGCAAGATTATCGGCCTGGATATTTGCGGCATTGATATTATGGCCGAAAACCTGAGCGAACCGCTTAACGATACCGGCGGCGTGATACTGGAGGTAAACGCCGCGCCTGGTTTCAGGATGCACATAGCGCCCAGCGAGGGCCTGCCGCGCAATGTTGCCGGGCATGTGATCGATATGCTTTATCCTCCGGGTAAATCGGCCAGGATCCCCATTATCGCTGTTACCGGCACCAACGGCAAAACCACTACCACAAGGCTGATCGCCCATATCGTCAAAAATAATGGCTACCGGGTTGGGTTTACCACCTCTGATGGTATCTATGTACAAAACAACATGCTGCTGAAAGGCGATACCACTGGCCCCGTAAGCTCCGAATTTATTTTAAGGGACCCCACCGTGGAATTTGCCGTATTGGAAACTGCCCGCGGCGGTATTTTACGCGCAGGCCTTGGCTTTAGTTTTTGCGACATCGGCGTGGTCACCAACATCCAGGAAGATCACCTGGGCCTTGCCGATATTCACACACTGGATGACCTTACCCGGGTAAAAAATGTAGTGGTTGATGCTGTTAAAAAAGATGGCTGGGCCGTTTTAAATGCTGACAATGATTATTGCGTGCGTATAGGTAAAAAGGCGCATTGCAAGGTGGCCTACTTTAGCATGAACGAGGATAACCCGGTCATCAAATCACATTGTAAAAAAGGCGGCATTGCCTGCATTTACGAGAATGGATTCGTAACCATTCAAAAAGGCGACTGGAAGATCCGCGTACAACGTACCAGCCTCATCCCGGTTACTTTTGGAGGCACCGTGCCTTTTATGATAGAGAATGTACTGGCGGCTACGCTGGCAACTTTCCTGCATGATTTTAAAACAGAAGACATCAGGATCTCGCTGGAAACCTTTATTCCTTCCGCTGCGCAAACACCGGGCCGGATGAACATCTTCAACTTTAAAAACTTCCGCTTTATGATTGACTTTGCCCATAACCCGGCAGGTTTTAAAGGGATAAAAGCATTTTTACAGCATATAGATTCGCCGCTTAAGATCGGCATTATTGCAGGTACCGGCGACAGGCGCGACGAGGATATCCGTGAGCTGGGTAAGTTGTCAGCCGAAATGTTTGATTATATCATTCTGCGCCAGGAAAAATTCCTCCGGGGCCGTACTGCCGAAAATATATTGACGCTGCTGATAGAAGGCATTGAATCGGTAGATGTAGATAAGAAATTCGAGATTGTACCGAATGAGGTGGATGCTATTAAACATTCGATGAGTCTTGCCCTGCCGGGAACATTTATTGTAGCGTTGAGTGACGTAATTGACAACGCCATCGAAACCGTACAAAACTACCAGGAGCAGGAGAGAAACGGAACGTTTGAGGTGTGAGTGATTTCGGAAGTCGGATGTTCGATTTCGGAATAGGGGGTATTATAAATCTATTTTCACGCTTGTTGGTGTTGTCATCCGCTACTAACGATAAGTTTAGCGTTATAAGAAGCCAGCGCCCCGGTTTGTTTGTGACAACGTCATCAAAGGCAGAAAATAAATAAATATGGAAACTAAAGATTATATAACCATTACAGCAGTTGTTGTGGCAATAGCAGGTTGGTTTATTAATGGGGTTTTGAATAGAAGGAATGAAATTGCGAAGAAAAGGCTTGATTATGAAGTGAATGCCCTCTTATTGTATATTAAAGTAAAGCTTTTAATCGACAATAACCCTGCACCATTTACTGATCCCTCTTTTCTTCCTCTTTTGGCAGAAACACGGATTAATTTTCAACTTTATTGTGACCGCAATGAAATTACTCAATTGGAAAACGTTATAAAATGTATAGAACAACGGGATGTAAATGGAGTCAACGATGCCATGGTTAATCTTAATCACTTAGTGGCGCAAAGAATTAGACGTGAATTAAATATAAAAAACTAAAAGAGTCTTTACTAACCTTGTTTATATTGTCCAATAGCGGTTTACAACAAGGCGGCGGGTGTTACCAAAGGCCGGATCGAGCCATTGTTGATACTTTTACCAAAATGTAACATGTTTTGATCCTTTTTTGGTGTTGTTCACAGGTGTGATGCAAATACGCCACAACGACTAATAAGAAGTTTAATAATAATTCAGTATTTTTGAATTAAGGAGTTGGTTATGTATACGGAAGCAAAAAAATTGCATTTAATTGAAGAATTGCTAAAGGTTGACAATGACAATCTATTGGATGAGGTGGAATCGGTTTTAAACAGATCAAAGAGCCAGCTTCCGCGTAGCAATAGCTTCCAAAAATTTGCGGGCAATCTTTCATTAGAAGAAGTTAATGAGCTTGAACGCAATATAAATGAAGGTTGTGAACAAATAAACGAAGATGACTGGAAGTAAATGTTTATTAGACACCAGTGTTATTATACATATCTTTAAAAGCAACCCGGATATAATTGCGCAGCTTCGTACTTTTTCTGAAATATTTTTGCCGTCGATTGCTGCAGGCGAGTTATATTATGGAGCCTATTGCTTTGCCAATATCAAAAAACACCTGGATCAGTCAAATCAATTCTTAAAAAACTATACCATCTTAAGCCCCGATGTCATCACTGCCGATTTTTACGGTCGGATTAAAAAGTCACTAAAAGACAAAGGCAAACCGATTCCTGAAAATGATATTTGGATTGCGGCTATTGCAATTCAATTTAACTTGCCACTATTTGCAACTGATAAACATTTTAGGGAGATAAATAATATCACCCTCATTTAGCAGGGTTCCGCCTTTGCGTTAATTGTTTAACTAATTCGCTGTCAATTCATGCCCCAACTCGACATACTTTACCAGGACGATCACCTGGTGGCTATAAACAAGCCGCATGGCTTGCTGGTGCACCGCTCGCCCATAGCCAGCGATGCCACTGAGTTTGCCCTGCAATTGCTGCGTGATCAGCTGGAACGCCACATATTCCCTGCCCATCGCCTTGACCGTAAAACCGGGGGTGCATTGTTATTTGCTTTAAGCAAAGACGCGGAGAAACTGATGCAGCAGCAGTTCCAGGAAAACCAGGTGGATAAAAAATACCTGGCCATTGTTCGCGGGTTTACGGATGATAATGGTGAAATTGATTACGCGCTGCGAAAAGAGAACGGCACCCTGCAGGAAGCCTTTACCCGCTATAAAGCCCTTGCCCGCGCCGAGCTGGATGTACCCTTGGGCAATCACCCTACCTCACGTTATTCGCTGGTGGAGGCTAACCCGGCTACCGGCCGGATGCACCAGTTGCGCAAACATTTCAGCCATATCTTTCACCCCATTATCGGCGACCGCACCCACGGCTGCAACAAACAAAACAAGTTATTTAAGGAACGCTGGCAACTGGATACCATGCTGCTGCATGCCTCGCAATTAAGTTTTGATCACCCGGTTACCAAAGCGCCCATACATATTGAAGCACCTTTGCAGGAAGAATTTTTAAGGGTGATGGCGATTATGGGGTGGGAATAGATTAAGGTAATTGTTGAAAATGTATTATAATTAATGTACTTTATTAACTGTTCATTGCCTCAAGAATAGCTTCCATTTGCTGTTTTAGTTCAGGCAGGTCATTCTTTGCAATTTCCCATACCAATAAAAGGTTTACACCAAAATATTCGTGAATAGAAATATTTCTAAATCCAATTATTGGCTTCCATGGAATCAGAGGATAAGAAGTTTTTAACTCGTCTGTAAACGAATTACAGGCCTCGCCGACGATTTCAATTTGTTTTATGGTTGCAAAACGTTTTTCCGAATTCTCCAGGAACTCTTCATAAGATACGTTTTTTAGATATTTCTCAATTTCACTGACAGCATCAAGGATATGCTGTAGCCTTACCTTATCACCAAGCCTACCTTTCATAAATCAATACCTTATCCTGATCAATAAAAGGTTTAATATATTTTGAAAGGCCCTCATAGCTTACTACATCAACTTTCTTTTTCAAAAGATTTTGCAATTCATCGCTATAAGTAAAAAACTGCATCCCGATCGGTTTTGTATGGTCTAACTCCACCAGGATATCAATGTCACTGCTTTCGTCTGCGTCATTTCGCGAATATGAACCAAAAACATAAGCTTTTTTCACCGGTAAGCCGGAAAAAAAACTTCTGATAGTGCTGATATTTGCTGATGATAGTTTCATTTATACAAATATAAACGTTTCTCAATCAATAAATTCAAAAGGCATTTTTGTTTTCATCTAACTAAAAAGTTAATTCCATTAGTATAAGTGACGCATTAACCGACAATATTTTCGCATCAAAACAAAAAAACCCGGAATTACCGGGCCTTCATACAAAATCTAAACTATTCCCTCAATTAATTTTCACGTCCATATAACTATCTGCATGGGCATTAACGGGTATGCCGCCGCCATTTACACTGCCATCTACATGCGTTTTGTTCCATTCGCCTTTAAAGGCACTGGCAATCTCATCATTTATTCTCTCAGCGCTCAATTTAAGGTCAAGACCTTTATTTGCCGGCAACCTCAACCTTATGCCACCGGAACTCGCATTCAGTTTAACGTATTTGCCTACCTCATCCATCTGTGCATCTAAGTCACCAGCACTGGTATTGGCTTCTAAGCTGCAGCGCATATGCTTTAGGTCGATGCCGCCGCCCGAGGTGCCGGTAACCAGTTCGCCTTCAATATTATTACCCTCAACGCCGCCGCCGCTGGTATGCGCGGTAATATCACCTTTTAGCCCTTCCAGTATCAAACCGCCACCCGAAGTGATCAGCCTGATCTTTCCGCTGCAATTTTTGGCGATGATGCCGCCGCCGCTGGTGCTCAGGTCAATATCTTCGCCGGAGTTGGAAACGTCAATGCCGCCGCCTGATGTTCTGCCATGGATCATCCCGCTAAGGTGGCTAACCAAAAGGCCGCCGCCACTGGTGTTAAAGTTTTCGTTCCCTATTAAGTGATCAAGGGTGATGCCGCCACCGCTGGTTTTTAGCTCAGTTGAAACATTCTCTGGAATAAATATTTTAAAGGAGATGCTGATGGATTCGCGCCAGTTGGTAAAATTGTGTTTATTTTTAACAACGGCGCTTAATTCGTGCCCGTTAACAGAAATGCTCATGTCGTAATCTTCTTCCAGGCGCTTTGCGATCTCTTCTTTTGATAGTTTACGGCCATTATTTCCCTGGATGTATACTTCAACCCTCGGCTGCTGCCCGGTTGCACCGCTAACCGATATACCGCCGGCTGAAGTGGAGACGATTACACTGCTTATAACGTCCCCAGCCAGGGATTTGGTTAAATACGGAGTTTTGTTGTCGCCATCCTGCGCCAGCGCAACAAAGCTTTGGCAGGCAACGATGAATAAGGTTAAATAAGTCTTCATAATTTATGTGATTTAACTAAAAGACTTTGGTTTATACCGCTGCGTTGCATTTTAATCCAAATTTATTTTCCTGTACGCCGGGATATAGGTTTAGTACCAATAATGTTATAATTTTAAAAGCCCAATGATATTAACCTGCTGATAAAAATAACCATGGATAAAATTACCGGACTCGCCAAAATGATCGACCATTCCTTGCTGCATCCCACTATGACGGATGATGATTTATACCAGGGTTGCCTGCTGGCAAAAAAATACAATGTGGCAACGGTTTGTATTAAACCATATGCAATTAAGGGGGCATTGGAATGGCTGAAAGGATCGGGTGTGATGGTTTGCGCCGTGATCGGTTTCCCGCAGGGAAACAGCACTACGGCGGTAAAAGTGTTTGAAACGGAACAGGCCTGCATAGATGGCGCGCAGGAAATTGATATGGTGGTTAACATCGGCAAAGTTTTGGGTGAAGACTGGGCTTATGTTGAAAACGAGATTGCAGCTATTGTGGCTGTTACAAAAAGGTATAAAGCGGCGTTGAAAGTTATTTTTGAAAATGATTTCCTGCCGGAGGATAAATTTAAGATCAAACTATGCGAAATATGCAGCAGGCTGAAGGTTGAATTCGTTAAGACCAGCACAGGGTATGGCTTTGTAAAAGGCGCTGATGGCAAATACACCTACGAGGGCGCAACAGAGCATGACCTGATCCTGATGCGTAAACACTCCGCACCTGAAGTACAAATAAAAGCCGCAGGCGGCGTACGTACACTTGATGACCTACTAAAAGTAAAAGCCCTGGGTGTTACGCGCGTAGGCGCCACAGCTACCGCCGCCATACTGGAAGAAGCCAAAAGACGTTTTGGCGGTGAAGTACAGGATAGTGAGTTTTTGAATACGCAGGTTAAAGGGGGATATTGATTTACGAATTACGAGACTTTGCAGGATTCAATCTATCTAAAGTTGCACAAAAAAAGCGTTCCGTATCTCACCCCGAAACGCCTCCAACATTTTTTGATATTTTAATGCCGATACAACTAAACCTCAGATACCCTTTTTAAGAGTATCCAAATCCTTTATTTATGAAATTGATTTTAGTTAATTCAATTATTAAAAAAGCCATTCTTAAAGAACACTATTTTAACGGCAACATCCTAAATTCAAAATCCCTATCTCACAGTAAATCAACACTATTTGCAGTACAATGTGTATAAAATAAATGCATATCCATTATAATTGCTAATTATTTAATGAATATTTAAAGCAAAAAGGCCGTTGTATTATTTAACTACCTGTTTATCAAATTATTAAAAACAAGTTATCATGCATTAATATAATACTTATTTAACAAATAATTGTATTTATTTACCGAAATACAGCATCTGAAGGAAGCAGACAATCTGTAACTGAAAGGGCGTGAGAAATATGCCTATTCAGTTATTATTCATCGTTAATTCGACGCAGATAATAGTCAGGCCGGAGATCACTCAAAAATAAAGCGGATCACCGGGTACTTGACCAGCCTTAAATTAAATCTTTCAGATGTTTGTAATTGGATTTAAACGTGTCAAGCACTTCATCCATGTGGCCATTAAGCATCATTTTGGTCATGGACAGGGCCATGCCTTTCACCTGTTCAAATTCAACTTTTGGCGGCATCGCCAATGCATTAGGGTCAGTCATGATGTTAACCAAAGCGGGGCCCTTATACATAAAGGCCTCTTTAAGCGCCTGCTTTACATCGTCTGGATCGCTGACAGTGATGCCTTTCATCCCCATGGCATGGGCCACCATCGCAAAATCCGGGTCAAACATATCTGTTTGCCAGTTGGGTATACCTGCTACCTCCATCTCCAGTTTCACCATTCCCAGCGAGCGGTTATTGAAAACAACAATTTTTACGGGCAGTTTGTATTGGGTAATGGTAGCCAAATCGCCCAATAGCATGGATAATCCGCCATCGCCGCATAAGGCAATCACCTGCCTGCCCGGGCAGGCCAGCGCTGCACCTATGGCTTGCGGCATGGCATTTGCCATTGACCCATGATTAAATGACCCAAGCATTTTGCGTTTACCTGTCGCCTGGATATACCGGGAGCCCCATACGCATGACATGCCTGTATCCACCGTAAATATGGCATCCTCTGCTGCAAATTCGTTTACCAGGCTGGCAACAAATTCCGGGTGGATATTCTCTTTTTTGCCGCAGTCGTCCACATAAGTTTGCATTTTTTTCTTTACCTCATCGTATACCTTTAACTGGGCTTTTAAAAAACTGTCGTCAGTTTTCTGATCAATCAATGGCAACAGCGCCTTCAGGGTATCTTTTACCGATCCGAATAAACCCATGCTCACTTTTGCCCTGCGGCCAATGCGCTCGGGGCGGATATCAATTTGGACAATGTCGCAATCCGTTGGCATAAACTGGGTATATGGAAAATCTGTCCCCAATAAAATCAGCAGATCCGACTCATGCATGCTGTGGTATGCAGCCGGCAGGCCCAGCAGGCCGGTCATCCCTATTTCGTTGGGGTTGTCATATTGGATATCCATCTTCGCCCTGAAAGAGTAGCCTACCGGGGCATTCAGTTTTTGCGAAAGTTCAACCACTTCGTCGTGCGCGTCAGCTGCCCCGATCCCGCAAAAAATTGTTATTTTATGACGGCGGGCAACCAGTTCCGCCAATTGATCAAGTGCTGGAGCAGGTGGCTTTATTTCGGCAACGGGGTTAAATACCTGCATGGCGGTGGCTGATTCTTCCGCGTCAACCCCGGTCAAATCGCCGGGTAATGCAATTACCGCCACCCCTTTTTGATTCAGGGCCGCCTGTATAGCAGCCTGCATCATTCGCGGAAACTGCTTTGCTGTAGTAGCAACCTGGTTGTAAACATTGCAATCGTCAAACAGCTTAATGGTATTGGTTTCCTGAAAATATTCAGTTCCGTATTCAGAACTGGAAACTGTTGAAGCAATAGCGATCACCGCAGCGCCCGACCGGTTGGCATCATACAAGCCGTTGATCAGGTGTACATGGCCAGGGCCGCTGCTACCCGCACAGCAGGCAAAACCGTTTAATTGGGCTTCGGCTCCAGCAGCATAGGCACCCGCTTCCTCATGCCTTACATGGATCCATTGGATGCTGCCTTCGCGCCTTACCGCGTCGTTTACATTATTTAAGCTATCGCCGGTTACGGCATAAATTCTTTTTACCCCTGCATTTACCAGCATTTCAACCAATTGATCAGCGACACTCTTTGCCATAATTATTTTATATTTACGTATCCATTATCCTAACCAAATAAGTCGGTCAGGGTTTTAAATATTGACATTTATGGGGCAAATAGTTATTGTGGCTTACAAACCAAAGCCGGGCAAAGCCGAAGCACTAAAAGTTTTAACCAAAACCCATGTTCCGCGCCTTAAAAACGAGGGCCTGGTGACTGACCGTAAAGCAATAATAATGGAAGCCGCCGACGGCACTGTTATTGAAGTTTTTGAATGGCTATCGCAGGAGGCCATCAACAATGCCCACCATAACCCGGCAGTTTTACAAATGTGGGCCGAATATGCGGAGGTTTGTGATTATGTACCTTTAAATACTTTGGCAGAGGCTAATAATATGTTTGCGGGATTTATTCCGGTCGATTAACTCTCAAATATCTATCCAGTTGCCATCTTCAACAATAATCCCGATCAGTTCGTCAAGTGCATTTACCGATGAAATATTTTTTTTCACCGCTTCCTTACCGCGATAAAGCGTAACCTTTCCCAGCCCCGATCCTACATAGCCATAATCGGCATCGGCCATTTCGCCGGGGCCGTTTACAATACAACCCATGATACCAATTTTTAATCCTTTAAGGTGACTTGTCCGGCTACGGATCATTTGGGTAGTTTCCATCAGGTCGAACAGGGTGCGGCCGCAGCTTGGGCAGCTGATATATTCAGTTTTTGAGATCCGTGAACGGGTAGCCTGTAAAATGCCAAAGGCGGTTGAGGTGATCACTTTAGTTTCAACTTCCGGGGCTTCTATCCAGATGCCATCGCCAAAACCATCAACCAGTAAAGCGCCAAGGTCGGTAGCGGCGTGGAGTTGTAAGTCTTGAGTCTGAAGTCTTGGGTCTTGAGTCGAAAATCTGTAATCGCGTTTGATAATAACGGGTACGTCTAATACGAGTTCTTCTAACTTAAAAAAGAAAGCGCGCTGATCGGCCATGCCGTGCAGTTCGCCGGTCTCCAATACAAATATCAGCGACGGGTTAAATGGCAATGCGCCGAAATCATCCGAATCAAGGTCGGCGTGTTTTAGCTTCACCAGGTTTAATGCTGATGAGCGGTCCGTTGCGTTTACAAATTCCTTTAGCGAATATACCGGGTGGCACATGGTTTTATCCGCCAGATTTAACCAGGTGGGATAATTATACAACTGTTTTAAATTGCCCGGGAAATTAAACGATGGCAAACTGTCGCCCAAATAAACAAAATCAACCGACTGATCGGCCATGTTGTATTTATCCAGCAGCGGCGAGTACAGGTAACCGGCTGCATTTAATACCGCCGGGTCTTTTAAGTTTTTGTTGGATAGATCAACCACCACCCTGGGCACCATGTGCCCACCGATGAAAGCGTTGGCTTCGTAAGTGTGGCGGCGTTTGTATTCGTAGGGATTGTGCGTAGAAGGTGAAGGGTGAAAGGTGAAAGGTTTTTTTCACCGGTATCACCTTTTGCCTTTTGCCTTTCGGCTTTTGCCCTCTCAACATATCGATTAACCAACGCTATCGCCACCGGCGCTTCTGCTTCGGGTTCTTCGGTAAGGGATACCCGCACGGTATCGCCCAGACCGTCTTCCAGCAGGGTGCCGATACCGACGGCTGATTTAATACGGCCGTCTTCGCCATCGCCGGCTTCGGTAACGCCCAGGTGCAGCGGGTAGTTCATCCCTTCGGCAACCATGGTTTCCACCAGCAGGCGGTAAGCCTGTACCATTACCTGCGGGTTGCTCGATTTCATACTCACCACCAAACTGTAATAGTTCAGTGTTTCGCAGATCCGCATAAATTCCATCGCCGATTCAACCATGCCCTGCGGGGTGTCGCCATAACGGCTCATGATCCTGTCGCTCAGTGAGCCATGGTTGGTGCCGATGCGCATGGCGGTGCCATATTCCTTGCAGATTTTTACCAGCGGGGCAAATTTCTGATAAATGCGCTCCAGTTCGCCCCGGTATTCGGCATCGGTATAATCTATCTGGTCGAATTTCTTTTTATCGGCATAATTGCCGGGGTTTACACGCACTTTCTCTACGATCCTTGCGGCCACTTCGGCCGCATTTGGGGTAAAGTGGATATCCGCCACTAAAGGCGCGGTATACCCCCGTGCGCGGAGCTGTTTTTTAATCTCCGCCAGGTTTTGCGCCTCCTTGATGCTGGGCGCGGTAATGCGTACATATTCGCAGCCAGCGTCTATCATCCTGATCGACTGCTCCACGGTGCCAATCGTATCCATGGTATCGGTGGTAGTCATGCTCTGGATGCGAATGGGGTTATTACCGCCCATCGGTACATCGCCGATAGCCACCTCGCGCGTAACAAAACGCGAGTATTCGGTTAGCGAATTACAATAACGGCCCGGCAGCACTTTGATGGAAGCAGTATTCATAGTACAAAAATACAAAATAGGTTTGTTGAAATGTTGGAAAGTTGAAAGGTTGTAATGTTGTGTGGTTGGACATGTCCCAGACTTGCGGAGTTTTAAAGCTTTAAGTCTGATACATTATTTTATAGTGAAGACCGCAATGCAGATTCAACCAAATTGCTGCGGGGCAAGCTTAAATACAAATTGGTAAGGCAGAAGTAAAATTTTTATTTGAAGCTTTTGGCCCTAAAGATTATTTCCAAAGACCATCGATATCAATTTCAACACCTTTGCCAGCCTTAAGATCTTTGTCTCCCTGCTGTATCATTTTAATAAATTCAGGGTCATCAGGCGATTCTCCTATTTCAAAAGGAATATCAAAGGCTTTAAATAAACCTTTTAAAGCCGCGAACTGTTTTTTGTTTTTAGGATGGATGATTAGCCTTGTCATAAAACAAATTTAGGTGGTTTTAATAATTATTTGGATGAGATTTTGATCTAAATATTTTTCCCATCAACCCAACCCATTTTTCTCAAAATACCTTTTCACCAGCAAATTGATAAAGCGCTTTAAATAGGTTTCATTTAAAAACGTATTCGACCAGTTGTCAAATCTTTGGCATTGGATGCCCAGGTAAAAAAAATATAAAGCTACGCCAAGGTGAGGGATGATTCGTTTTTCTTCGGCAGTCAGTTCTGCAACCGATTCATAGCCATTTAAAAAAGCTTCGGTTTTTAATTTGCATTCGGCATCGTCTTTTTCGGTGCTGTTTAATTGCAAAATATAATAGGCCACATCATAACAAAGCCAGCCATTGCCACAAAAATCAAAATCAAAAAGGGTTATCCCGGCTTCTTTGTCTATGCTGATATTATCGAACCAGATATCCATATGAACGGCGCCTTTTCTTAAATGGCCAACGTCAAATTTGTCAAATTCATCCACCAGATATTTTTGGGTTGATACCATAAAATCCATTTCGGGGGTTCCGCCGGGTAAGAATTTTTTAAGCTGTTCAAATGAATCTTTCAGGATGACGGCTGGCGAATAGCTTACTCTGCCAAGTTTAATGCCGTTAGTCAGCTGGTGCATCTTCGCCATAATTCCGCCGGTTTGATGATGCAAAGCTGCCGCAAAATTGAGCAGCTTTTCGCCTTTTGCAAAAGTGAACAATACGCCAAACCGCATCCCTTCGGGTGCTTTAAGTTCTTCGATGTATTCACCGTGTATATCCTGCAATGGGTAAGATACCGGAATATGGTTGGTATGCAGCAGGTTCAGCAGCCTGATCTCTTCCATAATTTCCGGCTTCGTTCGCCAATTCAGGCTGTAAATCCTATACACATATTTCCCGGCGCCATCCTTTATTAAAAAAGAATCGTTGATGCCCGTTTTCAAAAGCGTACAAACAGTATCCGGGCCTAAATTGTATTGTTGCTTTACAAATAAACCAAGGTGATCAGGAGAAAAGGTAGAATTAATAACAGGCAGCATATGAATAAGGAATAAGGCGCGAAAATACGATTTTGTAAATATTGGCTTTTGAATAACTCAAATTCCTATATTTAAAAATCTTGTGGAATAGCTATAACGGCAAATACAGGCCATTTCTCTGATACAGAAATAGACTGATTCCGCAATTGACATTCTGGATTCCGCATTAAAAAACCGAAAATCCGCTAAGACTGGATATAACTCTTCAGGTGTTCAATGGTTTCTTCGTGCGAGAGGATGGTTTCCGTTACCACATCGCTGATGGAGACAATCCCGCACAGTTTATCATCTTTGGTAAATACGGGCAGGTACCGGATATTATTTTCACTCATTACATGCATGCAGGTTTCAACCGAATTTTCGGGAATCATACGTGGAAAATGGGTGCTCATGATCTCCCTTACCTGCGTTTCCAATGATGATTTACCCTGAAGGATCACTTTGCGCGCGTAATCACGCTCGGTAAGCAGGCCGGCATATGCGCCATCCTCAGTAATCACTACCGAACCAATATTTTTATCGGACATTAGTTTTAATGCCTCTAAAACCGTGGTGCTGCCATCTATAGCAATAACGCTACTCCCCTTACGGGCGAGGATATTGGAAACTTTTTTCATGATACTCAGGTGTTAAATTGGTGAATTGCCTTATCAAATATAATAGAAAATAAAACATAAAGCATTAAAATAATGTTGAATTGTTTTTTAAATAATATGGGGGAGGCTTAGCTGCAGAGTGTTACATTTACAATAGTGACGCAGCAATGTAACTTTCTTATTAGATTAATATTTTAATCAACATGAAAGTTTTTCGTCAGAAATGTAACATTTACGTATTCTTTTTGGGTATTGTCATAAATGGCTATACATTAGACCCTTATACCCCTTTTCGTATTCTTTATAAACCAGATGCTAAAGAAAACACTTAAATGCTACAAATGCAACGCCCCGCTACATTATAAAAAACCAAGGAATTGGGTTGGAAGGAATTTGCTATTTTTTTTACCTGTCAGGCGTTATTTTTGCGCTAAATGCTTGAAAGACCGGTATATGTTGATTTCAAAAGAAAAATTAAAAGAATATAACCGGGTTTAATTTTTGACCCGATAGCCTTAAATCAGAAAGGTTAATTGGTAAAATAAACCCGGTATACCCCAACAATTTATTTCGCGCTATATTATAAGTAAGCTTTACCCTGTAATATACATATGTGTTAGTTAAGCCGCCCGGTCTTTAACTTATTCAACCGTTCACGTAATCAACGCAATCAACCAACCCCACGTAACACTTCTATTATAATTGCCACAAAAATTGCAACTCTTGCAATCCAAAAAAAAATTATACTAATTTTACTAACCATTATAGCCGGCTATTTTGCTGCCTTTATTTTTTAAACAATTTTATAAAAATGAAAAGACTCCTGTTATTTATCCCGGCATTGATTGCCGTAAATTCGCTTAAAGCGCAAACGGTTAGCCTGTTTGATGGAAAAACCACCACGGGCTGGCATAGCTATTTAAAAACCGGGCCCGGCGCATGGAAAGTTGTTGACGGCACCCTTCAGCTTGACCCGAAAGCACCTGAACAGGGCGACCTGGTCACCAACAAAGAATACGAGAACTATGAGCTGTCATTAGAGTGGAAAATAGCTGAAGGCGGCAACAGTGGTATCATTTTCGGCGTTCATGAAGACCCTTCCTTTGATGCGACCTATCTTACCGGGATAGAAATGCAGGTACTGGACGACCAGAAAGCCGAAGACAATAAACTGGCTAACCACCGCGCCGGCTCGTTATATGATATGGAGGCCCCGGCGCATCCCGCCAAACCAGCCGGCGAGTGGAATAAAGTAAAGATAAAAAAACTGAACGGGCACCTTACCTTCTGGCTGAATGGCAAAAAGGTGATTGATACCCAGATCGGCAGCGCTCAATGGCAGGAAATGCTGAACAAAAGTAAATTTAAAACATGGAAAGGTTTTGCCGCCTACCCTAAAGGCCACATCGCCCTGCAGGACCATGGCGCTGTGGTTTCATTTAAGGATATAAAAATTAAAGAATTGTAATTTAGAGATTAGAGATAAGTGATTAGAGGCTAGGTGTTACCTTTCTTCTAATCTCCAGTCTCTAATCTCCAATCTCTAACACATGAACGATATTCAGATTAAAAAATCAGCTACGCTGTATGACGCCATTGTTGTAGGTTCCGGAGCAGGTGGCGGTATGGCCGGGTATGTTTTGGCACACGCCGGTTTAAAAGTATTAATGCTGGAGGCGGGCCCATTTTTCGACCCGGCAAAAGATTCCATGCAGTTGAAGTGGCCTTACGAATCGCCCCGCAGGGGCGCAAGCACCAATACCCGTAATTTTGGCGATTTTGATGGCGCTTTCGGCGGCTGGGATCTTGAAGGTGAACCCTATACTACAAAAGACAAAACCGAATTTTACTGGTTCCGCTCGCGGATGCTGGGCGGGCGTACCAACCACTGGGGGCGGATATCGCTGCGCATGGGCCCTAATGATTTTAAAGGCCATCATATCGACGGTTTAACGGACGACTGGCCGATAACTTATGACGAGGTTAAACCTTTTTACGACAAGGTTGACCGTATGATTGGCGTTTACGGCACCGTTGAAAATTTACCCAACGAGCCTGACGGCATTTTTCTGCCACCGCCAAAACCACGGCTAAACGAGCTTTATATTAAAAAGGGCGCTGCCAAGGCGGGCGTAAAAGTAATCGCCGGACGTGGATCTGTCCTTACTGAAGCGCTCCCGGATAATAAAGACCGCGGCGCTTGCTTCTTTTGCGGGCAGTGCGGCCGCAGTTGCAAGGTTTATGGCGACTTTTCGGCTTCATCATGCCTGGTTATCCCGGCCATGAAAACCGGGAATCTGAAGGTAATCCCAAATGCCATGGTGCGCGAGGTGCTTACAGATATTAATGGCCTGGCCACAGGGGTATCCTACATCAATAAAGACGACATGCAGGAATACCAGGTTTCTGCAAAAATAGTGATCCTGGGCGCGAGTGCAGGCGAGTCGGCAAGGTTGTTGCTGAACTCCAAATCAGCCGCTCACCCCGGCGGTTTAGCCAATAGCAGCGGCGTAGTTGGCAAATACCTGCACGATTCAACAGGTTCAAGCGCCGGCGGATGGCTGCCGCAATTGCTCGACCGTAAACGGTATAATGAAGACGGCACAGGCAGTATCCATATTTACGGCCCCTGGATGGGCGACAATAAAAAACTTGATTTCCCCCGTGGTTACCACATTGAATTTGGCGGCGGCATGGGTATGCCCGAATATGGCTTCGGCTTTGGCATGCAGGATATGAACGACAAAGTGCCGGGCCGCGATGGAAAACCGAAAGAAGCCGGCGGATTCGGCGCATCTTTAAAAGACGATTACCGCCGTTTTTATGGCACCGGTTTTGGTATGGCCGGCCGCGGTATGGCCATTGCCCGCGAGGACAACTATTGCGAAATAGACCCTAACATGGTAGATAAATTTGGTATCCCCGTATTGCGCTTCCATTACAAATGGAGCGATTATGAAATTAAACAGGCCAAACACATGCAGGAGACTTTCCAATCTATTATGCATGAAATGGGCGCCGTTTACGGCCCGATGGATGGCCCCGAAACCAATTACGGGCTGGAAGCGCCGGGCCGGATCATCCACGAAGTGGGCACCGTACGCATGGGCGACGACCCTAAAAAGTCGGCATTAAATAAATGGTGCCAGGCCCACGATTGCAAGAATTTGTTTGTGGTTGATGCCTCTCCCTTCGTGCAGCAGGGTGATAAAAATGCCACGTGGACCATCCTTGCACTATCAATGCGCACGGCTGAGTACATCCTGGAGCAAAGAAAAAAATTGAATGTTTAATTTGTTTTAAATATTAATGACACGATGAACAGACGCGATTCTCTTAAATTTTTAGGTATTGGAACGCTTGCAGCTGCCAGCCTGGTAGAAGCTTGTAAACCTAAAAATGAAAAACTAGCTGAAGATACAACGAACAAACCCGGTGAGAACGAAGAGGCCGGCCGCCTGCCGAATGAAATTGCGCGGGATAAAAAGTTAAACGAAGAAAAATTCTTTAATGATCACGAAATGGCTACTATTACCGTTTTGGCAGATATCATTATCCCAAAAGATGCCCGCTCGGGCAGCGCCTCGGATGCTAAAGTGCCCGATTTTATTGAGTTTATAGTTAAGGATATGCCCGAGAACCAAACGCCCTTGCGCGGCGGCTTGCGCTGGCTCGACCTGCAATGCCTTAACCGGTACAATAAAACCTTTGTTGAAGCGGCCGGCACCCAACAGCTGGAAATCGTGACCGCTATTGCCTTTCCTAAAAAGGCAAAACCCGAGATGCGACAGGGCGTAGCCTTTTTTAACCTGATGCGCGATTTAACTGCTACTGGTTTCTTTACCAGCAAAATAGGTATCGAAGACCTGGGGTATGTAGGCAATTCGCCCAATAAGTGGACCGGCGTACCGGCTGACGTACTTAAACAGTACGGCATGGAGGATGTTTAGCCGTATAAAGAATATCTTTTATCATAACACAAAGCTGGTTCCCCTTGATAACCAGCTTTTTTTGTCTATTTTTGGTTTTAAGACCAATTATTTTACCGTGAGAAAACAAGTAACATTAGTAATTTGCGGGCTTGCCGCGTTAATTTTAGCTTCGTGTTCAAAAACCGCTGTTCAAAAACCAGCGCCGTTTAACCCTACACCACCGGCTGCGCCAGTTGATTCGGGTTGGAGTTTTGAAACAACCCCCTCCTTTTCGGATGAATTTAATTATACAGGAACTCCTGATACCACCAAATGGGGTTATGACCTTGGCGGCGGCGGATGGGGTAACCAGGAATTGGAGAATTATACCAGCTCAATAAAAAATGCGTATGTGAGCAATGGCGTGCTGCATATCAGCGCACTCAACGAGACCGTTGGAACAAACCTTTATTCCTCGGCCCGTATGGTGTCAAAAAACAATGGATGGCTGACCTATGGCCGTGTCGAGGCCCTTGCAAAACTGCCTGCAAGCCCGAAAGGTGCATGGCCCGCCATCTGGATGTTACCTAATGACTACGTTTACGGCAATTGGCCAAATTCCGGCGAAATCGACATAATGGAACAGGTAAGTTTTGACCCGTTAAATGTGCATTTCACGGTACATGACCAGGCAGCATATGGCGCCAACGGACATACCGAAACCACAGGTATCCCAACAGATACTTCAGCTTTTCATAAATACAGAGTCGACTGGACACCTTATGCAATAAGGGGCTATTATGACGATGTGGAAATATTCACCTACGTAAACCAGGGAACGGGGTCAGCCGCATGGCCTTTCGATCAGAAATTTCACCTGCTGATGAACGTAGCGATAGGCGGTGGCTGGGGCGGCGCGCAAGGCGTGGCCACCAACGTTTGCCCGGCAACCATGCAGGTTGACTACGTGCACTTTTATAAAATGATCCATAAATAATAATTATAGCTACCCTCTTTAACGCTTGCGTTAGAGAGGGTGGTCGAGCGAAGCAATGACCGGGTGAGTCAACCCTGCGGACATTACCGCCAATGCATGGCGGCAAAACTCACCCCGGATTCGCTCCGCTCTCCGACCCTCTCTACGGCAAGCCGTAAAGAGGGTGAATAAATCCTTATATTTTTTACCTTTTCTGCAGCTGCCTTTATTTTCTCCAAATAAAAACTTTTTAAAATATTTTAAAAAGTTTTTATTATTTGGTAAATCAGCTATATTTACCATTCATTATAACCTGATTATTAAGCTATGAAGTATTGTTTCCTTTT
This sequence comes from Mucilaginibacter sp., assembly GCA_031292485.1. GTDB lineage: Bacteria > Bacteroidota > Bacteroidia > Sphingobacteriales > Sphingobacteriaceae > Mucilaginibacter. The sequence continues at coordinate 48,336 of JARLHA010000006.1, forward strand.
TCTTTTAACGGCAATCAGCTGCGCTAACCTCGCTGCCAAACCCAAAGATGCCCCGGCGTTTAACGCGCATGATTTGAGCATCACCTGGGAGCCGGTTCAAAACAATTATAAAACACCCGACCAATCCTTAAACGCGATCACCATTACCAATAATGGTAAAAACACGTTCCCGGCATCCGGCTGGAAAATGTATTTTAATTGCGCCAGGCTTATTGTTCCGGCTACCATAAGCGGCAATGCCAAAATTGATTTTGTAAATGGGGATCTTTTTAGCTTAAGCCCTACCGCCACTTTCACCGAAATTAAACCGGGGCAATCCATACGGATTGAGTATATAGCTGAAGAACCTGTGGTAAACATTACCGATGGCCCGGATGGTTTTTACGTAGTTTGGGATAGCCAGCCCGATAAAGGATACAATACCGGTGCATGGAGTATAAAACCTTTTAAACCCAGCTACGTGGGTTTGATTACGCCTGCTATTATTTACGATCAGAATAAAAATATACAGGATCTGCCGGAAGCACAGTTAACCAAGGTGTTTCCAACGCCGGTGAGTTATAAGGAGACGGGGGGAAACTATAAATTAGGGCCCAAAGTTTGGATAGCCATTGGACAAGGGCTCGATGCGAGTCGAAATGATTGCGATTATTTGGACGATAAGTTGACAGAACTTTTTGGTCACAGTATTATACCATCGCCTCAAGATAAGAAATCCAAAACACGTCAGGATATTTTATTAAAGACCGACCCAAGTCTCTCGGGCGAAAGTTATAAATTGACAGTGACACCGTCGGGAATCGACATTGAGGCAGTAAGTGACGCAGGGCTGTTCTATGGTATTCAATCGCTATTGTCGTTGATTCCTCCAACCGCATGGGAGCATCCCCAAAAAGAAATCCAAATCCCCTGCGTCGAGATCAAAGATGAGCCCCGGTTTGCTTACCGTGCCTTTATGCTGGATGTGGGCCGCAATTTTCAGTCGAAAAATGAAGTAATGAGAATACTGGATGTGATGGCCCTGTACAAGCTGAATGTATTTCACATGCATTTAACCGAGGATGAAGGCTGGCGATTACAGATCCCATCCCTGCCTGAACTGACAGAAGTAGGCGCAAAACGCGGGCATACGCTGGATAGCAAGCATTTTTTGCCGCCATCCCACGGTTCCGGTGGCGAGGTCGATAACAAAACCGGCACCGGCTTTTATACTGTGGCTGATTTTATCGACATCTTAAAATATGCTGATAAACTGCATATCCAGGTGATCCCCGAATTTGAAGCACCGGGCCATGCCAGGGCGGCCATCAAATCAATGGATGCACGGTATGAGCGCCTGCTAGCCGAAGGAAAAAAAGAGGAGGCCTGGAAATACCGCCTGAGCGATCCTGACGATAAATCGCAATACAGCACCGCGCAATACTGGACGGATAATGTGATCAACGTTTCGCTGCCATCCACCTATAATTTTGTCGAAACGGTAATGGATGATGTGGTGAAGATGTATAAGGAGGCCGGCGTACCGCTAAAAACCATCAACTGGGGCGGCGATGAGGTGCCAAAAGGCGTTTGGGAGCAATCCCCGGCTTATCTGAAGCTGAAAGCTACTCATCCCGAAATACAAAACACAGGCGACCTGTGGTATTATTTTTATGGCCGGGTGAACCAGCTAATGAAAGCAAGGGGCCTGTACACCTCCGGCTGGGAAGAAATGGCGCTGCGGAAAACCAAACTGGACGGTAACCCCTTTTATGTGCCCAACCCTGATTTTATGCCCGAGCATTTGCAGGCCGAAGTTTGGAACAATACGCTGGGCGGCGGTAACGAAGATCTGGCCTACAAACTGGCCAATGCCGGTTATAAAACGGTGCTTACCCCGGTTACCAATTTGTATTTTGATATGGCCCATTATAAATCATTTGACGAGCCGGGCTATTATTGGGGCGCTTTCTCAGATATTGATAAACCCTTTTCATTCATTCCTTTTGATTATTTTAAAAACGCAAAAGTCGACGGCAACGGGTTGCCGCTTAACCGCAATATCTTTATAGGCAAACAGCGCCTTACTGATTATGGCAAAACTAATATTTTAGGCTTACAATGCGCTGTTTGGGGCGAGAACATCAAAAGTACCGGGCGTTTGGAATATATGCTGCTGCCGAGATTATTGGGCTTTGCCGAACGCGCATGGGCCAGGGACCCAGATTGGGCCACCGAACCTAATGCCGCCAAAAGCGATTCGCTGTATCAATTTGCCTGGGTAAACTTTTTAAATGTATTGGGTAAACGTGAGCTGCCGCGCTTGAGTTATTTGGATGGCGGCTACAATTACCGCGTACCAAAACCGGGCGTTGTGTTGCAGGATGGCAAGTATGCCGCCAATATCCAGTTCCCCGGTTTAACCATCAGGTACACCACTGACGGCACCGACCCGGATGCTAAAAGTAAAATTTATAACGATGCTGTTACAATAAGCGGAAAGACCATAAAGTTCCGCGCCTTTGATACTAAAGGCCGCGGGAGCAACGTTTCAGAACCAGTTACTCCATAAAAACAAGCAGTAGGGGCGCAATGAGGGCGCTTCTACTGCTTTCCAAAAAAAGGTAATAGGTTGCCATTTTTCTGCCCAGATGAAATTGCTTAAAACCGAAATTTTATTTTTTTTCTCTTTCTAAAAATATTTTGGCATTCATTTTAAATTCATCTAAGGATGTGAATTGTTTGTCACATGTATTTGTAAGCCGTGATCGATCTTTTTTTGGCAACTTTTCAAAGTCATCATTCACGACCCACCCTCTAAAATTCAAATTTGCCTTTTGGAATTCCAAGCAGCTAATGGTTGCTAACCTGGCTTTTGAAACATCTTTTACTCCAAATAAATATACGGGATGGCCATTAGGAGAAAATTGATAATCCGCTTCTAAATCATCCCTGTCTGGAATAGGTAATACTTTAGATTCAGGATGAAATTCTTGTAATTCCTGATTTATAAATTCGTCCAACATCTCAATGAACAAACTCTCAATAACTTCTCTTTTAAAGTATCTCATACTGCCAATCTTAGCAAGGGCATGAGTTATATGCATTATATTAGAAAAAACATTTTCTATAGTCGTATCCAAGCAAATATTCCCTTTTTGTTCATAAAGGTTATTTTCTAACAAAATTTTTTGAAATATTGCCTCTTTATTTTCGGTATCGATGTCATAAGAATATGACAACCTTTGTAAAGTTAACCCAAAGTCGCAAAGAGTATACTTATCTTTTTCTTTGGGAACAATAAATAGGTCGATCATGTCACCATCTTCGTGAAAAATTGGAAGATACAACTGATATATATCAGGTCGTTTTTGTTTTATAGAGGCCTGATTGTTAAAATCCTTTTCAATATTTTTTAAAATCTCATCCATTTATTAATACTTTAAAACAAATCAAGTTGACCGCTTGGCGGGGGAAAGTATTTTTGCCGATCTTCCGGCATAAGATTAATATGTTGAATATAAAATTGAATTGCACTGTCTAAAGTTGAATATTCATTTGTCGTTATTATCCGGCCTTCTGGTTTTAGCCCCAAATTGATCATTTCTGCGTCTGCGTAATGAATGTGCCATTCAGCATGATGTGGAAATTCTTTCGTTCCACCGTGACGTCCATTGCATCTTAGTAAGGTAATAGTTCCTTTTTCGTCTTTAGGATTAAATACAAGACCAATTGAAAAGTTTTCATCAAACACCAGACTTTGTGTGATAAATCCATTAAACCTATATTCTTCATTTATTGAGATTAATCCAAAGCTTTTTTTCAAAAAATCGGCACGTCCTTCTTTTTCTTTTGGATGGTCCACTATCTTTTTAGGACAATCAATTAATCCTTTTAAAAATTCATCAGTATACATGGCTAATTAAAGATAACGCAATATACTTTATTTATAAAATATTGCTCTTAGTTTTATAATTAAACGATCTTAATATCTCCTAAATAAAGTCAATGGTATCATTAAAGTCTTAAAACATCACGTTAAACCCCAAATAATAATTACGTGGCGGCGCAGCGTTATAGTAGCGGCTGCCCAGTGCGTTCAAATCATCGCCCAGGCTGTATTTTTGGTTCAGCAGGTTTTCGGCGCCGGCATAGAGTTCAAAGCGGCTTTTGCGGTTAAATTGATGCTGCCAGCCTGCTTTTGCCGCCAATAAATTATAGTGCGGGGCATAAACGGTATTGCCGTCATTCAGCGGGATGCGGGCGGTGTAGTTGTGTTCGATGTATAAATATAAGTATTGCGGCAATTTGATCTGTAAACTGGTTATTACCACCTGTTCGGGCACTCCGGTTAACTGGTTACCGGCATAACTGCTGGTGGCATCGTGATAATCGCTGCTGAATTTGAAATGATCAAGCGTAACGGATTCATTAAACTGCAGGCCCCGGACAAAATCCGAATTATTTTGACGGATGATCCAGTCGGTAAAATAAACTTCCAGGCCCGGCTGGTTAGTTCCCCCGGCATTGATATAATAGGTTGTTTCGTCGGCATTAAAGCGTGGCACGATGGCATTATTGATGCGGTAATAAAACACCGACGCGTCAAGGAACATGGATTCATCGGTATTGCGCAGCCGGAAACCTGTTTCATAGTTCCATCCGTCTTCGGCCCCCAGGTTGGGATTGATGGCATGGTCAGTAGGGCGGATCTCTGCCGTAGTAGGAGTTGAATATCCCCGGCTAACGGAGGCCCTCCAAACAAAATCATTGGTAATTTGATAGGCCAGCGCTACTCTCGGCATTAACTGTGGCTTAAAATTGCGGTCGGTATAAGCAGTTTCGGCATTCGGGAAAACGTTCAGGAACTTGTAATCATAAAAATTGAGGCTCAATGCAGTCTCCAGGCGAAACCTTTTGGCAATATCAGCAACATAGCGTCCAAAAAAGAAATGCTGGTTGGTGTTGATTTTATCTAAAGTCTGGGCGGTATCCCTTGCCCCATTCCGGTTTCCGTAGTTATTAATATCCGAATTGGTTTGCTGCCACTCCACACCGAAGTTTGTTTTCCAGTTATAATTTTTCCGTTCGTCGCCGGTATATTCAAAATAGGTACGGAAGCCATAAGTACCTTCATAGCGCTGGCCGTAATTGGTGATAAAAGGGTTGGTAAAATCAACATAAGTGCCAAAAACCGACAGTACATTCCGAAGATGCTCATTAAAATGATATTCATTAACGGCACCGCCAAAAAGCACCTTTTGATAGATCCCGGCTTTTTGCTGTATAGCGCCGGGTGTAACTTTTGTAGGGACGCGGGCTTCCTGCGGGTCGGCCTCAAACTGGGTAAGTGTTAATCCACCCGGCGTTTCATAGTCCAGGTCCGAATAAAAACCAAGCAGCCTGAACTGGTCGTTTTTGTTATAGGTCCAGCTGTTAACCACCTGGATATAATGGCGCTGCATATAACTATGCTGCCGGTAGCCGCCATAGCCTTCATAAGCCTGGTTTAAATTGAGCTGGTAGTTACCCGATTTATTTTGCAAAGCGGTGTTCTCATGCAAAAGGCCGTATGATCCGCCATTCAGTCCTGCTGAAATATAATTGCCATCGGCATGATGGTTAACCGGGCTTAATAAAACCACCCCGCCTGAATTGGCGCCAAACAGGCTTCCGTCAGGGCCTTTCAACACCTCCATATTGTGGATGCTGTTAAAATCAATGGCGTTCAGGTAGGTATTTCCGCCGGCATCGGTGAGGGGGATGTCATCATAATAGATCTTCACATCGCGCACCCCGAATGGCGAACGCAATAAACTGCCCCTGATGGATAACCGGTAACTGCCGGGCGAACGCTCCTCGGCCCTTACCCCGGGCTGGCTGTTCAGTACCGAGATAAATGAATTATCGGGCTGGACGTTGAGCTGCTGCTGGCTGATCACACTTACAGAAGCAGGAACAGTTAAAACAGGCTGCTCTGTGAGGTAGGCCTTTATGGTTACCGCCTGCAAATTCCGCGAAGTATCTTTTTGGGTTTGGCCGGCAACGCCGGTCGCGATAGCAAAAATAAAAAACAAGGAAGTGTATATTTTTACCATAGGCCAATATGAAGGGAGCAAAAATAACTTTTTAATTATATAAATGTAATTGAAAGAAAGCGTTTTAATGGTAACCGACTGATACGTTTTATTGAAAAAAATGAGCCTGCATAGGTTAAAAAGTACTATTTTTGAAATATCACCAGATGATGTAGTTACTCCTGATGCGACCAATTAATTTTAGGATACTTTTAATTTTAATTTCAGTATGGCTTTCCTTAAATACCTATGGACAAACTTGTACGGGTAGCTTAGGCGACCCGGTAATTAACGAAACTTTTGGGGCAGGACCAAACCCGGGGCCGGCTTTATCGGGCCAGCAAACCAATATGACGTATTTAAATGCCGGCTGCCCCAATGATGGTTCTTATACAATTGCAAATAATTCGGGTAATTGCTTTGGCGATGCATGGCACTTTTTAAACCACGATCATACAGGAGATCCAAATGGCTACATGATGATCGTTAACGCATCTGTTGCGCCAAGTATTTTTTTTACCCAGCAAACTAATGTGGGCGAGCTATGCCCTAATACCACTTATGAATTTGCAGCATATATTGCCAACATATGCCTCCCTTCAACATGCGGGGGCAAGTCGACACCACCCAATATTACCTTTACTATTGAAACAACCGGCGGAACGCTTTTAAGTCCGCCGTATAATACCGGTGATATTCAAACAAGCAGTACGGTTCAATGGATCAGGTACCATACATTTTTTACTACCCCCGCTAATGGTACCCAGGCCGTTGTTGTTAAAATGAGTAACAACGCTCCCGGCGGCTGCGGTAATGATTTTGCGCTGGATGACATTACTTTTCGGGCCTGCGGGCCGGTAATTGAGGCGGGATTCGGTTCAAACCTGGGGCCGGCTACTGAAACGCTGTGCCAGGGGGCCTCGGCCGATTACACTTTGAATGCTTCGGTTGTTGGCGATAATACCAGTTTTTTTCAATGGCAGATAAATACAAACGGCGCCGGCTGGACTGATATGTCCGGCAATACAACTGATGTGCTTCATGTTATATACAATAATGCAAGCCCGGGTATTTATCAATACAGGGTGGGTATAGCAAATGGGTCAGACATTACATCCGAACATTGCCGGGTGTATTCGCCTCCCCTAACTGTGACGGTAAACCCATATCCCGTCGTCCCGGCCATCCCTGATCAAACCGTATGCGAAACTTATCCACTTACCTTAACTGCCTCCGGCGGCGCCTCCTATACCTGGACGGGCCCAAACATGGCGCCCACTTCTCAAAATCCGCTTCTCATCAATAATGTCACCATGGCAAATGCCGGAACCTATTCGGTTGTGGCCATGTCAGACAAAGGCTGTGCTGCTCCTGCGGTTAAAGTAAATGTTGCGGTAATACCCAAAATAGTGCCTGGTGTTAGTCCTGATATGACCATTTGCGCCGGTGAAACCGCCCAGCTTTCCGCATCAGGAGGAAAGTATTATAATTGGATGCCCGCTGCCGGGCTCGACCATGCAAACACACCAAATCCGGTAGCATCGCCTCTGCAAACCACTATCTATACCGTTCACATAAGTAATGACGGCTGTGCCGACAGTTCAAAAACAGTAACCGTAACGGTGAATCAAAACCCGGTGGCAAATGCCGGCAGCAACAAAGTGATATTCGAGGGCCAGTCGGTTAAGTTAAACGGAACGATAAAGGGCGACAACATTACCGGCTTCTTCTGGTCACCGTCAACCTTTCTTAATGACCCTAAATCATTAACACCGGTTGCAAACCCGGCTGATGATATTACCTATACCTTAAATGTGACCTCCTCGTCCTGCGGTACGTCAACAAGTACTGTCTTTGTAAGGGTTTATAAAAAAGTAACTATCCCCAATACCTTTTCGCCAAATAATGACGGCATAAATGATTTTTGGAATATTGATGCGCTGGTAACTTATCCGGAAAGCTCTGTTTTGGTTTACAACAGGTACGGACAAGAAATTTTTCAAAGTGTTGGCTATGCAAAACCATGGAATGGTACCTTTAACGGCTCGGCATTGCCTGCCGGAACTTACTATTATATTATCGACCTGAAAAACAATACGCCGAAACTTACCGGATGGGTTTTGATTGCCAGGTAGGAAAGGATAGTTCCGAAACAAATCCGTACAAATTGATACAATGTTGGGACGGATGCAAAATCAACCTGTTAATTGGTTATTTTTGAATAACAGCTGTTCAAAACAGCTAAAACCAATGTAACCAATTTTGTGAAACTAGTTTTACTGTTTATATTCATCGCATTTGCATTACAGGCAAATGCCCAAAGTGAAACCTGTACCGGCAGTTTAGGCGACCCGGTTATTAACCAGGATTTCGGCTCCGGAACAAACCCCGGCGCCCAGTTGCCATTTGGTGTAACCGATATGACCTATACCACCAACAACTGCCCGACGGATGGCTCGTACACGATAGCAAACAGCCTTACCGGCGCCAACAATACACATCCGTACACCTGGTACAACGTGCCGCATGACCATACCGGCAACCCAAACGGGTATATGATGATCGTTAATGCATCGTACGCGCCAAGTATTTTTTTTACGCAAACAGCTAACGGGCTTTGTCCCAATACCCAGTATTATTTTTCGGCCTATATCCTTAATTTAATGATTCCCGGCCCTATTACGGCCAGTTATAATCATCCTGACATTACATTTTCCATCGAAACCACTAACGGCGCAGTACTTAAGACGATTAATACCGGCGCAATACCGGCAAGCAATCAAAACGTTGGCTCAACTAACTGGATCCAGTACGGCGCATTCGTTACTACACCTGTTAACGCAACCTCGCTGGTTGTTAAGATGGTAAATAATGCGCCCGGCGGTAACGGGAACGACTTTATTCTGGACGATATCACCTTTCGTGCCTGCGGCCCGATTATCTTGTCGGGGATCGGATCGGTTACGGGCGGCAGCAATACGGCCATTTGCCAGGGCACCAAAACAACGTATAATTTACAGGCTTCGGTTATAGGCGATAACAGCCCGGTTTACCAATGGCAAACAAGTTATAATAACGGGAACTGGAGCGATGTTACCGGTAGTAATACGGCTGCCCTCACTGTTAATTTTACAGGCGCGGACCCTGCAGGCACCTATCAATACAGGATGGGCGTGGCCAACGGCTCGCTGATAACCGATGCCGGCTGCAGGGTATATTCAACGCCGATAACAATAATTGTAAATCCACTTCCGGTAGTTCCTGCAATACCAGATCAAACGGTATGCGAAACTTACCCCCTCACGCTTATGGCGTCGGGCGGGGCATCCTATACCTGGACAGGGCCGGGCCTGCAGCCAACATCGCAAAATCCGCTGGTTATAAATAATGTAACACCTGCAAATGCCGGAACTTATTCGGTTGTTGCCTTGTCCGATAAGGGATGCCCGGCACCACCCGTTAAAGTAAATGTCGCTGTAATACCCAAAATAGTGCCTTTAGTAAGTCCGGATGTTGCGATATGCGCAGGCGAAACCGCCCAATTGTCATCATCAGGCGGCAAGTATTATAAGTGGATGCCCTCAACCGGGCTCGATCATGATGATACGCCGAATCCAGTGGCATCGCCCCTGCAAACCACTACCTACACGGTTCATATAAGTAACGACGGCTGCGCAGACAGCTCAAAAACAGTAACGGTAACGGTAAATCAAAACCCGGTGGCAAACGCCGGCAACGATATTGTTTTATTTGAAGGGCAGTCGGCAAAATTAAACGGCATTGTAAAAGGCGATAACATCACCGGCTTCTCGTGGAGCCCGGCTACATTTTTGAGTGACCCGAATTCGCTTAACCCGGTGGCGTCGCCTATAGATGATATTACCTATACGCTAACCGCAGTTTCCTTAACCTGCGGCAGTTCAGCCAGTAAGGTTTTTGTGCGGGTTTATAAAAAGATAGTTATACCAAACACTTTTTCGCCCAACAATGACGGCATAAATGATTACTGGAACATCGGCGGCCTGGTAACCTATCCGCAAAGCGCCCTCCTGGTTTACAACCGTTACGGGCAACTGGTATACCAAAGTACCGGCTATGCAAAACACTGGGATGGTTCAGTCAACGGCACGCCGCTGCCTGCTGGCACGTACTATTACATCATCGACCTGAAAAACAATACACCGAAACTTTCCGGCTGGGTGTTGATTGTGAGGTGAAATCAGGGTGTAAAATTTATTTACCAAAAAAATAATTGACGCCCACCTGTTTAAGGGAATTGCTCAACTGGAAATATCCACCCTTGGTTGAAGGAGTCGCGGTATAATAATTAAAATAAATTTCCCAGCTTTTTTGAATTCTGAAACCGGCCTTTAACAAAAATGTATTATTAAACCTGTTAAAATCATATTGCTCCAGGGGAGTGCCGTTAACCGAGTTTTGGTTTTGAAAATAAACGCTGGTATAATTATCATAGGTTAATGAAACACCAACGCCTGCATAAAATTTAAAATTGGGCGCATTATAAAAATTATATAAAGCCATTGGCGTTAAAAAAATCCCCAGCGTATTGTAGGAGGCTTTTACTACCCCGCCGGGGCTTACCTTTAACTGGTATTGGGAATTGAATTGCCCCAGGTTAGCTGACAGATCAACCCTGAATTCAGCCCTTCCGTTTGGATCAGGTACGAAATCCATTCCAATATTAAAGGCCGGCAGCGACGAAGTTGATGACCCGCCACCACCCAGGGTATAGGATGAGTTTGGTGAGGATGTAGTGGATAATATATTTAGGGCCACACCTGCATATAAATTAAATTTGCCATGATCAGCATATTTTTTTTCAAAATCGGCTTTTGAAATATTGTTGATCCGGCTAACGATGGTTAATAAATCTGCTTTTTGATAGTTCGAATTCTCCAGTAATGCCGTAGTTTTTTCATCCAGCGAATTATACTTATTTGCGAGGGCAAACAATTGTTTCTGGTAAGTATTTTCATTTACGGTGTTACCTCCCTTGTTTCCGGAATCAAAATATCGTCTGAAAATTAACTCTACAGGCGAATAAGCTGGGGTCTCGCCAATATAAAACCTGGTTTTCTGTGCATTGGTATAGGCATATAAGGTAAGGTTTTTGCCTTGTTGCAACACCTGTAAAAATACTGTTGCCACTTTAAAGCTTGTATCTCTTCCGTCAACCAAATTGTTGGTATTGGTAATATCGGTACTTATTGAGCAGGTATATCTTTTATAACCGGCAAACCCGGTAATATTGAAAAAAGTGATATCATTTAACGTAAAGTTCTTTTTGGCAGGATCGCCGGGAGTTGATTTAAAAGATATAGCCTCAGGATTTGAATCCCAATCTTTATAATCGATAAATCCGCGCACGGTGTCACCAGCTGTGGTAACCACATAGCCAGGTTGATAATTGGATTGCGCTACGGAAAAAAAAGGCAAGAAAATAACAATTGCGAATAATTTGTTCAGGTGTTTCATTTGAGAAGTATTTGGGGTGATGATAGTTGAAATGATTGTTCAGGATGTTTTATAAAATAGTTTTGTGATGTATCGCTCTACGATTATTGATCGTAAAGATAATAACAGCAAGCCCGGCAATAATGGCAAATGCCCGGATTGTACCCTCCGGCAAATGCACGATTAGCCCTGGCTGGTAATTACCCTGAGCCTGCAAAAAACCGGGTGTAAATAAAAAAGATCAATGACAGGTTTAATAAAAGGCGCATTAATTTAGGTGGTTGGTTTGTAAATATAATTTTTTTATCGCAGTTCAAATAATCAAGACTAAAAATAAATTGAAATTTCACCTTAAAAACTATTTTAATACTGCTACTTTTAACCATGCATCATGAACAACATTTAAAAAGCTCAGACACCATACGCGATATTGTAATCGGCATGTCCGACGGGTTAACGGTTCCTTTTGCCCTCGCGGCGGGCCTAAGCGGGGCCGTAAATTCCTCGGGAATTGTTATTACTGCAGGCATAGCCGAAATTGTTGCCGGCTCCATCGCGATGGGCCTGGGCGGCTTTTTAGCGGGCCGCACGGAATCCGATCATTATCATTCGGAATTGCAGCGCGAGTATGATGAAGTTGAACGCGTACCTGAACAGGAAAAAGCAGAGGTTAAAGAAGTATTCGCCGATTTTGGCTTATCACCCGCATTGCAGGACCAGATAGCCGATGAAATGGCAAAGGACAAAGACAAATGGGTTGATTTTATGATGCGCTATGAACTCGGTCTTGAAAAACCCGAAGCTAACCGGGCCTCGCAAAGTGCTATTACCATTGGCATTTCGTATATCGTAGGAGGCATCATCCCACTTTCCCCTTACTTTTTTGTAAGTGAATCGCAAATAGCGCTATACTATTCGTGCGCCATCACCATGGTGTGCTTGTTTGTGTTTGGCTATTTCAAAAGCAAGGTAACCGGGCAGCCGGTATTCGCCGGGGCTTTAAAAGTTTTAATTATAGGCGCAATTGCCGCCGCCGCCGCTTTTATAATGGCAAAACTGATAAACGGAAAATAGAGATTAGTTAATTAGTTGATTAGAGATTAGTTGATCAGGCGAAGTTTGATTTATCCGTGTTAATTTGTGAAATCCAGAAATCGAAATGTAATCGGTGCAATCAAAACGTAATCGGTGTAACCGAGCGCAGCGAGCTCATGAACACCTCTAAAAAAATAAACACTGGTGAATAATCCTAATATAAAATAAATTTATCCATCTGCTCTTCTGTAAACTGAAGGGTGTCGCTTTTAAACAGGTTATTATTTTCGTCGAATTCCTGTTTGATGGAGGAAATGTGAATTTTTAAGGGCATCACATGCAAGTTTAAATAGTGGCATACGCCGGTAAAATGATCTATGCCTCTGATATTGCCGTACTTGCCTGAGGATAGCCCTGTTAACGCCGCTTTTTTATCATAAAAACTCACAGGGAAATCGCAGGCATCAATAAAGGTTTTTAAAACCCCCGGGAAGCTTCCGTTATATTCGGGGATGATAAATAAAAACTTTTGGGTATTGGTTACTATTTCCTGGATACCGGCAAATTCAGCACTTCGTTTTCCGTACAAATCGGTTTCAATAATATTGGCGGGCAGTTGATCCATTGATAAAATTCCGGCGTTCAGTCCCTTTTCGCGAAGCCTTTTTTGATAATATTTAGCCAGTTTAAGTGTCCAGCTTCCGGGACGGTTAGTACCTGAAATAATTGTAACCATTTGTTAATTATTGTTTTAGTGAATTATTGATTTACTGAATTGTTGAATATCAATTTAAAAAACAGCAAACCCTGGTAAAAGTAATTCAATAATTCAACAATTAATTAACGTACTTCTAAATCAATAATTCAATAAATCAATAAATGATTTTGTTTGCAAATAAGCAAAACCTGTGGATTTCTGAATTATTTAAATCCGTATCTTTATCGCGGATAAAATACGATACGGAGGAAGAACCACTCATTCGAATTTTCGTTCACCAGGGAACCTTTTTATAAAAATTGTTTAAATATAAAATGAGTAAAATTATTGCTTTAGCCAACCAAAAAGGGGGTGTTGGAAAAACTACTTCGTCTATCAACCTGGCTGCAAGTTTGGCCGTGTTAGAATATAAAACGCTATTGGTTGACGCCGATCCGCAGGCCAATTCAACCTCGGGCATTGGTTTCGATCCGCGCAATATAAAGGACAGTATTTACGAGTGTATCATCAATAATATTGATCCGCGTGATGCAATTCAAAAAACGGAAACACCGAACCTTGACTTGCTGCCCGCCCATATTGACCTGGTGGGCGCCGAGATCGAAATGATCAACCTGGTAGATCGTGAATACAAAATGAAAGCCGTATTGGACGTTGTTAAAGACAATTACGATTTTATTATTATTGATTGTTCACCATCGCTGGGTTTAATCACCATTAACGCATTAACTGCTGCCGATTCGGTAATCATTCCCGTTCAATGCGAGTATTTTGCATTGGAAGGTTTGGGTAAATTGCTCAATACCATCAAGATCGTTCAGTCGCGGCTCAACACCCATCTGGAGATCGAAGGCATCCTGCTTACGATGTACGATGTAAGGCTCCGGCTATCAAACCAGGTGGTTGAAGAAGTAAGAACCCATTTTGAAGACATGGTATTTGATACCATTATACAGCGCAATACCCGCTTAAGCGAGGCCCCAAGTTTTGGCATATCCGTAATTATGCACGATGCCACCAGCAAAGGCGCCATCAATTACTTAAACCTGGCCCGCGAAATTATCCGTAAAAACGGTTTGGTGAAAGCTGAACCCGAAGTTAACATAGAAACAGTGTAAATAATGAGTACAGAGAAAAGAAACGCTTTGGGAAGAGGGTTAAGCGCACTGCTGAATGATTCTGAAAATGTACAACAAAATAAAAGTAACGTTTCAAACGCACCTGAGGTAAATAACCCCGGTTCGGTAAATGAAATAAAATTAGCTGAAATTGAAACAAATCCTTTTCAGCCACGTACCGATTTTGATGAACAGGCTTTGGCCGAACTGGCCGAGTCGATAAAATTACAGGGCCTGATACAGCCTATCACCGTTAGGCGCATGAGCGCGCACAGTTACCAGCTCATATCAGGCGAGCGCCGGTTCCGGGCATCAAAACTTGCCGGTTTAACCCAGGTTCCTGCTTATATCCGCACGGCTAACGACCAGCAAATGCTGGAAATGGCGCTGATTGAAAACATTCAGCGTGAAAACCTGAACGCGATAGAGGTAGCGCTCAGCTTTCAGCGGATGATTGAGGAATGTAACCTTAAGCAGGAGGAATTGGGTGATCGCGTAAGCAAAAACAGGTCGACCGTAACCAATTACCTGCGCTTGCTAAGATTGCCCCCCGCCGTACAGGCTTCTGTACGAGACGGGCAGATCAGCATGGGCCATGCAAAAGCCTTATTAACGCTTGAAGACCCAACCCAACAAATATTTTATCACCAGCATATTATAAAGCAGGGCTTATCCGTTCGTATGACAGAAGATCTGGTGCGGAATGCGCAACGGTCGCCTGTTAAAAAGGACGATAAAAAGCCGGAGCCTGTTTCCTTCCAGGTCCAAAAGATACAGGACGACCTGGCATCGAAGTTTAGCACACGTGTTAAGCTAAAGGTGAGCAGCCAGGGAAAAGGAACCATTGAGATCCCCTTTTTATCGCAGGAAGACCTTGGCCGGATCCTCGAAATTATGGATTGGTAATATGCCTTTCGCATTTAGCGGTTGGTTTTTTAATGTAAAACATGCTTAAACATTTGTCAGTTGTTTGCTTTTTAGCGCTGTTTGCTTTTAGTGCAATGGCTCAAAAACCAGATACCATATCAAAAGCCGCCAAAAAAGCAGGCAGTAAGGATACCTTAATTTCAACGCGGCAGGACACGATTGCCGAAAAGGATCATTTTCGTAAAATAAAAAAAGAAAAGGTTTTCCATCCGGATAGCGCCCATAGCCCGCATTTGGCTGTCATGCATTCATTAATGGTGCCGGGCTGGGGGCAGGTTTATAATCACCAATGGTGGAAGGTACCTGTTATTTATGGAGTACTTGGCCTTTTTGTTGATGCGATTGTTTTTAATAACACCTACTACAAGGAGTTTTTAGCCTTATCAAAATACAGGGAATTTGGCACAACACCCCAACCGGGGGATAAATATTATGCCCAGGCAATTTTATATTCACAGCAGCCCAGCCAGGCGCTTTATGATGCCACCGATGGGTACCGGCGCAACCGTGATCTTTGCATATTAGGGTTTGTGGGCTTTTGGGGCATTAACGCTATCGATGCATATATCGATGCAAAATTTATTCACAGTTTTACGGTCGACAATAACCTGTCGATGCAGGTGAGTCCGACCATTATTAACCAAACCTTGTTTGCTCAAAATTTATCTGGCTCAAATATTCCCGCTTTAAAAGTTACCTTTACATTTTAATAAAGTCATTACAAGGGAACTGAATTCCTTTACTGGCCATAAAGTATTTATTGAGGATGAAGATAGCATTATTAGGGTACGGAAAAATGGGGCAGATTATTGAAAAAATCGCCACCGACCGCAAACACGAGATCGTATTAAAAATTGATTACAACAATTTAAACGAACTAACCCCCGAAAACCTTGCCAAAGCTGATGTCGCCATTGAATTCAGCACGCCGGGAACTGTATTAGGTAATATAAAACAATGCTTTAATGCCGGGACACCTATCGTAGTAGGTACTACCGGTTGGTACAACCAATTACCACAGGTAAAAGAGATATGCGAAGATGGCGGCCATACGTTGCTTTATGCCTCTAATTTCAGTATCGGCGTGAATGTGTTTTTTCACGTAAACAAGGTTTTGGCAAAGCTGATGAACAATTACCCTTATTATGATGTTCAGGTTGAGGAAATCCATCACACACAAAAATTGGATTCACCAAGCGGAACCGGTATAACTATTGCTGAGGGTATTATCGAAAATCTCGACCGGAAAAAAGAATGGGTGAATATACTTACCACTGACGGAGACGAAACTGCGGTTGATAGTGTTACCGCCGACCAATTGCTGATAGAATCTTTTAGGATCGACAGCGTACCGGGCACCCATACGGTGCTTTATGATTCGGAAGTTGATACGATTGAATTTAAGCATACAGCGCACAACCGCAACGGTTTCGCCTTAGGAGCTGTAATGGCCGCAGAATGGGTGAGCGATAAAAAAGGTTTTCATTCCATTGAAGACATGTTTTATTTTTAGAGTCAAGAGCCAGGAATCAAGAGTCAAGACAAAAAGAAGCGCATAAAATTCATGAATTTCTATCTTGACTCCTGGTTCTTTTATTCATAAATAATTACCAATATTGCAAAATGAACTGGAAATTCTGGAATAGAAAGAAAAAAGACAACCCAAATAAGAAAAAGAAAAGCGCCACCCGCGAGTGGGTCGACGCAATAGTTTTCGCGGTAATTGCAGCTACGCTTATCCGTACTTTTTTTATCGAGGCGTATGTGATCCCAACGCCTTCGATGGAGCGCTCGCTGCTTGTTGGCGATTTTTTATTTGTGAGCAAGGTTAATTATGGCGCACGCACGCCCATGACACCAATCGCTTTCCCTTTTGCGCACCATACGATGCCGGTAACCGGCACCAAGGCCTATTGGGATGGATGGGAGCTGGGGTACCACCGCTTACCCGGCTTTAGCAGCGTGAAACGGGGTGATGTAGTCGTGTTTAACTACCCCGCCGATACGATTAATAACCGCCCGGTGGATAAACGCGAAAATTATATTAAACGTTGCCAGGGTATATCAGGTGATACGGTTAGCGTTGTGAACGGGCAGGTATTTGTGAACGGCAAAGCCGCCAACGATCCGCCGGGAGAACAGATGGAGTATACCTACAAAACAACCGGCGAAGATGTAAACCCTCAAATCCTGGACGAATTGCATGTTCAGACTTATGAAGGGCACCAATACCCGGCCATGACCCAGGAAGCGGCCAATACATTAAAAGGATATTCAAACGTAAAAGAGCTGGCACCCGTTATATCACAAAAAGGATCTTCTGAGGATGTTTTTCCAAGGGGAGGCACCAGTGTAATCGATGTAAAACTGACAAAAAATTTACCCGATTATCATTGGAGCGTCGACAACTACGGCCCGATCATCATACCCAAAAAGGGGTGGACCGTTAAACTGGACAGCATGACTTTCCCTATCTACGAACGTGCTATTAAGGTTTATGAAAACAATAAACTGGAAGTGAAGGGTACCGATATCTATATCAACGGCGTAAAAACCGACAACTATACGTTTAAGATGAATTACTACTGGATGATGGGCGACAATCGCCATGATTCGGAAGATTCGCGCTACTGGGGCTTTGTTCCCGAGGACCATATTGTGGGCAAAGCATTGTTTGTGTGGATGAGCTGGGATGATAACGCTTCATTCTTCCATAAAATACGCTGGAGCAGGCTGTTTATGGGAATACATTAATTTCGAATTTCGGAATTTCGATTTCGGAATTAAAAGTGTTGGTTCATGAAGTTGATGAAGAGAATGTTTGATGAATTTGAGAACGGTAAATTTAATAGCTATTTTATTGAATTTAATCAATTTGAGGGCTCTATAATGAATTATTCGGGTGATCACATAATATGAACCGGCAATTCTTGAATTGCTGAGAAAATATCCCGTTAGGGATAACCCCTTTGTAGAAAAAATTAGAATAGATATAATTGAGGTTGTCTCAAAAGTCGGTTTTATAAAAAGCTTACCAAATAATATTTGCTTCTGTGCTCTTTGCGTTCTTGTCTCCGTGACCGCTGTGGTTAAATTTCACCACGGAGGGCGCGAAGAAGACACAGAGAGGCGCAGAGTTTTTATAGCGCAAAATATAATTTTGTATAACCCTTCTTTATTTCACTTTTGAGACAGCCTCATAGAATTCGGTCACACGTACAAAGCATCATTGAACTACCTGATCTAACCTAATCAACTAACAAAATGCAAATTGGCAGCTACATCGGCATACTCATTTTTGCCTCTCCAATTCTCCTGCTTGCACTTGCCGGGTATTGGAAATTGTTCCAAAAAGCCGGGCATAGAGGGTGGGAAGCATTAATTCCTTTTTATTCCAGCTATGTTATGCTGAAGGTGAGCGGGCGGCCTGCATGGTGGCTGATCTGGCTTTTTCTGCCATTGGCCAGCACTATTGTCGGGGCCGGTATCCTGGTTGATTTTATCAAGTGTTATGGAAAATATACAGCAAAGGACCGTGCCAAAGCAATACTTTTAGGTTTTATTTACCTGCCTAAGTGGGGATTTGAAGCAAAGACGACCTATCTGGGCCCTTCAGCTTCTCCGGCCTTCAGAAAGGCAAATCCCAAAAGTATAAAGGTTTCTTCTGTGATCGCCTGGAGCCAGGCCTTGTTTTTTGCCGTAGTAACGGCCCTGCTGATCCGGACATTTTTTATCGAGGCATATGTGATCCCAACAGCCTCAATGGAAAGAACGCTGTTGGTGGGCGACCATATTTTTGTAAGCAAATTAAATTACGGGGCAAGGATCCCGATGACACCTGTCAGTTTCCCCTTCGCCAATCATACCCTGCCAAATACTAATTTTAAATCCTATTGGGACGGCTGGGAGCTGCCATATTTCAGGTTGCCTGGTTACAGCCATATAAAACTGGGTGATGTAATTGTATTTAATTACCCGCAGGATACGATGGACAACCGCCCGGCAGACAAAAAAGAATTTTATATAAAACGTTGTGTGGGCATCGCCGGTGATACGGTAAGTATGGTTAATGACCAGGTTTATATAAATAGCAAACCGGAAAAAAATCCAATTGATGAACAAGTGGAATATAGCTATAAGACATTGGGCGGTGATGTTAACCCTGATTTATTGGAGCAATTGCATGTGATTACCTATGAAGGGC
Organism: Mucilaginibacter sp.; assembly: GCA_031292485.1. Classification (GTDB taxonomy): domain Bacteria; phylum Bacteroidota; class Bacteroidia; order Sphingobacteriales; family Sphingobacteriaceae; genus Mucilaginibacter. The sequence continues at coordinate 67,869 of JARLHA010000006.1, forward strand.
ATACGTACCCGTCCATGACCAAAGCGGTGGCCGAAAAATTAAAAACATATTCCAATATAAAATCTGTCCAACCCGTTTTTTCGCCTAAGGGTGTTTCAGAAGACGTTTTTCCGCGAAGCAGTGTGAGTTCAATCCATTTTGTGCTAACTAAAACCATGCCGGATTACCATTGGAACGTGGACAATTTCGGACCCATCATCATTCCAAAAAAGGGTTGGACGGTTAAGCTGGATAGCATGACCTTTCCGCTTTATGAGCGGGCGATTGAAGTTTATGAGCGCAACAAGCTGGAAGTTAAGGGAACTGATATTTTTATCAACAGCAAAAAAACGAACGCCTATACCTTTAAAATGAATTATTATTGGGTTTTAGGCGATAACCGCCACGATTCGGAAGATTCCCGTTACTGGGGTTTTGTGCCCGAGGATCATATATCAGGTAAAGCTTTATTTATTTATATGAGTTGGGATAGTGAAGCGCCTTTGTTTAAAAAAATAAGGTGGGACAGGTTTTTGAGGGGAATAAATTAGTTGATTAAGTGAGTGGTTGATTGAGTTGATTAGGTTGAAAATCATCCCGGCTATTTACTTGAAAGTTTGACTCAATCAACTATTCACCCAATCAACTTAATCAACCAACTAATAGGGGGACAGGCGGCAATCGAACTTTTCTGCCAATCCCAATAAATCATCCCAAACCGCATCCACAATGGGTATCCCGTTTTTTGTTCTGTCCGCTTCGGCTTCCAGTTCCGGTTCGCCGGGAATAATCACTTTTTGGTTTGGGTCGACCGTTGAGGCGGATTTGAACCGCGAGATCCAGTTATCCATGTTCGCTTTAAATTCATCCACCGGGCGGAAACCATCTACGCGCATAGCCCCTACAAAATGGCCAATACCTAAACCTACGGGATCACTTGGCGGCTCTAAGAAGGAAACAAACGGCGGCACCCATGGGCCGTAGTTGGCCCCTGATAGTACTGCCGAAAGAATATCAACCGTGGCGCTCAGGCCAAAGCCCTTGTGGCTGCCGTGCTCGCGGTCGCTGCCCAGCGGCAATAAGGAACCGCCGCTTTTTAAGGCATGCGGATCGGTAGTAATCTTGCCGTCGGCATCCTGTATCCATCCCTCCAGCACTTGCTTGCCTGATCGCTGCGCGATCTCAAGTTTCCCGTTAGCCGCAGCAGAGGTTGCCATATCTACCACTACCGGCGGATATTTTCCTGCCGGGAAAGCATAACACATCGGGTTGGTGCCCAATAGACGTTCGTTGCTAAATGTTGGAGCTACCAGTGGGCTGGCGTTCGTCATGGCGAAACCGATCATGTCTTTTTCGACCGCCATTAAGGAATGATAGCCAGCTATGCCAAAATGATTAGAATTGCGAACCGATACCCATCCCGAGCCATATTTTTCGGCCTTTTCGATAGCCAGGCGCATGGCAAAAGGAGCTACTACCAGGCCAAGGCCAGCATCGCCGTCAACCGTGGCCGTTGTGGGCGTTTGATGCACGATAGTGATATTGGGTTTGGTATTGATGCGTTTCTTCTCCCAAAGGCGCACATAGCCTACCAGGCGGGCAACGCCGTGTGAGTCGATACCGCGAAGGTCGGCTTTTATCAACACATCCGCAGAAAGTGCAGCGTGTTCATCGCTGCAGCCCATGGCAAGGAAAATATTTTGGGTAAAAATACGCAGGGCAGATTCAGAGATTAGCATATGCCGCCAAACTTACGAAGTTTAACCCGATATTGTCAATTGTATAATGGTTCGCCGACTCAGCCTGTCAATGCAATAATTTTGCCTCGGTTTGTGTAAAAGAATGTTTAATATTATTGATAAAAGAGCTTTCTGATTTGGTTCCCATCTGTAAAAAAAATATTTCCCGTTGCGTCAATTGCTATTCCTCCTACCAAATTATCGATAGTTGCATCAATCGCCAGTCCATTATAGCTTATTTCATTTTTTCCAGCTATTGTAGTTACCGTAGTCTGCTCGTTTATTTTTTTAAGTAAATAGAGATCGAATACATAGATATTGCCGTTATTGTCGATACCCATAACGCCGGGATCAACAAAGCTTGCCTGTGTACCCGTGCCATCGCGTTCAATGCCATTAGCTAAAATCTGTGCACCGGCAAAAGAAGTATAGGTAGTTAACGATGTTGTCATTTTGGCAATCTGATTGTATTCGTAATCTGCTAGCGTAATATTCCCGGCTCTATCTAAAACTATTCCGCGGGGATCAAGGTTTTGACTAGTTGCATCGACAATGGTTGTAACCGTACCGCCCGGTGTTATTTTTCTTATAAGATTTGTTCCCCCGCGATCTATTGCAATGATGTTTCCGGAACCATCAAATGCCCATGCAAGTATGTTATTAAATCTGGCCGCTTTACCTGTACCATCTATGGCGTTACCTATATTACTACCAGCTATGGTAGATACTGTGCCCGATGGCGTGATTTTCCTTACCAAACCGCTACCGGAATCAAAAACATATAAATTTCCGCTTAAGTCTATACATAAGGCAGAAGGGTGATTAAAGCTTGCACCTAATCCAATTCCATCAGTTGTGCCCATTGACCCGTTGCCGACAAAAGTTGTTACCAATCCCGCAGGTGTGATTTTCCGAATTAAATTATTGTGCAGATCTGCAACATATAAATTATCCGCGGGATCGACAGCAATGCCATGAGCCTGGTAAAAACTGGCCTCTGACCCAGCACCGTTAACCGAGCCTGACGTGCTGCTGCCGGCTATTGTAGTAACAAAAGCGGCTAACTGATAAGTGAAAACCGGGCCTGTTGTCGTAGTTCCGTTCACGGTGACAGTAACAGCGCCTGTTCCAGCAGATAATGGCACTGAAGTAACCAGTTGAGTGGCGCTTGCTGAAGAAACAACGGCAGCCTTTCCATTAAAAAACACTTGGTCGTCTGATGAAGTTGCACTAAAGCCTGAACCGTTAATCGTAACGATTGTTGTATAACTACCAGTATTAACATCCAAAGAAGTAATACTGAGCGTTGGCCCGGTATTTTTTGGCGTTGGATTAGAGCCGCTTTTTGAGCACCCTAAGAACAGGCCAATGACAAGTATATGTTGGATGAATAAATGGATATATTTAAAATTAATGAATTTCATTTTTGTGAAGTTGGTTTTTGATCGTGCGAATATAGCTATTTATCTAACCGTTTTAACAACTCCAACCCAAAGTCCCATTCCCCATGGCCTGATGACACATTGATATGACCGGCGTCGCCAACATTTATAAAGTTACTTCCCCAGCTATCGGCAAATAGTTTCGTCCGTTCTGTAGTAACATAAAAATCATTGGTACTTGAAACAACAATAGATAGAAAAGGTAGTTTTAAAAGCGGCATAGGCGAAAAGCCGGTGGTTACCGTTGGAAAACTTTCTGCTTCGGAATCAGCCGGCGCAACCAGTAAAGCGCCTTTTATTTTAACATTGAATTTATTCGCCCAGTAAGCTAAAGCTGCGCAAGCAAGGCTGTGGCTAACCAGGATCACATCAGCCGGGTCATACATATTTACAGCATTGTTGATATTTTCTATCCAATCGGCACAAGCGGGCGTTTCCCAATCGGCTTGTTCAACACGGGTAAAATTATATTGTTTTTCCCAAATGGATTGCCAATGCTGCGGGCCTGAACCGCCCAGGCCGGGGATGGTGAGGATGGTGGAGTTAAAATGCATAAATAATAATAGTGTTTTTACTCTGTCAGCACCGTAAACTTAAAATCCAGCGGTTCAAAATTGCGGATGAGTTCGTCGATAAAGGATTGCCCCCATTTTACATAAAACAGGCCGAAGTTTTCACTGCGTTCCTGCAGGCTGTCGTGGGGAAAAAGATCGGATTTGATCTGTTCCACCTGGGCAAGGCGGGTATAATAGTTTAATTTTTCAGCTTTTACCAGCTTCTTTTCCAGGCTATCCATCGCGTGTTTCAGCCGGGCCTGAACTGCGGCAGCTGAATTTGCCAGTGTAGGGTCGATCTTGTGGGCGCGGAGTTTTATCTTCTCAAAAATGCAGGATAACTCCCGCCATTCTTCGGTTAAATTCAAGGTATGCTGGCTGTGTCTTTTAACCCAATTGTTTTTGATGAGATCCGCGCTTTTAAACAATTCTTCCGGCGCGAGATCCATGCGGGCGATTTTCGCAGCTGTTTCTTTTGCGATCACCAAACCTGAATTCCGTAATATCAATATAGGGAAATCGACTTTATAATGCTCAAAATTTGATTTCAGCTCCAGCCAGTAAACCACTTCAGCGCCACCGCCTACATAAGCGATATTAGGCAAAATACATTCCTGGTATAAAGGTCGCATCACCACGTTAGGACTAAACCTTTCGGGAAATTCGCTGATCTCTTTCTTTAATTCAGCTTCTGTAAAACTGATCTCACTATTCAATACCTGGTAACGGTCGTTTTCAAAAACCAGCCTTTCCCTAAGTCCATCCTGCAAATAAAAAAAGTTGATCTCGCGGGGGTTTACCTGTACATGTACGCCCAAATGGTGCAGCTTTTCATTGGTGGCGCTGATATTTTTGAAGCTATTTTGTCCGATAATATCTTGCTCAATAATAGGCGCAAACTGTTGCTTGAAACGGTGATCGTCGGCATCGATGATCACCAGTCCATACCGGCCAAACAAAGCATTTACCAGGTAACGGGTGGCATCGGCCAGTTTATCAAAGCCGGCATAGGCATTTTCCACTATATCCGCCAGTTCATTGGCGTGATGATCGATCCCTAACGCTCCTTTATATTGGTTAAGCGCCTGCCGCATGGTATCAGGGTTGATGCGGCCGGTTGCACCGGAGGCCTCGTACCACCAATGTACCTTTTTACCGCCGATATGGGTGTAGTTGATCTCCGCAAAATCATGATCTTCAGAAGCCATCCAATAAACCGGTACAAAGTTCTTATCGGGGAATGTTTCTTTAAGCTGCTGCGATAATTTGATGGCCGTGACAATTTTATAGATGAAATATAACGGACCTGCAAAAATATTGAGCTGGTGCCCTGTAGTGATAGTGAAAGTATCTGCCGATTTAAGCAGGGAAATATTATCCAGCACCTCAACAGGGTATTTATCCTGGTGCTGGTATTGTTCCAAAAGGATATCATGCAATAACTGACGGTCCGCAACAACTGTTTTATTTTTGAGCAATTCTGCAAAGCCTTTCAAATCGGGCCGGTAACTATAAAATGAACGTAATTCCGGAAGGTCTTCCAGGTAATCAATAACCGTTTGAGAAAAATAACCGGTGTCTTTATAGTTTATACAGCTTGAGTCCATTTTTTGAGTTCGGAGTTCGGATGTTCGAATTTGGATTAAATCCATCTTTATTCGAAAAGTCAACAATGCAAAGCCCGAATTTAGATTTTTAAAATGCTAAAACAGAAACCGGGCAGCAAAAAATGGTTTATTTTACAATATGTCCATAAAGATCGAAGTCCTCGGCGGTGTCTATCTTTACGTTTACAAAGCTGCCGATGGTGGCATAATCAACTTTAGCGTCGATCAAAACCTCGTTATCTACCTCCGGTGAATCATACTCCGTACGGCCAACAAAATAGTTACCATCCTTTTTATCCACCAAAACTTTATAGGTATTGCTTATTTTCTCCTGGTTTTTATCGAATGAAATACCCTGCTGGATTTCCATAATGGCGTCAGCACGCTGTTGTTTCACTTCGTCAGGCACATCATCAAACAGCGCATAAGCATGCGTTTTTTCTTCGTGCGAATAGGTGAAACAACCCAGCCTGTCGAATTGGGTTTCTTCCACCCATTGCTGCATTTCCTCAAAATCTTGTTCAGTTTCGCCGGGATAGCCAGTGATCAGCGTGGTGCGCATAGCAATGCCAGGCACTTTGTCCCGGATCTCGTTTACCAAATCAATGGTTTTTTGTTTGGTGATGCCCCGGCGCATGGATTTCAGCATATTATCGCTGATGTGCTGCAAAGGCATATCCATGTATTTGCAAATATTCTCCCGCTCATTCATTACGTCCAGGATCTCCATCGGGAAACCTGAGGGGTAAGCGTATTGCAGCCTGATCCATTCAATGCCATTCACATCCGATAGCTTACGCAGCAATTCGTCCAGGTTGCGTTTGCCGTAAAGGTCGAGGCCATAATAGGTGAGGTCCTGTGCTATCAGGATGAGTTCTTTAGTGCCGTTTTTTGCCAGGTTTTGCGCATCCTTCACCAGTTGGTCAATCGGCTGGCTCAAGTGTTTGCCGCGCATCAGCGGGATAGCACAAAATGAGCAGGGACGGTTGCAGCCTTCGGCTATTTTAAAGTAGGCAAAATGTTTGGGGGTGGTTAACAGGCGTTCGCCGATCAGCTCATGCTTATAATCAGCGCCAACGGAAGTTAACAGATTTTGCAGATCGTTGGTACCAAACCAGCCGTCAATATTGGTGATCTCCGCTTCCAGTTCGGGTTTATACCGTTCAGACAAGCAGCCGGTAACAATCACCTTGCCTACTTTGCCCTGATCCTTTAGCTCGCTGTATTGTAAAATGGTATCGATAGATTCCTGCTTGGCGTTATCAATAAAACCGCAGGTATTGATCACAATAATATCATCACTACCCGCTGTTTCTGATTCGTGCACCACATCAAAATGGTTGCCTTTCAGCTGCCCCATCAGGATCTCGGAGTCGTATATGTTTTTTGAGCAGCCAAGAGTCACTACGTTAATACGTGGTTTACTTTTTGCTATCGGCTCGATGATTGATTTTGTTCTCATTATTGTTTTTTGGGATTACACCGATTTTAGGGTGATTTCACCGATTATATTTTTGGGGATTGCACCGATTTTGGGGTGATTTTACCGATTATTTTACTGTTAAACTGATAACCGTTTTATTTCACAACCGGGGTTTCCAAAATTAATGAGCAGTCCTGTTTTAACTTTACTTGCTTTCAGATAGGATAGTACTTGCAGTTCAAAAAGTTTCGGAAGAATCCCCGTCACCGCTTTCAATTCAACGATCACAGTATTTTCAACAAAAATATCACATCTGAAATTGCCGACAAATTGATCCTTATATATTACGTTGAACTCTTTTTCGGCAACGAAGTTGAAATTTTGAAGTTTGAGCTGATGTTGCAGCGCGTTCGAATAAATCTTCTCAACAAACCCAGGCCCCAGCAATCGATGCACCTCAAAACAACACCCGATTATCTTTTGAGTAAGTGCGTCATGTTCGAAACTTCCCATTATCAATCAATTTTAAATTATTCAGGCTCCTAAAAAATCGGTGAAATCATTTTTTAAAATCGGTGAAATCCAAAAAAATAAAAATATAATCGGTGAAATCACGCTTTAAAAAGCGAATCCACAAATGCCTGCCTGTCAAACAACTGCAGATCATTCATGCCCTCGCCTACCCCGATATATTTTACAGGAATTTTAAACTGATCCGAGATTCCTATTACCACGCCACCTTTCGCCGTACCATCAAGCTTTGTTAAAGCAAGGGCGTTCACAGCGGTAGCTTCGGTAAATTGTTTGCATTGTTCAATGGCGTTTTGCCCTGTTGAAGCATCCAATACCAGCAAGATCTCATGCGGTGCGCCGGGAACTACCTTTTGCATCACATTTTTGATCTTGGTGAGCTCGTTCATCAGGCCCACTTTATTATGCAAGCGGCCTGCGGTATCAATGATCGCTACGTCGTCTCCATTAGCAACTGCTGAGCGTAAAGTATCGTACGCAACAGATGCCGGGTCGGAGCCCATATCCTGTGCCACCACTTTTACACCTACACGTTCGCCCCATAATTGTATCTGTGAAACGGCTGCCGCACGGAAGGTATCCGCTGCGCCAAGGACCACCTTGCTGCCCGCCTGTTTTAATTTATACGCCAGTTTGCCAATAGTTGTGGTTTTACCCACGCCATTTACGCCAACCACCATAATTACATAAGGCTTGTGGCTGCCATATTCAAAATTGTGAAAATCGTTGCTGTTATTTTCGGCCAGTAATTGCTGAATTTCATCCTTCAGTAATTTATTCAGTTCACCGGTGCTTACATATTTATCACGTAATACCCGCGCCTGGATGCGCTCAATGATCTTAAGGGTGGTTTTAACGCCAACATCTGACGTTACCAGCACTTCTTCCAGTTCGTCCAGCACATCGTCATCTACGGTTGATTTACCGGCGATAACCTTGGTGATCTTTGAAAAAAAGTTATCCTTGGTTTTTTCCAAACCGGTATCCAGCGCCTCCTGTTCCTGCGGCGTGCTTTCCTTTTTTTTGAAAAAATCGAATAATCCCATGGCCTCACCTAAATTGCGCAGCATTCATGAATGCCTATAAAAAACAGAACCACCTGAATAATCCTCTCCAAAGGAGAGGACTTTAAAAAAATGATTCTTAAAAATAACCTTCCTCTTACTCCCTCTCCTTTGGAGAGGGCCGGGGTGAGGCTTAATAAAAAAAGCCTTCTCGTAAAACAAGATGGCTTTTATATTTTGATCAAAATTACCGGATTATAATTTCCCGGCAATCGCGTCTTTCACAAAATCGTTAGCAACGATCTGCTCTTTGAACGAGTAAGCACCTGTACGTGGTGATTTCACCATGGTGATTACTTTTGAATAATCTTTGCCTTTACCTGCTACTTTCAGTGTTGCAACTACTTTCTTTGCCATGTCTTTTTAATTATTGAATTAGCGAATTATTGAATTAGTGATTTGGTGTTGGTTATTTAACTTTTCAACCTAATCAACTCAATCAACCATTCAACTTATTTTATTTCCTTGTGAACTGTTACTTTACGCAAAACCGGGTTGAATTTTTTCATTTCAAGCCTTTCGGTTGTGTTTTTCTTGTTCTTGGTGGTAATATAGCGGGACATACCAGGCATGCCGCTTGTTTTATGCTCGGTGCATTCTAAAATTACCTGAACCCTGTTGCCTTTCTTAGCCATCTCTTTTTAATTATTGAGTTGTTGAGTTATTGAATTAGTGATTTGATTTTGCTATTAGAAATTTAAACCTAATCAACCCAATCAACCATTCACCTACTAAATATACCCTTTTTTTACAAATTTATTGATACAGGCAGTGATCCCATTTTTGCTGATGGTTTTTACTGCTGATGTGGAAACCTTTAAGGTAATCCATTTATCTTCCTCAGGAATATAAAACTTCTTAAGTTTCAGGTTCGGATGAAATCTGCGTTTGGTCTTAACGTTTGAGTTAGAAACGTTATTTCCTACTAAAGATCCTTTTCCTGTTAAATCACAAATTCTTGACATGACAAATCTTTTTTAGCTCCTTTTCTCAAAAGAGTTTGCAAATATCAGGATTTTAAGTTGAATAGGCAATAGTGAATTGAAAAATATTTTTTAAAAAGTCCGGAAGTCGGTAAAGTCCGGAAGTCCGACCGCGTGCCGCCTTAGCTTTAGCGGTGGCGCAAAAAAGCTGCAAGGCACGTTCTTGCAAAAGTAGCCGGATTTATACAGAACTTGAACGCGATTTTAAATTCCAGTAGAAAGATCTTTCCTGCCAATGGCGGATGTGGCATTAGGGTTGTGATTTAGCAACAACACCTAATCGAATAACTTTATTTTTTCAAATACTCGGGTATAGGATGTTTACGCAAAAACTCCTTAGCTTTTTCTTCTTTTTTTATAAAAAAAGGTTCATCAGCGTAGCTCCTGACTTTATCGTTTACAACGACATTATATGGTTTTTCTTTAACCGATGCCTTTTTGACTGTGGACATAATAACTCCTTTCCTTTACCTCAAATATACCTCATTATTTTCTTTTCACCAAGAATGCGTCATAATTTACATTGATCCTGAAATCCTGCCACGAGTCGTCCTTATATCCCCAAACGTCAAAATCCATGCTGATTGCTTCCCACAATCGTGCAATTCCCATTTGATAAAGCCTTGTTCTGGCAGCAGTACTGCCTTCAGCATAAATAAAATGATTGCCATAATGATCAGAAAAAGCATTAATTGTGTTAGCAACAGTAGTCAAGACCATATCTTTATCCCGATTGTTGCTAATTACGGTGTCGCTAACTACACCTTTTTCGTTTTCATCTCCAAATGCTAAGTTATAAGTGACAGGATCATTTGAAATTCTTCTGTATCTGACGATTTTCTTGATCCTGCCTTGTGGTCCCTCACTAAAAAATTCATACTCCTGAAAGTCCGTAGTAAAAAAGGTATAGTGATCCAAATTCATAATTATCGCTGGCTCTGGTTTTCAAACATAACGAATTTCTTATAGCTAACGATTGTATTGATTAAAGCGAAGCTTTTCTGTTGCTGGTGAAAGCTTGGGTTCAATCAGGGTAGTTGTCGACCCATTAGATGAAGATGCGCTTGCTTTCTATAAAAAATTCGGATTTATCCTGCTGCCCGACAGCGGAAAGATGTACCTGCCGATGGCGGATGTGGCGTTGTTGGGACTGTAATTTATCCTGTCCGCGAAGACGGCTCAATTGGCATTCATCAGCTAAACAAATTTTCGGGGGTTTCGACTTGTATGAAATACCGAATTGACAACAACCAACTCCTTTTTTATCTTGAAAACAACTACGAACGGAAAGCTATGCACATTGGCGAACCTGAATTTTTTTGAGAACCTTTCCTGGTAATGCAAAGGATTGGCCTCGATCAGCCTGAAGGTACTAACTACTTCCAATAAGAACCTATCCCCTAATCCTGCTTGTTGTTTATTATACCAACCGGCAGATTTTTGCATATCTTCCCTCGCTTTGTGAAGGACCTGCAATTGGTACATTATTTTTCCTTAATGTTAAAGTGAGTGATGATCTCCTCGATGGAATAGGTTTCTGTTTCTCCTGCTTCGTACTCCCTGTCTCGCTCCAAAACTTCCTTTTGCTGGGTTTCGGATAAAACAAAAGTATCATCTTCCTGGCTATAGTCGTACTTCATATTATCCAGAAATGACAATAACACCTGTTCTTCCTGTGGATTATGGGGGTTAACGATGATAGTCATATAACAAATATAAGAAATTTATGAGGAATTGAAAAAGCTGCAATTGTTTTGATTACCTTGTTAGTTTGGCTAAAGGAATAGTACCCTGTATTTGGAAATTACGGATAGCAGGTTTTCATTGCGCCGTCAGCCTCGTTGCCGTTGGCAGGAGTGAAATCGTTCGTCACACCTACCTTTCCCATATGCTTATTTATTTTTTTTCCATATCTCATAGCCACGCGCCAATCCGCTGACTTCCGGATTTGAACTAATGACATTTCGATAACTTATGTAAATTCTATTAGCGTCATTTCGATCTATCCGAATCTCGTAAATTCCTAAATCGATTTTATGAATATATTGGTAAATCCCCTTACCGAGCTTTGAGTTCACTTTATCAAGATTAATTGTAATATTTACTTCATCTTGCCCGTAAGTGACTGTTCCTTCATATTCTCCTTCACCTTTATATTTAAGATTGATATCTTTATTTGGATGTTGGTCTGAAATATCCTCATGTATATTTAACTTCGAATTCCAATTTGTAATTGTAGTTCTTGTATAGTTGCCTTCCAACTTTGACAAGTTTGCCCGATCATGTAGTAAATTAATTAATTCTATGATTAAGACGACAAAAGAGGACGTAAACATTCCTATGAATACATTTTCAACGCTGTCCGACAGTTTTACACATGGTTGAAATATAATCACGGCAAATAAAATCGTCATCACCACTAAACTCCAGAATATTTTACGAGATAATTTCATATTTCTTATTAAATCAAAATTTCACCTCTGTCTTAAATTATTTATAAAATATAAACCCGCAATACAATATATATTAAAAGCAAATGATTCAATATATGCTTTACCTGTCAGCTGAGCACAAGTGCCCCAACTCCTTTGGCTCACGCCACACACTCCGCTTGATAAAGACATCAACGGGACGCGATTCTTTCAATCTCAGCAACCGTAGCGGCAAACGACCGCGATCCGTCAGCTGCCACAATCGAAATTTCTTTTGGCCGCACCGGCTCTTTGGATCCATTTACTGTTTCGAATTTCACGTCGCAACCGTCCTTGTCACTGCTAAACTCCACAGTCAGTCCCACAGTTGCACCATATAATTCTACTTGAGAGCCTTCTTTTATAGTTATTGCGCAAAATCGTAAATTTCCAGGCACCGTCAGTCGATGCCGAAGTTCGGCAGACATAGATGATGCGTCAATGCTAAGAGTCTCCCTATATCTGGGACCAACCTTAGTTTGTATTTGCCTGGAATGGGCTTCGAAATGCCCCGGCATTTTATAGAGTTGAATATTTGCGACAGGGTTTAAGCCAATGATGATTTGTGAATCTGCTTCGTCAAACTTAAGGACGATATCATCTTTTTTGAAGACGTATATTCTTTCTTGAAATGAAGGGGTAACGGCGGTATGGCCTCCAGAATTCAATCCGTCTCTTATTTTATTAAATACTGACATACGATTTGGTACGCTTTTTCTAAAACAGTTAAATGTCAAAATATACCCTCATCATGTTTTGTTGGTGACAACAACAAAAAAAGGGGAGATTAATTAATCAAAGCTAAATTATTTAATTTACAAAAGCTAATTTTTTTAGCATTTCTATTCTCCCAAGATAGTCGAATCCGCATAAGGCCGTAGAGTTGGACTGCTTGCGCCATTGAGTTAAACCAAAAATATTGCTCCAAAAACAGAAAAACCACTGACATGGTTTTGTCACTGACAGAATATTGTCAGTAGCTAAGTTTCTAACTATCAATTGTGTAGCGCTTTGTAGCATGTTGTAGCATTTGTAGCGCTACAACTACAAATTTTTAGCCAACGGTGATATTCCATAGGGCAAAAAGCCAACAGGCAATGAACTTTTGCCTATGATAATTACGCTAAATTGTTTTTAAACAAGCCAAAAAACGAACCCCTGCAATGAACTTCTTAAATTATTTTAAAAAGTATTGTTTTTGTTATCGTTTAACACAAAAATTACTAATTTACGCGCTCCAATTATAGCATACATGAAGACCCCGTTAAAAGTCACCTCCTTTGAAGAATACCAGGACGTTTACCGCAAAAGCGTAGAGCAGCCCGAAGAATTTTGGGCCGATATTGCCGAAAATTTTTTATGGCGAAAAAAGTGGGATAAGGTACTGGACTGGAATTTTAAAGACCCCAGCATTACATGGTTCCGCGGCGCGAAGCTGAACATTACCGAAAACTGCCTCGACCGTAACCTGAATGCCCTCGGCGATAAACCGGCCATCATCTGGGAATCAAATGATCCGCATGAGGATCACCGCATTTTAACCTACGGGCAGTTGTATGATAAAGTTTGCCAGTTCGCCAACGTGCTTAAAAATAACGGCGCAAAAAAAGGCGACAGAATCTGTATCTATATGCCGATGGTGCCCGAACTGGCCATCGCGGTGTTAGCCTGTGCCCGGATCGGCGCTGTACACTCCGTGGTATTTGGCGGCTTTTCGGCCCAGTCCATTGCCGACAGGATAAATGATGCGGAATGTAATATTGTGATCACTGCCGACGGGGGTTTCCGCGGCACTAAAGAGATCCCGCTAAAAAATATCATTGACGACGCGCTGGTACAATGCACGACTATAAAACGGTGCATTGTGCTTACCCGCAGTCGTACCCCGGTATCAATGATCAAGGGCCGCGATGTTTGGTGGGAGGATGAAGTTAAAAAAGTAGAAACACAGGGCAATCCGCCCTGCCCGGCCGAAGAAATGGACGCGGAGGATATGCTATTCATCCTGTATACGTCCGGCTCAACCGGCAAGCCAAAAGGTGTAGTGCATACCTGCGGCGGTTATATGGTTTATACCGGCTATACTTTTGCCAACGCGTTCCAGTACAACCAGGGCGAAGTTTATTTTTGTACCGCCGATATCGGCTGGATCACAGGGCACTCCTATATTGCTTACGGTCCGCTTACACAGGGGGCAACCGTTGTGATGTTTGAAGGGATTCCTTCGTGGCCTACTCCCGGGCGTTTCTGGGATATTGTAGAAAAATTCAAAGTAAACATATTATACACTGCGCCGACAGCTATCCGCTCGCTGATGAGTTTTGGGGATGATGTATTAAAAGGTAAAGATTTTAGTTCGATCAAAAAATTGGGCTCGGTAGGCGAACCTATCAACGAAGAGGCGTGGCACTGGTTTGATGAAAAGATAGGGCTGGGCCATTGCCCGATAGTAGATACCTGGTGGCAAACCGAAACCGGCGGCTTTATGATCTCGCCGATTGCCGGGATCACCAAAACCAAACCCGGCTACGCCACCCTGCCGCTGCCAGGCATACAACCTGTTTTGGTTGATGAAAACGGTAAAATTATTGAAGGCAATGATGTAAGCGGCAACCTGTGTATCCGTTTCCCATGGCCGGGCATGCTGCGCACCACTTATGGCGACCATGAGCGCTGCCGCACCACTTATTTTGCCACTTACCCCGACCTGTATTTTACCGGCGACGGCTGCCTGCGTGATGCTGATGGTTATTACCGCATTACCGGCCGCGTGGATGATGTGCTGAATGTATCCGGTCACCGTATTGGCACCGCCGAAGTGGAGAATGCCATCAATATGCACAGCAGTGTGGTTGAATCTGCCGTAGTAGGTTACCCGCATGATATAAAGGGCCAGGGCGTTTATGCCTTTGTGGTTTGCCCCAATAAACATGGCGATGATGAACTGGCCCGCAAGGATATTATGATGACGGTTACCCGTATCATCGGCGCTATCGCAAGGCCGGATAAGATCCAGTTTGTATCAGGCTTGCCAAAAACACGTTCAGGCAAGATCATGCGCCGTATCCTTCGCAAAATTGCCGAAGGCGATACCAGCAATTTAGGCGATACATCGACTTTGCTTGATCCGGCTGTGGTGGAGGAGATTAAGGAAGGGGCCTTGTAGGAATTAGTTCATAGTTGATCGTTCATAGTTCATAGTAGGAAATGAAAAAACTGAGAGCGTTAAAAATAAAAATCCCTGTACCACCAGAAGATGATGCTTATTATTTGGCGGCAATGCAGAAAGGTGAGAAATCCAATATCTTAAGCAATAAGGAAAAACAGGAGTTTATTTTCAGCCTCAAAGTTTTATCGCCGGGAAAAGAAGTCTAAAGCTTTTCCAAAACCAAAATGATGTTCCGGGTGTTAAACTAATACATCTTAAATAAAAAACATCATGGATAAATTAGAATTAAAAGGCGGCTGGAACCAGGTAAAAGGAAAAATAAAACAGGCTTATGGTGATTTGACAGATGATGACCTGGTTTATGAAGAAGGGAAAGACGATGAAACACTCGGCAAACTCCAGGCCAAAACGGGCAAATCCCGTGATGAACTGGTGAAATGGATCAACAGCTTATAGTATTTAAAAAGCCCCGGTAAAACGGGGCTTTTTTTATTTGAACAGACTGGAAAGATCTATGCTAAAACCTGGAAGTAATTTGGAATTTAAACCCTCGTTATTTTGCGCTTTTTGATGCTGGTAGTAAATGCCATCTTTCAATGCATATAATTCGGCGCTTTGTTCTATTGGATCAATGATAATGTACTCTTTAACACCATACTTTTCATAAATATTTTTCTTTTGACGGAGGTCGTAGTAGGCGGTTGAAGGTGAAAGTATTTCAATCACTAAATCCGGTGCACCCTCAATGCGTTCCTTTATCAGTTCTAATTTTCTTTCTTCGGCGATGTAGAGTATATCGGGTTGTAATACATTACCTTCGTCGAATTTAACATCCGACGGGGCGTACATCCATTGGCCCTTTCTTCCAATTTTGATATTATATAATACTATAATCTCTGAAAGCGCAAACACTATTTGCTGGTGAAAAGGAATAGGTGAAGGTGACATAATTAAATCGTAATTGATCAATTGAAAAGGCGCACCTTCCTCTAACTGCATATAATCATCAGCGGTGTATTTCTTTTTCCTTTCACCCTTAAGCATAAATCAAATATCACTAATTTTGCGTCAAATGACAAAAACACATCCAACCATATTGGTAGTAAACGACGACGGCATTACTGCCCCCGGCATTAAATGCCTGATGGAGGCCATGCAGGAACTGGGCCGCGTGGTGGTAGTGGCGCCGGATAGCCCGCAATCGGGTATGGGGCATGCTATTACCGTTGGCAAGCCATTACGTTTTGATAAGGTAGATATTTACGAGGGGATTGAAATGTATAGTTGCTCGGGCACTCCGGTTGACTGTGTAAAGCTGGCGGTAAATAAAGTATTTAAGGGCCGAAAGCCCGATCTTTGTGTGTCCGGCATCAATCATGGTTTAAATAATTCCATCAATGTTTTATACTCAGGCACCATGTCGGCTGCGGTGGAAGGGGCTATTGAAAGTATCCCCTCTATTGGTTTTTCTTTGGACGACTACACGCTGCAGGCTGATTTCTCGCATTGTATTAAATATGTAAAGGAAATTGCGGCACAGGTTTTAAAGAATGGCTTGCCGGGCGGCACTTTGCTGAACGTAAACTTCCCGGCCACACCGCATATCAAAGGTATTAAAATAGTGCGGCAGGCCAATGCTAAGTGGGCCGAAGAATTTGACGAGCGCATGGATCCGCATAATCGCCCTTATTACTGGCTTACCGGCGTTTTTCAATTGAACGATGGCGGCGAAGATACCGACGTTTGGGCGCTGGAAAATGGCTATGTATCGGTAGTGCCGGTGCAGTTTGATATGACGGCACACCATGCCATACCTTTGCTCCACAGCTGGACTTTCAACGTATAATGGAAAAGCAATATGCTCAGTAAAAATAGTTATCTGACAGGGGCGCTAATTGCCCCCATATTTCCGGCAGCATCTTTAGTGGCAGCTTATCTGTTAAAAGATAGTATGTTGCTCTTTAATAAACCTGCGCTACCCTACCTGGTAGCTGTCGTTTTAAACCTCATCATGATGCGGGTTATATCAAAAAAAGATACGGTCAAAACAGTCAAGGGAATCATGATCGTTACTTTTATATTTGTGCTTGCCGCCTTTATATTAAAACAGCACCTTTTACGATGAAATATTACCTGGTAGCCGGCGAGGCCTCGGGCGACATGCACGGAGCCAATTTAATGAAGGCCCTTAAAGCGCAGGACCAACAGTCGGAATTCCGCTTTTTCGGCGGCGACCTGATGCAGGCTGAAGGCGGTACCATCGTAAAAAATTATGCCGATATGGCCTTCATGGGCTTTATTGAAGTAGCTTTAAATTTACGCGAGATCTTTAAAAATATAAAAACCTGCAAGGAAGACATTCTCGCCTGGCAGCCGGATGTGTTGGTACTGATAGATTTCCCTGGCTTTAATTTAAGGATCGCTGAATTTGCCAAAAACAACGGCATTTTGGTTTGCTTTTATATTTCGCCAAAGGTTTGGGCCTGGAACCAGAAACGGGTACTTAAAATAAAGCGCGTCGTCGACCACCTGTTTTGCATCCTGCCGTTTGAGGTCGACTTTTATAAAAAATGGGGCATGGACGTTGATTATGTGGGCAACCCTTTGCTGGATGCTATCGATGCTTTTAAACCTTCAGAAGATTTTGTAAAAGAACACAACCCATCAGGCAAAAAGATTATTGCCTTACTGCCCGGCAGCCGCAGGCAGGAAATCAGCCGGTTGTTGCCCGAAATGCTGGGCGTAACAGATCAGTTTTCTGATCACCAGTTTATTATTGCCGGCGCACCGTCTTTCAAAAAAGAGTATTACGACCAGTTTCTCAATCAAAAAAATATTCCCATCGTATTTAACGCCACGTACGACCTCTTAAGCAATGCCGATGCCGCAGTGGTTGCATCGGGAACTGCAGTGCTGGAAACAGCTTTATTTCATGTTCCTGAAATGCTGGTTTACCGGGGGCACGCTGTTTCCATTGGTATTGCCCGGGCGGTGGTAAAAATAAGGTATATCGGCCTGGTTAACCTGATTATGGACAACGATGTGATCAAAGAATTTATTCAAGAGGATTGTAATATCCAAACCATCAGGGCCGAGCTGGACAAACTCCTGAATAATAAAGCCTATCGCCAAAAAATGCTGGATAGCTATGATTTGCTGGACGTAAAGATGGGGAAACCCGGCGCGTCGGGCCGTACCGCAAGTCTCATTATTAAATACGCGGCAAAACGATAGCGCCCTGCAATTTGCAAAGCGCTATCGTTTTCATAGGAGATGTATTAGATTTTAATAGATAGATGTATATGATGGTCAGGCTACTGATAAATTTGAATTTACCATTGCCTGTTGTTTGCTTAATAAAAATGATTTCAGATCATTGGTTAACAAATTCTTCAGTTCGTTATCAAAACGTATTAACAATTTCTTTGCTGAGCGTTTTTTAATCGTTTTCATAGGCTTATTTTTTTGTTAGTGTTTGATTAAATTTGTTTTTATTGTCTGTTTTCGTTTCTTCAGTTGTTAAATTATCTTTCCTGCGTTTGGCCTCTTTGTACTGCCGTAATAGTTGTTCCTTATCCCTTTCATCGGTCGTCAGAGCAGGGTTTACAGGGTTGTCCCATTCCTTCTCTTCGTTTTCGCGATGTTTTTTATTTTCAATGGCCATCCTGTATTGCATTTGATATGACTTATCCCAATTCAGTGCCAAAAAGCGGGACAAAAAGTATTCAGCCTGAAAAAACAACACTTATAGCTTAAATACGGGCTGAAATGCCCTTTATGGAGATCACCTTTCGCCAAACGAGCCCGGTTAATGAACAACTAATGTGTACAAATTTTCAGTACACTTGTTGTGAACAGTGGTCACCAAAAAGAATTCTCAGGCTGTTTTGGGGTGATTAATAAAATGAATAAGTAATGTGATTAAAGAAAGCGCAGCACCTATGGCACACACCCCGTTCCATTGGTAATTTTTCCAGAGCTGGGTAGCCAGGAAAGTCCCGGCAGAACCTCCCAGGAAATAGGTGACCATGTAAATGGTATTGATCCGGTTGCGTGCTTCGGGCCTTAGCGCGAAAATGATCGACTGATTGGAGATATGCGTCGCCTGTACCCCCATATCCATCACAATAACCCCGATGATCAATCCAAAAATACTGTACGCCGAGAAATAGAATATAACAAATGAGATGAGGATCAGCAATATGGTAAACCCTGACAATTTATAAGCATCCATTTTATCGCTCAACCGGCCCATTAAGCCTGCGGCAATTGCCCCAAAAGCGCCAACCAGCCCAAATTCACCGGCTACGCCGCTGCCCATATTAAAGTTCGCCTTCAATAAAAATACAATGGTCGACCAAAAGGCGCTAAAGCAGGCAAAGCATAAAGCGCCGCGCAAGGCAGCCACCCGTAACTGGGGCTCGTTCCTTACCAGTTCAATTAATGAAGTCATTAATTTTCCGTAGCCATCTTTATGGTCGGGCTCCACTTCGGGTAAAAACAGGCCTATCATCAGCCACATCACCAACATGATACCCGCAGCTATATAAAATACTGCCCGCCATCCAAAATGGTCGCTTATTACCCCGCTAAAAGTACGGGATAGCAATATGCCGATTAAAAGGCCCGCCATTATGGTACCGATCTTTTTGCCGCGTTCCTCCGGCCTGGCCAGGTGGGCCGCCATCGGCACCAGCAATTGCGGGATCATAGACGATGCGCCTAAAAAAAAGCTGGTACATACCAGCAGGTTGATACTTTGCGCCGTGGCTGTTAAAACCAGCGACAATACGATGAAAAAGAAAATCACCATCATCATCCGTTTGCGTTTTAGCATATCGGCCAGCGGGGCCAGAAAAAACATCCCGGCTGCATAGCCCAATTGGGTAAGCATGGATACCTGCCCTGCTTTTGCCCGGCTGGTATGAAAGGTGCGGGCTATATCTTCAAGCAGGGGTTGGTTATAATACAGGTTGGCCACGATCAGCCCCGTAGCAACCGTCATTATCCATAAAGTTAAAGCAGTCAGCTCCGGATTCTTTTTTATTGGGGTAGCAATTGTCATCAATGTTTGCAAATCTTTCCGCAAAAATGTTAAAGCATTTTTAGAATGATGTTTGATTTAAGCAATTTTTAGCTCCGGTACTTAAATTTTTAACTTCTTTTAACAGGTTTTTAAATATTAAGTGACCGTTTCCTGCGTTTTCTTTTCAATAATCTGATAAACACAGCAGCTTTTATGTTTTATAAAACACAGCGTGCAACTCGGATCGTTTTTAAAAATAGTTTGTTTTTGATTAAAATAATGCAAAAAAATGATATAAATCGGAGCAATTTGCCAAAAAATAAGGCATTAATTGAAATAAACTGTCAAAAAAATACTCTTTTTTTATTTTTTTGACATTTTTTTTAAAAAAGTTGGTTAAAAAAACAACCTATTGGTAAAAAACACAAAAATTTCAAACTAAAAATTAACATAAAATAGCGTTTTTTTACCCACATTCATTTTTTTTAAAAAATTATGATATTTTTAACAAAATGTTTGTATTTTTGACAATCAAATAGGAACAACAAGCTTTTTTACAAAAAAATTACAAAAAAAATTGTTCTTATATTAAATGTTAGTGTTACATTTACACCGTAATACAAATTAAAAAAGTCTTCTCATAATTTAGGTTTATAATTGGTTAGTAAAGGCCCCTGCCCATCAGGGGCTTTACTTGTTTTATAGGGTTTTTACAACCGGCCACCCCCTTTGATCCGAAAACCCTGCCCTGTGCTCCTATTGATCCGCAAAAATCCATATTAGCCTTTACAGACATAAAATGTGATTTAGGGCCCAAATTTATCCTAAAAGGTAATAGCTTTACCGTGTATTAAATTATTTAACAAAACTTTTGTATTTACTTTAAATAGCTACCTCTGGTTATGTATTTAAAAACATCACGAATCGCACTGATTTTCTTAGCTGGTTTTATTTTGCCGTTTGCCGTTATGGCACAATCAGCATCAAAGGATATAACCATCAATGCGCCCGGCATTCAAATGGTGCTAAATTATGACCACCAGGCCAGTATTACCTCGTTGACTGCCGGCGGACAAAAGGTGATCAGCGGCGCCGAAGGCGTTTTTACTTCGGTAAATATGGACGGTACGGTTTATTCTTCGCTGCATTTAAAAACATCGCCTATACTCCTTAAAACAAAAAACACCATTAAACTCAATGGGATTCATTTTGGACCAATTACTGAAAACTGGACTTTTACTATTTCACCCCAAAACATAAAATGGAGCATTGAAAGAAGCACCGCAAGACCCCTGAAGGTAGATGAAGCTGCTTTCCCGGCATTCAATTTCGATAGCATCAATACCTGGGAAGGCGCGTACCAGGGTTATGGCGGCCTGGCCTGGTTTTACCTGTTTAATGAAAAACTTAATACTTACGGGATTCACACCCGTTCTTCTGATTTCTGGAACAGCAAGAATAACATTGGGTTGAATATAACCGTTGATGCCCCCGGCAAAAATGTTTGCATGAAATATAGCCGCACCAACGGGGATAAGCTGGCATACACCGTTGGTGTTTCAGACAAAGAAATGCAGTTTAAAATGGACACCGGCACTAACCGGAGAAGATTTATCAGGCAACGGACAGATGTATGGGCGCCATTTACCGTCCCGGCAGGTAAAAGTTATCAAACCATAAAACTGAGCTATTTTAATTTTAACCAAAAATATGGCCGCGGAAAATTAATGGGTATTGACAGCATCGCGGTAAGCGCGGTATTAAATACCATTGCCAGGATAGGGGTTATTGACTCGCTGCATTTTGGCGGCAACAGCTGGCATACCCCCTATGGCCCCATCTGCCTGCACGAACAATATATTGGCCAGCTGGGCCTCGGCATTAATGACCCCAAATATCTGAAAGGCTACCAAAGTTGCCTGGATTATTACCGCGACCATGCCATAAAACCAGATGGCCGCGTATACCCGCGCTGGGCCTATACAAACGAGGATGCCATGCCCGGCAAATTCAACCAATATGGTTTTTACGAGGCGCAATGGGGTATTTTAATGGACTCGAACCCCGACCTGGTGACCAATGTTGCCGAGTTATATGACATGACGGGTGATAAAAACTGGGTTAAAACGCACCAGCTATCGTGCGAAAAAGCTTTGGACTGGATCCTGAAACGCGACAGCAACCATAACGGCCTGGTAGAAATGATGACCAATGACCAGAGCGAAAAAAAGAGCAGTGATTGGATAGATATTATTTGGGCATCGTACGAAAACGCTTTTGTGAACGCCAAACTATACCACGCCCTTGTAAAATGGGCCGCTATTGAACGGCAGTTAAATAATAATACCAAAGCGGGCTATTACGAAGACTTTGCGGCCAGGTTGAAAATAAGCTTTAATAAATCGACTAAAGAGGGCGGTTTTTGGGATGAGGAAAAAGGATGTTATGTGCACTGGATAGATAAAAACAAAACGGTGCACGGCACCAATATGGTTACGCCGGTAAACTTTATGGCGATTGCTTACGGCATTTGCGATGATAATGCACGGAGAAAGATCATCCTGGATAATATAGAAACACAGATGCAGCAGGAGAAACTCTTCTTCTGGCCGATAGCCATGACCACTTATGCGCCCGGCGAAGGAAATGGATGGCAGTTCCCTTTCCCGAATTATGAAAACGGCGACCTGTTTTTATCGTGGGGCTCCTTAGGTGTAAACGCCTATGCGGCATATAGCCCTGCGCTTGCCCTTAAATATGTAAAAAATGTGCTTAACCAATATAGCAAAGACGGGCTTGCGTTTCAGCGTTATGGCCGGCTGAAACAGGATGGTTTGGGTGACGATATCCTGTCAGGCAATAGTTTGGCAATAGTGGGCCTTTACCAGGCCATTTACGGCATCAACCCTGAATATAACCGCTTTTACCTGAACCCACATATTACGCCTGAACTTGAAGGCACCAGTTTAAACTATAAATTCAGGGGCGAACGTCTTGTTATCAGCCTTGATCATGATAAATATGCGGTTGGTAATGGCAGATTTAAAGTAATTGCTCCAAAGGATTTTGGATTTTATGCCACCAAAACCCAATTGAGTTATTTTGACGGGAACAACACAAATGCTGCTTTGGAAGTTACTTCCGCAAAACCGTTAACCATCGAAATAAAAAACCGGGAGGCAGGTAATATTGAATGGCTGCAAACTTCGGCCCCTTCATCAACGCCGTTGATTTATATCGTCCATCAATTGAAACCCAATTCTGACTATATTTATAGTGCAGATGATAAGCTTGTTAAAAATATCAGGAGCAATGCATCGGGTGATCTCGTTTTCAGCAGTCAGGGCTCCGCAACGGCTGAAGTAATAACGATCTCGTCCAAAAAATAAACTCATTATATATTTGGTTAAAATTAAAAAAACGTATTTGTGGAAACTATTGATAATGCTGAGAAGCTAAAACAGGCCCGAACGATCTTTTGGGCAAACCTTTCATTATTGCTGTTCGCGCTTGCTTTTTTTATAAAATCGCTGGGCGGAAACGTAGTCTGGAAAATGATCTGTTCAGGAGTCGGTTTTACGATTATATTTGGATTAACACTAATGTTATTTCTCAGGATTCTTCAGTTAAAAAAAGCGGGTAAAAAATTAAATTAGCAGTCAGCCCGGCTTTTGCTCACACCTTTTGCAAAGTCCGAAGCGCTGCTTTGCTGTCGTAATTGCTATTTTAGTGCTGTTTTAAAGCTTAACTGATATTACCATTAAAAACCAATGCTATGCGAAAAACGATACTTACCACCGTCAGCATTTTTATGCTTACCGGCGCTTTAATGGCCCAAAACGTAACCAAAGCCTCGATTGAATCAACCGAGAAAATGTATGGCCTCAATTTTACTGATGCAAAGCGCGATTCGATGACCGACATCCTGTCGAAGAACATCAAGACATACGCCTTCCTGCACAGCCGGAATTTTAAAAATGATGTACCGCTGCCATTAGCCTTTAATGTTGATCTGCCAGGTTTGATCGTGCCCAAAAAGCAGTTACCTGTACATTTTAATATCCCGGCAAATGTTGAGCTGCCTGAAAATAGCAACGACCTTGCTTTTTACAGCATCCCGCAACTGGCATCATTAATCAAAAATAAAAAGATCAGCTCCGAAAAGCTTACCCGCTTTTATTTGGACCGGTTGAGGAAATACGGCCCGGTGCTGCATTGTGTTATCGAACTGACGGATACCCTCGCTATTGCCCAGGCTAAAAAAGCCGATGCCGACCTGGCCAAAGGTATTTACCATGGCCTGCTGCATGGCATCCCTTATGGCATCAAAGATCTTTTTGCAGTTAAAGGCACCCATACCACCTGGGGAACGCCGCCTTATAAAGATCAAATTATTGATGAAACATGCTTTGTGGCCCAAAAACTGCAGGCAGCAGGCGCAGTGCTGGTTGCCAAACTATCCTTAGGCGAACTGGCGGAAGACGACGTTTGGTTTGGCGGCTTAACCCGCAACCCCTGGGATATCAGTAAAGGTTCCGGCGGATCATCCGCGGGTTCGTCTTCGGCTACCGCTGCCGGATTGGTTCCCTTCGCTATTGGTACCGAAACCTATGGCTCCATTGTTGACCCGGCCATGCGCTGCGGGGTAACCGGTTTAAGGCCTACTTATGGCAGCATCGCCCGCACAGGCGCCATGGCCCTTTGCTGGACCTCAGACAAGGTTGGCCCCATCTGCCGTTCGGCCGAAGAAGATGCCATTGTGTTTAATTACATCCATGGTACAGATAAAAAAGATGCTTCAGCCATTGATTTTGCCTTTAACTATACAGGCTCCGTCGACATTAAAAAATTAAAGATCGCTTACGTAAAAAACTATATTGATACCCTGCCGGAAAACAGTACCGAAAAACAAACACTGGCCACGCTGAAGAAAATGGGCGCTACCGTAACCGGCATCAATTTCCCGGATAATTTACATGGGGATGAAACACTGTCGCTGATCATTGGCGTGGAATCTGCCGCTGCTTTTGACGAACTTACCCGCACCAACCAGGACGACCTGATGGTACAGCAGGGCAAGGACCGCTGGCCGAATACCTTCCGCACTTCGCGCTTTGTACCGGCGGTGGAGTACCTGAATGCCTGCCGCTATAGGTACCAGGTGATGGAGCAGATGGATCCTTTTTTAGATAAGTATGACGTGATCATTACCCCGCCGGAAACCGGCGACCAGCTGGCTATTACCAACCTAACCGGTAACCCGAGTATCACTTTGCCCAATGGCTGGCTTAAAAACAATATGCCTGCCAGTATCAGTTTTATTGGCAAACATTTTGGTGAGGCAAAACTACTGGCCTTTGCCAAAGCTTACCAGGAATATACCGGGTATAATTTAAAACACCCGGCCATGTTCAAATAAAGCCGTTTATTAGGTGTTAAGTCTGTAATTTTATCGAAACAAATAAATTTTATGAAAGCATTTTTGGGTATGGGCCTTTTAGGCTCAAATTTTGTTAAGGCGATGACCAGCAAAGGCGACCATGTACAGGTTTGGAACCGTACCGCCAGCCGTGCAAAAGCATTGGAAGCATTTGGCGCAAAAGCTTTTGAAAGCGCTGCCGACGCGGTTAAAGGCGCGGATGTGGTTCACCTTTGCGTTAAGGACGATGCAGCGGTTGACCAGGTATTGGAACAAGCTGCGCCTGGATTAAAAAAAGGCGCTTATATTATCGACCATACCACTACATCAGCGAAAGGCGCTATTGAACGCACCAAAGCCTGGAAAGAACGCGGCTTTACGTACCTGCATGCCCCGGTATTTATGGGCCCGCCTAACGCGCTGGCCAGCACCGGCACCATGCTGGTTTCGGGCGACCAAACCGTGATCGCAAAGATGGAACCTGAACTTTCCAGAATGACGGGCAAAGTGCTTAACCTGGGCGAGGTGGAAGGCAAAGCGGCAGGCATGAAACTGATAGGCAACCTGTTTTTAATAGCGCTTACAGGCGCATTGTCAGATACCCTTGCGCTGGGTAAGGCACAGGGCATTACCGGTGACGATATCCTGGGCTTATTTGATAACTGGAACCCGGGCGCCATGACGGTTGCCCGCCTGAAAAGAATGATGGCCGGCGGTTTTGACGACCCGTCGTGGGAGTTGAGCATGGCCCGCAAGGACGCCGGCCTGATGATGTCGGCAGCAGACGAAGGCGGGGCAGACCTGCTGGTGATTCCGGCTATTGCCGCTGAAATGGATAAATGGATTGAAAAGGGCCACGGCAATAACGATTGGACCGTGTTTACCAGCCCTAATATTTAAGAAATTTGATGATGATATGAAAATAGCCACCTATAATGTAAACAGTGTAAATGCAAGGCTCCCGGTGGTGCTGCGCTGGCTGAATGAAACCGCACCTGATGTGGTATGCCTGCAGGAACTGAAGGCCCCGCAGGATAACTTCCCTGAAAAAGCATTAGCGGATGCCGGTTATAACGCGCTTTGGCATGGCCAGAAAAGCTGGAATGGGGTAGCTATCCTGGCGCGAAACGCGGACATAACAGAAGTGAGGCGCGCGCTCCCCGGCGACCCTGAGGATGAACACAGCCGCTATATTGAAGCGGTGGTAAACGGCATTACCGTTGGCTGCCTGTATTTGCCCAATGGCAACCCGGCTCCCGGCCCCAAATTCGATTATAAACTGCGCTGGTTTGAAAGGCTTACCCTGCATGCGGCCGATTTACTGGCAGCAGGCAAACCCGCGGTATTAACCGGCGACTATAATGTAATGCCTACCGAACTGGATGTTTATAAACCCGAAAAATGGGTAGACGATGCTTTATTCCGCCCGGAAACCCGTGCTGCTTTTAAAAAACTGGTTGACCTGGGCTGGACAGACGCTATAAGGAAACTTCACCCCGACGATAAGATCTATACCTTCTGGGATTATTTCAGGAATGCTTATGGCCGCGATGCCGGTTTGCGCATCGACCACTTTTTATTGAGTCCTGACCTGGCCGAACGTCTTATGGGAGCCGGCGTAAACCGGGATGTAAGAGGTTGGGAAAAAAGTAGCGACCATGCCCCGGTTTGGATCGAGCTGGCTTAAATTCCATATTCCGGAAGGGAAATTCTAAAAATGGGAACATCAACCAATCAACAACGAACAATACCTCCTTTTGGGGAACTATCGGATATCAAACTTGCCGGAGCAGGGTATTATTCCTGATAAATTTGCCAGCCGTATATTCAAAGTAAATAGGGGTTGGCTTTTCATTTATTGGAAAAAAACTTTAATTTCACAGTTGCCATTAAGCTTTTATCGACAGCATGAAATACCTGGTTTACTTTTTACTATTTTACATTACAATTTCCAAAACCGCCTCCGCGCAAAATACAGAACTGATCAATTCGGGCGAAGTAATCCAACGCGGCGCGGCGCTTTATGATTCGGGCCAATACAAAAACGCGCTCGTCGAATTAAATAAAGTAAACCGGAGTGACACCAATTATGTATGGTCGGTTTATGAGAAAGCTCTCACTTGTGAAGCCGACAGTCAATACAGCCAGGCTATTAAATATTGTGAAGAAGGGTTGGCGCTGAAAGAGCAGCGCGACTATGAAGCTGAACTTTATAACACCTATGGCAACACCCTGAACGAAATGGGCCAGCCCGAAAAAGCTTTAAAGGTTTTTGATGCGGCGCTTGCCAGGTATCCTGTTTACTCCCTGTTTTATTATAACAAAGGGGTGGTTATGCTTGGCTTAAATAAATTGGAGGAAGCTGAACATTTGTTTCAGCAGTCGCTGGTTATTAACCCGTATATGTACAGCGCCCATTTCCAGTTGGGTGTGGTGGCTTTAAAGCAGGGTAAGATCATCCCTGCTTTTTTGAGTTTGACGGGCTACCTGCTGGTGAACCCCCAGGGTAGGTTCTGGCAGAAATCGGTTAATTTGCTCAACCAGATTTCAAAAGGCACCGACGAGATCCTTCAGCTTAAAAACAAACGGACCATAACCCAGTCTGAAAATTACCAGGAGGCGGAGGATATTTTACTATCGAAAATTGCACTTGACAATGCTTATAAGTCCATTACTACACTTGATGACCCCATATGCAGGCAAATACAGGCCATGTTTGAAAAACTGGAGCTTAAGGATAGCGATAACGATTTCTGGATCCAATACTATTTGCCTTTTTATAAAAAGGTATTTAATGAGGGGAAGTTTGAACCCTTTATTTATGATGTTTTTTCGAACGTAAAACTACCTGCAATACAGGATTACAACAAAAAAAATAAAAAAACACTCGAAGCTTTTACAAACGATGCCGCAGATTATTTCAATAACATACGTGCAACACGGGTATTAATGAAAAAAGACAGGGATACGGTTAGCAGCCGGTATTATTATAATAGCGGGTTGCTATTTGGAAAAGGTTTGTTGGTAAATAACGGAAAAACGCTAAACGGCTACTGGGAGTTTTACTACCCGCAGGGTAACATTAAAAGCAAGGGCATTTTTAATACCAAAGGCGAACGGGAAGGCACCTGGCTGATCTATTTCCGTTCGGGAAAATTGAAAGCAAAGGAAACTTCCAAAAACGGGAAGCTGGAAGGCCCGCAGGAATATTATTTTGAAAACGGCAACCCCTCCTCGACCGAAAACTACACCAACGGAGACCCCGATGGCCTGGTTGCCGCTTATTATTACGCCGGCAATACCCGGTCAATTACCGGGTACAAGGCCGGGAAAAAGGACGGCGAATTAAAAACATTTTTCTCCAATGGTAACCTTGAATCAACAGATAATTATGTAAACGGGTTGCAAAACGGCACCGCTAAGGCTTATTTTAAAAGCGGCGAACTTAAAGAGGTGGAGCAGTACAGCAATGGCAAAGCCGAAGGTACTTACAAAGCCTACCATGAAAATGGCACTATTGCTACCGAAGGACAAAACATAAAGGACAATGCCGAAGGCGAATGGAAATATTATTTTGACAATGGGAAATTGCAGGAAAAGCGCAATTATGTAAACGGCCTGGAGGATGGCCTTCATGAAGAATATGATGAAAGCGGGCAATTAACGGCCAGTTACCAAAGCAAAAAAGGCAAGGAAAATGGCGAATCGGATCTGGTTGATAAAGGCGGGAAAGTTTATGGAAAATATTTTTATGATAACGGGATAGTTAAGTCAGCAAAATACTTTGATAAAGCAGGCGCTCAGCTAAGCGCCGACGAAAAGGTCGGAGATATATTTAATATCATTACCTATACGCCCGATGGCTATAAAAAGGCCCATTTGTATTATAACAAAAAAGGCGACCTGGAGGGCCCCGATACTACGTTTTACCTTTCGGGGAAGGTTGAGGCAATTACTTATTATAAAAACGGGAAAGAAAATGGCGTTGCCGTATCTTATTATTTAAACGGGAAAGAAAAATCTGAAGTAAACATGACGGACGGTAAAGAAAACGGCCGATACACCGGTTATTATTTAAACGGCCAGCCGGAAACAACAGGGTGGTTTACGGACGGTGAATGGCAGGGAGAGTGGCAGTTTTACGATGAATCGGGAAGAATAACTACAAGAACGTATTACCTGGATGGTGATATTGATGGCTACAAAGAGCATTTTCATCCTGATGGGAAAAAATATACCGAGGAAAAATATAAAACCGGCTGGCTTGAAAAAGTAACACAATTTGATGAAGCCGGTAACGTTATGGCTGTTGATTCCTTTCCAAAATCTACCGGCAAATACACGTTGGTCTATCCCGGCGGAAAAACAATGGAACAAGGCAATTATATAAACGGCGAATTTGATGGCCCGTACAAAACCTATTATTTTGACGGCAGTTTAGAGAGCAGTTATTATTATAAAAAAGGAGTTCGCGACAGTTTGTTTGTGAGTTATTATTACGGGGGACTAAAAAAATCAGAAGGCCTGTATAAAAACGGCAACAAAACCGGTGTATGGAAATCTTATAACGACGATGGCAAATTGACCAACACTACAGAATATGTAAAGGATGCAATGAATGGCGTAAAAACGAGCTATTTACCCAATGGCAGCAAGTATATTATTTCAGTTTATAAAGACGACCTGCTTGAGGGCCCCGAACAGTACTTTGACCCTGATGGCACCCTGGCGTACGAGGTTAATTTTGAGGCAGATAGAGCAAAGTCATTTTCGTACCTGGATAAGGATGGTAAGTTACTTCCGCCGATCCCGATATCCTGTGTTAACGGGGTAATGAAATCCTATTATCCAAATGGTAAAATATCAAGGGAATGCACCTACAACGACGGTAAGAAAAACGGAATAGAACTGGTATATTACAACAATGGCCAGCTGTTATCATCAGACACCACCCTGTACGGGCTGTCAAATGGTGTATACAGGGATTTTTATAAGAATGGAAAACCAAAATCGATCTACCGGTATATAATTGACAACGCAGATGGCGTTTGCAGCGACTTTGACGAAAATGGCATATTAAAAATGGAAAAAGCTTATGACGTGGGGATGAGTGACGGCCCGGCTAAGTATTACCAAAATGGCAAATTGATGAAAACGATGATCTACCGGGACGGCACACTTATATCTTCGGAAAATGAAAAATAAAAAACACTTTTATATATTTTTTTCGGCTTTTATTGGTCTCGCGGCGGGTTCAACTGTTTTAAAGGCCCAAAGTTTTGAAACGATACGGAAGCAGTTCCCGGATGAAAAAGCGGTAATGTTAAACAGAACGCTTGAATACAATATCGACCTGAAAAACGGGCAGCCCAATGTTGAAAGCCATGAGCAGCAGCAAATTGAATACCTGCTGGGTACCGCTGCGGCCTTTATGGGCAAATATGGTTTTTCGCACAGCGATTTTCAGCAACTGGTATCCTATGACGCCTACACACTAACGCCTGACAATAAAAAACTGAAAGTGAGCGAATTTAAAACCGGCACAGATAAAGAAAGTTTTGTTTTTTATGATGATGTTAAAGAAACAAGCTTTAATTTTCCGGCCGTTGAACCCGGCGCTATCGGTAACCTGGAGGTTTCATGGAACAATACTGATCCGCACCTCCTCTCCCCTTTTTATTTTACCGATTATATGCCGGTGGTAAACAGCGAGCTTAAAATTACGGTTTCAAAAGATATCTCCTTAAAATACCACCTGGTAGGCCAGGATACCAGCAATGTATCAGTAAATGTGGAAAGCAAGCACCACAATAATATTTATACTTTTCAGTATAAAAACTGCCCGGCGGATAAAAGGTACCCTGATGCGCCCGGTTTTGCCTGGTATTCGCCGCACATTTTGTTTTACATCGCCAATTATAAGGATGACAAGGGTAACACTGTTCCCTATTTATCCAACGCGGATGATCTTTACAGGCTCAATTACAGTTATATCAAATCGGTAAATCAAAACATCAGCCCCGAGCTTAAACATATTGTTGATTCATTAACTACCGGCTTAACGAACGCTGAATTGAAGGCCCGCAGCATTTACAAATGGGTGCAGCACAACATCAAATATGTTGCATTTGAAGATGGGATGGGCGGTTTTGTGCCGAGGGAAGCAAGCCTGGTTTGCAGCCGGCGTTTTGGAGATTGCAAGGATATGGCCAGCATTTTAACCGAAATGAACAATGCAGCCGGCGTAACCGCTTATTTTACCTGGATAGGCACCCGCGACCTGCCCTACAAATTCAGCCAGGTACCTTTGCCGATTGTGAGTAACCACATGATTTGTACCATTAACCTGGATGGAAAATACGTTTTTTTGGACGGGACCGACCCGACCTGCGTTTTTGGGTTAACACCCGCTGGCATACAGGATAAAGAGGCCATGATCGCCTTAAACGATAAAGAATACAAGATACTGAAAGTACCCGTGATTGATAAAAGCAAAAATGTAATTGCCGATACCACCTGGCTGGAACTGACGCCTACCGGTATAAAAGGTAAAATAAGGAAAACACTTAGTGGCTACCCGGCAATGGAAATGTATGGCAACCTGATGTACTGGAGTTCCAGAAATATTAAGGAAGATATGAAAAACGAGCTTAGCAGGGGCTCAAACAAGTTTCAGCTGGATACTTTCAGCGTTGAAAAAAAACCTGTATGGGACCAAATTGCATTAACCGGCGAATTTATACTGCCGGATTATGCAAAAAAAATAGGAAACGACTATTATTTGAACCTGAACCTTTTTAAGTTTTTTGAGCATGAAGAAATAGATTATCCGAAAAGAAAAGTGCCTGTTGAAAGCAATTTTAAATCGGTAAAAAAGTATGTTACCTTGTTAAAAGTACCCGACGGTTATGGTGTGAGTTACCTGCCGCAGGGAAAATCCTATCATAACAAAGTGTGGGGCTTCGACCTTAAATACGAACAAAAAGGGAACTGGGTGGTATTAACGCAGGAATTTGACAACAACGACCTGACACTTACCAGCGATGAATTTGAGGCCTGGAACAAAGTACTCCAAAACCTTTTTCCTTTGTATAAAGAAACATTAAGCCTTACAAAAAATTGAATCAATGAAAAAAAAATTCCTTCCCCTGATAATAGTTTTGCTTTCCGGCCAGTATTTGTTTGGCCAGGCGCCTGATATTGAAAAAGAAACATGGTCTGCCAAGCCAAAGATCAATATGCTGGATAATAAATACAGTAAGGAGTCGGCTGTGATTATTTATGATAGCCGGCGCGTGGAATTTGCCGACCAGGCAAAGGAAGACATTGCTGAATATTATACCATCCACAAAATCATACACATTAATGATGACAGGGGTATAGAAGATTTTAATAAAATATACCTGGGTATCAGCGAGAAATCGGACATTGTGGATATCAAGGCGCGGACCCTGCTGCCCGGCGGAAAAACCATTGAGCTGGACCAAAGTAATATTAAGGACCTGAAAGAGCAGGATGGCAATGTGTACAAGATCTTTGCTATGGAAGGTTTGGAAAAAGGCTGCGAGATAGAATATTTTTATACCTATAAAAAACCTGCCACTTTTTTTGGACGGGAAGTGCTGCAGTCGCTGTTTCCTGTCCTTGAGTCCAGGTTTCAGATCATAGCACCCAAACGTTTGAAGTTTGAGATCAAGCCCTATAATTTTTCCACAGCAGCCTCAGATACGGTAATCAATGATAAGCGGTTTGCGCAGGTAAACCTTAAAGCAATGAGCGGTGTTGAAGAGGAAAAATATGCTTCATATGATGCCAATTTGATGCGGGTGGAATTTAAACTATCCTACAATGATGCCACCCGTAACGGGGAGCGCCTGTTCACCTGGAATGAATTAGCCAAAAGAGTTTTTAGCATTTATACCTTATATACCGACAAGGAAGTAAGCAAAGTTACCGAACTGGTAAACAGTGCGGGATGGGACAAGCTGGCCGATGAGGTAACAAAAATAGCTGCTGTTGAAAACTACGTAAAAAAGAATTTTGCCTATAACGAAGAACTAAACAGCGAAGACGGCAACAAACTGGAAACCGTACTGCAAAATAAAATAGGCGGCACCATAGGCACATTGCGTTTATACAGCTTGATTTTTAAGACCCTGGACATAAAATTTCAGTTTGTGCTAACCGGCAACCGGAGCAATTATATTATTGACAAGGATTTTGAAAACTGGAACAATTGCGAAAATCCATTGTTTTATTTCCCCGCTGAAAATAAATTCCTGGCGCCAACCAGGCCCGATTACCGGTATCCCTGGATCTTTCCTGCATGGGGCAACACCAACGGGCTTTTTTGCAAAAGCACCTCGCTTGGCAGTTTTTCAACCGCCATTGCCGAAATTAAAGATATCCCCCTGGAAGATTATACCAAATCTTTCGAAAATATCGACACCCGGTTAGCGCTTAACAACACTTCGGACTCGCTTACCATTGATGCCAGGCAGACTTATGCCGGGTACGCAGCGGTAAATCTGAGGGATGCTTTTAATTTTTCGAATGATGAACAAAAAGGAAAGATCGTTAAAGAATTAACCAAATCCGTTTCAAGCTCCGAAAATATAATTTCTTCGGAAATATTGAACCCCGATTTTGAAAGCGCCGGGACAAATGCGCCCTTAGTTTTGCATACGGTAACCAAATCGGGCGAATTGATTGAAAGTGCCGGGAATAAACTGTTATTAAAGATAGGTATGGCCATAGGTCCGCAGGTTGAAATGTACCAGGAAAAGCCAAGACAGGAACCTATTGATATGGATTTTGCGCACGTTGAGGAAAGAAAAATCGAGTTTATAATCCCGAAAGGGTATACCATCAGCAATCCCGATGATTTAAAGATCAACGAAACCTATAAGGAAAATGGCGAATTAACAATGGGTTTTGTTACTGACTATGTGATCAAAGGCAATATGCTCTCTATACACATCATGGAGCAGTACCGCCGTACATTATATCCCATAAACCAGTTTGAACAATTCAGGAAGATCATCAATGCTTCATCAGATTTTAATAAAGTGGTATTGGTGCTGGAGAAAAAGGGATAGCCGGGGTTGTTTAATACCTAAAATTAAGACCTTTGTTTTTTCAGCCCCCATTTGTTAGCCCGGCCGGATAGCTATTTCCAGTTGCGCAGGGTAGGTGTATTTTCGGCTTCAACCGCCTGGTTTTAAAATAAAGCAACTGATTTGCTTATTATTTTAAGGGGGGGGGAATAATGCATTTGATATATACAAAACGCTTGTTGGTGTAATTTTTTTGATATTCTGGCAGCCAAAAGTTAACTTGTTAACTTAAAGGCAAAACCTCTGCCTTAAAAAGAGGCATTTATTAAACTAAAGAGATTGTGTTATGAAAAAGGAAATGAAACCACTATCCCGTGGAGAGATGAAAAAAGTACTTGGAGGCGTCAACTTTACGATCTGGAGCTGCGCTGAGGGACAACAATGTTCCAGCACTGATCCAAGTACAAGGTGCGGCCTTACGTCATGCACCAATACGGGCATAAGATGTAATAATACAGCTTGCATTTAATGTACCGGAATCGAAATCATTAAAGCCTTCTCCTGGGAAACAGGCCGGAAGGCTTTTTTGTGCGCTCCTGCTGAGATTGATCAAACGATAGCCTGTCCCTATATCAATACTCCAGCCATTGATGTAGCTTGAGGTTGATCCGGGCACCTTCGGTATATTTGCCGAACTGGTCATTCAATACGCGGATGGTGATGCCTTTATGCTCCAGCAGCAGATCCTCGTAGCAGCCTTTAAAAAGCACCTGCTTAATTTCCCAATCGTTATTGGTCCAGGTTTTAACGGTTTCAATCCACTCGGGGTAAATCACTACATGTTCGGCTTTTG
Organism: Mucilaginibacter sp.; assembly: GCA_031292485.1. Taxonomy (GTDB): domain Bacteria; phylum Bacteroidota; class Bacteroidia; order Sphingobacteriales; family Sphingobacteriaceae; genus Mucilaginibacter. Next base: position 103,185 of record JARLHA010000006.1, read on the forward strand.
TTTTTAAGCCGCAGGTTTTTGCTTCATCGCGGGTTAAAACGGTGCAATTGGTGAGCAGCCGGGCAGTATAAAGGTTCGCCGGGCGTTGGTACATTGTTTTTGGGTTTCCTGATTCCAATATCTCCCCATCCTTCAGCACCAGCAACTCATCTGCCATAGAAAGCACTTCGGCAGGATCGTGCGATACGATAATCACCGTTAAGCCGGTATCTTTAACAATTTGCCTGATGTCGTGCTGCAAACCTTCCCTGAACGAAGTATCTACCTGGTTAAAAGGCTCATCCAGCAACAATATTTCCGGGTTTACAATAATGGCCCTGGCTATAGCTAAACGTTGTTTTTCGCCGCCGCTTAAGTTAGCCACCTGCTTATCGGCAAGGTTGGCCAGGCGCAGCTGGTTCAGTATATTTTCGGTTTTTTCCTTTTTGGCTTTCAGGTCGGTACTGGGCAGCATAATGGCAATATTATCCCAAACTTTGGCATAAAGGTTCAGATCATCGGTTTGCTGGGCAACCATCTTCATGGCATCATGGCCGGGGATCAGCTTTTCATTTGGCCCCCAAATACGTTCGCCTTTAAAACGGACTTCGCCGCTATCCGGCGACAGCAGACCATACAGCAGTTTTAATAAGGTACTTTTGCCGCTGCCGCTTTCGCCAATAATGGCCGTGATCTTCCCCTGGGTTATGGTCAGATCTGTGGTTTTTAACCCTGATGTTTTTGAACCCGGGTAGGTTTTGGAAACGGAAATGGCCTGCAAAAAAGGTATAACTGACATTGCGGTAAAGATACAGTAACACGGGATTAGGCCGGCTGATTTTTGCAGAAAATATTTAGGTTGGGGTTGTAAGGTTACCAGGCAATGGCGGTAATAAACGCGCGCTGTGGACTCACCCCAGCATCGCTACGCTTGCTGACCCTCTCTATGGCAAGCCATAAAGAGGGTAGGGAAGTTTTATTTTTTTCTCTGCCCTCTTTGCCGCTTGCGGGAGAGAGGGCAGGTCGAGCGTAGCGATGACCGGGTGAGTAGATCTCCTCGCGACATTACAGCCAATGCATACCGGTGAGTTGCCCCGCCACTTAAAGGACTCGTGCTCTAACCTGCTTCGCCAAAATCGACAAAAGGTGTATAACAGAGTTTCCCGCCATCCCTTTAAATAATTTTTCAGCTATGCAATCCCCCGCAATTATTCCATAAATCATCTGCATAAAAAGTTAAATTTGCAGCACAATCATAAAGTGGATAGAAAACTCATCATCGGAACCCGCGGCAGCGACCTTGCTTTATGGCAGGCGCATTTTGTACAGGATAGCCTGGCCGCACTTGGCATTACCGCCGAATTAAAGATCATCAAAACCCAGGGCGACCGCATCCTGCATTTGAGCCTGGACAAACTGGAAGGCAAAGGCTTTTTTACAAAAGAGCTGGAAGAAGAGTTACTGGCAGGCACTATTGACCTTGCCATCCATTCGCATAAGGACCTGCCTACTGAAAACCCGCCGGGACTGATGATCGCTGCCGTTTCGGAGCGGGAGGATGCGTCGGAACTATTATTGATTCTGAAGGATTGCGTGGATGTACATCAGAAATTATCGGTAAAATACGGCGGTATTGTAGGCACATCCTCCAACCGCCGCAAGGCGCAGCTACTGGCTTACCGCCCCGACCTGGATATTATCGACCTGCGCGGCAATGTACCTACCCGTGTAAATAAACTGCGCGAAGAAAATTACGATGCCATTATGCTGGCCAAAGCCGGCGTACACCGCCTGGGTTTGGATTTGAGTGATTTTCATGTAGAAGAGTTAAACCCCGCTGAACTGGTGCCTGCTCCGGCACAAGGCGCCCTGGCCATCCAGATCCGCGAAAGCGATACTGAACTGTTTAATGCCCTGCAGCCGATGAACCACCCCGATGTGGTGGAGCAACTGGCGGTGGAACGCACTGTTTTAAAATTGTTTGGGGGCGGATGCCATTTGCCTTTAGGCTGTTATTGCCGTAAAGAAGACGGGCAGTTCCAGGTATTTACCTCCAAGGCCGATGGAGGCGGGGATTTCCCCGACAGGCTGTTTTTAGAGGCCCCAACCACTGAAGGCCTGGCACAAAAAGTAGTATCGTATTTTGATAAAGATAGGATCTTCCCTAAAAAAGTATTTATCAGCCGGGAACTGACCGAACAAAGCTATTTCCGCCGGGCGTTGGAAAAACATGGGATAGAAGTGGAAGACCGTTCGCTCATCCGTACCGTACCGGTAATTACAAAGCTGGATAGCTTTATATTAAGAAACCTTGACTGGGTATTTTTCAGCAGTAAAAACGCTGTGGAATACTTTTTCAACCTCGAGCCTTTGTTGCCGAAAAAAGTAAAATTTGGCGCCATGGGCAGCGGGTCTGAAGATATGCTGCGGCGCAAGGGTTATTTTGTGGATTACATTGGCGAGGGCATTGATACCGCCATTGTTGCCGCTGAATTTGCAGAATTAGCTAACGGGCTTAACATCGCGTTCCCGTCGGCCAAGGATTCTATGCGAAGCATCCAGCATGGGCTCTCAGCCGAAACAAAAATCATCGACCTGCCCGTTTACGAAACCATTAAAGAAGAAAAACCGGAGGCAAGCGGCGCGGAGATCCTGGTATTTACCAGCCCATCTAACGTGGAAGCCTATTTTGAAGAAAACTTATTACAACCTGACCAGAAAGTTATTGCCATAGGTAAATCAACCGGTAAAAAGCTGGACGAAGCCGGGGTTAAATATACCCTGCCCTACTCGCCCGACGAAACAGGACTGGCAGAAGCCGTGTTTGGGATTAGTTCATAGTTGATGGTTCATGGTTCATAGCTGAAAGAAAAATAATTCTTTGCGCTTAGCTATGTAATATTTACATTAGTAAAGCCCTCGTAAAAATCCTAAATAAATTTCGAGAGTTTAGTTATAACTAAACAATAATGAGTAAATTTGTATTAGATGAGTTTAATAATGTCAACGGAACGATCACGTTTTACAAGATAATTGAAGACGGCGTGTGCTATTGGAATGAGTTTTGTAAAACCATTGAAAAAGAGGGTATATGGTATGAACAAATTTATACTTTAATTTCACAGATGGATCGCAAGGCAAAGCTTAAATCATTGCCAAAAGAAAAGTACCATGACTATTCAACGGGAGTCAAAGGCGTGAATGGTTTTGAATTTAAAACAAAGGATTTAAGGGCATATGGCATTAAGGATGAGTTAGGTAATGTTATAATATTTGCTGGTAAAAAAAAATTCACAAAATAAAGACGAAGAAAAATTCAAATCGATTGTTAAAAGATATTCAATTTCAAAAAAATGAAAAGAGAAGACATACTAAGGCGTCCAGCTTATTGGTTTGAACATGAACAGAATGAATTATATACCCAAGTTACGGATTATATGGAACGCGAAAATATTAATAGAACCGAACTAGCCTCCATGTTAAATGTCTCTAAAGGCTATATAACACAATTATTAAAAGGGAATTATAATTATACTCTTAAAAAGTGGATTGAATTATGTCTGGCTATAGGCATCGTACCCGGAGAATATAGAAAATTAGAGGATATCATACAAGAAGATTTTGAATTTGCCAAAGCAAAAAGAGAAAATAGATTAGAGGGAAAAACTGAATTTGAAATTGATGTTCCTGTTTATGCTATACGAAAAGAGCAACCCAAGTTGAGAGTTATCATTGGAAACACGAACTTTGAACCGTCTTATAGTCAAGAATTAAGCGCATGACAAATCAAGATTCAAATATCCATCTCCCTTCATTTAGTGTTAAAAGGATAAAAACGGTTAACTTTTTTTTGGATGAAAGCGGGTTGCCTACAGATGCACTTTATAGAGTTGATTTTAAACATCAATTTCATGCAAATAGTTCTGCCGACCTCGTGGCTCTTGAGTTAGAAGTTATTTTTACGTTAGACAATAAAGAAGATAATTCCAAAAACAAGATAGTTTTAGATTGTACTGTTCAAAACGTTTTTGAAATACAAGGTTTGTCAAATTTCATTGAAGGTGAGAATAATGTTAGACTTCCTAATGAAACTATAATAAGTTTTGTCAGCCTATCTGTATCTCATACAAGAGCGATAATGGCTATGTTAACAGCCGGAACTTTTTTTCAAGAAAATTTATTGCCAATAATTAACCCGGTTGAAATGGCAAAGGCATTTTTCCCAGAATATACACCTACCCCAAATATTAAACCAGAAGACAAGCAAGAAATTCAAAAATTGGAAAATATTGAATTAGCCCCGACATCAAATGCTGACAAATTTAACGAGCTGGCGAAGCAAGGACGTGAAATATCTGATAAAATGATAGCTGATCTTATGAAAGTGGAAAAAACTAATTTATCACAAGATAAAAAATCAAAAAAACATATCACCAAATAAAATTAGGCTATAGGCCTATTTGGTACACCAAAGTATGTAATTGCCCTAATTCTTAATACGTTCATAGTTGATGACCTTCGACCGAAGTTACCATCAACTATAAACCATGAACTAATTCTTTATATACTGCACCACCAGTTTCGGATGTCGTGTTGCATCTGAATAATAACTCGAGCAGAAGATCCGGCTCGTATATTCCACTTCATTTTTCAGCTGCAGTTTAAAGCCATAATTGGCGCCTGAGCTTACCATCGGGGCAACAAGGCCTTTAACATCTACATTAACATTAAGAAAAGGCTGGGTTGTACTTGGTATAGTTACCTGGTTGGCGGTAAGACCCGCCGGCTGATTAAACCAGGTTAATGAGGTAACATCCCAATTGGTAGCCACTTGCTGAATCAATACAGAATTATCGGTGCCGTAGTTTGCGTGAATTAAATCGCCGTTCTGCGGAATTGTATCCGAATATAATTGAAGATTGGCGCTGACGATGGTCGCGTTTGCAGGGATGCTGCTCAGGTCGAATTTCAACAAGTTCCTGATAACCACCGGAAAGGAATCTTTGGTCCACGCTGCAAGCGGCTCTTCTATGGAGGTGTGGTTACTGAAGTCGCCCCCGTTCCAGATCCCGACATTTGATTCACCCGGGTTGTTGGCAGGTTGCAAAGTAAGCGTTACCATGGTGGCGGGTTTAACAATTACCGAAACACTGGCCAGGCCGGTAAGCCCGTTATCATCTATCACTGCGAATTGAAATTTATACGTGCCGGCTATAAGCCCCTTGAATGAAGCAATTGCGGAGCTTTCATTTACAATTGTGGCTTCAGAAGGGCCTGAAACCTGGGTCCATAAATACCCAATAATATGCCCGGTAGCATCGGTACCGGAGCCCGTTAATGTAACTGAATTAACAGGCAATGAAATCGTTGTATCGGCCGGCGCTTTCGCTACCGGCACTGAATCTTTGGTTGATTTTGGTATAACGGGTGCAGGGTCGTTGTCGGTTTGCTTCTGACAGCTGTTTATTACCAGCAGGAATAGCACGGCAAGGATTGGTGCGATAAAGTATTGTTTCACTGTGAGATAATTTATGATAAAGCTATAAAAATATATTTTTAATATCAACATATCAAAAGCGGATCTCCAGGGCTGACGCATTAAAAGGCGGCTCCGATGGAGCCCAAGCACACAGTTTTAGGGTTTTCTATAAACAGGATACTCCCAGGGGAGTTAAAACTATTAGGCAAAAGAATAAATGGCTCGGGAGGGGCCACCTGTTTATAGAAAATTCCCACCAAATTTCAAAGACTCCATCGGAGTCCCCTATGAATTTGCCTGGAAGTCACGACGGTAACCAATTATTTTAATGCGTCTGCCCTGAGCGGATCTCGCTATAAAAAATCAGATGGATGACATTTTTTAATACTAAAACCATTTTTTGTCCTTTATCTTAAGCCATAAAATTATAGCATTGCTATAAATTGTTTTCCTTTATTAACTTTGTGTCTCCTGCCGTTGCAGGAATATTGATTCTATAAAATGTTACAACGACCCCGTAGAAACCGGAAAAGCGAAGTAATCCGCCAGATGGTACAGGAAACGCACGTCAGCGCGGCAAACCTGATATTTCCCTTGTTTATTATTGAAGGAACTGCTCAGAAAACTGAGGTGGCATCCATGCCGGGTATTTTTCGGTATTCTATAGATAATTTGCTGCGCGAAATTGAAAGCTGCCTGAAACTGGGGTTGAATTCTTTCGACCTTTTCCCGAATATCGACGAATCGTTAAAAGACAAATACGCTACCGAAAGCCATAGGGAACAAAGCCTTTACCTGCGCGCTATCCGCGAGGTAAAAAAGAATTTTCCGGAAGCCTGCGTGGTTACCGATGTGGCTATGGACCCCTACAGCAGCGACGGGCACGATGGCATTTTTGAAAATGGCGAGATCCTGAACGACGAAACGCTGGAAGTATTAGGTAAAATGGCCCTGGCACATGCCCAATGCGGAGCGGATATTATCGCGCCCTCGGATATGATGGACGGGCGTGTTGGCTATATCCGCAGGGTATTGGACGAAAATAAGTTTACCAACGTTTCTATCATGTCCTACTCAGCTAAATATGCCAGTGCGTTTTACGGGCCGTTCAGGGATGCTTTAAATTCGGCTCCAAAATTCGGAGATAAGAAAACTTACCAGATGAACCCGGCCAACCAGCGCGAAGCACTGATAGAGGCTAATTTGGATGAGCTGGAAGGCGCCGACTTTTTGATGGTAAAACCGGCACTGCCTTACCTCGACATTATTAAATTAATAAAAGACAATACGGAACTGCCGGTTGCGGCGTATAATGTAAGCGGTGAATACGCCATGATAAAGGCAGCCATACAAAAAGGCTGGCTGAATGAGCAGCGTGCCATTACGGAAGTGCTTACGTCTATACGGCGTGCCGGCGCCAGCGCGATATTAACCTATCATGCGAAGGAAGTGCTGGAGAATAAATGGTTATAGGAGGTAAAAGCTAAAAGGCGAAAGCCGAAAGCTTGAACGTAATATTGATATTATAATAATTACAAAATATAAGCTTTGAGCTTTCGGCTTTCAGCTTTTAGCTAAACAAAAATGTTCGATTCTTTAAAAAAGAAATTCAGTGGCGATGGTGATGAACCGGTGGGTACAACAACCAAACCGGATATCAGTCGGGAGAAGTCTGCCGTGTTGTATGAGAAAGCAAAAACGTATTTTCCGGGCGGGGTAAACTCTCCGGTAAGGGCGTTTAAATCTGTTTATGGTACACCGCTGTTTATTGAGAAGGGCGACGGCAGTATTATTTGGGATGCTGATGGCAACCAGTTTATTGATTTTTGCGGCTCATGGGGGCCACTGATCCTGGGGCATAACCATCCTAAGGTGAGGGAAAAAGTAATGGAGGTAATGCAAAATGGCACCTCCTTTGGCGCACCTACCGCTTTGGAAAATGAGCTCGCCGAGCTGATCGTTAAAAACAATAAGTTCATCCAAAAACTGCGCTTTGTAAGTTCGGGTACTGAGGCGGTAATGTCGGCCATAAGGCTGGCAAGGGGTTATACCGGGCGCGATAAAATTTTAAAGTTTGAAGGCTGTTACCACGGGCATACCGATGCCCTATTGGTAAAAGCGGGCTCCGGATTGGTTACTTTTGGCGAAACGTCGTCAGCAGGCGTGCCGAAATCATTTGCTGATGAAACTATTGTGGTGGCTTTAAATGATAAAGCAGCGGTAGAAGAAGCGTTTGCAGAATTTAAAGACCAGATAGCCGCGGTAATCATTGAGCCGATACCTGCGAATAATGGCTTGCTGCTTCAAGAAAAAGAATACCTGCAATTCCTGCGGGATATTTGCACCAAAAACGGCACTTTGTTATTTTTTGATGAAGTGATATCAGGCTTCAGGGTGGGGTTTGAAGGTGCGGCAGGATATTACCAGATAAAACCGGATATCATCACCTATGGCAAGATCATTGGCGGCGGATTACCGGTTGGCTGTTATGGCGCATCTGCCGAAATAATGAGCAATGTTTCCCCGGACGGCCCGGTTTACCAGGGTGGCACATTATCAGGCAACCCGGTTGCCATGGCAGCGGGCATTGCGCAGCTTACTGAATTATTAAAATCAGGTTTTTATAAAGACCTCAACAAAAAAACGGAAGAATTTACCGAAGCCATACAGCGTTTTGCTACGGCACGGAATTATACTTTTAAAGTATTCACCATTGGCTCCATTTTTTGGTTTGCTTTTACTAACAAGGAAAGCATCCGCAGGGCCGATGAAGTGGATGCCGCCAGTATGGAAAAATTTAAAAAATTACACCGCGAATTGCTGAACAGGGGCGTTTATTTCGGCCCCTCAGGTTACGAGGTTGGGTTTATATCATCGGCCCATACCAAAATCGACCTTGAAAAAGCAAAACGTGCTATATTTGAAAGTCTGGAAGTGGTGTTTAGCGGGAAGTAAAGCAGTTGGCAGTTATTAGTTTGCAGGAAAGTTTGCAAACACGCTTATTAATTACTCAACTGAAAACTAACGGCGCGCTGCCCACTGTAAACTAAAAACTGCAAACTGAAATGAGAAGATCATTCATCATATTTTATGCGCTCATTACCTATGCATTAGCAGAGTTAACCTGGTGGGCCTATTTGCTGGTAAAAGCGATGCCCAGCAGCTTTGCCATGATTATGGGCGAAGGTTCGGTTTTTATATTTGTTTTTTTTGTGGGGGCCTACTCATTGCACAGGTCTATACTTAAAGAGCGTAAATTACAGGAACAAAAAAAGAACTTCCTGCTATCGGTAACCCACGAGCTGAAATCGCCCTTGGCATCCATCAAAATACTTTTACAAACCATCCAGAAGCGCAACCTTACCAAACATCAAACGCTTGACTTTATCGAAAAATCGTTAAAGGATATTGAGCGGCTGGATGACATGGTGGAAAATATGCTGCTGGCATCGAAAATTGACAACCGCTCGTACACTTTTCCGAAGGACAAATTCAATCTTTCAGCCCTGGTTGATAGTATCGTAAACCGCCTGCAGATCTCCAAATGCGAAAGCAACCAGCAAATTATTGACGCTGAAATTGAGCCCAAGATCGAGATCACCGGTGATAAATTCGCCTTAACTTCGGTGGTGACTAACCTGATTGAAAACGCCATCAAATATTCGGGGCCATGCGCAACGGTTGCGGTAAAACTGTTTTCTAAAGAGGATAAGGTTTATTTACAGGTAGCCGACCATGGCATTGGCATATCCGATATGGAGAAGGGCCGCATCTTTGATAAGTTTTACAGGGTGGGCAGTGAGGATACCCGAAACACAAAAGGCACCGGTTTAGGTCTGTATATTGTAAAAGAAGTGCTTGATAAGCACCGGGCCAGTATAAAAGTGAAAGATAATAGGCCTGTTGGTAGTATATTTGAAGTAGTTTTCGATTGAATTGACACGAATTTCACAAATGTGTTCGAATTTTCACGAATCTGCGTTTATAGCGTGGCGGATATAATTCGTGTACATTCGTTCTCATTCGTTAAAATTAGTGCTTAAATCAATTCGTGTATATTCGATCTTATTCGTGAACATTAGTGTAACATAACATGCTGAACAAAAAAAGAATTTTACTGGCCGAAGATGAAGAGCATCTTTTAGAAGCCATAAAACTGAACCTTGAACTGGAGGGTTACAAGGTTTCAACTGCTACCAATGGCAAAAAAGCCCTGCAGATATTTAAAGAAGAACGTTTTAATTTAGTAATACTGGACGTAATGATGCCGGAAATTGACGGCTTTGTGGTTGCGGAAACCATCAGGCTGGAGAACTCAGAGGTGCCCATTATGTTCCTTACAGCTAAAAACACCAATGAGGATAAAATTTCGGGGCTGAAAAAAGGGGCGGACGATTATTTAACCAAGCCTTTTAACCTGGAAGAATTAATCCTGCGGGTAAACAACCTGGTAAAGCGCAGCCTTAAAGGCGATGAACTGAAAGAATTTAACAGCTACAAGATCGGCGACAAAACCATCCATTTTAATTCTTTCGAACTGGTAAATGAAGATGGATCGATCACACCGCTCACCAAAAAGGAAACCATGCTGCTTAAACTGCTGATAGAACGCCGAAACGACGCCGTATCGCGCGAGCAAATACTGGAAACCGTTTGGAATTACGACGTATATCCATCCACCCGCACCATCGATAACTTTATCCTTACTTTCCGTAAATATTTTGAACCTGATCCTAAAAACCCGGTTTATTTTCACTCTATCCGCGGTGTAGGCTATAAATTTACCGATAACCATCATTAATGTTTACCAACAGGACCCGTTTATTCATTGGCACTATTTTTTTCCTATCGCTGATCATATTAGTAGACCGGCACCTGTATGAATTGTCCTCAGTTGCGCTGATGATGATCGTTTTGCTGGGCTGGGATTATTTAAGGCAGGGGACTTTGGTGGTAGCATCAAAGCAATTTCATCATAAAGATTACGAAAAAGCGGAGCGTACCTTATCTGAAATATTAAGGCCGCAATGGCTGGCTAAAAACAGGCGGGGATATTATGAGTTTTTAATGGGTGGGGTGTGCCTGCAAAAGCAGGATTTTGAGGATGCCGAAAAACATTACGAAATTGCCGCACAATACCCTTTACGTTCCATAACAGACCATGTGGCTGCGCTGGTACACGTAGCCAATATCAGCATCAGGCAGGGTAATTTTGATAAGGCCGAAGCTTATTTGCAGCTTACTGAAAAACATAACGAAAAAATTAACGCCAAAATGAAGGATGTGATCAGCCGCCTTCACCAGGAAATAAAAAAACATAAAAAATAGAGTCAAGAACCAGGAACCCGCTGCCAGGATATAATTTTTCCTGATTCCTGGTTCCTGATTCTTTGCTCTCAAAACCATATGAGAGATTCATTACTTATAAAAGCCGCATTTGCTGAAAAAACAGAACGCCCGCCGGTGTGGATGATGCGCCAGGCTGGCCGTTTTATGAAAGAATACTGGGATATTAAAAACAAATATTCTTTCCTGGAAATGTGCAAAACGCCGGAAATTGCCGCTGATGTTACCATGCTGCCAGTTAACCTGCTGGGCGTTGACGCCGCAATTTTATTTTCAGATATCCTGGTTACAGGTGAAGCAATGGGTGGTGATCTTAGTTTCAGCCAGGGTGTAGGGCCAAAGTTTGCCAACCCGGTGCGTACACAGGCCGACGTGGACAAACTGGAAACAGAAGTGGGCGATAAGCTGCAATATGTAGCTGACGCGATAAAGGTTATCCAGCAACGGCTAAATGCCCGCCTGCCGGACGGGCAGGGTTCCATCCCTTTGATCGGTTTTGCAGGCGCGCCTTTTACGGTGATGAGTTACCTGGTTGAAGGTGGATCATCAAAAGATTTTAAGCTGACCAAATTACTGATCCATAATAACCCGGAACTGGCCCACCAGTTACTGGCCAAAATAGCTACCGTTACCGCCAATTACCTCAACATGCAGATCGCTGCCGGAGTAAATGCGGTACAAATTTTTGACAGCTGGGCACAGGCCCTGGCGTGGGACGATTATAAAAAGTTTTCGCACCGCTATATTGCGGAGATCATCAGCAAACTAAACCGGAAAGATATCCCGGTGATCTCCTTCTGCAAAGGCAGCTCGGTTTTCGCGCCTTTAATGGCCGAAGCAAAACCTGATGTGATTTCTATCGACTGGAATGTTGACCTGCTGGACATTAAACAGCGAATACCAAAAGGCATTGCCGTACAGGGTAACCTGGACCCGCACATTTTATATGCCGACAAAAAAGTAATAAAAGAACGCATTTATCGCCTGTTCGACCGGATGAAGGATGAGCAGGGGTTCATATTTAATTTAGGCCATGGCATTATGCCGGATATCCCTTTTGATAATGTGAAGTATGCGGTTGATATAATAAAAGAGTATAGGAATTAACACGAATTTGCACGAATAAAGGCGAATTTTCACCAATCTGCTTGGTAAATAAATCATCTGAATTCGTGTAATTCGAAATAATTAGTGAAAATTTGTGAAAAATTCGATTCGTGTAATTCGATTAAATTAGTGAATATTCGTGTATAATTATATCCTTTCTATCCACATCATTTTTGTAGTCTGCTGGTTTGCAGGGCTGTTTTATATGGTGCGCCTTTTTATTTACCATACCGAGGCACAGCAAAAACCTGAACCAGACCGCCGGATCCTTTCTGAACAGTTTGTGATCATGGAGCGCAAGCTCTGGTATATCATTACTGTGCCTTCCATGGTATTTGTAGTGGCAGCGGGATTAACGATGTTGTATATACTTCCTGCCTGGCTGCAACAGCCATGGATGCACCTTAAGCTGGTGTTTGTTGTGCTGTTACTGGTTTACCATTTCGTTTGCCAGAACATCATGAAGCAGATGGCTAAAGGAATCTTTAAACGAACCTCTACCCAATTGCGCCTCTGGAACGAAGTAGCCACCATACTCTTATTCGCAATCGTTTTCCTGGCAGTGTTAAAAAACGCTGTAAACTGGATTTACGGACTCGTTGGATTAGTTCTTTTAACTATACTGCTGATGATCGGTGTAAAAATTTACAAGCGTATCCGCACAAAAGATCAATAGTTCGACCGGCGCCGGCATAAAAAAATTAACAAGCCTTTTTTTGATCATAATTAATTAAATTTGTTTATAAAAGATTTATTATGCCGGTAGCGGAAGTACATAAAACCAAATCCAACCTCAAAGCCTGGATCGACCAGCTTTCAGATACCAATATGCTGGACGGCGTCCGGATCTTAAATACCGGCAATACCTCCTGGGATGATCTCACTGAATACCAAAAAGAAAACATCAATGCCGGATTAGATGACATTAAACATGGGCGCGTGATGTCGTCCGAAGAGTTTTGGGACCAGCTGAAAAATGGCTGACATTTCCGCGCAAAAAAAGGGATGAAGAAACGCTTTTACAGCATCTGATCATCCCCATATTGAAATTAAAACTGAACAAATACGTTTTTTAAACTTCGCCTGAAGTTTTATCTTTTTCGCGCGGATAATTTACCGCACATCCACCTGCCCCGCAGCACCCGGTATTGGATAGCGCCATGTAAATAAACAGCCCGCTAAACAAGCCCACGGCCCAATCTGCCGACTGGATTGACCAAACCAGCATCCACAGCCCCATCCCCAGGCGCAAAAAACGCGAGAAATTCCAATTGCTAAAAACTCTTTGCTTTAATGCTTCCATCAGATGTATTTGTTAAGGCTGTGCCAGCTGCCGCCGTTATGCACGTTTGTAAATCCCTGTGATAGCAGCATGGCCTTTGCCGAGCGGCTGCGCATGCCCGAGGCGCAACAGGTAATAATGGGCTGGTCTTTTTTAAGCTTACTGACCCTGCCCGCGAGCGCGCCGAGCGGGATGTTTACCGATCCTTTTACATGCCCTCCCGAAAACTCGCCCGGAGTGCGTACATCAATAATTTTTGCGCCACCCGCTATCAACGCCTCAAAATCAACGCCTGGTGTTAATCCGAATATTTGCTTTAAACTTGCTACTAAACCCATATTAATTCATTGAATAATTTTTAACCATCAGCCACGACCCGCCGTCGCAGCAATCAATACCATTTTGTTTTAAAAACTGGCTCGCCATCTGGCTCCGCATGCCCGAAGCGCAGCAAAGCACAATGTTTTTCATTTGCTTAAATTCAATAAGCCGTGCACTCAATTCATTCAGGGGGATATTGATACTGCCGTCAACATGCCCGGCACTAAATTCCTGCGGCGACCTTACATCTACAACCACGGTGCCTGGCAGGGATAATAACTCAATTATATTGCTCATTTTGATTATACTTAATAAACAAAGGTGAACATATGCCGGGCCATCATCTGGAACATTTGTTGGATAAGGGGCGAATTTTGCGGGCTGTTAATCAGTTATTGTCTTTTCAGAACAAGTACTGATCCCGAATGGCAGGTAAAGCGGGCAAAAACTAATGAAACTGGTCAGGATAAAAATACCCGACAGTACCAGTAAAATGATCGCCAGCGTACCGCTGAGCCAGGTGGTTGTAAAATAAACGGCAATGATCGCTACAGCAACCAGTATCCTTAATATGCGGTCGGCGGAGCCCATGTTCTTTTTCATGATGTGTGATTTATTGTTAATGCGAATTTACCAATAAATCACCCGTAAGTTCAGGAACATTTGTTACAGAGTCCTTATTATAAACTTTCCCTTCTTGTCAAACATTTTTTCAAAATTGAACGAACGGATAATCTATAAATATCCAAACACTTCATCGGGAGGAAGCAGATTTTTTTCATAAATGCTTATTTTCAAAATAGGCATCCAGTTCTTTCTTTTCATCGAAATTTGCTGGCAATTTGATCGCCCCGGCCAACTTTTTAAGCTTTGGAGAAATGTGCGTTATTCCTCCATCATGTTCTTCTGTCAGCGTCTCCAGATAGGTTTCAATTAATTCCGATAAACTTCTTCCCGTTTGTTTTGCGTGCGATTTCGCTATCCTGATCACGTCCTCTTCTACTGTTAAGGTTAACCTCCGTTCTCATAACATGCACGTTTTAAGTAAAGATACATATCTATCAAAAAACCGACAATAAATGTATGATCAAATAAGAAAAATTGTGCAGCTAAATGTAATTTTCTATAGCTTCGCCAATATGGACTTCCCGGAGTCAATTATTGATTGGACATGCCGCTTATAATAGCTCAATAGTATTACGCCCGAGGCGCACCAGGTTTTTTTCTTCCATGGTTCGCAGCAATCGGCTGATAGCTTCGCGGTGGGTATGCAGTTCGTCGGCTATTTGCTGGTGGGTAATATTGATCTTTTTAGTGCCGGCTGCCTTGCCCCGCTGCTTCAGGTAGTGCAGCACCTGTTTATCCATATTGCTGAAGGCAATCAGGTCAACCACCTCAATTAATTCGGTAAAACGCTGTCCGTAGGTGCTGTTTACAAACATCTTCCACTCGGGGTATTTAAACCAGTCGTCAATCAAATTTACAGGTACCTGCAATACTTCGGTATCATCCTCGGCTATCGCCTTAACCGCGCTGATTTTATCGGCCTGGCAACAATTAATAGCCATGGCGCAGGTTTGCCCCGGGTAAAGGTGGTATAAAAATATTTCCTTATCGTCAAGTCCCTGCCTGATGATGCGCAGCACCCCCTTCAACACTATCGGCACAAAAAATACCTTCTCACCGGGCGCTATCAGGGTTTCGCCCGCTTTGATGGTTTTTGTGCGGGTGAACCGTTTTATTTCATCCAAAAGTTTGGGATCGGTAAAAGGGAGCGGGTTCATTTGTTGTTTTATTTTATCTGGCCGGGTAAAAGTACGAAAAGCGCGCGGCAATGCCACACTTCGGATCAACCTAAATTAAACCTTATACAAACCTGCCGATACCTTTTCCACCAGGGCCTTGCTCAAATGCCTTGAGCCAAAGGCCATCACCCTGTTTAAAAAGCCGGTAATGATCTCCGCTTTTTTGTTAAACATGCCTTTAATACCCATTTCGGCAACTTTTTGAGGCGGCATGTTAAACTTTTCGGCAATATGGGCGATGGCATCCATACCGGCCCGCTGCACAAAACCGGTATCAGTTGGCCCGGGGCAAAGGCAGCTTACCGAAACCGGCGTATCTTTCAGTTCGACCCTTATAGCGCGGCTGTACGACAAAATAAACGCCTTGCTTGCCGAATATAAGGCCAGCGTGGGTACCGCCTGGTAAGCAGCCGTGCTGGCAACGTTTAGTATGTACGATTGCTGCTGTGCTTTCAATGCCGGTAACAAATAGTGGGTTAGCTCCACCACCGCGTTGATATTTAAGTTGAGCATGTTCATTTGTCCGGAAAGGCCCGTCTGGCTAAAATGCCCCCACAAGCCGTAACCCGCGTTATTAATCAATATGGACAATGGCACCGGCAGGCCGGTACACCAATCGGCCACCTGCTTTGCAGCGCCGGGTATAGAAAGATCGATAGCGAGGTATTGGGCTTTCACCTTATACTCCTGTTGAACGGATGCCGCCAGCTGCTGTAATTCCGTTTCGGACCGGGCGACTAAAAGAAGATGGTACCCTTTTTGCGCCAGCAGCATGGCGATTGATTTTCCGATGCCCCTACTGGCGCCGGTTATTAAAGCATAGTTTTCCATGGTAATGTCGGGCCGTTTGAAACGACCTTTACAAGTTTAACAAAATAAATACCGGGAAAAATGCTGCCCCTGGCTTAATTATGTTTTGATTGCCGGGATTTCGTTATTTTTGTGTAAATTCATCTTATTATGATTGATATACCTGAGGAAGAATTGGTTCGAAAGGGAAAGATGACCAAATCGCCCTTTGATATGACCTTTGAAGAAGAGAAGGCATGGCGGATTGAAAAACAAGCCGAAGCGCAAGCTTTCCTTTTCTCCATAGGGCAACCGCTTGTTTATAAAAAAGACGGGGTAATGATAGCTGAGTATGCCGACGGAAGGATTATACCGGTCCATTAATGTCGGCTATTAACATTATTGCCGGGCCGCCCGGTATCGGCAAAAGCAGCAACGGCTTCGATTATATCGACGAGGACCTTGACATCCTGAACGAGGACGAAATGCGGTTCAGGTATAAGGCAAAAGGGTATGCCGATTACAATGAATATTCCATTTACCGGGTGCGCGACATCATCAGGCGGAAGCTGATCCGCAACGAAGATATTGCACTTGAACTGAACCTCGGCTTCCCGCACCAGTATGAATATGCGTTAGCGGCGAAAAAATTCAGCAATGAAAACCAACTTAATGTTATCCTGTTTTTTTCCGATAGTTTACAGTTATGCCTCGACAGGGCGAAAATCAGGCACGAAAGCGGCCTGCACCTGGTAACACCCGAAACTATTACCGAAATGTATAACAATACACTTCCGCTGTTGAAAGCTAATTTTGATGCGATAGATAATTTAATTTTGATTGATGCAACAGAAGAGAATGATTTTTTCACGGTGGCCGAATATAACAAGGCAGCTAAACAGCTGGAATTGCGCAGTCAAAATCCGGATTGGTTTAAAAATGATTTGAGGCCTTTTATCGAATTGTATTTGCGGCAACCGGAATAGTGCTTTGGTTTGAGCGGGATGCTCAGAAAATTGTAAGTTCAAGTGAAATACACTTGGATTGGCGGAGGGAGGTGGGTTATTCCTGTCGCTATGCGATGGGCTGCACCCGTCGTTGGTATATTACGTCCTTTCAGGACTAAAATTGTTTTACATCAGCCCTGAAAGGGCCTTATACGTCAACGCCGGGCGAAGTCCGGCGGGTATAGGTACACCCCGGCGAGCCCTGAAAGGGCGTTATACTTCTACGCGGGACGTTAACGCGCTGCTAATATAAGGCAGTGAAACCTAATGTTAAATACCTTATTTAATGTCTTTGGCTGGGTCTCGGGAACAGTACCCTGCGTTCCCGGATGCATTTCGCAAAAATTATTTTTCAAAAAAACATCTTTTAATGTGATAACAGTCATTCAACATAGTGACACAAGGCATAGTTCGCGTTTTTTTAATTCAATAACATTGCGCTGCATTTCCAAATTCAATATTAACCTGATAAACCTTTTAAAATATGAAAAAAAGCACACTCAGCACTAAATATAATTAATGCCTTTTCAGCTACATTGATATAATCTTATTATACCTATTGGGCAGCAGTCAAATTTCTTATCAAATTAAAATTTGCAGTTATGGAACCTGATTTTTGGATAATAGATCTCAAACCAGAACAATTATTATTGATAGCACCGTTTACTATTTTCTATTTGTTGGTGGTGCTAGTTGGCCGATGGAAAATAATGGCGCTGCCATATCGCAGGCATTTCGAGGTTGAAACTAATTTAATATTAATGGAAGTGCAAGAATATGAACTCATATTAAACACTTATCCTGATTTAGCGAACAACAAAGCAGAAATAGAATCTCTTTTCAAAAAAGTGTATGACCTGCTTTTTTTAGCAAGTGCGGAAGCAAAAAAAAGAACATTGCGTGATTACTATTGCTGGGGTGGTGAGGAATTTTTGGCATGGCACTATGCAAAAGCTGCAGATCGGCTATTTATCAAAATAAGAACAGATCATTGTGGCCTTTTCAAACACTTTACGATGGATGAGTTGGTCGACCGCTTAAAAGAAGAACTAACGGAGTTGAAATTGTCCAAAAACACAAACACCAACGAAATTATAAAGGAAACAGAAAGATATATTAATACCGAAAAAAAATCAAGAGACTCGGGTAAGCATATCGACAAAAAAGATAAAGGCAAAAGTTGCGACGACGATTGCCTAAGTGATCATAGTATTAAACTGGAGGGAGCATTATTATTAAAGGATGTATTATTAATCCATCATAATTCCCAACTTCAAAATATTGATAAAGATTTGAAGAACAACAACAAATTGATGTGGTTTATAACAACATCTTTATTCCTAATAACCATCCTTGGATGGTTATTAGGAAATCCAATTCTCTTTTTAGCCGGGGGTATAGGTGGTTTTTTTAGCCGGCTCAGATATATTCTTAAAGCAGAAAATGCGACCACCTCTTTCTTGGGAAACTGGATGAATTTATTCTCAAGCCCATCGGTGGGTGCATTGGCTGGTTGGGTAGGTGTTTTACTGATCTACGTTACAAAAGTTAGTGTTTTGGATATTAATCCTTTTAAAAACAATCATCATTGGATGCTTTTTCACGGCCGACCTCTTTATGAGGCGTTTGCAATTGCTTTTCTGTTTGGCTTTTCGGAAAGATTATTTGATACGTTTATGAATAGCGAAAAACTAAATGGGACTGAAAATTCAAACAAAGAAAAAGACAAGACCTCTGAAAATGATCAAAAAAAAACCATTAAAGAGGCATAAGAACCCAGAAAGACAACTAAACTATGCTTTATTGTATTAACATTAATTTATTAACGATGAAAAAGCTCAACAAACTAAAACTAACCGCAATAGAAAAAAAACCAATTACTGATGTAATAGCCGGCATTTTTCGCAAGTATGACCAGACTGGCCCTGGTGATGATATAATTGGCAAAGAACAAATAATAATAGGGACTGACCCTGATGACATTGGATCTATTGGCAAAGGGCAAGTAATAATAGGGACTGACCCTGATGGCATTGGATCTATTGGCAGAAAACGCCGATATAAAAATGGCACTGCCGGCATTGGATCGGCAGACAGAAATGGCGTTGACGGGCCTTTAGGAAGAAAATAATTAAAATATCGCCCCTTCAGGTACACCCGGCGAGCCCTGAAAGGGCGTTATATTTCTACGCGGGACGATGTGCAGCGAGGTGATGATGAAGTGCAACTAACGGTATAAAAGGTGTATGTATCGCCAGGCATCCTGGTTTGGCCGGAATAATTCTTTGGTTTGAGCGGGACGCTCAAGGCATTGTAAGTTCAAGTGAAAGACACTTGGAGTGGCGGGTGCGCTGGCATCACTGAATAATTTGCAGGTGGCTTTCAGGATCGCGTTGTCTAGTAATAAACATCTGGAATGTTATAGATTTAGGTATGAAAACTATAACTATATTAGCGAAATCAAAAACCATTAATGAGTAATTTCGGAGTCAAAAATTTCATAAAACTTAGAGCTTTATTTAAAGAAAAGGGATGGCATAATAATGTTGAGGATGACTATGTTTTCGAGAGTTTTAGCCACTTGCTTAATAACTTAACCCTAACGGAGCAAGAATTAATATTGGACCTTGCTGAGCGATATTTGTGGATTGACAATGGCAAATACATACCTTTGCTCAAGGATTTGTTGTCGGAAAAGGAATGCGTTGAGGATTTAGCCTCCTTTGAGAAAGTGATTTTTTTTCCAGTAATAAAACCTACAGATCAGAATAAAACTAAAAGTGGTAATCTGCTTATTTACCACGTTAAAACTATAAAGCCGCTGCTTCCAGAACCGATCAAGAACCGCCAATTTATCGTCTTAGAAAATTTTGACCAAATTTCGGAAACTAAATTTAAGCTGGGGAAAAAAGATGTGTTTGTATTAATTGATGATTTTTTAGGGACAGGAAAAACAATTGATGCAACGTTGAAAAAAGTTTGCGAGAACAAATACATTAATATCGACCAAATACGAGTGGTTGGATTCACTGCGCTAAAGCCATCATTGGCACTTTTATCAAATTGGGGAATAAAGGGCTACTTTAAAAATATATTGTCAAAAGGCATCTCTGAATACTACACCAAAGATGTGGAAGACAAATTGTTGGTCATGAAAAAAATTGAAAAAATGTCAATGGCTCCTAAAGAATATAAAATGGGTTTTGGAAAATCAGAAGCATTGGTAACGATGGCGAGAACACCAAATAATACCTTTTCTATATTTTGGTCTAGTCATATAAAAGATGAAATAGAATATTCTGCCCCCTTTCCTAGATACTAATATGGAAAATAAATCTTTGCAAATATTACTCTCAAATGTAGTTAACAATGGGAAAATAAATTCCCTTATTGATTTAGGATTAAATTTTAAAGAGATCGCCAATTTAACTGACTTTGCAATTCAGGAGGGCTTCATTGTAATAAATGCCGATCAAATAGAACTTTCTGATTCTGGCATAGAAAAATTAAAAGAGCTTAGAAAGAATCGAAAAAATATCCCCCAAAAGGAATGGATTGTGGCAGAAGAAAAATCAAGAATTTTAAAAATAACAAAAGATTTTATATTTTTACCAAGACAAGACGAGTTGCCGTAGCTATTATGATACGCCGAGAAATCGGAATGGGTCGATGATGTCATCGCCCCGTATTGCGAACTTGCTTTCAAGCATATTCGTTAAAATTTGCTCCGCTGAGCTACACAAATTTTAACGAATTTCAATGTGACTGGGAAAGTTTCAGGCTTTCCCAGTCAATACTGTTAAACCTAAATGGATTACACAACCTACAGCGAAAAGTTTATATCAAAAGCACAAGCGGTTGGCTACTCATCCGAGGTGATATTCATATGCCTTAACTATGCTAAACCCCTAATCGACCAAAACCTTCCTATAATATATAATTTCCGACATTTAGCTTCTCTTGTTGGATACAGCAGTCAATATTTATTAAGGGCCGCAACACATACCGATTTTTTTTATCGTGAATTTAAAATAATAAAAAAAAATAAAAATCTAAGAACCATTTCAGAGCCTCTCCCTAGCCTTAAAGAAATACAGACGTGGATATTATCAGAAATTCTCTACAAAGTTGACGTTAGCAAATTTGCCAAAGCTTACGTTCCCAATTCGACAATAAAGCAAAATATCATATTTCATAGAAATATGCCATTGGTTTTTAAATTGGATATTACCGATTTTTTTAGTTCAATAAAAAGCACTTCGGTAAAACAAATTTTCAATTCACTAGGATATTCCCACGCCTTATCCAACTTATTTTCTAAACTGTGTTGTTTTGATGACCAGCTTCCACAAGGAGCGCCTACCAGTCCATATCTATCCAATTTATATTTAAAGTCTTTTGACGAAAAAATAGGGGCATTCTGCCTTAGGAAAAAAATTAGATATACGAGGTATTCAGATGATCTTACTTTTTCGGGGACGTTTGATCCAAATGGACTTTTGAATATGGTCAAATTTGAACTAAATGAATTGAAGCTTGGTATAAATGAGAGTAAAATTAAGTTAATGACGAAAGGGGAAAGACAAATAGTTACCGGCGTCGTTGTTAATGAAAAGTTTCAAGTTGCTCGGGAAAAAAGAAAAGAAATTAGACAGGCAATGCATTATATTCAAAAGTTCGGGCTATCTGATCATTTAATTAGAAAAGGAATAGAAAGAGAAAATTATTTAGAGCATCTATTGGGACGGATAAATTTTGTGCTGTATATTAATAGGGATGATGGAGAGTTTATTAGATACAAAGACTATTTGTTAAGACTAAAAACGGATATTGAGTAAATGTCTTTTCCGATAACGGCCCTCGTTTGAATTGTAAAACCTGCTGTCCGTGTGTGACCTTGGATTAGTTATTCTTTTAGCTTGAAACTACAATACTCCGAGTCTATGATTTCGGATAACTATGCAGTTTGAAACTACCATACCTGATTAACCTTTAGTTCAATCTAAAAAACACAGTTTACAGGCATACCTGCTCCGCCCTTGATAATACACCGCAAAATTCGTATATTTGAATCATCCCGATAATTTTTCTGTTTTACCATTCGCCGCCTGCACAGGCGCTGTATTTATGCAAGTTTATTATCATCGTACATCAAATACCCCATAGGGGTAACCCCTTTGTAGAAAAACAATAACGATAAATATTGCCACGTTAGTGGCTACCCTTGGCAAATTGGGTTGTCAGCCGGTTTTGGCGGAGACAAGCAGGTGGGTTGCCTCCTACGGGGCAAAAAAAAGTGGGGGTGGATTATTTCTACAAAGCGGTAGCCGCCTACGGGGCATAAAAATGGCGGGGGATTAATTTTATCGGCTTGTATATTGGGGTCATCCCGCCAGGGGTTCCGTTTTATCATTCTCCGCCTGCACAGGCACTGTATTATACAATTTTATTATAATCGAACATCAAATACCCCGTAGGGGTAACCCCTTTGTAGAAAAACAATAACAATAAATATTGCCACGTTAGTGGCTACCCTTCGCAAATTGGGTTGCCAGCCGGCTTTGGCGGAAACAGGCGGGTGGGTTGCCGCCTACTGGGCAAAAATATTGGGCGTGTGTCCATTCTACAAAGCGGTAGCCGCCTACGGGGCATAAAAAGATTGGGGATTAATTTTATGTGCGGGGTAAATTGGACTCGTCCCGTTAAATTTTCTGTTTTACCAATCTTCGCCTGTGCAGGCGCTGTATTTACACAAGTTTATTATTATCCTATATCAAATACCCCGGCGGGGGTAACCCCTTTGTAGAAAAAACAACAACGATAGGTATTGAGGCTGTCTCATAAGTGAAATAAAGAAGGGTTATACAAAATTATATTTTGCGCTATAAAAACTCTGCGCCTCTCTGTGTCTTCTTCGCGCCCTCCGTGGTGAAATTTAACCACAGAGGTCACGGAGACAAGAACGCAAA
>JARLHA010000007.1 GCA_031292485.1 Mucilaginibacter sp.
GTACCTTTGCAAGTGTGAACAGTGGTGGTGTATTCCTCTCAGCCATGCCTTGAACATCATTATTTGCCTATGCATTAAGGGATGTCGTTTTCCCTTATCAGATTTTTCTTGTTTCAGATTAGGAAAATCCGCTTTGGAAGGAGTATAACCGCTCCACTGATCTGTTTTTATGATTGCTTCCGGGGCTATTTTTTCCTGTAGGAAAGTCCCTAACTCATCGCTGGTTGCATTGGGGACTACTTTTGCATAACAACGGTGTATCCCGAAAGCATCAACCTGGAGAGCCATAACTACCAGCTTTTTCTTTTCATTACCCCGCCCTGTTTTCCCTGTTTCCGGGCCGCCTACGAAAAACTCGTCGACTTCTATAGTTCCATTGAGCAGGTTATTCCCCGAACTACGCATAGCTTCCTGCACTTTTCGCTGGAAATACCAGCAGGTCTTCTGCCGGAGGCTCAATTGGCGGGACAGTTCGTAACTGGAAATGCCTTTTTTGTTGCAGGACATCGTAAAAATGATGTGGAACGCCTTGCGTATAGGAAATTTAAGCATATGGAACAAGGTTCGGGCCGTCGCCGACTCCGAATATTTGCATTTAGAACATATCCGGGTACCTGCCTGCTTCCCGTTATAGTAACGGGGATGGCCGCAATTACCGCATTGGTAGCCCTTTTCCCATTTTTGATGGGATAGGTATTCCCTGCATTTATCATCTGTTGAGAATTTTTCAGTGAATTCGAGTATATTTAATCCTTGAAACATATTTTTATGGCGTTTTGTATTTACAGGTTAAATATACTAAAAATATTAGCAACATCCAAACGCCTTATTCTATCAAGTAATTCCATATGAACAAATTTAATTATTTTTAAGTGGGTTTAGTGTTCCCCTTTTTTACTGTCCGACGGTTGAACTTACGGTAATTTAAGATCGCGCTTAAAGTACTTCTGCTGAATTATTTATAAACGTAGCGGTTTGAAGAAATACTGGATGATCGTTTTTGCTCAATTAATTATTCAAAAACCGGGGAAGATCTAGGCCATACCATGTATTTAGTATTTTCGAATACTTTTTTTTTATCTCCAGTCTCTAATCTCTACCCCCTGGCTGATGCTGTATCAACTCATTAATCAACTCCTGCACTTTATGATAATCCACCTTTTCCACTAAATAAGCTTGCCCGATTCCGTTATCATCCCAGGTATTTTTGCCGTCATCAGCAACAATTATCCTTCCTTTATGCAACGTATACCATTTTGAATAACCTTTTATAGCTACCAATACGGCAGTTTCGTCCCAACTCATACGCCCAACGGAATCTTCTTTTGCTAATGGAATGGAAATACGGAACACATCTTTAACGGGGTCGTTTTTTATAGATGTATTATGAATAAGCGGTAACCCAACCTTTATTTTCTCCCCTATCTCAAATCCGCTCAGGATGATTGGGGTATTCCAATGTGTATAAACATTTTGAGATGCTTTGGCATCCTGCATCACATTAAACTCATAGCCTGACGGGTATTTCCCGGCCATACAAACCAGTAATTTTACTTTCTTTTTCACCAACTCATTGCCGGATAATTTTGAATACACGTCCGGCGCTGTATTCAACAAGTTCGACAGGTTGGTTAAAAAACCAATGGTCACAATCGTTACGCTATGGTCTGGCTGGGCGGCCAATATTTTGCGGTAAAGTTTTACGGCATCCCAGGCATCATCATTGGTTTTTATTTTGTGCGGATATTTCGCCAATACGGTATCAGTCCAGTGCTGCCCATCGCGCAGGGTTAAAGCATAGCCTTTGGGTACGCCAACGGGGATGCCTGCCCGTTTAAAATAAGTATTAAATACATTTAAAACCCCGGCAACGCCATCATATTTGGTGCTGGCCATGGTCGCCAGTATTTTTGCCTCGCCCTTATCCGCCAGGGCATGCAAAATGGTGATGGCGCCCACATCGTCATAGTCTGGGCCCATATCGCTGTCTAAAATAATGTTAACAGGCTTAATTGCCTTCTGTGCAAAAACATTCCCGGCAAAGAGCAGTAAAAAAATAAAAAGAAAAGTTCTGTTAAGCATGGCCTTAAATTGGTTCATCAAGGTACAACGAAAAATACAAATTACAACTTAATCAACCCAATATTATTTATTCAACCCAATCAACTTAATCAACCATTCAACCTATTCAACTCAATCCAACCTATTCAACTAATTTCGTAACTTTAAAGCACCCTGATTGTCTAAATCAAAACCTGTTAACTGAAATCAATACCACCTATGTTAAGCATCCGCAATATTGTTAAACAATACGCCGGGCATACGGCTTTAAGCGATGTAAGTTTAGAAGTTAAAAGCGGCCAAATATTTGGCCTGCTTGGCCCGAATGGCGCCGGCAAAACTTCCCTCATCCGCATTATTACCCAAATTACCGCGCCTGATTCAGGAGAAATTTATTTTAACGGAGAAAAGCTCAATCAATCCCATATCGACCGTATGGGCTATTTGCCTGAAGAACGCGGGCTTTATAAGAAAATGGAGATAGGCGAGCAGATGATCTACCTGGCGCGGCTAAAAGGACTCAGCCGCGATGAAGCTACCAAAAGGTTAAAAGTGTGGTTTCAAAAACTGGGTATGGAAACCTGGTGGAAGATGAAAATCGAGGAACTATCCAAAGGAATGCAGCAAAAAGCACAGTTTGTAGCGACTGTATTGCATGAGCCGGACCTGATCATCCTGGATGAACCATTCAGCGGTTTCGATCCGGTAAACGCCGAGATTATTAAAGATGAGATCCTGGAGCTTAACCGCAAGGGCGCAACCATCTTATTCTCCACCCACCGGATGGAATCAGTTGAGGAATTGTGCCATTCCATCGCGCTTATCAACAAATCAAAAAAAATACTTGATGGCCCCATCCGTGATATAAAGAACTCCTACAAAAACGAAATTTACCTGGTAGAGTATGAAGGCACGAGGATCAGCCTAAACGGTTCTGCTCCTTTTGAGGTGATTGAAGAAATGGCAGGAGTAGATAACAGCCATACCATCAGGCTGAAACTCAAAGCCGGTTCCAATTCCAACGATGTGCTGCAATACCTGATCCCAAAAGCGCGAATTAACATGCTGCATGAAGTGATACCAAGCATGAATGAAATTTTTATTGAACACGTAAACAAAATTGCCTGAGCCATGAACAAGATATTATTGATCATACAGCGTGAATATGTTACCAGGGTACGTAAAAAGTCGTTTATTATTATGACTTTGCTGGTTCCGGGGCTTTTTGCAGGGATGTTTGCTGTGATAGCTTATGTAGCTACCGATAAAGACAAAACCATGCATGTGGTTAGCGTAATTGATAACAGCGGCAGTTTTAAAGGAAAATTCCACGACGAGAAATTTATTAAATATGCCTATCCAAATCAATCCCTTGCATCAGCAAAAACGGCGCTGAAGGACGAGGACGACCTGTTATTAAACATTCCCGCCAATATAAAAGATAGTGTACAATTGTTTGCAAGAAAAAAAAGCACCCTTGCACTGGCTGATAACATACAGGGCCAGATGAATGATATTGCGATGGGTGCGAGCCTTGTTAAAGCCGGAATAGATACAGCCAACCTGCATAAGGTCAAAAGTAACATCGTTATCAAACCAACTGAGTTAACAGCAGCCGGCGAAAAAAACACATCGATGGGTGCCACGTATGCACTTAGCTTCTCGGGAGCCGTTCTCATTTATCTATCCCTGTTTATTTACGGCGCACAGGTAATGCGTGGCGTAATTGAAGAAAAAACAAGCAGAATTATAGAAGTTATTGTTTCGTCGGTGAAACCATTCCAGTTAATGATGGGGAAAATTATTGGTGTAGGGTTGGTCGGGCTCACTCAGTTTGTTCTATGGATTGGCTTAACTGCATTAATAAGTCACTTCGTTGGCCATAATGCGTCAGGGGTAAACAGTGCACTTAATAATTTCGTTCATAATTTAGGTTCAGATGCTGGTTACGAACTTGGTTGCTTCTTGTTTTACTGGATAACAGGCTTTTTATTTTACAGCGCTTTATTCGCGGCCGTGGGTTCGGCTGTTGATAGTGAGACCGAAACACAGCAATTTATGTTTCCGATTACCTTGCCGCTATTGTTCACCTATATACTTTCAGTGTCCTACTTGTTTATGGTACCTGACAGCCCGCTGGCGGTATGGTTATCGATGATTCCGCTTTCGGCACCGGTTGCCATGATGGTGCGTATTCCATTTCATGTTCCGGCATGGCAGTTGGCCGTTTCAATGGGACTAATGATCGTCGGTTTTATATTTACAACGTATGTAGCTGCCAGGATCTACCGGGTTGGGATACTGATGTATGGCAAAAAAACAAGCTATAAAGAATTGGTAAAATGGTTTTTTTATAAAGAATAGCCCCCTGGCCCCCTAAAGGGGGAAACGAAAAAAAGACAAATGAACTATTATCCCCTAAATTCTAAACAATTTAGGGGATTGTTTATTTTAGCTGTATGAAAAACCGCTACGCCGTAATGGACCTCGGCACAAATACTTTCCACTTATTGATCGCTGAAGCCGGCAATCCCGGGTTCAATGAAATAGTGCATGAAGAAGAAGCGGTAAAACTGGGCGAAGGCGGCATCAATAAAGGGTCCGTAATCCCTGCCGCGTTTGAGCGCGGCCTGAAAACCATGGAACGGTTTGGCGGGTTGATCAAAAACAACAACGTTCAACAGGTAAGGGCCATTGCCACCTCGGCATTGCGTAGCGCTGCAAACGGCGAAGATTTTATCCGGCAAGTCAAAGAAAAAACAGGCATAGCCATCGAGATCATTAATGGCGACCAGGAAGCTGCCTTTATTTACCAGGGCGTTAAAGCAAGC
Organism: Mucilaginibacter sp.; assembly: GCA_031292485.1. GTDB lineage: Bacteria > Bacteroidota > Bacteroidia > Sphingobacteriales > Sphingobacteriaceae > Mucilaginibacter. The sequence goes on from JARLHA010000007.1 coordinate 4,893, forward strand.
GGTTGTTTAACCAAACAACGCAGCGTTATTGTTGATATAGGCGGCGGCAGCGTGGAATTTATTATTTGTGATGACAGTACCCTCTATTGGAAACAAAGCTTTGAAATTGGCGCCGCCCGGCTGATGGATAAATTTCACCGTACCGACCCGATACCGCCGGAATCCATTACCGCTTTGAACATATATCTTGAAGATCAATTGCAAAGTCTTTTCGAAGCCGTAAAGAGATTCCCGGTTCATACGCTGATCGGCTCATCCGGCTCCTTTGAAAGTTATACCGGCTTAATTGAAACGAACAAAGGGCATTCTTTTGATCTGAAGAAAATTAAATCCTACGAATTTACGCTCGATGAACTCCTGCAATTGATCGAAGAGGTTGTGCTTTCCACTCACCAGGAAAGAATAGAGAACCAGGGCATTATCCCTGTCCGTAAGGACATGATTGTGACGGCCTCCCTCCTCGCGCGGTTTATTTTGGAAAGATTGAAGATTAAAAAAGTAATGATGACCACCTATTCCCTGAAAGAAGGGGTGCTAACTGATATGATGGGCTAACGAATATTAAAAACGATAGCACAGGTTGAAACTCCGATGAGAACTACAGCTAGCGTCGTGTCAATCATAAATTGACCAATCGTCAATCTACAAGGTCAATGAACGCAAAAAAATACAAAAAGGGTTTACAAAGGGTTTACACAATTTAAGGTTTACATTTTGTAAATATCTAATAATGAGTTATTTATATACTTACACATTAAAATAGGGTTTACACTATTTTACATAACCACGCCCCCGGTATTTCTAAGCTATTCTGATAAAGCCCGAACGTCAATTTATTAATGACATGACACTATGAACTTAATAAAAGGGCTCGTCCGAATTTTGCCGGGGCGACTCCCAAAATGAAGCATATCATAAAATGCCAAAAAAATAATGAAAGCGAGTCCTATTATATCTTCTGCGTTATTACTTGATATACAGCGTGTAAGCAATTATAACAATCATGTTTATCAACACTATAAGCCATAGTGTTATCCTTCTTTTTCTTCTCCTCCATAAAATTATTTTCGTTTTATTTAGCCCATGCCTATAACCATAACACAGGTTGAAAACCCAATGGCGACCACTAAAACGCCGCTTAAAACCCACATCCAGCTTTTGCTGCTTATGGCCATAACGAAACAAACAATAAAATGCCCCAGCAAAACAAAAGCATCAAAAAGAAACCCACCCTGGCTGGCCAGCATTTTAAATACAATGGTATAAAAAGCCAAACCAAGCAGGTTATATGCTACAATGGACATATTGCCCATAGGCTTATTATTACCCGGTTGTTGTTCTTCAGGCTGGGGGTTTGGATCCCATATATTTTGATCTGCCATTGTTAAACTATTTCGCTTCGCAGCTGGTTCAAATATTCAATTTTATCGTCTCTGTAAAAAATATTCATCGTTTCAAAAGGAATCACCTGCATATCCTTATTTACAATATGAACGCATGATTTTTTTATCGCCCTTACATCAAAATTCTGCGCGTCAATAAACTGCATAATGATCACCCTGAAAAGGTTATCATAACCTAAATTAGGCGCGTCAATCTCCGGCAAACAGCACATAATTGATTTTAAATGCTCTTTTGCCCTTTCAACTGAATTGCCGGTGCTGAACATATTCAGCAAATGCATTTTCAATTGTTCGTCCTGCTCATAAACAATGGTATTTTTCGAGTTATCCAGCAGGTCGTTCGGGTTGATCATCCTTGTTAAGGGAAATACCTGCCCGGCAAGCTTTAAAGCATAGCCCATCACCAGTGCGTCGGGGTTGCAGGGTACCGGGATCAGGTCGTGCTCATTAAAAATATCGGTTTGCGTCAATATAGCCGACCTTACTTCTGTCAGGGTGTATCTGTCAGTTGCAGGGTTAAAGTTTTCCAGCCGCCCGGCCTGTTGGGTAGGCTGAAAAGTTACGCCGCGCACACAGGGCTGCTTTAGCGCATATTCAATAATCCCGCCTATCTCATCTGTATTCAACCCTTTTTGCAGAGTGACCACCAGCGTTGTAGAAAGGTTATATTTATTCAGGTTCTCCAGCGCTTTTATCCTCACCTCGCGCAGGTCCTCGCCACGCAATAGTTCAAGTGCCTCTTTTTTAAAGGAATCAAATTGCAGGTAGATCTCAAAATCGGGCATATAGGTTGCCAGGCGCTTTACAAAACTTTCGTCTTTGGCAATCCGGATACCATTGGTATTGAGCATTAAATGCCTTATAGGTTTTGTTTTGGCGATATCCAATATTTCAAAGAACTGCGGGTGAACGGTGGGTTCTCCCCCGCTGATCTGCACCACATCCGGCTGGCCTTCGTTTTCGACAATCACATCCAGCATCTGCTCTATCTCGGCGAGCGTGCGGTGCCGGCCATAAGTTGGCGACGACATGGCATAGCAGGTTGGGCAACTTAAATTACACCTGTCGGTAACTTCCAAAACCGTTAGGCACGAGTGCTGCTCATGATCCTGGCATAAACCACAATCATAAGGGCAGCCATAATGTGTTTTTGAATTGAATTTGAGCGGCATTTCGCTGCGCTTGGCATAATTGCGGCAGTTTTTATAATATTCAATGTCAGTGGCTATCAAAACCTTTTCAAACCCGTGATGCCGGCAGGTTTTCAGCATAAATACCTTATCGTCCTCAAAAACAATTTTGGCGTCAACCCGCCTTAAACAGGTTGAACAAATGCTCAGCGTGAAATCATAATAAATATACGGGCGTTCAGGCATCGTGTTTGATTAGTTTTGAAGGATAAAGAAAGACTTTATAATAATACAAAATACCACCAACGCAAACTAATTGAATTACCGAAAGGCCGAAACTAAAAAAGTAATCGGGTTTGATAAACTCAACCAAAAAGCGAAAAATAAGATAGCTTGACAGGAATATTTTAAACTTTGAGCCATCGGTAAACCGCTTGTATTTTTCGATAATTTGAAGCGAAAGCCATAATATTATCCAAAATAAAATCTCGTACAAATTAGTGGGGTGCCTGCGGATACCATCGCCAAAGTTAATGGCCCATGGCAGGTTTGACGGGATGCCGAAAGTACCGTCTTCCAATCCAGCCAATAAACATCCTGTCCGGCCTATAATCATCGCCAGGATCAGCGGGTAAACCATCATATCGCCCGAAGATACCTTTACGCCTATTTTCTTTTTGGTCAATTCAACACCAATCAAACCGCCCAGCATTCCGCCAACGATGGTTTTATTGCCCATTAAATAAACCAGGTTAAAATGAGATAACAAAGTCGGGTTTTCTAAAACACCAACCAGGTGCGACCCTATCAATGCGCCAAACGCGGCGCCGATAAAAATGATCAAACGATTTTCGGAACTGATAGGGTCATCCTTTTGCTTTTGCAGATAAACATAATAACGGTAGCCAAGGAAATAAGCCAGCGTTTCGCAAACGAAATGTACGGGGATATATGATTTGCCTAAAGGAATATTGACCGGAAAATGCAAGTTTATTTTTTTTGAAATATAGAAAGCTTTTATCGAAATATACACTTTGTATCAATTTTATAGCAAATTAAAAATTAAGTCGATCCTTTGTATATTGCAGACTTACGATCACAATTATGAAATTAAAATTTATCAGCCTTGGAGTTATCCTGTTTGTCGCAATTTCTGCCAACGCCCAGCGAAGAAGACGTGCACCAAACCCGAATGATACAATTACATCGAACTATGAGCCATCAGCCTTATTTTCGCCTCAGTTCTATACTGAAAAAGGGAATGAGTTCCATTCAGCAAATGGTGCTCCCGGGCCTAAATATTGGCAAAACCACGTAAATTATACCATTAGTGCAACTTTGGATACGATAGCTAAAACTTTAACCGCTACCGAAAAGATCCATTACACTAATAGCAGCCCGGATGCACTACCCTATTTATGGGTTCAACTGGATCAGAACACCTATAAAAAGGACGCTCGTTCAAATTTTGCCACCGCATTTTCGCCTGCGCCTAACCAGCATACTGATGGTTATGATATTGAATCGGTAACTATAAACCACGGGGATGTATTGCAAAAAGTTGATTATATCATCAACGACACCCGCATGCAGCTCCGCCTGGCAAAACCAATACAGCCAAATGGCGGCGGCATCGACCTGATCATTCATTACAAATACACCATCCCGGGAAACTTTGGTGGTAGAAATGACTTTTTCGATACTAAAAATGGCAAAATATACGAAATTGCTCAATGGTTCCCCCGGATGTGCGTTTATGATGATAGCCGGGGCTGGGATACCCTGCCATTTTTAGGCGCCGGCGAATTTTATCTGGAATATGGTGACATTGACTATAGCATTACCGTACCTTCGGATATGATCGTTGCCGGTTCAGGCGAATTACTTAATCCGGGAGAAGTCCTTACCGCAAAACAAATTGCCCGGCTGAATGAAGCGTGCAACAGTGATAAAACTGTCATGATCCGCGATGCAGAAGAGGTTACCCAACCGTCTTCACGTCCAAAACATAACGGCACGTTAACCTGGCACTTTAAAATGACAAACACCCGCGACGTAGCTTTAGGTGCTTCAAAAGCCTATATATGGGATGCTGCCAGGGTTAATTTGCCTGGTGGAAAAAAGTCGCTGGCGATGTCGGTTTACCCGGTTGAAAGCGCAGGCAATGATGCATGGGGAAGGGCTACTGAATACCTCAAAAAATCGATTGAATACTTCTCCGAAAAGTGGTTTGTTTATCCCTACCCGGTTGCAGTTAACGAAGCAGGGATAGCCGGCGGCATGGAGTACCCGGGAATTGTATTTGACGGCATTGGCGATAAAGGCGGCGAATTATATTGGGTTACCGCACATGAAATTGGCCATAACTGGTTCCCGATGATCGTAGGCAGTGATGAACGCCGTTTTGCCTGGATGGACGAAGGCTTTAACACGTTTATTGATATTTACGCGGCTGACGAGTTTAACCACGGCGAATATGCGCCAAAACGCGACGGCGAATATGCACCCGGAAAGGGCAACCCGGCAGACGAAATAGTCCCAATCATTGCAGATCCAAAGGCTCCGGTGATCATGACAGCAGCCGATGCCATTTCGGAGAGATACCGTCATCCCATCGCTTACTTCAAGCCTGCCTTTGGCCTGGTTCTGCTTCGCGAACAAATCCTGGGTAAGGATCGTTTTGATTACGCATTCAAAAGCTACATCAGCAATTGGGCATTCAAACACCCGCAGCCTGACGATTTTTTCAGGTCGATAGAAAACGGAGCAGGTGAAGATCTGGGATGGTTTTGGAAAGGCTGGTTTTACAATAACTATTCGCTTGATCTTGCCCTTGTAAATGCCAAATATGTAAATAACGATCCGAAACAAGGGATACAGGTAACGGTAGCTAATAAAGACGCTATGGCTATGCCGTTTGCAATAGAAGTAAAATTAAAGGATGGAAGCAAAAAACGCATGCAACTGCCTGTTGAAACCTGGCAGCAAGATAAAGCTATTACTTTTGTAATCCCTACAACAACAGAAGCAGAAAGTGTTACGGTTGACCCTGACGCGGCGTTGCCGGATATAAACAGAAAGAATAATACGATAATATTGTAATGTAGGGGCGCAAAATTTTGCGCCCCTACATTTTGCGCCCCTACAACTTCATCAACTCCCGGTATAATTTTTCGGTGGGCAATCCAACCACGTTGGTATAAGAGCCGTTTATTCGTTCAATACCTATCAACCCGATACGCTCCTGGATACCGTAGGAGCCGGCCTTATCAAAAGGCTTGTACCGTTGCACATAGCAACCTATTTCCTCATCCGAAAGTTCGCCAAAAAACACTTCAGAAACATCATAAAAACTGTGATACCGGTGTTTATAGAGCAAGCATACACCGGTTATCACCTGGTGCATCCTGCCTGACAAGGTTTGCAGCATTTCAATAGCATGGGCCTCGTTTTCAGGCTTACCCAGTATTGTGTTGTTTACGCAAACGATGGTGTCAGCTGTTAAAACAATCTCGTCGGTTACAGTTTCGTCAAAGGCTTTTGCTTTTTTTTCAGCAATATAAACAGCTATTTCTTCCGGGGTTAATTCTTCAGGATAGGATTCATCCACTTCCTTTAACACTACACGGAATTCAATATCCATCAGCGTTAATAACTCCTGCCGGCGTGGTGATTTTGATGCGAGAATTATTTTTGGTTGGTTCATGGTTGATAGTTCATGGTTCATAGTAGAAGTTTTGTTCCTGTTGTTATCTCGAAGCGATTGGTTCCGGCCATGAACTATGAACCATCAACCATCAACTTCTCTCTACCAGCTATAGGCCTCTTCGTTCATCCATTTGCCCTGTATTTTCAATACCTTTTCAATAATATCACGGGCGCAGCCCCTGCCACCGGGTAATGGTGAAATATATTTGCTGATCGCTTTTATTTCCTCGGCCGCATCAGCCGGACAAACGGGTAATCCTGCAAGTTTCATCGCTTCCAGGTCAGGGATGTCATCACCCATATAAATCACTTTTTCGGCGCTCAGATGTTTTTCTTCGAGGTAAAGTTTTATTTTTTCAACTTTGGTATGGATCCCCATATAAACATCCTTAACGCCAAGGCTATTTAGCCGGTAAACCGCGCTTTTTGACCTGCTGCCCGAAACGGTGCAAACGTTATAACCACATTTTACCGCTAACTGCAGGGCATAACCATCCTTAATATTGAAAGCCCGGCTTTGTATCCCATCTTCTGTCACAAATACAGAACCGTCGGTCAATACGCCGTCGACATCAAAAATAAAGGTGGTTATATCTTTTAATTTATGTAAGAATGATTCCATATTTTGTGATTTCACGGATTATTGTATGATTTCACCGATTGTAAATTGCGATAAGAGATAACTTGATCTATGAATTAAGCTTCTGCATTATTTGTTCATACGACACCTTTTCAGTGGCATCTGCTTCCAGCATTAACTTCAACAAACCACGGTCCTCAACTCGGTTTTTGTTGATCATGTTTAAGAAATTCGCTGCTTTCTCAACAAGAGTGATCAAATAACTAAACTTCATATACTGCCTACTGCAAACTAACAACTACCAACTGAACCTACTGGTTATCCCGCCATTCATAAACCCAGGCCGACTGGATCTGCTCCAAATGCCCTTCGTTTGATTCTTCGCGGGTTCCGGCAAAATTTGGGAGCGACAGTATCCACTCCAGCAAATCGGTAAAACGGACACGGTATATTTTCGATTCATCAAAATCATCGCCAAACTTTTCATAAAGTTCAATGGCTATATCTTCATGATCTTTCCAGTGTATGGGCAGGGTAAATTTATTTTCTGTCATTTCAAATCGGTGTAATCTTGTTTAATCGGTGTAATCACCAATAAAAATCGGTGCAATCCCTTAATAATAATTAATGGCCTAAAAAATTCGATTGGTCTGGCAAAGTTACTTCTATATCGCCGTCCTGGATGACGCATTGGCAACCTAAACGTGAGTTAATGCGCGGATTAACCGCCCTGTCGATAAAATCTTCTTCTTTATCCGATATTTCCTGGATGTTATCCATACCCTTGTTTACGTAAACCTGGCAGGTGCTGCAACCACATACGCCACCGCAATTGTGTTGTAATTCGATGCCGTTCTCCAGGCAAACGTCTAATACCGACTCACCTTCGGCAATCGGGATCTCAACACTTTCCAACCCTTTTGCCTCAAAATTAATCTTTACTTTAAAAATGTTCATTTCAGCAAAAGTAATAAAATTACTTACGTTCAATGTCCCCTTTAGCGTTTTTGATAATCCCCTGACTTAACAGCTCATAAATCATTTTTAAACCCGGTTCATCCTGAAGCATTTGTAAATGCATGTCCATTGTGTTTTGGTCATTGCGTGCCGCAGGGCCCGTTTGCACATCAAGGGGCAAATTACCCTGAACTTTTTGAGCCGTTTCTAAAATCAGCGGTCTGATCAATTCAAAATCGATGTTTTGCCTGGCCAAAAGCTGCCGGGATACTTCGTACAAATAGTTTGGGAAATTACAGGCAAAAACAGCTGCCAGGTGCAATATTTTGCGTTGCGCCGAATCTATCCGGTAAACTTTATTACTGATGGTATGGGCGAGTTGCTCCAATTCACACGTTATTTGCTCATTGGCGCCCTCAATACATAAAGGCACATTTAAAAAATCAACCTCCTTGTTTTTGCTTAATGTTTGCAGCAGGTAAAAAACACCTGAATTTGGTATGATGGATGACAACACAGATAAAGCTGTGGCACCGGAGGTATGGACAGTTAGTTTTTGGTATTGCGCCAAAGATTGCGCCATCGACATAATGGCGTCATCCTTTACAGCGATCAGAAACAGATCAGTTTCAGGGTCAATGTCCTGTAAGCCATCAATAGCTTCAGCCTTTACATGGTAGGCCAGCAATGCAGCGTTTTGCATATCCCTGCTATAAACCTGAACGATACGATGCCCTGCGTTTTTTAAAGCCGCCGCCAGGTGGGTAGCTACATTTCCGGAGCCAATAATGGTTATGCGCATATCATCAATTAAAATTTACTGAAATATAACCTGAATATTTCCGCTAAATTAGTCAACGGAAATCTTTTGTCTCAATTTATATTCCTTATATGAAAACATTCAGACTCATTGCCAGCACCGTTTTATTTCTGGCCCTGGTTACCGGCATTTTTGCAACCGTTTTGTATTTCAAGGGCAATATGGAAAAAAAAGAGCTCACTGATAATGACAGAAAAGGAACTTCCGGCCAATACATTAAACTTAGCCTGGGGATAACACATTATGAACTGGATGGCCCTGATACCGGGAAAGTAGTGATACTGGTACACGGTTTTAGCGTGCCTTACTACATATGGGACGGTACTTACCAATATTTAGTGAAGCAAGGTTTCAGGGTATTACGTTATGATATGTATGGAAGAGGTTACTCTGACCGCCCGGATGTAATTTATAACGAGGAACTCTACGAAACCCAGTTAGCCGACCTGATTAAACAATTGCATCTAAAAACCCCTGTTAACCTGGCGGGCGTTTCATTTGGAGGCGGCGTAGTCACCAATTTCACCTGTAAACATCCCGATCTGGTTAACAAAGTGATACTGATTGACCCCGTATATCCTTTCGCGGCACCGTCAGCGCCTGAGTTTTATACGCTGTTTAACGAAGCAACGCACGGAGACGACAGGGCAAACAGCCAGCTGAGTGATTTTAAATATCCTGAAAAACACCCGGATTGGGTGAGCAAATACCGGATACAAATGCAATACAAAGGTTTCAGAAACGCGATCGTTTCAACAAGGTATAACTATAATTACAATGGCAGGCAAAGTTACACCGGCCTGAATAATACACATAAACCCGTATTGCTGATTTGGGGGATGGATGACCATACTGTACCTTTTCAATATAGTGATTCTGTGCGTAGCGTGCTAAAAACTGACTTCTTCCCGATAGATGATGCTGCACATTTGCCGCATATTGAACAGGCGGACAAAGTAAATGCAAAGATTTTGGAGTTTTTGAAACAATAGTCAAAAAACTAAAATATTGCTTTCTCAACCCAGTGTATTTCGGGCGCTAACTTCGCCCTGCTAAACTCTATATGTATCACCCGCCGGCCTTTACTTGATGTAGTCCGATCAGACGCGTGCATTAAAAGAGGACGCATGATCATAACCCCTCCGCTCTTCACATTGCAGGTCATCTCCCTCTCCGAACTCCAGTCAATGTTTTCCGCCCGATAGATTCCTTTAAGATGAGAACCCGGGATAACCTTTAGCGCTCCATTATTTCCATCTGTTTCATCTATATGGATTCGGATGGTGAAAATCTCTTTTAATATTTCAATCGGAGGCTGAACGGAAAATTGATCTTGTTTAACTGTCCACGAGCTATAACCTGGGATTTCCACCTTTTCATCTACAGAAATGGTTAAATCCTGGTGCCAGACAACAAACCAATTAGACTTTTCTGGCTTATCAAAATAAATGGATTTTACTATAAAATAGCCATCCCCAAATAATGCCTCAACTATCGACTTTAATTTTTGATTAAAGACCAATGGTTTAACTTCAGGGAGCTCTTTTAAAAACTGCCGGATAGCGAACAGGTCGGCTGTTTGGCGGAAAGTTTTTTTAGATCGATCAGCCCTATTGATTATGGATTCGATATTCACAATTTCATCGGAAGTATAAATATCTTCAAAAACAATAAAGCCGTTATCCGCTATTTGTTGCCTTTGATCTATTAAACCGTCCATCTGGAAATCATCAAACCGCCTTAACTTCCTTATTCCTTCTGAAGATCGAAATCAAAAATCCTAAGATCATGATTAAAGTACCCGCCCATAAGAAATTGATGTATGGAAAATCAAGCGCACGCATTACTATCCATGGCTTTTTGTTTTCAGGCGTTTGGTAAACTGTGATTTCCACCTTGTTTCTCTCAGGAATGATCTTCGAGAGGCGAAGTTTTAAGCCAGCGTCTTCAGCCTTCCTGTCAAAATAATAAGCGCCTTTTCCCTTTATCAGGTAAATAGGTTCAGCGGTGTAGGTCTGGTTGTTGGAAACGATTTGCAATTGCGCTCCAATGGCAATATCGCTATCGGTTAGCGGTATATTTTGGATAGATGTTTCCTTTTTCATAGCCTTCAGCACGATATACCCTTCGCGGTAACGAATGGTATCACCCACCGCAATTTCATGGGCTACCGGCGGATCATAATTTTTATCATCATTTTCGGCATCGCCATGCGCCGCATCTGTTTGGGCATCGGCAGACGCTGTCATCTTAGGCTGTGGCAGCGCTGTAATATGCGTATAAAGGTCGTGCGTTAAATAATGTTTGGTATCAGGCGAAGATGTCATACCCATTTGGCCGCCTATCTGTACTTTGGGTTTTAATTCAAAATTTTCAATCAACTTGCCATTTTTGTCATAGCGCCGGTAATTAATTTTATAAAAATGATCAGGTTCAACGGTAGAATCACCTAAATAGGTGACCGTATAATCACCCATTTTTACTGGCTGATTTTTATAGATCATTACATTTTCGCGCGCACTCCCGGAAACCCGCTCATCAGTTGCCGATTGATCAAAACCAGCTACCGGAACGGTGCCGCTATCATTTTTTGAAACAACGCTGCGTGTGCCTGCAGCAATAAGCGCCCCCACCAGCATCAATGCAAAACCAATATGTGCAACGGCTGATCCGGCAAGTTTAAACTTACCCTTTACCGCATCAATAAATACTTTGCCGTTGGCCAGTATGGAATAAATAGACCCAACCATTACCAGCAGAAATACAAATTGCAATTTGTACAAACCGGTAAAATAAACTACAGGTATCGTAATTAAAACAGCAACAAGCATATATACGCCTGTTACAATAAAAAAACGCATAGCATCTGTCTTTTTATATTTTAGAAACTGGGCAAAGCCGGTTAATATCGTAATGACCATTGCAAAAGAAGCCTGGACAACGTTATAGTGTGCCACCTGGTCTGACGGTGGTGCCACTTTGGAGTTAAACATCCTGTTCCAAACAGGAATAGAGGTTACCAAAATCAAGTGGAAACAAGATAAAGCCAGAAAAACGGAACCAACGAACATCCAGAATTCGCGTGAATAAGTCTCTTCATCTTTTTTGGTAAACGGCAATTCTTTACGGCGTATTACAAGCAAAAATATCGATAGCGCAAAAAATACCAGCACATAGGAAACCAGGTGCCAGAACATCCCGTTATCAACAAACGAGTGTACCGAAGTTTCGCCCAATACGCCGCTCCTCGCCAAAAATGACGAGTAAAGCACCATGATGAAACTCATCAGCACCAGGAAAGTAGCTGTAAAATACGAATGGCCGGTATTTTTAAAAACGATCATTACGTGCAGGCCGCCAACAATTAACAACCATGGAAAAATTGACGCATTCTCCACCGGATCCCATGCCCAAAAGCCACCGAAGTTTAATGATTCGTAGGCCCATAACGAACCCATGATAACGCCTGTGCCTAAAATCATCCCGCCAAACAATGCGTAGGGAATTGCGGGTGTGATCCATTCTTTATACCGTTTCTGCCATAAACCGGCAATTGCGTAGGCAAAGGGTACCACAATCGACGCAAGGCCCAGGAACAGCGTTGGCGGATGGATCACCATCCAATAGTTTTGCAGCAGGGGATTCATTCCCTGGCCGTCTTTTATAAATGAAAGGTAGTCGGAGCGTGAAAATATAGGCGCCTGTATGGCATCCCTCAGCAAAAGGAACGGCGAGCTGCCTATCCTCGCCCCAAAAACATAATAACCCAACAACATCGTCGCCAGCCATACCTGCGAGAAAGCTATAACGGTCATCACCGGCTTTTCCCACGATTTCGCTTTCCATATCAGGATATTACCTAAAACCGCCTGCCAGAATGTCCAAAGTAAGAATCCGCCCTCCTGCCCGTTCCAAAAACCTGAAACAATATAATAAACAGGCAATGACCTTGATGTATACGACCAGGCGTAGTGATATTCGAAATAGTGATTATAGATAAGGTAAAAAAGGCATACGCCTACACCTAAAAGTGAAATGGTATTCAGAAAAAATCCCCACCGGCCCATTTTAAGCCAGGACTTATCCAGTTTATTGGTATTGGTAGTAGCGAAATAATAACTGATTGCTGATAAAAGCGCGGCGCCGAAAGAAAGGACGACAAAAAACTGGCCCAAATGACCGGGTAACAGGTGTTCGCCCTTGAAAACTTTATCCATTAAAATGATTTACTTATAAACCGGCCGAATTAGCCTTAGCCTCTGTGACATTAACTTTATCCTGGGTATATTTTGAAGGACATTTCATCAGAATATGTGACGCATGAAATTCATTGCCTTCCATTTGCCCGGTAAGCACAATTTGTTCCGATTTTTCAAAATCCTGCGGCTCTGTACCCCTGAAAATTACTTTGCATTCGCCGCCCTTTTTATCCTTTACATAAAAAGTGAAATAATTGGCGTCTTTTGCCGCATCATAATGCAATTCCTTCTGCTTATCCAAAAAGCCTACAACGCTCAATTGGCTTTCAGTTTTTTTGGCATCACTAAAGGAACCGTAAGAACTTGAACTTGAATATATACTGATAATCACTGAAATTGCAACAGCAATAATCACTAAACCAAAAATCGAACTCTTTTTCATCTGCGGTAATAACTAGTATTTAGAATTACAAAAATACGAAACGTAAAGTTAATAATGTTTATTACAACAAGATAATATTATTTAGAATCATTATTGATGATGTTGGAAAGTTGTAAGGTTGAAAGGTTGAAATGTTGTAAGGTTGCCTCCATAGTTTTAAAAAAATGGTTGAACAACTTCTCGTCCAACCATCAAAATAACTTTACAACATTTCAACCTTCCAACATTGCAACAAAATTTATGGCCACACACCCAAATTCTGGTACGATACCGCTACTTTGTTAATGGCACATACAAAAGCGGCTGTCCGCAACGTGTCAATTTTTTCGTTATTTTTAAACGTCTCTCTGATCTCGTGGTACGACCGGATCATCGTATCCTCCAGACCGGAATTTACCAGCTCCAATTCTGACGCACCTTTAATGATAGTAGAACGCTGCATTGGCGTTAAAGCCACGCCGGTAATCCCTTCCACCATGTTTACCATATTCAGGTTCATATTTTCTTCAAAACGGCGGTTCATCCGCCCAAATGCAACATGCGAAAGGTTCTTAAGCCACTCAAAATATGATACCGTAACACCACCTGCGTTGCAATACATATCCGGAATGATCATGCCGCCATTCTGATAAAAAATGGCTTCAGCTTCCGGAGAAGTAGGGCCGTTTGCACCTTCAGCAATAATTTTTGCCTTGATATGTTTAACATTAGCAATAGTAATCTGGTTCTCAAGCGCCGCCGGAACTAAAATATCGCATGGTTGTTCAAGCCCTTCCAGTGAATTTTTGAACTGCTGCTTAGCTCCCGGATAACCCAATATAGAACCGGTTGCTTTGCGGTGCTGAAATACAGCGTCGATGTCAAGGCCATCGGCATTGTAGATAGCGCCTTCATATTCGCAAAGGCCGACGATCAATGCGCCAAACTCAGCCAAAAACTTGGCAGAGTGATAACCTACGTTACCCAAACCTTGCACGATCACTTTTTTACCTGAAATTCCGGGCAACAGACCAATTTTCTGCATATCCTCGCCTACACTCACGCACTCGCGGACAGCAATAGCAACGCCCCTGCCGGTTGCTTCTTTTCGGCCCGCAATACCTTGCAAAGCAATTGGTTTACCCGTTACACAACCCATGGCATCCAGTTGACCGGGGTTCATGGTGGCATAAGTATCCGCTATCCAGCTCATTTCGCGCTCGCCTGATCCATAATCAGGCGCCGGCACGTCAATGCTTGGGCCAATAAAGTTTTTCTTTGCAAGTTCAACTGTATAACGACGGGTAATGTTTTCAAGTTCCTGAAGGGTGTAGTTCTTCGGATTGATCTTTATACCACCTTTGGCGCCACCGAAAGGGACATTAACAATTGCACATTTGTAGGTCATTAAAGCGGCAAGCGCCATCACTTCATCCTCATTAACCATTTCGCTGTAACGGATCCCGCCTTTGGTTGGCGACTGGTGCTGTGAATGTTCAACGCGCCATGCATCTATTACTTCAAACCCATTTCCCCTGCGGATAGGGAAGCGGAAACGGTAAACACTATTGCATGATTTTATCTGGTCTAACAGGCCAGCATCGTGATGGGTAAATTGGGCTGCGTAATCAAAGTTGTTACAAACGTCACCAAAAAAGTTTGTACTGTGATCAGCTGCCGGATTATAAGTAGCCATAAATTGTTTTGAATAATTATTAATTTGTTAAAAAACGGTGCAAATTTGGCACATTTTTTATCAATATCGCAAATATATTATTACTAAAGGCCTGTCTTACCGCAAATCTTACGTTAAGATGCCAGTTTAAATTGAATAGGCTAACCTTTTGAACTATTTTTCCTTTTCGATTTTTTTTAATCTTCGGTCGATCGAGAATAAATATATGGCCAAACCAGTAAAAATGATCACCACAATGGCTATTACTACATAAATTTTACCCGAACTGCGCATGGCGTCGGCCATTTCAACCTGCTGGCTTTGCTGGGCAAAAGCGCTGATATACACCGAAAGCAAAAGTGCTAAAAACAATATTTTCTTCATGTTAACTTATTTCATTCTTTTTGTATTCAATCAAACGGATGCGATAGCGAAGGGTGGCTATCCAAACTGCAATTAATCCCCATGCTATAAATGCGGGATAAAGAACCACACGCATGCGGTTGTCCATATCCAGCTTTCCAAAGGCTGGGTTCCCACCGTTACCGGGGTGCAATGAATCTGTCATCCTGGGCAAAACCATAATCAGCACAACCATTATCGGGAAGGCGAAAATGTTATAAATGGCTGATATTTTTGCCCGCTTCTGCTCCTCATCAATCGAATTACGCAGCACAGCGTATGCGCAGTATAATAAAAAGGCTATTGCCGCACTGTTTTGCTTCGGGTCATTGCTCCAAAAAGCACCCCAGGTATATTTAGCCCATAACATACCGGTTATCAGCCCCAAAACATAAAAAAAAGTGCCTGTATTAACACATTCAACAGCAATGAGGTCATATTCTTCCTTACCAGTGTTCAGGTATTTAACACTATAAATAACAGATATAGTAAAAACCGTGAACATGGCTATCCACATCGGTACATGGAAATAAGTATTTCTGATGGTTTCGTGCAATATGGGAAGCGTTGGCACACCAAATAAAAAGCCCGCTACGAGGGTATAAAGTATCATCATAACCGCTAATACTTTCCACCAGGTTTGATATATAAATTTCATATTGATTTATGCTGGTAAAGGTAGCTGTTTTTAGCGGATTAAAGGAACTAAGGGTTCAGTTGAAATTAAAATTATTTGGTCTGACAACGAATGCGGTCATTTGTTAAAATTTTAATCAGCATCGGATGGTATTTTTACATAATGTCTAAAAAAATTACCTTGCTTAAAATAATGGCTGATGGATCAACAAATAGTATTTCCAAAAACCACGTTTCCGAATGTGCCCTGGTGCAACATTTAGTTATTGCCCGAAAGTATTGCTGAGCGCCAGCCGAAGCCCCCGAAAACAGGATCATACTTACTTGTCAGGCTAAAGAAACTTCCTCCTGAAACGAATGTGTCGCGGTTTCCCGCCCGATATCGCGGGTATAGTTCATCAGCTTTTCCATTACCCCATCTGCCTTTTTAATCAGCAGCTTGTCATCAATGTAATTTTCCACTTCAAATGATTTGCTCAACAGGCTATCCTTAAAAACACCCGAAAATCTGGCATAATTTAATGAAAAATGCCAATGGCTGTTTAAAAATGACAGAACTTCCCTATCCCTGGTTTTAAGCATGTCGTAGTTAACGATAAGGTATCTTTTATCGGACATATTTTTGATATTCTCCAATATATTTTCGTTGTAAAAAATCCAGGAATTTAAAAAGCATGACGCATGTTTCCGGCAAAACCGATGGTAAAATAGCTTCCGCCTGACGTTGTACCAAACAGACCGTGAAATTAAGCCTTTTTGTGTATCATAATGTAGATCAAGTTCAGCCATCGTACGTTTTAATAATGAAACAACAACTGAATGGTAATCCCTAATCACCACCAGATAATATGCCTGCGGCAGCAGTTCCCGGTAATATTTTAAAAACAGGCAGGTTCGCGGATCTTTCCACCCCCATTGCCCAAAAAGTTTGTTTTTAACCCTGATAATGCCTTTAATTTTCTCTTTATGATAGCTGGAAATGTAATTTACTTTTTGATTGATAATACCCGAGTCGTTTAGGTTATTGTCTCTCAATATTTCCATATGCATTTTGTAAAATTCGGTATCTTCAAAATGCCCTTCTTTATTACCAACGCCAGCATCCATTAAACTTTCGCCCACTTGCAGGCCGCATTGGTGTAGCCAGTTTGTAATTAGTGAAGTTCCTGAGCGATGCATACCCAAAATGATCAGGATTTTATTTCCCATAGGGGGTGTACTTAATTTGTAAAACAATAAAAACAAGCCAAAATATTATTTTGGCGCTTTGGCACTACTTAACGAACTGACTTAAATATTTACCTCACCAAAGGGTAATTAGGTTGCGTTTAAAAAGCAACGCGATCATTTATGTAAAATTGCGGGAGATTTTAACGGTACCGACGAAGAGGGCTTATTTACCGACAAATAAGCATATTGTAATGGAGTTTTTACACAATAAGGAGCTATAAAAGGTGGGGCTACCAGAATACCCCTGGTTTATTTGAGCTATTTATTCTCATCCGGCACATAGTCTACAGGAAGCATATCCGACAGCCGGTGAGTTGCCCATTCGCCCTCATATAACGTTGATCCGCCAACCAAAATCCCATTGTGGTCAAACTCTGCGTAATCTGAATTTAAGGTAATAATGCTTACGGCGTAATTGGGTTGGTCAAGGGCACGGTATAAATTGATATCAGGTGTATCATCTGTCTTTTTGGTGTAGACGACATACAGATACTTTGGAAAATGAATCGTATATAATCCGGGCTGGCTGCCGTTTGAAAATACTTCAAATGTAAACAGCTGCGGTTTAAGTATCTTCTCATTATAGTATTTAGAGTATTTTGATACGACATCAACGTAATACCTCGCCGAATCGATCATATGGTGATCAACAAATACCTTAACCTTATGCCGTATCACTTCGTCAGGTGGTCTGAGTGGATTTACGTATCGTAAGAAGTGATACATGATAAAACCCTCCTGCATTACTTTGTCTGTAATTAAACTGCGATAAAAATGCATTGCTGAGCCATGATAAGCTGCTTCCCTTCGCTCATGCCATTTCTTTTTCTGTGCGTCACTACCCGGAAGTTCTTCAAAAACCTGGGATCCGGAGGTTGACACTACTTCATTGATATGATCAACAGAAAAACTATCTACCAAAAATTTAACCCGGTAGCCCAACGCTTTATTCTCAATTATTAAAAACTGGTCGGTGCTGGCTGTTAAGATTTTTTTGGTTTGATTAAAGGCCAGGTTGAGAATGTGCGGATTCATGATTTCACAGTATTTGGCATTTTCATCCTTACCAATAAAATCCTTCTTAAAAGCTTCGAAATTCTTTTTCCAGTCCGAGGCTGACGAAATATCAACCTCGCGCAACATTAGCGGCTTTTGTGCTAATTGTATATCCAGCTTAATTGGCTCGGCACCAACCAATACCGTTTTGGAGTAGGTTTCGTACCCTAAAATACGCACAACCAAAGTATATTGACCTGGTCTCACATTGTACAACGCAAATGTGCCGTTATCCGCAGTTGCTGTTCCTGCAGAAGAATTGCTAAGAAACACACTGGCGCGTGCAAGCGGTTTTTTGCCCTCAACAGTTGTAACCACGCCGGTTATTGTTCCATTTTGCGCCAATGCAACAAAAGGAAAAACCAGATACATTAAGATGAGCCAGGGGAATCGCATCGTGTAAATTTATAAAAATATTTTTGCTGCGAAAAAACACATAAAAAATGAATAAAAGATGAAATTGCCGGTAACTTATTTGCTATGAATGATAAAATGAGTTTTCCGGGTGATGCATTTTGTTTAAAGTAAAATATTAATCACGCCATAAAAACGGAAATAACAACAGCGCAGTGGTAACAACAATAAAATTAATGGCACAAAGTACACCTATGCCGCTATAACTAAAATTACGGCCGATGCCATCCATTGCGTTTTTACTTAAACGGATAAGCAACAGTATTACGGGAATAACGACAGGGAAACTTAATACGGCCATCAGGGTACCGTTATTGCCTGCTTTAGAAGCAATAGCCGATATCATGGTAAAAACCGTTGAAAAACTGAAGCTACCCAATAAAACCGCCAGGCAGTAAAATAAAGGATCGCCGATGGTATTGTTAAAAAAAAGAAGGTATGTAGGCAGGGCCAGCGCACTCAGCAGTGCCATTAACAAGATGTTATAAATAGTTTTTGAAAGAATAATAGCCTGGGGGCTTGCAATAGAATAATAATACAACAGCCGGCCCTTGCTTTCCTGCATAAAACTTTTGGCAATGGCATTTACAGCAGCAAATAACATAATTATCCAGAACAAAACATTCCAGATAATAGGATAACCGCTACTTCCTGACAGTCCCGGGTTTAAATTAAAAGCGATATAACAAATAAAAACCGTAGATACCACGTATAACAATACCCCATTAAAGGCATATTTTGAACGCCACTCCAGTATAATTTCCTTTTTTAATAAAAACCAGGTTTGGTTGACCAGTTGCATGTGGCAAATGTAACAAATTGTTAATTGGGTTGACCAGGCTTATTGGTGATTACGTTGAAAAAATGGTATAATTGTCAAACAGATTTAGCATTCTAATGCCATCAGCCTACCATAAAACACCTATTGGGTTTGCCAGGATCACCGAAGAGGAAAGCTTTATTACTTCGATATACCTGCTAGATGGCGAATTTGAAGAAACCGCTGCTGAAACACCACTATTAAAAAATACTGTTCAGCAATTAGACGAGTATTTTGCAGGGACAAGAAAAATCTTCGATTTGCCATTAAAGCAAAAAGGTACCGATTTTCAGCAGCAGGTATGGGAGCAATTATCAAAAATAGCATACGGTAAAACCATAAGCTATGCGCAGCAGTCCAAATTTATGAATAACCCACTGGGCATCCGGACCATCGCTTCAGCCAATGGCAAAAACCACCTCGTAATTGTGGTACCCTGTCACCGGGTAATAGGATCCGATGGCAGTTTAACCGGTTTTGGTTGCGGCGTATGGCGTAAAAAATGGCTGCTTGAACATGAGGCACGGGTGTTGAGCGTCGGCCAAACCGCACTCGGGCTTTGAACTACAGCTAATCCAGCGACTGAATTTTAGTATTCAACCCAGCTTTATTTCCAAATATCATACCTAAAACAGCCAAAACGGCTCCGCCGAACAATAAATACCAGCCCCATATAAATTTTATTTTTGAAGTAAGGTATTTTGCGAGGAAATGCAAGGGAATAAAATCGAAAGACATACGCACTTTTAAAATAGCCAGAATATAAAAAAGGATTACCAAACCAAGCGATAACCAGGCCGACAAGCGCGTAATTTTGGGCTGATTTAAAACGGTGCCCAATATGCCAACTATCGCCACCAACAATATGACGATCCCGTATGGCTTATTTCCGTCAAACACGTCCCAATGCCCGACTATCGGTTTCAAAATAGGGCAATAAGTACCCGCAATCAATATCACAAAGCCAATAAAGGAAAGTAAATTATTGAGGCGCATGGTTATTTTTGGGTTATTTCCATTTTTTCGGCAAAGTGGGCGCAGTAGTCGCGCAGGTCTTCCACAATATTTGTTTCGCCTGTTGCACGTAAAAAACTATCGCCCATTGTTTGCAGCGTCTCGTAAAAAAAACGTTTCATTTCATCAACCGGCATATCTTTCGTCCAAAGGTCTATCCGCAGGGTATTTTTATAATTCTGGTCCCACAGGGCCAGCATCATTGATTTTACCGGCAACGCTTCTTTAGTTTGCGCATCAGTAGATTCCCACATAATGGTTTCCGGCACATTATTATCGTCGAGTTCAATAGTAAGCTTTATCTCCGCTTTCTTCATTTCGTTATTTAACAATTAAAAATATAATAGCGGCCAAAGTTATAAAGCTTAGCTCTACAATCCATAACTTTTTGTCCTCAGGGAAGAAATTACGGAACATTATGTCCATAAATGACACTACAAAAGCAAACAGAATAAATATCCAGCCAATAGCGCCACCCAAATTGATCAGTTTAGAACCTGTTACTTTAATCCCATATATCCAGCTGTAGCCCGCTGCGAATAAAAAGAATGCGCTTGCAAAATTGAGGGGGGTGATCCTTAACTTCATATTGCCTTAATGTTTTTTCCTGTATGATTTTGGTGATTTTGTTCTCTTTTCTTTAGGATTATGCGAGGTTTTTGATTTGGCAGCATCAAACTTTTTGCGTTGGTTCAAAGTTTTCTTCTCGTGAAACGCCCCTTTAAAATCAGGGTCATCGCGCCGTTTCTGCATATCTATCTCCCGGTCCTGTTCCTGTTTTTCGTCATAGGGTGTGGCCTCAATAAATACTCCGACCGGAATATCCGTTACCGGGATGGTTTGCCTGATCAGTTTTTCCACCTTTCGGATGTAATATACCTCAGCCGGGTTGCAAAAAGTTATCGCCTCGCCTGATTGATAAGCCCTCCCGGTACGTCCTATCCGGTGCACATAATCCTCAATCACCACCGGCACGTCAAAATTGATTACGTGGCTTACGTCACTCACGTCAATCCCGCGCGAAGCAACATCAGTGGCCACCAGTATTTTCACTTCGTCGTTTTTAAATGCATTAATGGCATTTATGCGCGTATTTTGCCCTTTGTTGGCATGTAATACCTTTACTTCTTTTTCACCAAATTTCCGCAGTAAAAATTTATACACATCTTCGGCTGCGATTCGGGTTTTACAAAAAATGATGAGTTTTTTAATCTCATCTTCCTGATCAAGCAACGTTTTAAGCAGGTTGATCTTGGTTTTAACATTAGGCACAAAGTACAAATGCTGGTTTACTGTTTGCGCCGGGGTTGCCTGTGGCGTAACTTCAACAATCGTCGGAAATTCAAGAAAGTTATTGGATAACTCATGGATCTTGTCGGACATAGTTGCCGAAAAAAGCAGGTTCTGCCGCTTTACAGGTACTACTTCTAATATCCGGTTTATCTGGGGCATAAAGCCCATGTCCATCATTTTATCGGCTTCGTCAAGCACCAAAATCTGGAGTGTTTTTGTAACAATGTGCCCGGCCAGGTAAATGTCCATAAAGCGGCCCGGCGTGGCTACAATAATGTCCATTCCTTTGTTTATCTGTTCTATCTGGGTTTTGGGGCCAAGGCCGCCATATAATACAACCACCCGCAGATCGGTATTGGCGGCAAAAACTTTAATATTTTCCTCTATCTGCATAGCCAGTTCCCGTGTAGGGGCAATAATAAGTGCCCGCGCATAATCGCCCTGCGCATATTTCAACTTCATCAGGATTGGTAAAACATAAGCCGCGGTTTTTCCGGTACCTGTTTGCGCAATACCCATTACGTCCTGTCCGTTAAGTATTGGCGGGATGGCTTTTTGCTGTATTGGCGTTGCTTCGATATAACCGGCTTCGGCAATCGCATTCAATATCTGCCGGTTAAATTTAAAATCTTCAAAAGTTACAGCCATGGGGCAAAGATAGTTTTTTCTGGTGAGGTGAAAGGCGAATGGATGAAGGCGACAGGTTTTTAGTGTAGTTGAATGATAAAATCCATGATTTTTTTGTAAAACCGGAAAGTTTGGCACGATTATTAAATAATTACTTTCTTTGTAAAAAGTTCGGTGGGTTTTTTGCTTTAATAATGACCAGAACTTATAAATTGCCCCCATCGGTCAGGGCGTTATTCATATGATTAAACAACTTTTATTAATTACCATCGTCTTTTTAACGTTAAGCGTCCACGGACAAACAACCGATCAGCATTATATTAAATTTCTTCATGTTGGCGAACGGATCCTTAATGTACATACACTTAATATTAGTTTTGGCACCGGCGAAGTCCCAAGGGATTCTGTGGAAATAATTAATGACACTTTACAGGTGATTTCCTATGTGACTGACGAAAAATCGTTTAATGCTATTGCTGACTATGTCCACGGCGCCAAATTCCAGTTAAGCAATAAACCCGGAAGACTTGAGTTCGGCACGTTTAAAGTCATCAAAGACGGAAATTATTATTATTTACCGGACGTGAGCGTAACCGGGTATTTCAAAAAAATGATCGTGTTTCTCAAGAAAAAGAATAGCGACCCGCTGCTGATCAGCGCGATAGTTGATAACTATCCGTGGATCTTTAATCCTTAGATTAAGCGCTGCTTTTATACTTCAGTAGAATATTATAAGTTAAATTCAATCTTAAATTCAGTACCCTCGTTCTCCAAACTCTCTACACTAATTTTCCCGCCCAGTGCTTGTACTTGCGTTTTAACCATAAACAAGCCCAATCCTTTTCCCTCCGCAATCGAATGGAACCGTTTGTACAAACCAAAAACCTGGTCGCGGTTTTTTTTTAGATTAATGCCCATACCGTTGTCTGAAAAAGTTAATTCAAGTTTATTGTTTACCAGCCTGCTTTTAACTTCAATAATACTGTGAATCTCTTTTCGGCGGTATTTAATACTATTGGAGATAAGGTTATAAAAAATACTGTATAAATAACCCCTTAACGTTAAAAAACCGTCGATAGCCGAAAAGTCATACGTTATTTCAATGTTATATTTACCAATTAAATTCTGAATACTGGACTTTATCTCTTCAACAAGGGTTGAAAAATGGACGATTTCTTTGGTCTCGTTGATATCGCCTTTTACCTGCAGAATATGATTCAGGTCTTTTACCACTTCATCAAGACGCGTAACAGATACATTAATACCTTCGAAAATGGTCTGCTTGTCGGCTAAACTTAAATCATTATCATTCAAAACACTCGAGGCTCCGATAATATTGGCAACCGGCGCCCTAAGGTTATGCGAAATAATGTAGGCAAATTGCTCCAGGTCCATATTCCGCAACATCAGGTCGCTCACCATTTTTGTGCGCTCTTCGTTAGCCAGCGCTAACTCAATTGTTCGTTTTTCTTTTTCTTTATTCTGTAAAAAATATCTGTCTATCAAAATCAACAGCAGAATAGTGAATGCCACCATCGAAATAAATATAACTCTTGAAAGCTGTTTGAAAGCCATCTGCGAATGTCCGTTCGTTTTTTTGCGAATGCTAAGCAAACCGTTTTCAGTTTGCTGAATAACGCTGGAAATTTGGCGGATTTGGTCGTCATAATATTTCCCCTGCCGATTTGAAACATAAGTGATAGCGGGAGTTAATCCTTGTTTGCTTCTTATCGCAATAATTTTTGTTGAAAAATCCAGCAACTTATGCATATAAACTTCAAGCGAATCGATGCGGATTTTCTGCTTAGGATTATCACGGGTAAGTCGTTTTAATTCGCCAATGCTGGTGAACGCATTTTTTTCAGCAGGAAAAAAAGGTTTAAGAAAAGCGCTGTCATTTGTAATTACAAATCCCCCTGTCGATGTTTCTATATCCTTGGCAATGGAGAGCACATTGCCCGACTGATAAATAACCTGCTCTGTATGGCGAACCATTTGCTCCGACTTAAAGAGCCTTTGGTTACTTTCATAAACTGCGTACCCGGTTAGCCCATTACCTGCCAGAACTATTAATGAGAATATAAAGAGTTTTTGTCGAATGCTTAATCTCATTCTAGCCCTGCGTATATAAAGTAATTACTAAAATTCCTTTTTACGGAAGAACGCTTTGTTAGGTTGTTTTATTCCATATAGTTTTAAACAATTTTATTGATAAAATTTCATTAATAATACGGTTTCATCCAATTACCTTTGCGCTATGTCTTCAGTCCTGATCAAGTCCGCCACTATAGTAAATGAAAATAAACAGTTTGTTGCCGATATTTTGGTAAAAGACGGCTTTATTGATCGCATTGATAAACAAATAGATGTAAAAGCCGACCTGGAGTTTAATGCTGAAGGACTATATCTTTTCCCGGGATGTATTGACGACCAGGTACATTTTCGCGAACCCGGTTTAACACACAAAGCAAATATTTATACCGAATCGAGGGCGGCCGTTGCGGGTGGTATCACCTCCTTTATGGAAATGCCAAATACCGTTCCGAATACGCTTACGCAAACACTGCTGGAGGATAAATACCAGATCGCTTCACAAAATTCGCTGGCTAATTACTCCTATTTTATGGGGGCATCCAACGACAATATCGATGAAGTACTCCGGACAGACATCAAAAATGTGTGTGGCATAAAGGTTTTCATGGGCTCCTCTACAGGCAATATGCTGGTGGACAACCCAAAAACACTCGAAAACATTTTTTCGCAATCGCCAATGCTTGTAGCAACCCATTGCGAAGATGAGGCTACTATCCAAAGCAACCTGGCTCATTATAAACAGTTGCTCGGCGAAAACATCCCGGTGAGGCTGCACCCAAAAATACGAAGTGAGGAAGCTTGTTACCTGTCATCATCAATGGCGGTGGAATTAGCCAAAAAACATAATACCAGGCTGCATATCCTGCACATATCAACAGAAAAAGAAACACATCTTTTTGATAATACTATCCCTTTAAAGGAAAAAAGGATTACTGCAGAAGCATGTATTCACCACCTTTGGTTCAGCGATCAGGATTACGAAACAAAAGGCAATCTGATCAAATGGAACCCTGCTGTAAAAACAGCGAAGGACAGGGATGGCATTTTGAAAGCGGTATTAGATGGCCGGATAGATGTGATCGCAACAGATCATGCGCCCCATACCATTGAGGAAAAAGCGCTTCCATACTTGCAGGCGCCATCCGGAGGGCCGCTGGTTCAACATGCCTTGCCTGCCATGCTGGAACTTTATCACCAGCAAAAAATCAGTCTTGAACAGATCGCCGAAAAAATGGCACATAACGTGGCGGACTGCTTTCAAATTGAAAAGCGCGGCTATATCCGCGAAGGTTATTGGGCCGATTTGGTGCTGGTTGACCTGAATTCACCATGGACCGTTAACAAGGATAATATTCTTTACAAATGCAAATGGAGCCCATTTGAAGGGACGACATTTCAATCAAAAATCATCACCACCATTGTTTCAGGGAACGTAGTTTGGGATAAAGAAAATTTGATTGAAGGGCAAACCGGAAAAAGGCTGGCCTTTGAAAGATAGCATTTACGCTATCGCCAGGTATATCTTCACCTCTGTTTCTTCAAAACTTCTGGCATCAGCGCTATACACGTCAAAATCAGCGGTATATGCCCTTTTAATATCACTTTTCCAAATTTCCTGCCAGGCAACATGAACTTTCTCCGGGAATTTACCCTCCGGGTAGTATACATGGTATTTACCCGCTGCGATAGTTATCCCCGCAAATCCATCTGGAATATGATCAAGGGAGGCTACCCTGCATCCGATTAAACAGGTGTAGAAGCCTAAATAGTCTGACTCATAATCAGTGTAAACGCAATAGATATCATCCGATAGCTTACCTTTAAGTTTCACAAGCAAATTTCCCTGCATTATCCTCTGCCATAAGCCGCCGATATCCTTTTGCGATTGCCCGTTTTGATTGGTTGTACGTACGGTTATTCCTGCCAGATAAAATGGCGATACTTCGATGATTTCAGTTTTCATATGATATAATTTACACGAATATTCACGAATAGGTCCGAATGATCACTAATTCTCATCAATTCGCACCTACCTTTCAATTCGTACTTATTCGGATTTATCTTTTTTAATTCGTGCAATTCGAACCCATTCGTGTTAATTCGTGCCAATTTATTTTAATTCGTGATCATTCGGACCTATTCGTGAAATTCGTGTCAATCTTTTTTTAAAATCTCTCTCAGCCCGTCAAAAACAGTTTTCCAGTTTTGTTCCGAATGGTCAAGCGCCTGCTGGTTTTTTACTCCGTCCTGGCTAATTACCAGTGCCGTTGCTCCTTCGTTTTCATGCAGCTCATAGGTAATATTGTGGTAGTTTTCAGGCTTGTCTTCGGTGCCTGACATGCTGCTCCAATAGGTATATTTCAGCAATTTTGGAGGGTCGATCTCCATGATTTCGCCGCCATCCTCATAAGTTTTCCCCTCCCACTCGCCGCTGAATGTAATGCGGCTTCCCTTTTTAAAATCCGATTTTAAATCGGTCCCAAAAAAGTACTGCTTAACAAGCTCAGGATCGGTTAAACCTTTCCAAACCTTTTCTATAGGTTCATCAAAATTGATCGTTGTTGTTAGTGTGAGTGTTTCCATTGTTTTTTGTTGAAGTGTTGGAATGTTGGAAAGTTGAAAGGTTATTTCCCACCGGACAATGACATAATGACCCAATGACTAAATGACCTTTCATTCAACTTAATCAACCATTAAAGATTTAATAAGTTTAAAATCATGCTCCGGTATTTCGAAAAAGCCGAAACGGAACGGGTATCCCCACGATTTTTTGTTGGTGATGAAGTCCAGTTTTTCGATAAGTGGCAGAATCGATGCATCTTTACAAGCATGGTATTTAATATTCCTTCGATATGGAATAAAATCTTCGGCCATTTTGTGCTGATAAATTTCATCATCTGCAACTTGTCCAATTGCTGTAAATGCCTGGCATAATTCATTACCGCCATAAGCTACTTTCGGTGAATAACAAATCACCCAATCATTAATCGCCATGCGCTTTAAAGGCCCCTGCTTGCCGTGGTTAGCCTGGATAAAGCCACTGGCAATTCCCCTTGCAATATGATCTTTTGAAGCCACCACAACCCAATATCGCATAGTCATTAAATAAAAAAGGTGAACAAAAATATCACCAATAGAAGCAAGCCGATAAAAACGGGCTTCTTCGCCTCGGCCGATTCTTTGTTTTTTACGTGCGTGTAAAGTGCGCCTGCAAGTATTACCGGGAATATGGCGATACCATATATTCGTGTAGGGTTAAAAAGCATCAGTATGCTGCCCGCAATCTCGGTAAACCCAAGTAAGTGCATAAACCACAAGGGGTAACCCCATCTTTTAAAATGCGCAACACTTTCTTTGTTGCCGGTTAGTTTCTTAAATCCGAAGATAAGGGCGGGTATTACATACGCTGCTATCAATACCCAAAAGATGATTTTAATTGCCATGTTTTTTATTTTCCCACAAATTAAACACCGGCAAATGACAACCCTATGTCAGTAGGAATTTGTTAGCTGAAGATTTTTTTGGGCTATCGCAGTGGTTATATGGCTTACCCGCTCTTTTAAACTATCCGGGCTAATGATCTCGGCCTGGTCGCCAAACATCATGTACCAGCGGGCAAAACCCTCCAATGACATTGTCAGGAAGGTCATTTCAATTTGATCCCCTACCTTTTTTTCTGATACAAAGCCGCTGTAATATTTCTGGTATTCCAGGTGTGCATATACCGATTTATCCACGCGGATAATTACCAGGTCAAGGTCCTGTTCCTTTGCAGTTTGAGCGATATAGTCTTTTAAGGTTGGGTGCTTGCTGTCAAAATATTTTTCGGTGATCTTAACCTGGTTGATCCTGTCGACCCTGAAATCGCGGTAATCATTCCGCATTCTGCAAAAAGCAATCAGGTGCCAGAAACTGTCTTTATAAAAAATGCCGATAGGCTCAATGTCCCTTTTTGTATGCTCCTGGCTGTGATTGGCAAAATAATCAATATTGATCACCTTTTTTTGAGCGATGCTATTTAAAAGTGTCTGGATGTGATCTTTATTGTCCACCCGCATCTGGTGGTGACTTTTTAAAACGGCTATTTTATTATCAATATCTTCCAGCAAATTTTTTTCGGAAGTTTTTAAAATCGCCCTGATCTTATACATGGCCGATTTGTGATGCTCAGTGGTGGAGACATCCGTCATTTTCTCAACAAACTTTTCGGCGGTTAAAAAGGCGGTGGCTTCTTCGCGGGTAAACATAACCGGGGGCAAACGGTAACCGTCCATAATGGAATAACCTACGCCTGCTTCGCCGATGATAGGGATGCCAGCTTCTTCAAGGGTTTTCACATCGCGATAAACCGTACGCAGGCTGATTCCGAAACGCTCGGCAATATCCATAGCCTTAACTACTCTGCGTGATTGTAGTTGAATTAAAATAGCCGAGACCCTGTCGATGCGATTCATGACTACCAAATTACGTAAAAAGGAGTTACGCCACGAAATTATATTGAACAATCCGGATTGAAATAATGCTGTTTATAATAATCAAGTTACATAAAAAGCCTTAACTTAAACATTATAATGCCGTAATTTGTTGTATCTGAATATGGACGATAAAATAGTAACATTTCAATCTTATTACGACCCAATGCTGGCGCACATTGTGCGTACCAGGTTGGAGGCAAACGGAGTTCCCTGCTTTATTGCTGACGAAAATACAATTGGCGCCAACCCGCTTTATAACCAGGCTGTTGGTGGCGTAAAACTAAAAATATTTGAGCGCGACGTGGAAAAATGCCGCGAAATACTGGCAACCGAAGGCGATTTGCACGAACAGGACCATATGGAGATTGATGGTGAAAACACCTATGTAGTTTGCCCCTATTGTGCGTCCACAAATGTGAGCAATATTTCAGCTTCTAAAGAAAATGACCAGTGGCCTGACCTGCTTAACTCACTGGCGAATCTTGTTAATCCCTTCCACGCCGCCAAAAATTGGCATTGTAATAATTGCCAGCAGGATTTTGAATAGTTTTTAAATAATGCCCTGAATGACCTCCCCGGCCCTTAGAACAAGTATCAAAATCGGGATAGCAACTGCACTGGCTATTATCCTGTTCCAGATTTCCAATATATTCCTGGTTTATAAATATTTCAAGTTCGAATATTATATTACAGCAATTGCCGTCCTTTTTTTGATAACCGGATTTTTTATTTCAAAATATGATCATCGCCGGCAAAAAAATTTGCCGGCAGGTATTGATCCGCTTACCACCCTAACCAACAAGGAGCTAACCATTTTGCAGCAAATTGTTAATGGCAAAAGCAATAAAGAAATAGCCGCCGCAAACTATGTAGAGATAAGCACCATTAAAACCCACATAAATAATATTTACACCAAGCTGGGTATTCGAAACCGGAGAGAGGCCGTCAATTATTATAGGGAAAAGTTATAATTGCTTTAAGTTGTAGTAAAGGCTGCGCTGTTTAAAATAAAAAATCCACCTTTTTTCCACCGTTTAAGTTTTGTTTTTAAGACAGATTCGGCCCAGTTTTGCTGCATTCAATTTAAATAACAAAATATGAAATCAACATTAAAACATGGATTAGTAACCGGCCTGATCAGCTGTGTTTTTCTTTTTGGCTTTTTTACGCTGATGGTTTGGCTAAACAGCAAAAATGGCTGGGGCATCGGGGTAAGTTCGATACGGGGGATCGGAGGGCTGCTTTCAATACCGGTGCAGGCAATTGGTATTTATATGGCCATGCAAAATATTAAACTGCTTAGCGGTACACTCAGTTACGTACAGGCAATTAAAACCGGTTTAACTGTAGCAGCCACCATTGCCGTAATTGTGGCCATTTTTGGCTTTCTGTATTGCACCATCTTTAACCCCGGATATGCGGCATTTATGGTACACGATGCGCAAAAAGTAATGATAGCTAAGGGTGAATCGCAGCAGCAAATAAACCAGGATTCCATACAGGTGGCCAAGCAATACACCCCTGGCATACAAGTAATACAGGCGTTAGTGGGGCAGTTTGTAACAGGAGCAATTATCTCCCTGATTATTGGAATATTTGTAAAAACCAAAAAAACGGCTTAATTATCGGTGTTAACAAAAAGCCTATCGGTACTTTTCTGGCTATCATTTAACTTCAATTAAATACTGAGATCTTCAATTTTGTATCAATAAAGAGACAAAAACGCATTTTTTTAAAGCTAATCTCTATATTAGCGCTTATGTACAATCGCCGTAAATTTTTAAAAGTATCGGCTGCGGGCGCATCGTTTGCAGCACTCTCTACTTCATCCATCGCAAAATCAAGCGTTTTTAACCCACCTGCAGGTTTTCCAATCGTTATTTCCACCTGGGATTTTGGTATCGTGGCAAATAAAGAAGCCTGGAAGACACTTGAAAAAGGCGGGCGTGCGTTAGATGCCGTGGAAGTCGGTGTAAGAATACCAGAAGCGGATATGAAAAATCACACGGTTGGTCGTGCAGGTTATCCTGACCGGGACGGCCATGTAACTCTTGACGCCTGTATTATGGACGAATTTGGTAACTGTGGTTCAGTAGCGGCAATTGAATACATCGCCCACCCCATATCTGTAGCCCGGTTGGTGATGGAAAAAACGCCGCATGTTATGCTTGTTGGCGAGGGCGCAACCCAATTTGCGGTTGAACAGGGTTTCAAAAAAGAAAAATTACTTACCCCCGAGTCAGAAAAAGCGTGGAAAGAATGGCTGAAAACAGCCAAATATTCTCCCGTTATGAATATCGAAAATAAACAGCACGCCCCTGGTAACAAATACAACCATGATACCATCGGCATGCTGGCTATTGATGCAAAGGGAAATATATCCGGCGCGTGCACCACAAGTGGCATGGCTTTTAAGATGCATGGCAGGGTGGGCGACAGCCCCATTATAGGCGCCGGCTTATATGTTGATAACGAAGTTGGCGGCGCTACGTCAACCGGTGTTGGCGAAGAGGTGATCCGGAATGTTGGCAGTTTCCTGGTGGTTGAGTTAATGCGCCAGGGATATTCACCTGAGGATGCCTGCAAGGAAGCCGTTAAACGTATCATCAAAAAGAAACCCGAAACCGCAAAAAATATCCAGGTTGGTTTTCTGGCCATTAACAAAAAAGGAGAGTATGGTGCTTATGCGATACAGCCGGGCTTCTCATTCGCAGTTTGTAATGCTGAAAAACAAGATTTA
Organism: Mucilaginibacter sp.; assembly: GCA_031292485.1. GTDB lineage: Bacteria > Bacteroidota > Bacteroidia > Sphingobacteriales > Sphingobacteriaceae > Mucilaginibacter. The sequence continues at coordinate 36,587 of JARLHA010000007.1, forward strand.
CTCATCCCTGGTAAAAGTTTTTATTGATTTATCCCCGGGACTCGCATCAGGGAGAACAAATTGGAAACCTTTTAAAAAATCCTTCGTATAAACAGCGGGGTTCTTATGTCATAATTTTTGCCAGTCTATCTAACATTTACCGTCAACTATGAAAAGTCCCGTCCTGCTCGAAGTTTGTGCCAATTCGGTTGCATCTGCCCTGTCTGCCCAGGAAGGGGGCGCCTATAGGGTTGAGCTCTGCGAAAATTTGTACGAAGGCGGAACAACCCCCTCTTATGGCGAGATTCAAATTGCCCGGAAACTCCTCCAAATTAAATTATATGTTTTAATCAGGCCCCGCGGCGGTGATTTTTTGTATTCGGATATTGAATATGACATTATGACCGCCGATGTAAATTATTGTATCGAAGCAGGTTGTGATGGCATTGTCATCGGCCTGTTAAATGCAGATGGCACCATTGACAAAGGGCGCTGTGAAACTTTGATCCGGATGGCAAAAACCAAAGGCCTGGGAGTTACCTTTCACCGCGCTTTTGATATGTGCGCCGATATGGACCAGGCGCTTGAAGATATTATTGAATTAGGCTGCGAGCGAATTTTAACATCAGGCGGCAAAAGTACCGCGATGGAGGGCGCAAATATATTAGCCCACCTGATAAAAAAAGCAAATGGCCGGATAACCATTATGCCAGGCAGCGGTGTGAGCGAAAAAAACGCCGCCGACCTGGTGGAATTTACCGGGGCCAAAGAAATTCATTCATCTGCAAGAGTTCGCGTACAAAGCAAAATGGAATATAAAAACGACCATATTGTTATGGGTGATAACTATGGTGACGAGTTTGTTTACGACCAGTCAGATGTCACCAGGGTGAAAGCTATTCTTCAAATGGCAAATTCTTAAGCCCAAAATCTTGAGTCGCCAGTCTTAGTCTGATTCACTTTACTTTTTACCTGTAATAAAATCTCTGTATTTATTTACAAACGAAACATAAACTCCGGCTAAGGCCTGCCAGTCCTGCTTATTGATGATATCTTTTGGAAAAAGCTGGCTGCCCACTCCTACTCCTTTTGCGCCTTGATGAAAGTATTGCATAAAATTATCCAAAGTGACGCCACCTGTGGGCATCAGGCTCACAAAACTCAGTGGGGCCAATATCTCTTTAATGTATCCGGGCTTTAAATCTCCGGCCGGAAAAAGCTTGATCATGGATGCACCCAATGACCATGCTTTGTAAATTTCGGATGGCGTATAAGCTCCCGGGAAAATGGGCACTTTTTCGGCAACGCAGGTTCTGATAACTTCCTCATTAATAATGGGCGTTACAATAAACTGCGATTTCGCTTTTAATGCTTTTTCGAGATCGGTCATGCTGCAAACGGTACCTGCGCCGATATTCAATTCATCGCCATACAAATCCGCCAATAAAGCGATATTTTGTTCAGCATTCGGCGAGTTCATTGTAATTTCAAGATTGGTTAAACCCGACCGGCAATACACCCCGGCTATAGCTTCTATATGCTCATCGGGGATGTTTCTCATAATGCCGACTACCGGCATTTGGTTAAACAGATCGAAGGAAAATGTTTTGTTCATGCAAATATTTTTAATTGTTTGGCAATTTTCAAGTGGCCCATCAACGTTGCGTCATCAGCCGATTGATTTGAACTTATTTTTATCCTTTTTGAGGTGAATAATTCCAACAGCGCCGATTGATAATATCGCCCTGGTTCCTGTCCGCAAACAAGGTTAATTATTTCGGCTTCGGTGCCCACTAAATCTTTCAACTCCGCGCCTATCAATATGCCGCTTAAATAATTATAATTTTCTGTTTTGTTATACACATCAAACAGTTGGTTTGTCCTCACCTTAAAAATGGAATGAAGCAGGTTTGATGAAACGGCTTCCTTAACGCCCGCTTTAAAACTTTCAAGGTCCGGATTGTTGTCATGGGTCTGATTCGGTTCAATGGCATTTTTTAAAATGCTGTTTTGGCTTAGTAAGGCAAATACTTCGCCGGTCATATAGGTTTTAAAATTAACCACCTGGTTATTTTTAACGAGAATATGTTTTGAATGAGTGCCGGGGAAAATAAACATTTCGTTCACGACGATCTGCTCAGGTTCAATACAACCGATCAATTGTGTTTCTTCGCCCCTCATTACATCGTCCGTGGTTTTAAGCCCCGAAACTACCCATACATTATGGTCAAAAGCTTTTGCTGCCGCGATAAATGCCGTTTGAATACCCGCTCCATCCACCGAAAAAGGCACAGAATTATAGGGGATCTCAATAAACCCAATAGAAGAAGATGCCATACCAGAAATAAGCAGCGGTACACCCGATAAAGATTGATTTATTTTTTCTTCTATCCTTTTTATATGCAAGTCGGCCACCTCCAAATAAAAATCAGCTCTTTTTGCCTCCGGATGCCCGCTTTGCCGCCAGAGATCAAATGTCCGGGCAACACCGTCGCCCGAACTTTCTTCAGCAACTACCCTGCCGTCATTGGTCCCGGCAAGCTTTATCCTGAATGATGAAGTCCCCCAATCGCAGCTTAAAAAGTATTTCATTCTGGCTTTAAAAAATAGATTTAAGCATACCGTTCTTTAAGCAGTTCCATCATAAATATATTTACATCCCACTGGCTTACCACTGGCTGTTTAGTATAGGGCAGCAAAGGCAAATAGGGCGGCGCTCCGAACTCGGAGGTAATAGTTAGTAAAGGTGCATTTCCCGCTTGTTTTTTTGCTACCACATTGTCCCAGCAGCTAAGATGAAAATCCAGGGCTTCCTTCCATTCGGGAGCCCTTGGGTCTGTAACCTGCGGCCCCTCCGGATACCCTACCCGCGAATGGATATGGTCGGTTCGTGATATAGCCAGGTCAACTGCTTCCTGCTGGTCGTGTAAAAATGACTCAGCGGTATTGCACCAGTGCGATATATCAAGCGTAATGCGCAGATCTTCTATTCTTTGTAAATAAGTATTTGCAATATGCGCTGCAAAGCTAAACTTGCCACGGTGAGTTTCGTGCAAAACTTTCACGCCGGTTTGAATGGTTATCGTCCTTGCCAGGTCGATCAATTGCTTATTTTGCTCAAAAGTATAATAGTCTTTCCCTGTTTGGGTGTTGATGAACAAGGGTTTGCCTGAGGCGAGGTTGAACAGCCTTTGTTCAAATTGCTGACAATGGATATCAAAGTCCTTTTCAGTTGTTTCGTAATGCTGTGCAATAAATTGAAGACCATATTTTTCAAGTCTGTTTAGTATCAGGGCTTTTTCCTTTTCATCGTAAGGCAGGCTGGCTTCAACACCGTCATACCCGGCCTCCTTAACCTTCTGCAAAAACACATCCCACTCAACTGCTTCCTGTCCCCAGCGCGGGCAAAAAAATAAGATCTTCATATGTTTATTTGATTTACCGGTTCATTAGAATCCAAATATAGCATGTTTATTTACCATCAAATCAAATATAGTCCCGATTAACCGGCTGCATCAAAACCGCCTGCAGGTCAGGGTAATTATTTAGTCGGAAATTCAAAAAAAATATTGCCTGATGTAAAAACGCGCAGAAAATGCGCATCCGATTTTTAGTAAGAAAATATTGGGAAGGCAATTTGCCGGGAACGTTACCGGAAATCGCTTAATTTTTACGAAAAAGTTCCTTAGTGTAATAGATACATACCTCATGCTCAAAAATATTGCCCTGCATTAAAATTTGGCCGAAAAAAGCGATTTAATCCTAATGAAAACAATCAGAATAAAAATTTCTATTAAGTTAATTATTAAAACTATTTATGTTTTTTAATTAATTATACATTTCCTATAAATTAATTTGCAAATATTAACTATTACCGTACCTTAGTTTCAGTGTGTATCACTAACCAATTTGTAAACTAAACTTTAAACTGTAGCCCTATTCTATTTAAATGAAAAAGCCCGTGGTTGCTATTGGCGACTGCGATGGATAAGTATTGCTTTTTGCAACGGCGTCCACCCGCTTTTTTACCGGATAGAAAAAATAATACTAAAGCTAAATGAAATATGTATGCCCGGATGGAAACGTAAATAAATACTCCGGGAACGTTACCGGAATTAATTGACAAGCATTAAAACCAATAAATAAATACCTTTTTACTTAAAACCCAAAATTATGAAAAGACAATTCTACAGTTTGGGCCGGGCATCAATCTTCCTGGCATTATTGTTAACTTTTTCGCAGTGTAAAAAGTCGGCGGTGACGGAAAACGCACCGGCTTCGGCAAAAATCTCCAAAACCTTTGTTAACGATGCTGCTGCCGGGCCAGGTGGAGGTGTGTTAATGCAGGCCTTTTACTGGAACACACCCAACACCTCCTCCTGGTGGCAAAATGTAAACAGCAAAATAGCAGCATGGGATGCAGCGGGTATTTCGGCCATCTGGCTCCCACCTTCTACCAAAGGACAAAGCGGCGGTTCAAGTATGGGTTACGACCCCTATGATTATTTCGATTTTGGCACGTATAACCAAATGGGTTCAACAACAACACGCTTCGGCAATCTGGCGGACTTGAATACCCTGATAGCCAACGCGCACACCCATAACATCCAGGTATACGCAGATATGGTATTAAATCATTGCAGCGGGGGATCGCTGGAAGCTAACCCTTATACCGGTACCAATACTTACACCAATTTTACACCGCTGTCAGGGCAATTCAACAGGAGCTACAGCGACTTCCATCCCAACAATATCCATGCATCTGATGAAGGCTCATTCGGCGGTTTCCCTGATCTTTGCCATGCACAGGCCAATGTTTCCAATTGGATCTATAACGCATCATACAGTATGTCGAGATACTACAAAAACACCATGCATTATGACGGATGGCGCTTCGATTATGTAAAGGGTTTTGGGGCGTGGGTGGTTCAAAACTATGTAAACAGCGTTGGCGGTTTTGCTGTTGGCGAAGACTGGGATGGCAACGCAGCCAATTTACAAAGCTGGGTGAACGCTACCGGCGGCACCTCGTCTGCATTTGACTTTGCTTGCTTTTACGCCATGCACTCTGCTTTTGACAGTAATGACCTAACCCATTTAAACGATGACATGTTATGGAAAAGAAACGGTGCTAAATCAGTTACTTTCGTTTCCAATCACGATACAGACATTATCGGCAATAAATATTCGGCTTATGCCTATATCATGACCCACGAAGGATACCCCTGCGTATTTTACAGCGATTATGAACAATGGCTTGATAAAGGCAGGATGAACAACCTCATCTGGATCCACAGAACTCTTGCAGGCGGAACAACCACCAATTTGTACTCCGCAAGTGACCAATACATTGACCGTCGTAACGGTTACGGTGCGGCACCGGGTGTGATCGTGTATTTTAACGGGACAGGTTACTGGCAACAGCAATGGGTAACCAGTAACTGGGCCAATAAACAAATTAAAGAATATACAGGCGCCTCCGGCTGGATACAAACTGTTGCTGCTGATGGCAGGGTTTTGATCCAGGCACCGCCAAATTCTTATTCCATCTGGTCAGTTACAGGATATTAATTAACATTCCCGCTGGTTGAAGAAACGCCTCACCCATGTGTTTCTTCAACCATTTTTAAATTAACTAAAGTTCAATCCGCCTTAAATATGAAGCTATCTGCTATTATAATTCTTACCGTTTTCATTTTATACAGCTGCAATTCTTCCCACAAAAAATTAAAAAGTAACACCAATGAACTAATTTATAATACGGCCGATACCACTGCAGGGGATTTGTCGGCCAGCCTAAATCTTACCGGAAAAATAAAAACCACGGAATTAACCGCGCAGCTCAAACTTTCCAATTCGGGCTCCGCTCCGATTGATTTCCAGGAGATGGAGATTGCAACACCCGAGGGAATCCGGTCCGGACCGGCTGCTGGTTTTGAGCCATTTTCGCTAGCCAATGGAAAAGACACTACACTTAATGTAAAGTTCAAGCCTGTGAATGATCTTAGGTTATACCAGGTTACAGGATTGGCCGGTAATTTTAAAGGCGCTTATACAGTGTCCATCGGCTATAACGCTGCGGGAAATGACGTTTCAAAGTCGCTGGTATTACAAACCACGATAGACAAAACTGAGTTTACCGCATATATCAAGGAGAATAAAAACCTGGTTACCGGCTATTCATTTGATACAAAAACAGGGTTCAATGACAGCGAAAAGAAATACTTTAAGGCGGTAATACCGGCTGTAAAATCTCCGTTTGTTTATTTAAGTGAACAGGAAATTGCTGTTTCGGGCTTGAATTTCAAACTAAAAACGTACGATAAACAGGATACGGTATATGCAGAATTCTCCATTGTTAACCATGCTGATTTCCCTGTCAAAGTTATCGCTGATTCGCTAAATATCATGCTGATTAATAAAGCGGGAGCCGACGAGAAAGCAATCATTAAAATTGAAAAGATCTCTGGAGCGCAGAACGATGTCAATATGATGGAAAAGGGCGACAGGGTATTGATCCATTATAAAAAACACATGAAACTACCTGCTACTGGGGGGGAAACACTGACGCTTCATCTACAGAATGCTTTTATCCTTTCGGGCAGAAAACGATTATTTAATGAAGACTTAAAATTATTACCGGTGTCGAATTTGAAATAACCGCCATATATTTTTTAAAAATCCGGTTCTATGACGGATAGCGTGGGTGATTTAAATGCAGAGAAGACTCAGAGTTCGCTGAGTTTTAAAATTTTACAGGCTATTTACATATTCAAATACCTTTAAAAAATAGAATTATTCCTCTGTGAACTCAGTGTATTCTCTGTTTCTTTGTGTTAAAAAAATTCTTTAATTAGTTCCTACCCATACAAACCGTTATAGAGCCAAAAATCCTTTATATTTAAACGGAATCAATATCGCGGTTGATATAGATCAGTAAATAATTATTGGAAGGATTTCTATGTATAAAGCATTGTTTTTAAGCCCGATGGTGCCATCATATAACATAAAGGCAACACTTAATTTTTTTGTGGACGTGTTTAGTTTTAAGGCAGTGATGAACACAGAGAATTATGCTATTGTTTTTAAGGACAACCACCTGATCCATATTTTAAACGCGGGCACAGATATTGGTGAAATGGAATTTTACCTTGAAGTAGACGAAATTGACAGCCTTTGGGATAATATAAAAGATAAACTGAACGAAATTAAAGTAAAACCACCATTTGACCGGGAATATGGGATGAGAGAATTTCACATCATTGTACCGCACACCAAAACGCTGATGTTTGTGGGACAGGAAATAAAAAAATAGGTTACCCTTCTTTAAGTACCGACAAAATATTTCCGGCGGGATCCTTAAACCAGGCAATGTCAGGGCCCCTGCCATTCCCCCTTAAAATACCTTTTGCATCAGTTTTAATAGGGGCATCATATTGCTCAAAAGTGATACCTGCATTAATAAGATCGTCCACTGTCTTTTCAACATCACTAACCGGGAAGTTAAGGATGGTAAACGTTGCCGGTTCATGGTTTGGCTTTGGATAAACGATTATATTACTTCCACCACTGATATGCAGTGTCATGATACCCATATCATTTTCCGAAACCTCGATACCAAGTTTGCCATAGTAAAAATCTTTCGCTTTTTGCATGTCGTTTACCGAAAAACCGCTGAATGCTTTAGTGTCTTTAAACATAGTTTAGTTATTAGTTGATTAAGTTAGACCAAGTTAATTGAGTTAAATTTAATACCGCTAAACCACAAAAATGAGGTGCAATGATGCCAATGTTGCATAGGTATAATGACAATCTGTTTCACAAAAAGTTCTTAAAACTTATTCGAATTCATAAATTGCCACTTTTATGGCGGTGTATCTGACTTAATATAAAATGGTTAGCTATAAATGTGAGCTATTTAATAGCATTCTGTTGATATTATCCATACCTTTATCAACTCACATGGAAGAAAGACAATATTTAACTACCTGGAAAAGGTACCTGCCCGTTATCCGGCTGCACTTAAAAAAGAGCCTTGTTTCAGAACAACAGTTTAAATTGAACATCCAGGATTTTGAATCTGCGGGCGACCGTGGCAAGTCTGGTTATTCTTTCAGCATAACTATGGAAAATGGCAGGGTGATCACCAATATCAGCGGTTCGCCTGTTGCCCGTGACCTCTACGAAGCACTGAAATCTGATGAGGCCATAAAAACGATGCTGCAGGATAAAAGTGTTAAGATAAGCGTGGGAAAATCTTTTATGCTCAGCATAAAAACCAGCCACATATCGGCCTATAAATAGCCGGCAAAACAGCTACCTCTTTTGTATTAGTAACCTATATAGTCCTGTAATTTGGCAGGGATGCATTGTCATGCCCAAATTAAGCCTTAACATTTTTTCGATTGTTTTCTTTAATCCCCTTCTGTCAAATCAGGGAAATCGCGTTTAAAACTTGTAGCTCAAAATTTGGCTAAAGCCTTTATCTTTTCGTTTACTTTTTCCGTTCCTTAAAAGGAACGGCAATGAATTTTGGAAGCATGGCTTTTCACTCATTGCCGTCGGCTTTAGCCAACGGATAAATTGAAGCAATAAAAACGGCTTTAGCCTCAATTAAATATGCCGGTTTTTTTCAAACGCGATTTCCCTGTCTTTCAAATAAGCCAAAACATTTTCAAGCACTGTTAGTTTAGTTTTCAAACACTATTTTATGGATACTAACAGGCTTTCCGGTGCAATTGCAAAAGCACTGAACCAGCAGATGACAAACGAAGCGCACAACGCACAGATCTACCTTTCATATGGCGCCTGGGCGAATGAAAAAGGATACGAAGGTATTTCGAACTTTTTATTCAGGCATGCCAATGAAGAACGCAACCACATGATGAAAATATTGGAATATATTTTGAAACGTGGCGGCAAAGTGGTGGTGACAGAAATCCCCGGCCCGGGGCCTGACCCATCAAGCATAAACGATTGTTTTGAGAAAATATTCAAGTCGGAAGTAGACAATACCACCTCTATTTATAACCTGGTTAACCTGAGCCTTGCCGAAAAAGACTGGGCGACCTGGAATTTTATGCAATGGTTTGTAAAGGAACAAACAGAAGAGGAAACACTGGCCATGAACCTGCTCGACAAAATAAAAATAGCGGGCGGCGCTTCGGCAAAGGACGATGCACTTTATATTTTGGATAATAACCTCGCAACGACCCCTGATGACGCAACTTTAGCACAAGATATTACTGTTGAGAAGCCTTAATAAACTCAAGTATTAAGCTTAGTTAAAGCATTGGCTAAATGCTACCAGTACTTTTAAAAACACCTCGCGGTCAACCCCATAGGTAGCAGGATGATCAGGTCTTACAGGCCTGCCGTTTTTATACCTTACAGGAAATAAAGCTACGAAATCGCGGATGGAAATTTCGTAGCGCAACCAGGGGTCGCCGCGATGAATTTCTTCCAGGCGCATTTCAAAAAGCGCGACACTTAGCGGGTCGTTTTTCATGGCCTAAAAGTATGTAAAAAACTTTTATTGGCTGATTAAAGTGACGTAGGATGTTGCCGGAATCCATAAAAATATCAGCGCCACCTTTATAATTAGCCATTATGGCGATTACCGTTTTTTGGTATGATGACGTTTAGAACCGTCTTTACTTGTATGAATTATATTGGCGTGACGGGACAACTGCTGATGAGCATGCTTATGGTGTTTACCTTTTTTCTCATGTTTCGGGATGCGGCGCATAAAGTCAATCGCCTCAGGGTGTACCGCCGGAGCAAACGGATTGTAATAATAAATGCCATCCTTGTCATACAAAGGAAGTTCGGCTTTTAACCGTTCATTAAATGAAGGTTCATTTTTAAGTGCCTGATCTGTCCATGCGGATTCGGCCAAAGCGGCGATTCGCGGATAAGTCATAAAATCAAGTCGTTTGGCTGAGCCTATAGTTTCAGTCCAGATATTAGCCTGGATACCCAGTATCAAACTGGAATTTAATTCCGCTGACGGCAATTGCCTGTCGGGGAAATTATAAATATTGCTTAAACTATTAAAGTACGAACCATTCCATCGCCTGCCGGAAACATTGTTTTGGTCCTGAATAAAATCAAAGTACAAAGGCAAGCGCGGGCAAAGCACCACATCGTACCTTTTTTGTAACGATAGCTCCAGTTGCGAAGGAAAGTTTTGCCGCCACCAAAAGACGATTGTTTTTGCAGGGTTCAAATTAGTGCTTGCCGCTTCGTCCCAGCATAAAACATTATCGTTCATTTTCATTACAGAATCGGCCATGCGGTTAAAAAAATAATGTTCCAGGTCGTCAAGCGCAGTAAACTTATTTTTCGCCATCATATCTGTTATACCCGGGCGTCCTGCCCAGGCCTGGTTCCCCAAAGCAACTTCGTCACCACCTAAATGGATCATATGCGACGGAAAGAGCCCGTTCACCTCCTTTAAAATATCGGTGAGGTAGCCATAGGTTTTCTCATTGCCCGGATCGAAGGTATAATTTTCATAATTGCGGATACTTCCCCCGCTAAACTCCGGGTAGGCTTTATTTGCCGCGGTAGCATGGCCGGGCATGTCAATTTCGGGAATGACAGTTATAAAACGATCCTGCGCGTAAGCAACAATTTCTTTAATATCATCCTGTGTATAATATTTTGCCGGCGCGAGCGAATCCGTATGGTTGCCAATGCCACCTATTTGTGCCAGCCGGGGGTATTTTTTTATTTCGAGCCTCCAGCCATCATCATCTGTAAGGTGCCAGTGAAACTTGTTCAGTTTATAAAAGGCCATCCAATTTAAAAGCTGTTCCACCTTTTCTTTGCCAAAAAAGTGCCTCGATTCATCCAGCATAAACCCCCGCCATTGGAATCTCGGCGCATCAGCTATTTCGCATGCCTGAAGGTTAACAGAATTGCCCGACGGCTGCATCCTGATCAACTGCATCAATGAAACCATCCCATAAAAAATCCCTTCGTTCCCTGACGCCGTGATCGTGATCTTATTAGCTTCAATTTTGAGGTCGTAAGCCCCGTTAACATCTTGCTTTTCGAGCAATTTTAAATCGATTTGCGCCTTTTGTTCATCCGGGTCAACTGCTATAAGTATCCGGTCGGCTTTTTTTAATTCCGTTTGAAGATAATTAGCCTGCGGCAGCATCGAACTATCACTCATACCAATAATGGTATTGCTGTTTAACTGAAAATAGCCGTTAAGCTTTACAAATGATTTGGGAAGAGGAATAATATTGACCGTTTGGGCCGATGCAAATTGGAAGGGAAGAAAAAAAATGAACGCCAATTTTACGAATAGCCCCGAATTATACGAATTCGGGGCCAGCAGAAACCGCTTCGTTCGTGCAAATAAATTCAGATCGTTTGAGTTCAATTAATTCGGGTAAAAAAATTATCACGAATTACACGAATTTAAATGAGATTTCAACACGAATATTCACGAATTTGTTCGAATTGCACGAATTTAAGCAGCAGTTATAGATTGCAATGCTATAAAGCCCAAATTAGACATTTCGCTATTTGTGAAGTTCGTGCTAAATGTATTCGTGAATATTCGAATCCATTCGTGAATATTCGTGTCAATTCAATTCGTGCATATTCGTGTCAACTTTATTTACCAAATGGCGGCAATCCTATCAATTGGCGGTATAAAGGCAGATCCATCCTCGGCTCAGCAGATTTATGAAAGTTTTTACAATAGTAAACCTGTAAGGTATACTCGGGGCCGTTTCGGATGATTTGTACATCAGGCAATTGAGTTACGCTATCAAAAAAGGGTTTTACATTCATATCGATGAAAGGCTCATGATGATCGCCAATAATAATGCAATCTTTTCCGATAAGTGTCTTCGGGTCAACCAAAAAAGCCAGGTTACGCGGATCCGGATCAAACACGATGATATCTTTTTTACCTTTAAGCGCCCAGTCGATTTTACCGGTTAACCACCAGCGGGTACTGCCTGTAAATATATTGGGGTTATTCAGCCAGCCTTCTTTTTCAAACCGGGTTTTAATATCCGTATAATCAACACCCTGGATCGTTGGGTCAAGATTGTCGCCGTGAAAATAATGCACTACCCATTTCGGTCCGTACGAAGTCCAGAAACCTGTTACCCAATGCATTCCCAAAACACCGATTGTTAAAACGGTGAAGCAAATAGAAAAATTAAGCCAGCGACGGGTCAGCCTGCCGGTTGATTCAGTATTCAGGCCTCTGTCAATAGCAAAACCAAGCGGTACAAACAGCATCATATAGCCGGGTGCCTGCCAGTGGAAATGATATTGCAGATCGGACCATAAGGTTACCATTGTAAAAAACACAATAGGTAAAATGGACATCCAGAATGAAAAGCTGTAAACCAGCAACTCTTTGCGCAGTTTATAAGAAATATAGAGCTGCCTGATAGTGGGAAACCAGATCCATGGCAACAAAATCATCGCCTGCCCAAGTATACTTCTAAAAAACCAATCAAAATGCAATTGAAATTTACTGCCATTTGTTCCGGCCCTTGCCCCCTGGAAAACAAAGGACACCCAGTTGTTATTGTAGTTCCACCAAAGAATCGGCGATGCTATTATTAGCGTGATCAGAATTGCAATATACGGACCGGGATGGCGCAGCCAGTGCCGCTGGTTTTTGTTGGTCGCGATAAACATAAACACCCCTGCAAACAAAAACAACACGTGGTATTTACTTAAAGTAGCAAGCCCCATACTAACACCAACAGCGAGCCATAAAAGCCATGTTCTGCGGCTGTTGCGGGTTGCCTCAGAGTTTTCGGCACCGGGCCCCACCATCAGCTCAACAATAAAATAGGTGGCCAGCAACCAGAAGAACATTAAGGGCGCATCCGGCTGGTACCAGCTGGCAATTGCAACCGTAAATACTGCGCTCAGGTTCATTACCAGCACTGACCAAAAGCCCGCTTTAGCATTGAACAATTTCCTGGTGATCACAAACATCAACCAGCTTGTACCGGCGAATAACAGCACCGATGCAAATCGGATCCCAAAATTCGTCAACCCCAAAAGTTTGATACTGATGGCCCCTAACCAAAAAAATAAAGGCGGCTGATCGAAATAACTCAGGTTAAGGTGGAGTGCCCCCCTGAAATAATAGGATTCGCCGTTACCCAAACCTGTGTAGGCTGCAATAAAGCAGCGCAGCACAAAAGTGACAATAATGAGTGTGATGGTAAAGGAGGCCGCGTTTTTTTCAGTGAGTTTTTTCATCAGGATAGATACCTTGTTTGCAGGAGGACAAATCTCTAAAAAAAATTATGAATTATGATGGGTTTTTATTTTCGGCATACACATCATCCCGAAACCCATTTTCCGAATGGTATTTTATTGATAATCCATACCAGCAATAAGGATATCAGAAAACAGATCAGTGCCGTTAAGGGGATGCTCAAAATGGGTATACCCAGTTTATAACTGATACCAAAAAGGTCATCCAAAAAATATAATACCAGCGCATGGGCCAGGTAAATGCCATAATTATACTTACCGGCAAAGTCGCGGGCCCGGGTAATAACCGGCGGCACTTTTGGAACCGTCAATTTTGCCAGCATAAAAGCGCTGCCGGACAGCAGTAAAACCGCAGGGTTAACTGGCTCGTAGAACATTGTTCCGGGATAAATGGGATAGGCGATCAATAGCCTGCTGCCGATGGCGATCAGTGCGATGCTGCATAAAAACAACAGGAGCATCCACAAACGCAGGTGTTTGACATTGAAATCCTTATTGGCCAGATAGTAACCAAATACCAGGTAACCGGCAAAGCCCGCAAAGTAATGCATATCAACCGAAGGGTTATAACGCATAAGATAAGGCTGGGTGATCAGCATCACCCCAAACCATACCGCCAGGAAGTAAACCAGCTCTTTTTCGGAGGCATTGCGCACAAACTTACCGATAACAGGTATAAAAAAATAAAGCCCGATGAGCATGTACACATACCATAAATGATAGGCGCTTCCGGTTTTTAATAAATGTAATACCTGCCTGATATCGGCCCATACATCTCCCCCGAAAGTGATCTCTTCATTATACCACGAATACCACACATAAACCAAACTCCAGAAAATGAAGGGAATCACCACCCTGCTCAATCTTTTTTTCAAAAAACTACCGATCTCATATTCACGGGGAAGTAATAATGCACCTGTGATCATCACAAATGCGGGTACCGCAAAACGGGTAAGCGCATTTAAAAAATCAGCCGACCACCAATCTGCCATCGGCACCTTGCCGTAATCCCCCAATAGCGGCGACGAGCAATGCAATATGATCACCGCGTATAATGCGATGAGCCTCAAATTGCTGATCCAGTCGATAGTTTCTGGTTTAGTTGCTGGCATTATTGCTGTTTTTTTTCCATTATAGCGATGGGTTTAAACCCCATCGCTACGGAGATTATTGCTATATTTCCTTATAATATTCTTCCAGCTCTTTCAGCATTTTAACCTGGCTTCGCTGCGGGTTGATAAATATCCTTACTTTTCTGATGGTTTCATACGCCTGTTCATAAGTCAAACCTGTTTTTATCAGGTAAGCCATAGCCATAGTAGGTCCCCGACCTAATCCCTGCCGGCAGTGCACATAAACAAGACCTCCGTTTTTTATCTCGGCACCAATAAATTCAGCTCCTTTTATCAAAACTTTCAATGGCGGCGGGGTATTATCCACAGTTGGCAGGTGCAGGTATTTTATCCCTTCGTGGTCGGCATCGCTATAATCGTTATGCATCCGCATATTTACGATCGCTGTTACACCAAGAGCCTTTAGTTTTTTTAATCCCCATAAATTATACTGGCTGCCAAGCATCAGGTTTGGGTTAATTTGAGAACGCTTTAAACGGGGAACCCCTTTTACCACCCTATGAATATTATCATATATATAGTCAAAAACAAGGCCTGTCCTTATCAAAATATTCATATATCATCTTAATTTATTTCAAAACGACGCTTTTTGTCTTTTTTAAAAGGTTTTCCTAACTGCAAAACTGTATTTATACAATGCTCTTTGCCATCCAAACTAATAATATTTGGTAAAAACGGCTTGAAAACTACCCTTTCCAAATTAAATTTCGCCCATTATTAGCTAAAAGCAGGATAAAACCCTATTTTTAGCGCCTCAAAATTGATACAAGAATATCAATCATTTATGGTATAAAGAAAGGAATAATGAAAGTTTTAAAATTTGGCGGAACATCTGTAGGAAGCCCCGAAAGGATGAAAAAGCTGATGGATATTATTGACCCTGCGCAAAGGCAGATCGTGGTGCTATCAGCCGTATCCGGCACAACAAATAGTTTGGTTGAAATTGGACAAGCTTACCTGGCGGGAAACAAAACCAAGGCTGCCGGGTTAATAAAGGTTTTAAAAGATAAGTACGAACTTTTTATAAAGGAGTTATTTGCCACACCCGAATATTTGGAACAAGGCAAAGAAGTTATTGATTATCACTTTTCGCTGTTAAGTAACCTGGCTAACGACCTGTTTACTACTGTTGAAGATAAGATCATCCTGGCGCAGGGCGAATTACTTTCAACCACTTTATACCATGTATATCTGAAAGAGATCGGTGTACCTTCGGTATTATTACCGGCGCTTGATTTTATGAAGATAGACGAGGACAACGAACCCATTGTTGATTATATCTCAGAACACTTAACCCCGCTGCTTGAGCAACACCCCGATAATAACATATTTATTACCCAGGGATATATTTGCCGCAACAGCTTTGGCGAAATAGATAACCTGCGCCGTGGGGGCAGCGACTACACCGCATCCTTGATTGGTGCAGGTATCCGCAGCGAAGAAGTGCAGATATGGACCGATATTGATGGCATGCACAACAATGATCCAAGAATCGTTAAAGGCACAAAGCCCATCGCGCAATTATCTTTCGATGAAGCGGCAGAATTAGCTTATTTCGGCGCGAAAATATTGCACCCGCAAAGTGTGTTCCCGGCGCAGAAGTATAAGATCCCGGTGCGTTTGTTAAATACGATGGACCCGAAAGCACCGGGTACACTGATTACCAATACCAGCGAAAAAGACAGGATTAAATCTATCGCGGCAAAGGATGGCATAACAGCTATTAAAATCCAATCAAGCCGGATGCTATTGGCGCATGGCTTTTTACGCAAGGTATTCGAAGTTTTTGAACGCTATAAAACGGCAATAGATATGATCACTACTTCGGAAGTGGCCGTATCTTTAACCATCGACGATACTTCGAGCCTTGATGATATCATCCATGAATTACAAGCTTTCGGCACCGTGGAAACAGATAAGTACCAAACTATTATTTGCGTGGTGGGTGATTTTGGTGCTGAAAAACACGGGTACGCCGCCAGGGTGTTAGAAGCGGTTAAACATATCCCCATCAGGATGATATCCTATGGCGGCAGTGATCATAATATGTCGTTACTGATTCATACTGCCGACAAAACTGAAGTATTAAGGAGTTTACATAACAGGCTTTTTTAGCCTCACCCTGCCCTCTCCAAAGGAGAGGGTTCTAAAAAACAATTTTAATAATAACGCTCGTTTAAAAAAGTCCTCTCCTTTGGAGAGGATTTAGGTGAGGCAAAACGGGATGATTTAAAGAGTATCATGTTCAACAAAAATACCATAACACGTTTCGGACAATTAGAAACACCGTTTTATTACTACGACCTGGATGTTTTGAGCAAAACGCTGGAGGCCTGTAGTACCGCGTCATCTAAATACGGCTTTCATGTGCATTATGCCATGAAGGCTAATTTTAACCCTAAGGTGTTGGATACCATCCAATCCTATGGCTTTGGGGCTGATTGTGTTAGCGGGAACGAGGTTAAAGCCGCCGTTGAACATGGCTTTGGTAAAGAAAAGATTGTTTTTGCTGGTGTTGGCAAATCTGATAAAGAGATCAATGCGGCTTTGGATGCAGACATTTTTTGTTTCAACGCTGAATCGGTACAGGAACTTTTTATAATTAATGACCTGGCAAAAGCCAAAAATAAAAAGGCAAATATTGCGATCCGCATCAACCCGAACGTTGACGCGCATACGCACCATTTTATAACCACCGGCCTCGAGGAAAACAAATTCGGGATTAACAGCTGGCAATTGCCGGATGTGGCCGATGCGTTGCGCAAATGCCCTAACCTGCAGTTTTTAGGTATCCATTTTCATATCGGATCACAGATCACCGATATGGAAGTATATAAAAGCCTGTGCACCCGCATTAACGAAATGCAGGATTGGTTTGTTGACCATGGCTTTGAAGTAAAAATACTGAACACCGGGGGCGGGCTTGGGGTTGATTATCACAACCCTGATACCAACAGCATCAGTGATTTTGAAAGCTATTTTAAAGTTTTCAGCGATTTTTTAAATGTAAAACCCGGCCAGGAAGTGCATTTTGAACTTGGCCGCGCTTTGGTTGCCCAATGTTCTGCATTGATTTCGCGGGTACTTTATGTTAAGAACGGACTGAAAAAGAATTTCCTTATACTGGACGCAGGCATGACTGAATTGATCCGCCCTATGCTATACCAGGCCTACCACCAGATAGAAAATTTAAGTCGTGAGTCCGAAAGTCTGGAAGTCCGGAAGTCCGGAAGCAACGAATTGGAAGGTTCTGTTAACGCTCCAACAACTGTTCATTACGATATTGTGGGTCCGATATGCGAAAGTACGGATTGCTTTCAAAAGGATGTAGAACTGCCGCAATCTTATCGTGGTGATTTGATAGCAGTACGTACCGCAGGCGCTTACGGAGAAGTAATGGCATCAGGCTATAATTTACGAGACCGGGTTGGGAGTGTTTATTCAGATCCTATTGCCTGAGTCACAATTTTAAAGGGCCAGGTCCTTAATAAATTGATCGCTGAAATCCTCCGCAAAATGCAGCACATTTGGCAGGTATTTAAACTCGCCGGGCCGGTGTGTAGTGGTAATAATGACAGTTTTCATGCCAGCATTGGCGGCGGCTTCCGCTCCCTTGGGAACATCCTCAAATACAAGGCAATCTTCCGGCGCAACACCCAGCAATTTGGCTGCTTTTAAAAATGTTTCAGGATGGGGCTTGCTCAATTCCACGTCATCGGCGCTTACTATCGCCTCAAAATAATGGCGGATATTTAAGTTATCCAACACAAAATCAATATTAAAAGGAATTGCCGCTGAGCCAATGGCCATTTGGATGCCTTTTTGGTAAGCGCTTTCCAAAAACTCGTGCAAACCCGGTAAAAGCTCCAGATATGGCAGAAACTCTTGCTGATATTTCTTTTCCTTTTCGAGCGAAAGGCGGTTCATTTCTTCCATCGTAAACCGATCAGGGCCAAACATCCTTACCAACACTTCGGGGTTTTTGCCATACATCTGCGGCTTAACCTCTTCCCAGGTAAAATTGCCCCCCAATTCAAAATTAAGCAGATTTTGCCATGCTTTGGTATGGTATGGCATGTCGTTGATCATGGTACCGTTAAGATCGAATATAAAGGCCTTCATTTGATTTTATACTATTGTTTTAATTAATATTACCGTGTTTCCAATTACGGGCAAAAGTACATTTAAATAAAAACACCTTTTAATAAAACTGAAATGTATCGCTTATCGTAATTCTATCGTATTGCCTTTAAACAATACAGCCCTGCAAAACCCTTGAAAAATATTAAAAAGTGGCTAAATAATTAAGGAATGCGCGATGGAGTGATCTGTGCGATTAATTTATTTTTAGCAAAAGCCCGTTTAGCATCAGCTGAAGGGCTTTTTTGTTTGGAGTCCGAAAGACGGGAAAGTCCGAAAGTCGGAAAGAGGACTATAGACGTTCAGACAACGATGGTCATCCAACAAACCATATTATAATAAGTGCCCAATCGTTGCTGCTTCCGTGGATTTCAGGTAACCAAATTCTTCTTTCTTTCCGACTTTCGGACTTTCCCGACTTTCAGACTTCCCAAAAAAATACTTGCCAACCCGATTATTATGCCTACCTTGCGGCCTTTAATAAATAAAATAATGCAAAAAGAAGGAACAGTTAAATTTTTTAATGAAACAAAAGGTTTTGGTTTTATTACACCAAGCAATGGTGGCCAGGACGTATTTGTTCATTCATCAGGTCTTATCGATGAAATCCGTGAAAACGACAAAGTTGAATTTGAAGTTGAAAACGGCAGAAAAGGCTTAAACGCGGTAAATGTAAAAGTTATTTAATTATATAATTAAATCATTAAACGTACCAGGCATCTACTCCAAAGTAGATGCCTTTTTTTATGGACATCCTTTCTATTCCGGTGGCGGCAACGAAAACTTATATCCAAACATAATGTAGTTTATTTTATTTATAAATAGGAAAAAAAAGAATTTCTCCCAGTCAGCGAAAGAGAATTAGAGGGGCTTGGCACTGTTATTGTAAACAGTACCATGTCTACTAAAATCAAAAAGAAAAAAGATGAAAGATCAAACCAGGGTTATAGCCGCGCTTTTAATAGGTGCTGCGGCGGGTGCTGCATTAGGATTATTGCTGGCTCCCGAAAAAGGCGAAAACATCCGTGATGGAATAGCTGATTATATTAATGATTTGGTTGATGCAGCCAAAGACAAAGCACAGGCAGCCTCTAAAGATATTAAGCAATACAGCGGCACTGTTTATGATAAAGCTAAAACAAAACTGAACAATGCTGTTAATGATTTGAACGAATATAGGGACGTTGCAATTGAAACCGCGCGCACTAAAGCCGACGAATTGAAAGAACAAGCTCAAAGCAAATTTAATGAAGGTAAAGCCAGGGTAAAAAACGGTTCTGACGAGGTAAATAATGCCATCCAGAATTCATAATTTTTCATTCCAATAAAACAAAAAACCCGGCAATACCGGGTTTTTTGTTTTAAATATCTCTGCCAATTGAAGAATACTTGCATTATTTAGCCGCCCATTTATTATTGCGTTCATCAGCATCCATAAATATCCCGCCGTCTAATACCGCCGTTTGAATGTCTTTCTTTGTTTTTACAAGCAGATTTAATTGCCGTTGATCATTTTTCCAAACTACAGGCGTTTGGTGGAAAGTTTCGGTAGCGCCATCTGTATAAGTCACTTTAATATCAAACGGAACCGCAAAACCACCTATATTCTTTATCGAAAAATCATATCCGCCCCTGGCCTTAGTCACCTTTTGCAAATCAAGGTCGATATAATAATTACTAAAAAACCAATTATTAAAAAACCAGTTCAAATCCTGGCCCGATCCGCTATTCATCGAGTTAAAATAATCCCATGGTATAGGATGTTTGCCATTCCAGTTGTCCATATACGTATGCAGTGCTTTTTTGAAAAGCTCGTCGCCCAGCATATCTTTCAAGGCAAAATAACTTAACGACGGTTTTCCGTACGAGTTATTGCCATAACCGCCCCTTAGTTCACTTGATGGCGTAATAATGGGCAGGTCTTCAGCCGTTGCCGGGTCATGTATCCAGCGGTTGATACGAAATTGCTTATAAAGATTATCGGCCTTTTCCTGGCCGACCTCTGAAGCGCCGATCAGCCTTTCAAAGGTGGTGGCCCAGCCTTCGTCCATAAAGGCATACCGACTCTCATTAATACCCATGTAAAACGGAAAATAGGTATGTGCAATCTCGTGATCCTGAACGAATTGAGCAAACTTTATATCATCGGTATGACTGTCGTTCACCATCATGGGGTACTCCATATCCGCAAATCCTTCAAACGATGTCATCTTAGGGAAAGGATAGGGAACTCCCGGCCAGTTATGCGAAAGCCAGCTTAATGAGTTACGCCCTGCCTGTACCGCATGATGAAAATCTGCAGACCTGTCATTAAATGCCGACTGCATGGCAGCGCGCCGGCCTGTGGCGTCGTCAACCACGGCACTGGCAGCGTCCCAATCATAATGATCGCTTATCCCTACTGCCATATCGCTTACATTGGTCGCTTTCCATGTCCATGTATTCTGGTCATTTTGTGCAGTTATATTCTTTTTTGCCAGGTCTTCTTTGGTGGCAACGTGTATGGTTGAGTCGCTTGTAAAAGACTCCTGCAATCTTTTTTCATATTCGGGCTGTAATACCTGCGAAGGATTTTGCAGGGTACCTGTTGCCCAAACAATATAATTTTTAGGCACGGTAACGTTCAGGGTATAGTCGTTAAAATCGTTGTAAAACTCCTGGGCATCTAAAAAAGGCAGTGTATCCCATCCGTTATAGTCATCATAAACCGACACCCTGGGGTAAAAATAGGCCAGGTAATAGGTAGTAGAATCTATCATACCCTCGCGCCCGCTTTGTTTGGAAACCTCAAAATGCCAGGTAATATCCAAACTCACAGAATCGTGAGGCATAAGCGGTTTTAATAAACCTACCATCTGGTTGGTTGCTGCCATGGTTTTATTGTTCCAATCTTTTTTTGTGCCATTGATCAGGAAATTATCGATTTGCACGCCGGGCGTTAAATAATCATCCCCGGCATTCCCAAACCTTGCGGCACCTGGCCGGTGTATGTTCAGGATCAGCTTCATGTTAAGCCTTCGTAAAGTATCCGGGCTATTGTTAAAATAAGTGATTACCTCATGACCTTTTACCGTTCTGTCCGGAGGCAAAGCAGTGATGGAAATATTATAATGTCCATGGTTTTCCCAGTAATTCTTGCCAGGCTTGCCATCCATAGAATGGGCCCCTTTTTCGTAGGCACGTTTTATATCACGCGGCATATAAAGTTCCTGGGCCTGCGCCTGCCATAAAACCAGGCACATAAAAGCGGATAGAATAAATGATTTTTGCATTTTCAGAGATGTTATTTACAGACAAATTAAAGACAATTTATTCAAAAACAACCCATCGGCTTATAACTACCTGTGATTTTTAAATGCTTGCCCTTTTATTTTCAATGGTTTTAGTTTACAACAAGTAATTGCAACAAGTTTGCAAAAAAAAATCATTTTACTATTGGCACTCCCATAAATATTTTTTTACTTTGCAACAGTTATTTTAATAGGGGTATTAAATAACTAATTTGTGGCCACCTGCCTTTGGGCGGGTGGTTTTTTTTATCACTGATTTTTACTGATGCTACGATTTCACTGATTTTAGTACAGCTTAAATTTTTTATCTATAAATTCGAATCTCCGGGCACTGACGTACTTATCAGTGAAATCAAATAATCAGTTAAATCTGTGATCATGAAGTATAAGTTAGGTGATTTTGTGCGTTTTGTTGATGAAAAGATGGAGGGTTTTGTTACCCGGATCATTGACGAACAGATGATTGGTGTTACAGGAGAGGATGATTTCGAAATTCCGGTACTGGCAAGTAAAGTTACCACAGTGCATGGATACGTTCCGGCAGGGTCGGTTAAAGAGACCAAAGCTGACGAGCCGGAATTTACAGGAGAATTTAGCTCCAAAGGGGTTTATTTAGGTTTCGTGAATGATCCAAAAGCAAATTCCGTGGTGCATTTTCATTTGGTGAACGATACCTCATTTCAGTTGCTGGCCGCTTTAACTACCTCGGGACAAAATAAATTTAAAGGGGAATTTGCCGGCGTCATCGCTCCGAAAACCGCTGTTAAAATTTACTCCGGCCAAATGGCTGACCTGCAGCTATGGCCAAAGTTTACGTTAAACATCACTTTTTATACAACACAAAATATTGAGCCGCCTGCGCCTTTGGCAATTCACGAAAAATTTAAAGCAAAAGATTTTGCAGGATCAAAAAAACAGGTACCTGTGCTAAAACAGCCAGGATGGTTAATACAGTTAGATGAACACGAAGTAGTTATTGATGCACAAAAGCTAAAAGAAAGCTTTTTTAAATCTCCGGAAGAAAAAACGAAATTAGACAAGCCGGGTAAAGAAGTGGACCTCCATATTGAAAAGCTGCGCAATGATTACCAGTTTATCAACAGCTCTGAAATACTGAAAATCCAACTCGAACACTTCCATAAATCTCTCGACGCCGCAATTGTACATCAACTCCACGAAATTGTTTTCATTCATGGTGCAGGGAATGGCACTTTAAGGAACGAAATCCATAAGATATTGGGTAAGCATCCAAAAGTTCAAACATTTATGGATGCGCAAAAGGAAAAGTTCGGCTATGGGGCTACCAAGGTCATTTTAAAGTAGCAAGCACCAAATGCCCGCTCACGGCCTTCTCATATTGCGAAAGGAAAACCATCTGAGATGTTTTACGATCTAAAAACAGATTACTTTTCGTTAATAAA
Source organism: Mucilaginibacter sp. (assembly GCA_031292485.1). Classification (GTDB taxonomy): domain Bacteria; phylum Bacteroidota; class Bacteroidia; order Sphingobacteriales; family Sphingobacteriaceae; genus Mucilaginibacter. The sequence goes on from JARLHA010000007.1 coordinate 59,822, forward strand.
TTTTTGCGCGATCCCTAACGGGCGAAAGGTAAACCGCTTTTTGATATGGTGCCCGCCAATACGGTGCAAAACGTTTCGCAAGGTTTCAATAACCCTTATGGTATGATCGCCTTTATTGATCATAACGCACTCAGCCATTACGGCGTGAGCGGCATCGGTAATCTCCGAACGGGTAGCTATGCCCGTCTTATTAAGCGTCTCCAACACCTGGGTTGCCCATACAACCGGAACGTGTGCCGCCTCACAAATCCATAATATTTCGTCCTGAATCTCGCCGGTTCTCTCAAAGCCAATTTCAACGGCAAGGTCCCCGCGTGCTATCATTACACCAAAGGCTTTTTGTCGCATTCCCCCTATCAGCAAATCAGGCAAATTTTTCACAGATTCCGGTGTCTCTATTTTCATAATGATATTTGGCGGCTGGGCAGATAATTCATTTAAAGCATCCTGCAAGTTTTTAAGGTCATCTGCGTTCCGGATAAATGAATACCCAACAAGGTCGGCGTGCTGACAAATAAAAGGCAGGCATGCTTTATCAAAATCGGTTATCGGTGAAACAGAAATTTCAGAGTCAGGAAAATTAATGCCTTTGTGCGATTTTATTTGCGGCTTACCTGATGAAATACGAACTATCCTAACGGCTGCACCTTCCTGTTTTACCGTTTCAACTACGCCCTCAATCATACCATCGTCAATAAAAACCCGCTCTCCCTTTTTTATCATTGAAACGATTCCGGGCACATTGGGGTTGATTACAATATCATCCTTGGTAAAGTGTTTGGCGTGGTCTGCAAGCCAGATCAACTCGCCTTCTTTAATTTTTACTTTGCCCTTTTTATGCCCTTTATTCATCAGTATTGTCCTGATCTTGGGTCCGGCTATATCCATGTATATCTTACAGTTCAAGCCGGTTTCGTGGCATGCCTTTTCAAGCTGATGGAGCATTGCGGTCCATATGTCTTCGTTGTCGTGGGCACAATTTATCCGGGCCACATTCATTCCATTTTGCAGCAGCGCTTTTATCAGGGCATAATCTTCGGCAAATGAAACGTCAAACGTAACCATAATGAATGGCGTGCCATTTTCGTTCTTTTCACCAAAAAGGATCTTGCTTCTTTCTTCAATTTGACGGGTACCAAATTCATAAGTACATTCATCCAGTTCTGCGGCCGAGTAATCTTGTTTCAGCCATTGTAATATCGCCTGTATTTGCCTGTGGATATGGCTTTCGGAGCTGGCCAGGGAAGAAAGACCGTGGATATGAAGTGCATCCTGCAATTCGCGGATATCTTCACTTCGCAAGGTTAAATAATGGATCAGGTTTCGTAAAGCATGTTGCTGCTGCGGGTGAATATCTTTTATCTTCAACACTCTTTTTTCACTTTCAAGCAGCATGTTTTTTTCAAGCTCCCTTAAATGCTTCCGTACCTTTTGCAACGAGTCAGTTTTCATATCCAATAAAATAGCTTGTAATTACAAACAAAGTTACCGGTAGCTGGCGCTTTAACTATGATGGCGGTCACTATTAAAAATGATGACAGCCAAATTGCATTTGCTGTTAGGTCTCAGGGAAACGATTATATCATGGTAGATTATCCAACACTACATCCGGCATTTTACGGGATGAAGGCCGCTCAAAAAAGACATTTCTGACTGTGTAGCTATTAAAAAAGCCACAATTTTTAAGGTAAAAAGCATTACCAGCCACTCCGCCTGAAAAATCCATGCGGTAACCCTTTGCACCAGTATTGTCGGCAGTAAACTTTGCTTTATTCAGTTCCACCCATTTTCCGTTTTCATCAGCGATCCATTCATTATTAAAATAAACTTTACGGGCAATAGTACCCTGTTCCGGGTCGAAATTTTCCAAAAATGAATGCAGATGTTTTAAGTAAGTATTGGTTTGCGGCCTGCTGAAACTGGCAATCAAATGCCATTCATTCACTTCCGGGGCAAAAAACCAGGCGGTATAAACGGTGTGGTTATTTCCGCCGGGCAGAGCCCTTATCAAAAACTTGTAGGTATTACCGGCTTTCCAGTTAAATAGCAAATAGCTTTGCCCGCCTGAACCTTCACTGCCAAATTCTCCGGTGTGTACGCCGGCGCCTTTCTTTAGCATCACGATTTTCTGTTCATCTGGTATTTTCTTAGGGTCATCTGTATTAAAAGGGCTCCAAACTGAAAAAAGGATATGTCTTTCGGTTGCCGAGTTTACCTGCATCCCGAAATACCCTTCCCCAAAGCCGCAGGCCATAAAATATGAACCTAAAACATCGTTATTTTTTGGAACGGTTACTTCGTTGTAAAACCATTCAGCGTTTTTATTGTCAGGCACTACATAACCCAGGTGAACCGAGGGGCCCCTCCTCCCCCAATAAAAAAAGTCGCCATCATTATCCCGCACAAAGGATGTATTTTCTTTTATGTTGAGACCCGTTAACTTCAGGCTGGCTATATCCGCATATACATTGCCTGTTTTACTACCACCATTTATTTTAATGGCCACATAGCCCGTATCATTTACCGTCCATTCTCCCGCATAATGACTTTCAATTACACTGCCTTTCACTCTTATGTACTGCGTTTTATTTAAGGCTGACACCGATAATACCGTTTCTCCGTCGGGTACTTTCAGGTTGAGATATAATTTAAAGTTTCCTTTTTTTTCGAACCTTATATAAGTTACAAAGCAGGCGTTTTTGTTTGTCCAGTTAACAATACCGTCATTACTGATATTACCGCCAAGGGTGTCTTTATCTACCCGCCATGCGTTGCCGCCTACAGGCACCGATATTATGGTATCGTTATGGCTGGTTACAAGTATGCTTGAGCCGGCCTGGCAGTGCAGGTTCTGAAGGATCAAAAAAATACCAAATACAACAGCGAATCCGATTCTCTTTCTATTTATGTTCATTCTGCCAGGTTTTTAAAATAATGTTATAGAGTGTCTCTCGTGCTTCCTCCAGCTTCCGCACCAACTGAAATTGTGCCTTTGCACGCTGCAAATTATGCCATGGCGAGTGTATTTTAAAATAAACATCGCCGTTAAGGTAATCTGTTAAAAACCGCACGCCTTGCATATAGAGTAAAAGCAATGCACGTCTTTTAACGAGTTCACATCGGCTTCGGTTAAAAAAGCGGTTGCCTGGTACAGGTAGCCTTTTACATAGGTTTTTCAAAACAGAAACAACCTATTTCTCCAGCACAAATGTAATATTTGTCCAGTTGGCAGCGGCGGTGGCGCTGTGGATGATCTCTTTAATTACCCAACCGTCGTCCAGGTATTTGTTTACGTAACTTATTTCGTATGCTGAATGCCGGTTGGTAACCGTCTGTTCATAAACATTGATATTTACCGTAATTACTTTTTGTGCCATGATGTTCAATTTGATTGTTTAGGGTATATATTTATAAGATTGTAGCCCCCGCCAATAATGGCGGTGAATTTAGGGCGAAGTGCAGGAAAAATCAAAACAATGCACGAAATTTTTAAAAAAACATGGCTGGTCAATTTGATTAATCTGATGAACAATGGGCGTTTGTATTTGAATTTTTTAAAGCCCCCCAAAAAAAAACGAAATACCGGATCAGCGAAATATTATGTGCGACGCCTGATCACGAGCTTGCTTCTTTTTTTATCAATATGCCGTTAGCAGTTGTATCAGTCCCATTGGCATCATGGTAAAGTTTGAAGATGATATAAAATATTGACCCTATACCCGGGGTGCTTTCAAATGCTATTTTACCGTTTTGCAATTCAGTAAATTCTTTACACAGCACCAGGCCCAATCCCACCCCTTTTTCGTTTTTAGTTCCGTAAATCGAGTTTACTTTTAGCGAAAATATAGCAGCCTGTTCCTCAAACGGAATACCTATTCCATTATCTTTTATCATGATACGGCATTCGTCATCAACAATATCAGTAGATATGGCAATCTCACCGCCCGGGGAGGTAAACTTAATGGCATTGCTTACTAAATTCCTGACAACTAATTGGAGCATGTCGATATCCGCGATGATATATACATCCGGTTTTATTTGGTTGGCAATGTGAATCCCTTTTTCTGCTGCAATTGTTTGATGAATCTGGAAAGTGCTTTTCAATACATCCTTAACGTTCACCTTTACCCCGTTTACTTTAACGCCATGCATTTGTGCTTTACTCCATGAAAGCAGATTTGACAGCATTTGTTGGGTATAGAGTGTTGAATTTAGCAGATCTTTTTTTATAGCTTCTTTTTCGCTTTCTTCAAGTTTAAACTCTGAAAGTATTTCAAGGTAATTTTGTATAGATGATAACGGTGAGCGAAGATCATGAGCAAGAATTGAAAATAATTTATCTTTGGTATCATTAGCTATTGCAAGCTCTGCTGCTTTTTCCTCAACCTGCATCTTTTCTGCGAAATAGCTTTTTCTGACTGTTGTGGTTACAAAAAAAATAAAAAAAACAATACATAAATACGTATACGCAAAATCAATAAAACGACTTTGTTTATCACTGTAAGTATTACTTATTAATTGTGGGTCGAGATATTCAGTCAATAACAACATGCCGACTATAACTACGTTAAGCGTTATCCAAAACCAATACTGTTTGCGCGGAACGATAGAAATAGTGAGGAAAAAAGAAAGCATGAATATTAACAGTGTGGGGCCATTGATGCCTGAGTTATATTTAAAGTTAACAATCAACAGCGTATTGATCACCGTCATGTATACCATAATACAGGCATTTAACTTCAATTTAATCCTTGAGTAGTAATAACAAGTTATTGCGAGAAAAAAAACAAGCAGCATTAACACCGCCAATTGTTGTATCCCAAGAATATAATTCAACCCGATTGTAAAAATCAGGCTGGCGGCTGAAACAAAAGTAATAGCGTTAAATATCCTTGCTTCCAAAGAAAAATCAGCGGGAGCCCCAATAATTTTCGACCAAAATGACTGCTTCATTTTTATGTATTATCTTGGTTTTTTTGGGCGGGTATATTAATTAAAGCTATAAAATTTATATCATATACAAACCATTCAGGAATGATTTTATTTAAATATACCTGTTTTGAATAAATAAAATTGGGGCGGTATACCAATGTTCAGCGGACACTTATATATAAAACATCAATTAATGGTTATATTCGTTTTGGAAAAAAAACCGGTATATATTTCACCCTGTTGGCAATCTTCTTTACTTTAAATTCCGATGAAAAAACTGATCATCATTTTTTTAATATGTGCGGGTTTGGCACAGGCGCAGCCGAAAATTAAATGGCCCGATCATAAAAAGGCGGTGATTGTATTAACCTATGACGATGGGCTCTATTCACAGCTTAACGTAGCTATTCCGCAGCTTGATTCAGCGCATTTAAAAGGAACCTTTTTTTTGTCGGGCGATCTGAATTACGAAACCATACCCAGATGGCGTAAAGCCAGCAGACGGGGCCACGAGCTAGGAAACCATTCCATTTACCATCCTTGTATGAGCGTAAACGACAATCCTGTTGCCTCAGAACATTACACCCCGGCAATGATTTTGGAAGAGATCGGGGTCATGAATAATTTTTTATTTGCGGTTGACGGTAAAACATCGCATACCTATGCTTATCCGTGTACCGAAACATCTGTTGGCGGCAAAAACTATGTTGATTCGCTCAGGAAATCCGGCTTAATCAGATACGCCCGAATTGGAGGCGACAAAGAGGCCATCATAACGGATTTTAAAAATCTCGACCCAATGCTGGTACCGTCGTATGGGCTGGATGACAACACGACCGCCGACCAGTTGATCACCTACGTTAAAACTGTTCAAAAAAAAGGCGGTATGGGCGTTTTTATGTTTCATGGCATTGGCGGCGATTATATCACGACCCGCGCCTTATCGCATAAAAAACTTATTGAATATCTTGTAAAAAACAAAAAGGATATATGGGTTGCCACTTTTCAGCAAGCCATGGATTATATTTCAAAAATGAAAAATAAAAAGTAGACCGAAACCTTTCTGACAGAAAAGGACTTCGTATCAGGCAAGCCATTTCTGTTTAAAGTATTTCTAAATATTACCGGGTTCTTTTGGGCTTATTTTTGCCCGTATAAGTGGCAGCGTTCTTTGATTTAGCTCCTTCAATAAAGCTGATCACCTTTTTTGAAAGCAACACCAGCAGGCCCAACGCAATCATGATTACGCCACTGATTAAGTAGCCCCATACGCTGGTTGGCGCAAATAGTTTTGAAGGCGCCTGGAATATACCATGCAGAAAACTCCAGCCAAACCATCCGAAAAAACATAAAGTAAATGTAATTACAAAACTTATCACGCCATTCAGCCAGTGCCAGTCTCTTTTATTGGCTACAAACCACGAGATAACATAAGCAGCCACTAAGCCAAAATTACCGGCCTGCTTAATAAAATTCATATCATTTGCACGCCTGGCGGGTAAGTTAAGCCTGGCCATCCTTTCAGAAGGAAGGTATAAAAAGTTATAATCATGCAAAAAAGAAAGCGTTTGAAAAGCATAAAAAAACAGCCAGAAAGCGATCAGGTTGATGATAATTAACCTGGCATTTAAATTTGAAAACAAACTTCTCATAACAATTTTAGGTGAACTGCAATTATAAAGATTTTGATACGATTTTAGTGTTCTAAAATAATATTTTCTTAATTTTTATAGCTTTGAAGTATGAATAAAAAACAACTGTTATTACCCCTGTTTATTCTGCTTGTTTTGCTTGGTTTATATGCTATCAATACTGCGGTTCAATCAAATAGAGCTAACAAACCCGAAGAAATATATAGCGGCCCGACAGCAGTTCGCCCGCTTAAGGTTTAATATATTCATCTGTTCCGGCATCTATGAACCGGGCTGTGATTTTATCAAATAAAAAACATTATCCTGGGTGATATTTTGTTATTTCAGTACACTTGTTAATAAAAAGCAGGCTTATGGCACAGCAAATTTATTTTGGTAGTACACCGGCAGACAGGGAGATAGCTTTTATAGCCCTTTATAAAAAGGCATTCCCCACAGTGGCTAAATATGTAAGCAAAATGGGTGGCACATTTGATGAGGCAAAGGATATCTTTCAGGATGCATTGGTTATTTATTATGAAAAAACGGTAAACGCGACAATTAAACTTCACTCAAATGAACAGGCTTACCTTCTGGGCATCAGCAAACATCTTTGGGCCAAAAAGTTCAGGAAAAATATAAATCAGACCCTACTCGATGATAGTCAGATGGATTTTGTGGAGGAGGATGATCCGCAACCCTCGGCGAACAAATTAATGTATTACCTGGAAACTGCCGGGCAAAAATGCATGGAAATATTAAAAGCATTTTATTACGATAACCTGCCGGTAAATAAGATCACGGAACTGTTTGGCTATTCAGGCGTACGCTCGGCAACGGTGCAGAAATACAAATGCATGGAAAAAGTTAGGGAAACTATTAAAGAAAGATCATTGGCTTATGAGGACTTCGTTGAATGAAATTAAATTAATTGACGGCTATATCTTTAACAGCAATCCAACCGAAGATGCCCTGTTATTTGATGCCCTGCTGATCCTTAACCCTGATCTGCCCGACCAGGTTATATGGCAAAAAAAGACGCATGATATCATCCGGCAATACAGCAGTAAAAAGCTAAAGGCAGAGATCAATTCCGTGCATCAACAGCTATTCAATACCGATAAGCACCAAAGTTTTAAACGGCGAATATTAAGCTTGTTTAGTAAACAGTAACCCCTTAAAATCATGAATTACAAAAATGAATTTCGCAGCTATGCTGTGAACCACCTTCGTATTGACTCAACTCTGGTAGATAACTATACCTCGCAAACTGGCAAAAACGCCTTCCGGATGGGAATGACGCCCTATATTATAGAGGAACGGCAGTTGAATATTTCGCAGCTGGATGTATTTTCAAGACTGATGATGGACAGGATCATCTTCCTGGGGACGGCCATTGACGATAACGTGGCCAATATCATACAGGCGCAATTACTGTTCCTGCAATCCGCAGATCCGAAGCGTGATATCCAGATCTACATCAACTCTCCCGGCGGTTCAGTTTATGCAGGTTTTGGCATTTACGATACCATGCAGCTCATTACGCCCGATGTAGCGACTATTTGCACCGGTATGGCAGCATCGTTCGCTTCCATCATCCTATGTGCCGGAGCTGAAGGGAAACGGGCCTGCCTCAATCATTCAAGGGTGATGCTGCACCAGCCTTTAGGTGGGGTACAAGGCCCTGCATCAGATATTGAAATTACGGCAAGGGAAATCCTGAAAGTAAAAAAAGAGCTCTATGAAATTTATGTAAAACACTGCCACCAGGAATACCAAAAGGTTCATGATGTTTGCGACCGCGATTTTTGGATGAAATCGGAGGAAGCAAAGGAATTTGGGATTATTGATGAGATTTTGGGGGTTAGTGACTAGAGACTGGAGATTAGAGATTAGAGATTAGTTAATAATGCCAATTGCAAAATTATTCCGCAATTGACATTCCGACTTCCGCATTAATCACTCCGCCCAAACCTTATTCTCCACCCCGATCCTCACCCAAAGCATCCCCGCGTTTAACAGCGTAAAAATGATTGCCGTATAGTACAAATGAAAAACCAGTGGAATGATGGCGACCTCACAAACCACTTCCATATAATTGGGGTGTTTTAAATATTTATAAGGGCCTTTCATAACCGGGTAAACACCTGGGATGCGGTAAATTTTGGTGTTCCAGTATTTACCTAATGAGGATAGCGCCCAGTACTTGAACGAAAGCACGGCAATAAACAATACCAGGAAGACCCAGGAAATGGCAGGTTGTCCCTTTAAAATGTATTCTGCGATGATCGATACAATAAACAGCATATGGAGCGCGATCATAAAAGGGTAATGGCTTTGCCCGTATTGAATGGCGCCTTTTGACAGGAGCCATTTTTCGTTTCGCCTTGCGATGAATAGCTCGGAAAGGCGTTGTATGATAAAGAAGGTGATGAAGATTGTAAAGTACATTTAAATCTTAATAAAATAGTAAAAGATTGTCATTTCGACCGTAGGGAGAAATCTTCTACACCTTGCATCCGGACTTTACAGGCGGGAATATCCCGGCGTATAAGATTTCTCGCTGTCGCTCGAAATGACAAATTTATTAATGGTCTGGATAACCTAATCAACCTTTAACAAAACCATCTCGCTTGAAAAGCCTGGCCCCATGGCCAGCATTAAGCTATATCCTGGTTCAAACCCATCCATCATAAATTTTTCCAGCACGTATAAAACCGTTGCGCTGCTCATATTGCCGTAATCGTTCATCACCTTACGGGTGTTTCCTAAAAAATCCCCCTCGACACCTAAAGCATCCTGGTAAGCATCCAATACTTTCTTTCCCCCCGGGTGAAAAATAAAGTTTTTAATATCACTTAATTTAAGGTTTTGCTTTTCTAAAAAATTGACAATATCAGTATTAATATACTGGCTAATAAAAGCGGGAATATCTTTTGAGAACAATACCTTGAAACCCGTATCCTGGAAATCCCAGCCCATTACCTCCAGCGAATCATAATACAATTTACTGCTCGCTGACACATAATTTACACCCGTGGTATTTTGATGTTTATCGCCCTTAATGATGCAGGCTGCAATCCCGTCGGAAAACAAGCTGGAGCCAATAAAATTACTTTTACTGTAATCACTTTTGATGAGTGTTAAAGAACACAGTTCAACCGCCACCAGCAAAACCACCGAATCCGGGTTGGCTTTGGCCAGTGTATTTGCTTTTGCCATGCCTGACACCCCTCCCCCGCAACCCAAACCCCATACCGGAATGCGGTTAATATGCGGGTTCAGCCTCATTTTATTGATGATCTGGGCATCCATGCTGGGCGTTGCCAGCCCTGTAGTTGAGACAAATAAGATATCAGTAATGTCCTGTTTTTCGATTTTTGCTTTTTTTATACAATCCTCAACTGCCTTTACCGACCATTCCAATGTAGATCTGATATATTCATTGTTCCGTTCTTCAAAAGTATTCGGCTGTGTATAGTAATCAAGTGGCTCAGACAAGTTCCGGTCGGTAATTTCGGTGTTGTCAAACGCAAAAATCAAGCGGTTCGCTTCGGGGAAATTGGCTGTAAACATCTCCAGGGCATGTTTCTTTACTTCTGTTTGTTTTATTTTATAAGGGAGGTCTATTTTTGATACTGCAGCTATAAATGGCATATTTTGTTTATTTATACTTACGTATCTATTAACGTGCCAGTTGCTTAAAATTGAAAAATAAAAATGCTGATACAAAGATCGTAAAGGTATATTCCGAAAGAAATAAGGTAAATATTAAACAATATTTAAACGCTTTTAACCTTTTCTTTTTCGCTGATATTTTTTAATATATAGATCATGCCCGCCGGGAATCCTGAAAACTGGAGGGTGCCTATCGGCTCCGGTTTTAAATTCGGAACTACAATTTCAAAACTATGGAGTTGGAATTGATCTGAATTACCATCAATTATTACTTCCAAATATTTTTTATCATTATTTTTTTCAGCAATTGATTTAAGCAGATCCTTGTGTTTTATTACGGAATGAAGGGTTTGCCCGCCCACTGGTTTTTCACCAATTTTCAGGATTTTCCGGCCAACCAGATTAATAAATAGTATTTCCTGTTTTTCATTCACCGCGATCACAGCATCAGGCATTTCTTCTGCCAAAATTTTTACCTGGCTTTCTGCCGAGAGCCTTTTAGTGACGTTCGTATTTTCATTCTTACCCAAACGAACTGCCATGGCATTAAAGGCATTCGATAATTCAACAAACTCCTCGCTGGTTTGCAGATCAAGCCTGGTTTCGTAATTTTCGTGGCTAACCTCCATAAATCCATCTGCAAGCTGATGAAGCGGGTTAACTATAAAACCGGGGAAATTCGCTATCAAAATAAAAATAATCAAAAAGGTAATAAAGCCCCCGGCCCCAAGGTAAATAGTGGCATTATTAACGGTTTCATGGGTTGCATTATCTTTATCAACGATAGCCTTCATATTTAACCCATCAATGGTTTTTAACGATGACCGCATTTGCCGGGTTAAGGCTTGTTTCTGCCCAAGGCTTGTAACCGGGCTTATCAGCTGGTCAAAATCTTTCCTTAACCCTGCTGTTGCTTCCATTTCACCTTTTTCAGTAATATTGTTTTCCTGCTTTTTTAATGCATGGTTAAATACATCAGATGCTTTTGCTGTTAATGGCAGATCATTCTCATCAAGCACAGCGCGCATATCCCTGGTAAAAGTAAGGGTGTTATAATTGTTCTTCAGCGTTACTTTTGCGGTTTCCGATATCTCCTCGATATAATAAATGGAGGATGCACCAAAAAACATCACCACTAAAAACAACAACCCAAAGCCTACAAACAGTTTTTTTCTGATCTTCATAGAATTTTAAATTAACAGTTTACAACAGGTTCCTTAGCGGAAGAATTTAGTGTAGTAAATATAATTCATTATTTAGGTAAACAATAACTCCTGCGGTAATTGTTTCGCTAAACCATAAAAAATTACATAAAAAACATCCGTTTATTTACTTTCAAGTAAGGCAAGGTCGGGCTGGGCATATTTGTACACTTTAAAATAGATGGTAGTTCTGGTTTGAAAAACACCTTCAATTGCCGAGATCTTATTTACAAAATCAACCAGGTGGTCGTTATCACGGCACATCACATCCACCTCAAGGTCATATTCACCAAAGGTTCCCGCAAGGAAACTCACTTCAGGCATTAGGGCAATGGCCTGGGCAACCTGCTCCTTTAAATGTGCAGGGCGTACATACACGGCTACATGCGCATAGGAACGGAAGCCCACCTTGCCGGGGTCAACCCGGCCGATGATGGTGATCACCTTTTCCTCCAGCAGCCTGTTAAACCTTGTGCGGATGGTACCGATGGATACATTCAATTTTTCAGCAATCACTGTGAACGATGTCCTGCCGTCGTTCTGCATAAAACCCATAATGGCAAAATCAATTTCGTCCAATGTATTACCGGGATTAACCAGGGGACCGCTTTTTTCCATTTAATGAAGATAATAAATAATTTTTAGTATTTACATATCAAAAATAAATAATTTTTAGATAAATATATTAAAATATAAAGATTATGCAGTATTTTTGATTCAAATGAAATACGAAAGGATCCAAAATTTTATAAACGGCAGGTTTGTCCCCATTGAATCCCAAAGGATGCTGGACATATTTTCGCCTGTTGACGGTACATTGTTAACGGAATTGCCCTGCTCCATTACTACCGATCTGGACATCGCGGTGATAGCCGCCGAAGAAGCATTTATTACCTGGAGCAAAACCCCCATAAAGGAACGCGTGCAGGTGTTTTTCAGATATAAAGCCTTGCTTGAAAAACATATCCATGAGTTAGCAGCCCTTGGTACCGAAGAAAATGGCAAAACCATAAACGAATCCACTGCGGAGATTGAAAAATGTATTGAGCTGACGGAGTTTGCCTGCTCATTGCCCCAACTGGTAACCGGCGAAACGCTGGAAGTAAGCAAAGGCGTTGACTGCCGTACCGAAAAGGTACCCATAGGCGTGGTGGCGTCCATCGTCCCCTTTAACTTTCCTTCGATGGTGCCTAACTGGACTATCCCCAACGCGATAGCCTTAGGCAACTGCATGATCATTAAACCATCGGAGAAAGTACCGTTGAGCATTGGCCGCATAGCTCAATTACTTAAAGAAGCGGGCTTGCCTGATGGTGTGTTTAATATAGTACATGGTGATGCCGAAATTGTGAACGCCATTTGCGACCATCCGGGTATTGAGGCCATATCATTTGTGGGTTCGACCAAAATAGCAAAGCATGTTTACCGCAGGGCCACGCAAAACTTAAAACGTTGCCTTGCACTTGGCGGTGCCAAAAACCATTTGCTGGTGCTGCCTGATGCCGCGCCTGATATGACCGCCCAAAACGTTACCGCCTCTATGAGCGGCTGTGCCGGGCAAAGGTGCATGGCAGCTTCGGCGATGCTGGGCGTAGGCCCGGTTGACCATATTGTAGATAAGATTTGTATTGAAGCCAGGAAACTGGTTGCCGGTGATACCCTGGGTGCGGTAATTAATGCCGCCGCACAGGATAGAATAGAACGCTATATTTCGGAAGCGGAGGCGCAGGGCGCAAAAATATTGGTAGATGGCCGTAATGTAAAAGTACCCGGTAAAGAGAACGGCACCTATGTGGGCGCAACCGTTATTGACTATGTTACCCCTGATATGGACATCGCCCGGGAAGAAGTATTTGGCCCGGTGATCTCCATCATCCGAACCCATACGCTGGATGAAGCACTGGCGATTGAAAATGCCAACCCCTATGGTAATGCTGCCAGTGTGTTCACCCAAAATGGCGGCGCGGCACGTTATGTGATCGAAAAAGCAAGCGCAGGTATGGTAGGTGTAAATATTGGCGTACCTGTTCCACGCGAGCCTTTTTCCTTCGGCGGATGGAACGAAAGCAAGTTTGGGGTAGGTGATATTACCGGCAAAAGCTCCATTGAGTTTTGGACCAAACTAAAAAAGAGCACCACTAAATGGAATGCGGAGGCAGGGATAAACTGGATGAGTTAGCCCCCCGGCCCCCTAAAGGGGGAGTAAAAGCAACTATGTCGACAGAGTAGGTAAAACACGGCGGCCAAGGGTACGTGGAATATGCTAAGACTGTCCATTTACCCCTCCAGGCCTCCCCTAATTTTAGGGGAGGAGATAAAAGAGAAAGTAAAACCACCCATTTCTCTCCCTAAACTTAGGGAGAGATGTCGACACAGTCGACAGAGTGGGTAAATGGAAAAGCTAAAGGGTGGGTGGAATATTCTAAGACTGTTCTTTTACCCCTCCCGGCCTCCCCTAATTATAGGGGAGGAGATAAAAACGAAGATCTTTCTCTCCCTATATTTAGGGAGAGATGTCGACACCGTCGACAGAGTAGGTAAAAGGGATGATGTTAAAACTTTGTTGGCGTCCCTGCAAAGGACATGGGTGTTCGTTCTTTTTTTTGTGAAACAGTTTTTGAAACAAACGGACGGATAAAAAAAACGCTTGCAATACATTTTAATACCAATGAACCGACTTAACGATATTATCTATACTAATAATACAATCACTATGATAGACACCGAAATCTCAGCAGCACAGGAAATCATCCATGATAACATGGAGCATACCCTATTCTCCTGGAGCAAACAAAAAGGCATCAACCCGATTGCCGTTAAACGGGCCGAAGGGGTTTACCTGTACGACTATGACGGCAAGCGCTATATCGATTTTTCATCGGGACTGATGAATGTCAACATCGGCCATGGTAACCAGCGGATTACTGATGCCGTGGTGAAACAAATGCAGGAAGTAGCTTACGTTACCCCCAGTTGCGTTACCAAGGCCCGGGGCGACCTGGGCAAAAAGCTTGCAGAGATCTGCCCCGGCGATCTGAACAAAGCATTTTTTACGCTCTGCGGCGCTACTTCTATCGAAAACGCTATTAAACTGGCCCGCCTGTACACAGGCAGGCACAAAATCATCAGCCGATATCAATCGTACCATGGGTCAACCTATGGGGTAATGTCGGCAGGTGGTGACCCGCGAAAACTGCCCGCAGATGCACAGCAGGCGCCTAATTTTGTACATATTGATATCCCCTATGCGTACCGCTGGCCCTATGGCCAGGATACTTTGCTGAGCGATTCCGTTGCCCAACTGGAACGGCTGATCGCTTACGAAGGTCCGGGTAATATTGCGGCGATGCTTTTTGAAGGGGAATCGGGTACCTCCGGCTGCTTTAAATATCCAGAAGGCTATATGAAAGCGGTTAGGGAAATCTGCGATAAAAACGGCATCCTGCTGATCATTGACGAAGTAATGAGCGGCTTTGGCCGTACCGGGCAATGGTTCGGCTTCCAGAACCATGGTATTGTGCCTGATATGGTGGCGATGGCTAAAGGCCTTACCTGTGGCTACCTGCCCTTCGGCTGTTTAATGGTGACCGATAAGATCGCCGCCAAATATGACGATGCCATGCTGCCGCTGGGCCTCACCTACTCCGCCCACCCGGTTTGCTGCGCCGCCGCTTTGGAAACGCTCCAAATCTACGAAGATGACAAACTGATTGAAAATACCATAACCATGGGTAAATATGTGGATGAACAGGTAGAACTGCTGAAACAAAAACACCCCTCCATAGGCGACTGGCGCAATACCGGCCTGCTGGGCTGTATCGAACTGGTAAAGAACCGTGACACCAAAGAGCCTATGGCGCCTTTTAACGCCAAACCCGACGAAATGAAGGTAATGAACAAGGTAGCCGCAAAAATAAAGGAGCTGGGCATGTACACCTTTGTACGCTGGAACTTTATATTTATAGCACCGCCCCTATGCGTTACCAAAGAACAGATTGACGAGGGCATGGCGATCATCAACGAAGCGATAAAGATCGCAGATGAAGCAATTGCTGAGGAGGCCTGATTACTGCATAGCGGATAACCAGTTAACTGAAATCCTGCTTACAAAAAAATCGGTTATGATGATAGCGAAGTAATATCGTTAAGTACCCTTACAATTTTGTCTAATTTTATCAACGATTCCTTTATGCCATTAATAAAGAAGGAAATATCCTCCTGCTCTAATTTAATATTATCAACAACTTCCGAAATGCCCATAAGTGTCGCTAGCGGTCCCCGCAAATCATGCGATACCATATGTGAAAACTGTTCAAGATCTTTATTTCGTTTTGACAATGAATTAGTCAGATTAATAAGATCCTCCTCCTGCTTTTTCCGGGAAGTAATATCCTCCGCAATTCCCAGGATGGCTTTTTTGTTGTGCCCCTCCGGGGTGAAAGGCACTTTGATAATCCTCCATGCTTTTACTTCACCGGTATGGTCGGCTTGTTTAAATTCCGAAACGAATAACTTTTCATTTGAAGAAAGCACCTGCTGGTCCTGCCTTGTCAATTCCGCGTATTCCTGCGGCGACCTTACAAAATCCCGGAGATGCTTGTTGTTGAGTTCTTCGGCCGAGATGCCATAATGGTTTAAAAAGACATGATTACCGAAAATATAATACCCGTCAGGGTCCCTTGCATATATTGACAGCGGAATGAGATCCATAATCAACCGGATATTTGTTTCGGATTTAATTAAACCATTCTTTAAGTTAATAATGTCAGTGATATCATGGGCCACGCCATACAAACCCGTAGGGTTGCCGCCGGTATCAAACAGGTACTCTACCTGTGAATATATGTGCTTTACAGAACCGTCAGGCCTTATGATACGGTGATGAAAATTATAATTGCTAAATGTTTTTTGCGATGACGCTATAATACTTTTTACATACTCAATGTCTGACGGGTGAATAAATGATTCCCATTCTTCGTAAGTGTGAATAATGTCATCGTTTGGGATACCGTATATGTGACAGGTAATTTCAGACCATATCGCCATACCGGAATAAAAATCGAGTTCCCAATTGCCTATGTTGGCAATTTTTTGTAATTGTTTAAAACGGCTGATAGTAGCCTCCAACTTAGTTTCACGATCCATGAAAAAAAATATTTCAAGAAATAATTAGTGATATACCTGGTATGCAAATTCGCAACAATTGCATGTTTAATTGTAACAGGTCAGGCATTTAACTAATTACTAAATTACTAAAATTATAAAAATAATAGTAAAATATTAAAAAATATTCAGGCGCTTATTCGCAGTCATTTAAATAAAAACAGGACACCCGCGCTGCGATGCCGAAACAATGGGCCCACGCGATCATCTCTCATGAAAAAAAATGATTTTCTCTTCTGTTTATTTCAGCAGCTGTTTCAACCAAAAACGAACCCACACTCGTTTAGCCGATAGTCCATAGTAGAATATTGTGCGGCTTAACGTCTATATGGCATTTGCCATGGTCCATGGTCCATCGACTACAGTCTTACCGGGCTTTCCTCCCCATTGAAACATACTATTTTTTAATCCAAGATTAAAAGTTACCTTTACAAAGGAGGATTTGAGCAATGGGGTTACCGCTTCGCATTACATTTAACGATAAAGATTACGTTTACCAGATTATTGACAGTAAGCTGATTGATCAGCACAGTACTGAATTGAATTTATTACTGAACGGCGAAAAGGTCGGGCTGATAAAAAACGACAAACGCGTTTGGGTGCAAAAAGACGACAGCAAAACCATCGATCCGGAACTGATCCAGGCGCTGGGCCGTTCGGTATCCTTACGCATGCGGATGTAAAACCCTGCTATTTGCTGCCCATTGATATTACAACAGCGGTTTGATGCATTTGCCTGCCGCCCGATAATCCCACCATCCTAATTTCAGTCAAGCTGCCCGTCAATATGTGCGCCTATTTCTTCAATGGTGGCAGCCGGCAGCAGCGTACCATTGGTTTGTATCCACCCTACGGCAGCATCATATTCAATATCGGCCATATAGCGGTTATTGAAATAGATTTTATAGCTGTACGCCTGTAGCTGTGCTTCACAAAAAAACAGGTTACCCGAATACTTTATCTCAAAAGCTACCGAGCATTGATCATTATCCATGTAAACAAAATTAAAAATAAATTTATAATATGCTAATATTTTTAGCATATATTTGTTTTACAAAAGTTTATGGTATGGATAATTTCATTGTAAAAACGGATATGGACGCGGCATACATCATCAATGAAACAGCAGAATTTATAATAAAGGCCGAAAAAAACAGACTGCTAACCAACCAGGATAGTGGCCCTATTATTATTGCAACCCTATACCGCGAGTCATCGGGTTTTGAGCAGGTTTGCGATTATGTTTTTGAGGCGGTTACCCCGGCAGCTGCCGTAGATGCGGAGCTGTTGCATCGGGCGGTTAAATACTTTTTTACATGCTATTTAAATACTAACTACTACATAAAAAAGATCCCGATGTTCTCAAGCCTGTATTCTGGTGCCATATTTGCGGACAATACGATGGCTTGCCAATCATTATAAATGGCTGCTACCCTGTTACATTTGGCTGTACGCCGTCGTAATAGTATTAAATTTACATCATGAGATCCTATATATTTATGCTGATGGTTGCATCAGGGTGCATTATCCTTGCTTCCGGTTGTACAACTACCGGAAGCAGCCGCACTAAATGCGGCCCATGCCCCCTGGAGCCGATTCAACTACCCCACATGAATTTCAGGGTGGTGGATAAAACCACCGGCAACGATTTGTTTTTTGGCAGCGGTGCCCCCTATAGCTCAGCCAGCTATCTATGCACCACATCGTTAACGGCAAACCGGATACAGTGACCATTACGGCAACAGTTAGTCCTGATTTTTTTTATGTTTATATAAACACGGTACACATGGTTGACACAGTTACCATGAACATTGGCAATTTGCCGCAGGATATTTTATTATTTAAAACAGCCACCGTGGGCGGCTGCTGCCCCTACCTGGCACTTAATTCAATTTCATTTGATGGTGCGGTAGTGTTTACCAATACAAACGGGCCAAGCGTTGTAACGCTGCAAAAATAGCCCGCAGCAACTCAAAATCCGTCCGTCTGTTTAACCCAAAAACAAACGAACACTACGTCATTAAAGCCCACCGGCAAAAGAGCCCGGGGCCTGAATTCCTTTCAAAAAAAATCAAAATGCGATAACAATTACCTCCTGTTTTACGTATAAAGGTAACGAGGTTTACTGCCCGTAATTTAACAAATTGATAATCAAATACATACGTTAAGTTACAGGTAAAAACTTCACGATAAGCTTGAAAAATTACTTACCGGAACAGGATTATTAGATGGAGGATGTTTTAAAACAACAAAAGCCCGAGGTAAGGATGCGGGCGTTCAGGGCTATTGATGAGCCCGAAACCTGCGAACTATTTATTAAAGGCCATACCGAGGTTTTAACCAGCATTGGCGTTACAAAGGTTACCTCGTCAAAAAACGGGTGGGCAAGTAACCCTGCTGTATTTGTTATTATTGTTGAATCGCTTGATGGCAAAAAAGTTTACGGCGGCGCCCGGGTACATGTTTCCGGCGGATCGGAGCCCTTACCCATTGAACAGGCAACCGGCAAAATGGATCCGGGAATATACGAACTGGTGTGGACCCACGCGCAGCACGGTACCGGCGAGATCTGCGGTTTATGGAATTCAAATGAATTCGCCGGCTACGGCATCGGTACCCCCCTGCTCATCCGTACCCTTATTGCCATTTCATCGCAAATAGGTTTAAAATCGCTTTTCGCTTTATGCGCCCCTTATACCGTAAAACCAGTAGTAAATTGCGGCATGGTACTGGTTGACAGTATTGGCAATAACGGCACCTTTTATTACCCAAAACTTGATCTGGTTGCCACCGCCATGGTTTTACATGATGTTTCGGCCTTAAGCCTGGCCCGGGAAGACGACAGGCTGGCCATATTTGAAATGCGGGCCAAACCAGATAATTTTAAAATAAACCAACTAAAAAACAAAGAAATCAGCATTGATTTTCGACTAATTATCCCTAATCTTGATCAATGGAACCTGGCTGAAACGATAACGGCTGCCTCGCGAACTTTCCCTGGCAATAAAATTGGAGAAAATGCACCCGCTTTTTTTTAAGCAATCAGGCCAGGGTACCTTACTATAAAACAGCATCGAAAAAACGCTATGAACAATATATCCGGCTTTCTGGAAGACTTTAAGAACACAAAACAAGTTCATAAACCAATTATACTCCGGTTGGATAATCCCCGGGATAAACAAACGTTTAAAGATTTATTGGAAGATTCCAAAATCAAATTCGTTTGTGATGAAATATATGGCCAGCTGGAGGAATTGATTAAGGTGCAAAACCCTTCCGCGAATTTCAGGCAAGATCAATACAATGAACTTATAAATAAGCATTTGGATGGAAAAGATATCAAGGAATATGGCGTATGGGTTTACTACCCCTGGAACCAAAGATTGGTACACCTGTTGGATGAGGAAGAATTTATTGAGGTACGAACAAACAGGAACCGAAATAAAATAACAAGGGAAGAACAGGAAAAACTCAGGACTAAGAAAATTGGCATTGTTGGCTTATCGGTAGGGCAATCCATAGCATTAACCATGGTAATGGAGCGGATTTGCGGAGAACTGAGATTAGCTGATTTTGATACAGCAGAGCTAAGCAACTTAAACCGGATCCGGGCAGGCGTGCATAACCTTGGGCTCAATAAGACGATTATAGCCGCACGGGAAATACTTGAGATCGATCCATTTTTGAATGTTAAGATATTTAGCGACGGGCTGAATGAAGGCAATATGGATGAGTTTTTTTTGGGAGGAGGTAAGTTAGATTTATTTATTGAAGTTTGTGATGGATTGAACATTAAAATAAAGAGCCGTTTTAAGGCCCGCGAATTTCAAATACCTGTTGTAATGGATACCAACGACAGGGGTATGCTGGACGTTGAACGCTTTGACCGTGAACCTGCAAGGCCTATTTTACACGGGCTAGCGGAGGGGCTTAACCCTGACAGTATTGAGCACCTTACAAACGAAGAAAAAATTCCTTATATTCTTAAAATAGTTGGTGCAGAAACAATGTCGGCCAGGCTAAAAGCATCCATGCTCGAAGTAAAAAAATCTATTAATACATGGCCTCAACTGGCATCCTCCGTTACTTTAGGCGGGGGCGTTACCACTGATGTTTGCCGTCGTATTTTATTGGACCAGTTTCACGATTCCGGACGATACTATGTTGATCTCGACGAAATTATTGATAATAAAACGCAAACTGCATTTACCTGATCAATTAATCAGTTTTAAGCGTAATTTTCTCCTTCCATTATGAAACAGATCTATTTAAGCCTTTTATTCCTTCAGGCCTTTTTTTTAACCAAAGGAATTGCTCAAAAAATCATCATTTTTAGGGGGGATAATATAGTTATTGGTAAAAATATATCTATTCTGGAAGACCGCGCAAATCGTATTGATATTAACGCAGTGCGCAAATCTTCCGGATTTATCCAGTCGCTTACCCAGGTTCCTAATCTGCAACTGAGTACATCGGCTTTTTGGCTGCGATTTACAATTAAGAATGAGAGTTCGGAGAAGCAGCTGTTGCTTAGTCTTGAATATCCTACGCTGGATGTGTGTGAGTTTTATTTTCCGGTTAATGGCGTATACAACACAGAAAAATTAAGCGACAATAATTCCTTTTATAAAAGAAAATACAAGCACCAGGACTTTCTTTTCGACGTAAAAATTCCGAAAGACAGTACGGCCACATTTTATCTTAAAGTTCAAAGTAATGAGGAAATGGTATTGCCATTAATATTAGGTACGCCACAAAAAATTGCCGAAAAGGAACTTACACGGGATATGCTATGGGGTATTCTTGTGGGAATACTTTTGGTTATGATACTTTATAATTCTTTTGTATTTATATCAACAAAGGATATCAGCTATTTATACTATGTATTATATACTTTATTTATAGCGCTTACTCAAACTTCATTGTCGGGCTATACCTACCGTTTCCTGTTTCCGAATCATCCTCTGTTGTTTGATATGGGTATAATCATATTTAATGCAATAGCAGGAATCGCCTTTTCATTATTTGCGCAATCCTTCCTGGAAATCAAAGAAAGGATGCCAATAATGAGCAAAGCATTTAATTTTCTTATCTTATTATATTCGCTTACAATTATTGTACGCCTTTGCGGATATGCGCTGATCAGTTACAGAATAACCGATGTTGGTGCATTGCTTGTAACCGTTATTGGTTTTATTACCTTAATAAGGCTATCGCTGAAGGGTTACCGCTCGGCAAAGTTCTTTCTGCTGGCCTGGGCCATGTTTTTTTTGGGAATAGTATTGTTTGCATTACGTAATTTAGGTGTATTACCTTATAATAACTACACCAATTATACCATGCCAATAGGTATAGCTTTTGAAGTTATCCTGCTATCCCTCGCTCTGGCTGACAGACTTAATATTTTCAAGGCGGAGAAAGAAAAATCGCAGGAAGAAACCTTAAGGGTTTTACAGGAAAACGAAAAGATCATCCGCGAGCAAAATGTGGTTTTGGAGTTAAAGGTAAATGAACGGACGGTTGAATTAAGTGAATCAAATCACGAACTGAATAAAACGCTCGACGATTTGAAGCAGGCACAGGGCCAATTGGTTGAGGCTGAAAAGATGGCCTCGCTGGGCCAGTTAACTGCAGGTATAGCACACGAAATTAATAACCCGATAAACTTTGTTACGTCAAACATCAACCCTTTAAACCGGGATATTAAAATGGTGCTTGAGGCCATTACGGTGATAGAAGAAGTAGGCCTTTCAGATGCGCCGCAGGCCGAAAAGCAAAAAAAGATAAAGGATTATAAAGAGGAACTTGATTTTAATTACCTGACAATGGAGATCAAACAATTAATAAAAGGGATTAACGACGGCGCAAACCGCACTGCTGAAATTGTTAAGGGCCTGAAAATATTTTCGCGACTGGATGAAGATGACCTAAAAATGGCCGATATGAATGAGGGGCTGGATTCAACCCTTGTAATCATCAACAATCAACTGCAGAATAAAATAAAAGTTATAAAACAATATGCCGATTTACCGCTTGTTGAATGTTATCCGGGGAAATTGAACCAGGTATTTTTAAATATTATATCGAATGCTATTTATGCAGTTCTGAAAAAATTTGGTGAAAACACCGGCGGCGAGATCATTATCAACACAAGCCACGACGAAAGCAATGTATATATTAAAATAAAAGACAATGGAACAGGTATGGATGCCCAAACGCAAAAAAAGATATTCGAGCCATTTTTTACAACAAAAGACGTTGGCGAAGGTACCGGCCTTGGGATGTCTATCGCCTATAATACCATTAAAAAGCATAACGGACAAATAATGATAAACAGCACCTTAAATGAAGGCACCGAATTTATATTACAACTGCCTATGGCAGCCCCCGGCAAGCCAATAAACCAGTAATTTTAATTCACCCATAATAATTGGTTTATGCGGTAAGGGGGGTATGATATAATGAAGTTAAAACTGCAATTTTATTAAATATGCCCTGATTACCAAAGATTTATGACGGCAATCATTTAATTGCCTAATGGCAGTCATTTATTGCAAACAAAACCATGCCTATATTTGCCTAATAATGAAATAGTTAAATTAAAAATGAAACAAAAAACCAGCCGCTAAGCTACCAAATCTAAAATATTGTGTCTGAAAAAATAAAAATTTTGTATGTAGATGATGAACCTGAAAACCTGGTGGGCTTTAAGGCGTCATTGCGACTTGATTATCAAATTTTCACCGCGGTAAACATACCTGATGCTATTTCCTGCCTGAATAATAATCCCGAAATAAGGATCATATTTAGCGATCAAAGGATGCCGGGTAAAACAGGCGTGGATTTTTTTGAAGAGATCAGGGTAACGCACCCGCTGCCGGTACGCATTATGCTAACGGCTTATACCGATGTGGAATCGATCATTGATGCAATTAATAAGGGGAACATATTCAGGTTTGTAAAAAAGCCATGGATAGAGGCTGATATTATATGGGCTATTGAAGAGGCCAATAAATTTTACATGGCCAATTCAATGCTTTCCGTCAAAAATGATGAACTACAGAAAGCCTACAATGAGCTGAATAAGTTTGCATATAGTGTAAGCCACGATATACGGGGGCCATTAACCGGAATTTTAGGGGCAATCAACCTGGCAAGAGAGATCGACGATACTTCCGAAATAAAGGAGATGCTGTTCCTGATGGAAAAATCAGTAAAAAAATTAAATACTTATGTTTTAAGCATGCACGATTATTATAGCATGCAACGAGGCGAACTCAAAATAACCGAAATTGATTTTAATAAGATTATTGATGAGTTAAAGTCGATTTATATCGTGAATTCAAAAATAAACAACGTATTGTTCAAGGTAGAGGTGAGGCAAGATGAAGTGTTTTTATGTGATGAGGCCCCTTTACGGCTTATTATAAACAATCTTTTATCAAATGCGTTTAAATACCAGGATCCAAACGGCGGAATCCACTCAGTTGAAGTAAATATTTTAGTAGCTGACGGCAAGGCAACAATTCATGTATCTGACACAGGTATTGGTATTTTGGAAAGCCACCTCGGCGAAATATTCAACCTTTTCTTTCGCTCAAATTCTTCGGAAGTGGGGTCGGGGTTTGGGTTATATAATGTAAAAAGTGCATTGTTAAAATTAAATGGCCAAATTGAAGTGACCTCTGTTTTGCACCAGGGAACAACCTTTAAAGTAACAATTCCATCCATCTGATGAATAAAGAAATTTCATTTATTATTATTGACGACAGTGAGCTGGATTGCTATGTAACTGAAAAGTTCTTGCAGCGGGCCAATCAAAATCTCATCATTAAAACCTTTAATGATGCACAGGAGGCGTTGGAATTGATCCGCGAAAACAACAACAAAAACGAAGTAATTCCTACAATAATTCTACTTGACCTGCAGATGCCGGTGATGAGCGGCTTTAAATTTGTTGAGGAATTTGAAAAAATATCCGCCGAAATTCAAAAGAAATATGTCATCATCGTTTTAACTGTACTATCATCGTCAAACGATCCGAAGGACATTTATAAAATATTAACCTTTAAAACAGTAAAAAGCATTGTAGAAAAACCCCTTACCACTGAAAAACTAACCTCATTACTCAAACATGTACCGCTTTCCGGTGGCAAATAAAATGGTCAGGACAGTAATTTTTGCCGCAGCAAAAACTCCAGCTGGTCATTTGATACCTCCAGTTTTTCATTCATTTCTTTTAGCTGCGCCCGTTCCAGGTATTTTTCATACGCCCTGTTTATTGTTAAATCCAATTCTTCTTCATTCCACGGTTTAGCCAGGTAATGAAAGATTTTCCCCTTATTAACGGCATCAATAACGGCGTTCATATCGGCGTAACCCGTTAAAAGAATCCGCATCGGATCGGGAAACTTTTCCAGTACCTTCTCCAAAAATTCAATACCCGTCATTTCGGGCATACGCTGATCGGTTATAATAATATGCACCTGATTTTTCGCAAGGATATCCAGCGCTTCAGCGCCACTGAGCGCCGTTAATACCTTATATTTTATACGAAAAGTGGCTTTGAACGAAAACAAATTATGTTCTTCATCATCCACATAAAGTATGGTGATTTTATTATCTGACATTTTGGTGAAAGTTGCTTTAAATTCAATTTACTGAAGTAAATATAATCATTCTATTTCGTTTGATTAAATTGATATTTTTATTGCACTTTTTATTCGGGAAACAATAAATAACATACATTCCCTTATTTGTTCTTTTTTTACTCCCTTTTTGGCCCTCGCCGTTACATCATCTAAAAAGCTCACATAAAAAATCAAACGCAAATTCCATGCTTACAGGACGCAAATGAGCGTTAGTACAAGACACCTTTGAGTATTGATTATTTCATCACCCGCTCCGCCCAAAAACGAACGAACACACTTTTTCGGACCATGGCTCATTGTCCATGGTCGATAGCAAATGAACTTCACACCGCAAACTAACAAATAAGGGATCTAAACAAACTATCGGTTCTCCAATACTGCGAACTTATTCTCGTAATTCTTTAGCTGTGCCTGCAATTGATTGCTCAATTCGGTTTGATGACCAGCTTTGGCAGTATCCGCCATGCCGTTTATTAACTGCATTCCGAGCTGCACCGTGCGAACATCCATCGCCAGGTTATTATTCTGTTTCAGCAGTTCGTAATTATAATCCAGCTGATCGGTGATATAATTATCTACGCTTTTTACAAGTTGATTACCCAGTGTTACATCATCCAGCTTATAGGCGGTTTGCGACATAAAGAACTTTTGTGCAGCGGTATCAATATCCGGCGTAATATCGGGCATTTCATCATCAAATTTATGCAGTGATTTCAGGGCGAGATCAGGACGCCCATCCTGGATAAGCCCGTTGGCAAGGCCGTTAAAAGTGATCTGCATATTCAAGTAAAACTGCGTTTTAGACACATTATCCAGGTATTTGGCCGTTTTAAAATTGCCGTATTTAAACTTGTTCACCACGTTATCATACATTACCAGGCTGTTGGTTTTTGAGGGCTGGGCGTCTTTGCTCGCTTCGGGTTTAAATGGGATGAGATGATAAACAAAGCCTTCCTTATAAAGGTATGGCAGCAGGCCGAACATGCTGCTCTCGCTCATGGTGGTGGTAAAACAAATGGGCCTTTTCCAGTTATTATGGGCGATAATATCCATCATGGCCAGGTTATCTTTGGTGAGGTAATTGGAGGATATTTTCCAATCCATTTCTGCGGTAAGTTTGTCTTTCTGATTAGCGGTAACTACACCATTTTTAACCACTTCATCAGGGTTAACCGTTAATTTAAAGTTTTTGGTTGGCATAAAATTAGCAACAGAGCCATCCTGCAACGTTATCTTCGCGCGACTGTCATCCGAAGTAACAAAATCAAAAACATCTTTCAATTCAACATTCCCGGCAATTTTGGCATCGTTATAATACACAATATCCCGCACGCCATCTTTATACTTATCAAAGGGCATGGTAACAGGCAGCGGCGCCGACTGGTTCATCTGTCCCTGCATCTGGCGAATGTACCAATCGCCGCTAAACAGGCTCATACAAACAATACGCACATCCGGGCGGACTCCCTCCACCTCCTGGTCGTACCATAGTGAGTACGTGTCATTGTCGCCATAAGTAAATAAAATAGCATTCTCAGGGCACGAGATCAGGAAGTTATAAGCCATATCATGCGGCGTTAGTTTGGTCGAACGGTCATGCGCGCGCCATTCTTTACAGGCCAGCAAAACCGGAACGGCGATCATACACAATGCGAATGAACCGTAGGCAGCAAGCCGGGCATTCAGTTTTAACCGGATCACTTCGGCCAGCGCGATCACCCCCAACCCTATCCAAATTGCAAAAGCATAAAAGGACCCGACGTACGAGTAATCCCTTTCGCGCGGCTGGAGCGAGTTTTGATTTACGTACAGCACTATGGCAATGCCGGTGAAAAAGAATAACAGGGCAATTACCAATGCGTCCCTTTTTTTGCGTTTAAAGTGATAATATGCTCCCAGCAGCCCAAGCACCAGCGGAAGCGCATATAGGGGCGTATAGGTTACATCATTTAAAACCGCTTTCGGCAGGTGCTTGCTACCATCAAAAAGGCCGCTTGTCCAGTTACCATTCAGGGTCGCGGTGCTTTGCTGGCCATCTGCATCGTTGTAGCGGCCGACAAAATTCCAAAGAAAGTAACGGGCATACATCTGGTACACCTGCCAGCTGAACAGCCATCGGACGTTATCGGAGAAAGCCGGCGCCTGGCCATCGCCTAATTGCAGCCATTGCTTGTAAAACTGTACATTCTGGGCATAGTAAGGGTCCGATTCGGTACTCCATATTCGGGGTAACAACGTATTATGGTCATACACATATTCCATGCTCTTCCCGGCATTTTCATATTTATTTTTCCCTTTTCGGTAGATCGTATTGCCCTCTTTTTCATCAATAATTTTAGCATCAAAATACGGGCCGTACAATAAGGGGGTTTCGCCATATTGCACGCGGTTAAGGTAGCCGTATAAGGTAAAAGCATTATCCGGATGGGAGTTATTGAGATCGATATTGGCAGAGGCACGGATAGGGATATAAACGAATGAACTGTACCCCAAATAAATAAACGCCGCACACAAAAGAGCCAGGTTAAGCAATGGTTTTTTATGTTTGATGCTGTACCGGATCCCAAAAATGAGTAAGGCGGAAAACAGAACCATAAATACAAATGCGCCAGTGCCAAATCCCATGCCCAGCGAATTGACAAAGTAAAAATCGAACCAGGCTGCAAAATATACGGTGTAGCCCCTGATGCCGAATTGGACAATGCCGAGGATAAGGATACTGATGAGGAAAGCGATGATGCCGTTTTTGAGGCTGATTTTTTTACGCCTGCGGAAATAATAAACCATGGCAATAGCCGGTATGGTAAGTAAATTAAGCAAGTGGATACCCATGGAAAGCCCGATGAGGTAAGCGATCAGCAGGATCCATTTGTCAGCGCCGGGGGCATCGGCTTTAGCGTCCCATTTTAATATTGCCCAAAAAACAATCGCAGTGCACAAAGAGGAGATGGCAAAAACTATTGTTTCAACCGCCGAAAACCAAAAGGTATCGGTAAAAGTAAAGGCAAGTGCACCTACCAAACCGGCGCCAAAGGTTAGCAATTGCTGTTGGCGGCTATGTTCTTCGCCGGCTTTTACCAGCTTGCGGGCCAGCGCAGTGATCGTCCAGAAGAGGAACATAATAGTAGCCCCGCTGGCCAGGGCCGACATTAAATTGGTGCAATAAGCCACTTTGGTACGGTCGCCAAATGACAATAAAGAAAAGGCCTTGCCCAGCATGGCAAACAATGGATAACCCGGCTGGTGCGATACCTGTAAACGGTACGCACAAGAGATAAACTCGCCGCAGTCCCAAAAGCTCACCGATGGCTCAAGCGTTAAGATGTAGGTGGTGGTGGCTATAAAAAAACAAAGCCAGCCTAAAAGGTTGTTGATCTTTTTGTAGTTGTGCTGCATGGTTGTTTGGTTAAGTGGTTGATTGGTTAAGTGGTTGATTGAGTTAGATTGAGTTAGATTAAGTTGGTTGAGTTGGGCAGATAAAAGCAAACTACTCACATCATCAACCATTCACCTATCAACCAATCTCACACCAATTTCTGTCTATTTTTTCAAATAGCTAAATCATTTAACACCCGTTAACAATATTTAACTAAAAACTGAATGATTTTAACAATTGCCTTTGAACCAGACCATTATGGTATAAATTTAAATTGATAATGGGGAGAAAAAAAATATGCAATTAATTGATTTATAATTATTTTTATATATTAAATACTATCTGAAAAAACATTTAAACTTAATTACCATGAAAAAGATCATTATCACGGCGCTGTCGTTGTTGGTGCTGTTTCATTTTGGCCTTGCTCAAAGCTGCGATCAGTTTTTGAATGCTACTAACGGCAAAAAACTCGTTTACAGTAATTCGGACGCCAAAGGCAATCAAACAGGACAAATCACTTACACTTCGGTAAAAAAAGATGCGTCAACCATTACCATTCACAGTGATATAACCGACAAAAATGGCAAAGCTATGGGTAGCAGCGATTTTGACATTACCTGCAACGGCTCGTCCATCAATATTGATATGCGGTCATTTATGCCGGCAAATGGTAATAAGCAAATGAGCAATATGCAAATGCAAGCAGACGGCAAGTATCTGAGCTATCCCCTTACTTTAAATACTGGCGAAAAACTTGAAGATGGTTCAATGGTGATCACTATTTTAAATAACGGCGAAAAGTTTGGCGAAACCCATATGGATATTACCAATAGAAACGTCGTACTAAAAGAAACTATCAGCACACCCGCGGGAGATTTTGAATGTTTTAAGATCACTTACGACGCTCGCATGGAAACCAAAATGATGGGTATTGGCATCCCTGTAACTATGCAGTCAATCGAATGGTTTTCACCGAGGCTTGGCCGTTTTATAAAATCCGAAAGTTATAATAAAAATGGCAAGTTGATGGGAACAACGGCACTTGTTGCAATAAATTAGTGAGCAAATGACTGTTGAAGTTTTTAACTGGCTTTCTGCCGTTTATATTCCTCCATTTTACTTTCCAGCTTGTTGATTGAATTCTGGAGATTTGCGATAAACATACTGGTCTTCTCATCTTTGATGTTTTTATGCATCAGATGTGACAGTACCTCTGCGATCCTTTCTTTCGACCTTTTGAACTGATTTAAATCTCCCATATTAATATCGGCTTGGCTAATACTTTGTACGGCTGAAATCAAATAGGGTTCAGGTTGTTTATAAACATAATTTAAAGTTATTAACAAACTGTGCGGTTAAAAACCAAATCACCCTAAAATAGGGGCAATTTATCCTCTTTCGTCATAAAAAAAAGCCGCAATTCTGTAAAATCGCAGCCTTAGTTTTTATGCTGATTTTCTTCGGTTAACTTTTATTCATTTTCAACTGCTGAAAACACTTCCAGTACAATGTCCCATTTATGATCGGCATCCTGCTCCCAAATACGCACATAGTTGTAATTACTTACAATGTCCCCTTTCTTTATGCGTGCCTTGCCATAAGTATAGGCCAAATCATTGCTTGTGGACCGTCCGCCATTTGTAGTTTGCGCGGTTATGGATATGGCTTCATTATCAATAAACTTCATCACCTTATCCTGTCCGGTCATTGGCTCAAAACCAGGGAAATAATATCTCCCCTCGGGGCTCAAAAACTCTTTATAACTGGCCAGGGTTGAAATTGACAATGAATGATTAAATACATTATCAGTAGCAAGGATTATCTTTTTACCGGCAAAAGGGTCTTTACTTGGGGCCACCTGCCTGGCTGAATCGGGGTTTTTAAAGTCTGAGACGGGATCCTGCTCAGGCTCAGGATGCTGAATACCCAGATTGATCAGCAGCTTTAAATTATTGTCGCCCTCAGCCCTCCAGATAGAAACATAGTCGCCAAACACCTTATCGGTGTCATCTGTTCCGTTTTGATAAACATACGGGCCTGCAGTAAAAGCAAGATCGCCATTCGCTGATATGCGGCCAAAGTTGGCGCGTTGCTTTAAAGTACCGGCTTGTTTATCAATATTATTATAAAACTCGGTAATGTTAACCACATTAGGTTTAAAAACGATACCCTCAGGATCCGCAACCGCTAAAAAACCCTCTTTTATTCCTTTTCGTTCAATTAATTTGTCAAAATCCTTATCTGCGTTTACAACTTTGTTTACATCGGCAGCAGGGGCCTGGGCCTCCGCCCAACCTATAGTGCTGAATAATATAAAGGCGGAGAATAGTATTTTTTTCATCTTTTTTTTTACAGAAGTGCGCTAATTTAAAACATTTAATGGACGAAGCCTTACAGAATAGTGATCATTGAAGTAATTTGTTGTTTTTTAACACTCAGAAAACAATCCGGCTCAGTACTATTTAATCAAATACCGTAACGTATAGTTTTCAATTAAATTTTACTCCAGTTTGTACCATCCTTGTTATCTTTCAATTGAAAACCTATTTCCTGCAAGCCCTTTCTTATTTTGTCGGATGCGGCGTAATCATGATTGATTTTTGCTTCGTTCCTTAAATTTACAATAAAATCTAAAACTTTCGGCAGGTCGTCATTGGCGGCCTGTTCATTTTTCAACCCCAGGATGTCAAACACAAAAATGGTCATCGTGTTTTTTAAAAGCGCGAGATTTAATGCATCTATTTTCATTTTTCCGTCATGCACCGAATTAATGATACGGCTTGCCTCAAAAAGCTCGGCAATGAGTACGGGGCTGTTAAAATCATCGTTCATGGCAGCATAACAGCGATCTGTCAAAGGCTGGATATCAACTTCAGTTGTAGCAGACACCTTGAGACCGTCCATCAAAGTTAATGCATTCATGAGCCTTTTAAAGCCTTTTTCGGAGGCTTCCATCGCTTCATTTCCAAAATCAAGCGTGCTGCGGTAATTAGCCTGGAGCATAAAAAACCTTACCGTCATGGGGCTATAGCCCTTATTTAAAATGGCGTTGTCGCCGCTAAAAAGCTCATAAGGTAAAAAACTGTTACCTAATGATTTAGACATTTTTTGACCATTTACGGTCAGCATATTCGTGTGGATCCAGTAGGTTGCCGGGTTTTTACCACAGGCGGCCATATTCTGGGCTATCTCATTGGTATGGTGGGTCGGCACCAGGTCGATCCCCCCTCCGTGAATATCAAAATGCTCCCCAAGGTATTTATTACTCATGGCCGAACATTCCAAATGCCACCCCGGGAAACCTACACCCCATGGCGAAGGCCATTTCATTAAATGCTCAGGTTTGGCTTTTATCCACAAGGCAAAATCAAGTTTACCGCGTTTTTCGTCCTGGCCGCCCAAGGTGCGGGTATTGTTCATCATGTCTTCCAGGTTCCTGCCACTTAAAACGCCGTAATCTTTGGTTTGATTATATTTTTCAACGTCGAAATAAACTGAACCATCCACCTCATAAGCATAACCTTTGGCCAGGATAACTTTTACCAGCTCAATCTGCTCAATAATATGGCCCGTAGCAGTTGGTTCGATGCTGGGCGGCAATATATTGAAGGCTTTCATCACATCATGAAACCCAACCGTATACTTTTGCACAATCTCCATGGGTTCCAATTGAGCCAGCTTCGCTTTTTTTGATATTTTGTCTTCGCCTTCATCACCGGCATCCCCTTCAAGGTGCCCGGCATCGGTAATATTTCGCACGTACCGCACCTTATAGCCCAAATGGGTAAGGTACCTGAAAATAAGATCGAATGATATATAAGTACGGCTATTACCCAGGTGCGCATCACTGTAAACCGTTGGGCCGCACACGTAAATGCCCACGTGCGGTGGGTTAAGCGGTATAAATTTTTCCTTTTTGCGTGTTAATGTGTTATAAACAAACAAGTCTTGATTCATGTGCGCAAACTTACGTTTTTAGTCCGAAAGTTGGGAAAGTCCGAAAGTCCGAAAGAAAAAGAAAAAAAACAGCAGCCCATCTGCTTCTTCCCTACTTTCGGACTTTCCCGACTTTCAGACTTTGATTATTTCTTCAGTCCAATTTCTCTCAGGCGTTCATCCAGATATTCGCCGGCTGTAATATCATCATATTGCTTTGGATGAGATCCATCAATACACGAAGATAAACAATTGAGGTTCATGCCGGCTTTTGGGTGAAGAAAAAACGGCACCGAAAAACGCGAAAATTTCATTAACTCCCCTGGCGGATTAACCACCCGGTGCGTGGTTGATTTTAATTTATTATTCGTTAGCCTTTGAAGCATATCACCTACATTAACCACCAGGTCTTCGCCGTAGGCTTTAACGGGAAACCACTCGTTCTCGCGGGTTAACAGTTCGAGCCCGTCGGCACTTGCACCGATCAACAGGGTGATCAGGTTAATATCTTCATGGGCGCCTGCCCTAACCGCATCTTCCGGCAAAGCATCCGGATCTGCAATAGGGAAATAGTGAAGCGTCCGCAGGATGGAATTTCCGTTGTGTGCCTCGGCATCGAAGTAATTCTCGGGCAACCCGAGATAAAGGGATATCGCCCGTAACAAATGAATGCCTGCCCATTCCAGTTTTTTATAAACCTCAAGTGTTGTGTTATTGAAATCCGGCACTTCCTCCACCTTTATATTTTCAGGGTATTCCCGTTTCAGCGCATCATCATCGGTAACCGTTTGGCCAATCTGCCAAAACTCTTTCAGATCGGGTGCTGTAAACCCTTTAGCAGTTTCTTTTTGTTTACTGGTATACCCGCGCTGGCCGGCAAGGCCAGGTATTTCGTATTTGGCTTTAATTGCGTCAGGGAGTGCAAAAAGCTCCTTAACATCGCCGTATAGCTTGTCAATCAGCCCTTTATCCAAACCATGATTAGTGATGGTAACAAAACCCGTTTCGTTAAATGCTTTTCCTATATCGTCCGAGAATTGTTTACGTTGATTTTTATCGCCATTAATATAAAAATCCAGATCAAGCCGTGGAATATTTACAGTGCCCATAAGTAATGTATTTAAAATGCTGTAAAGCTATTTAATTTAAAAACACCTGTATAATGATTATGTAAAAATTAAAGCTTAGAATGACCTTGCAACGCTCACTTTATTTAACAAAACGTAAATAATAAAAACAATTGTTATGTTAAACGTTTTACTATTTAATATGTCGAAAATTCGACAGACAATTAAGATAGTCAACTAAAAATGAAAACATTAAATAAATTATTGGGCATTGGTTTGCTGGCATTCACGCTGATGCTGGCCGCTCCAAAAACTACAAAAGCGCAGGATGGCGCTTATATTTCCGACCAGGAATTTTACGATAACTTACAGCCTTATGGCACCTGGGTGGATGATCCTGATTACGGCAATGTTTGGGTACCGGATGTGGAAGATGGGTTTAGGCCCTACGCTACACGCGGGCACTGGGTATTAACCGATTATGGGAATACCTGGGTTTCAGATTACCCATGGGGATGGGCTACTTTTCATTATGGCCGTTGGCGTTATGATGACTATTATGGATGGGAATGGATTCCCGGTCATCATTGGGCACCTGCCTGGGTTAGCTGGCGCCACGGCGGCGGATATTACGGCTGGGCCCCGTTAATGCCGGGTATAAGTATCAGTATAGTTATCGGAGGTGGTAACCACATACCCGATAATTATTGGGTATGTGCACCCCAGGCTTATATTAACAGGCCAAATATTGACAATTACTATACCCCACCTTCAAGATCGGTGACCATTATACATAATACAACTATAATTAATAATACCTACGTTTATAATAATCAAACTTATATTTCAGGCCCCCGTCCGCAGGAAGTCAGGCAGGCGACACACCAAAACGTAAAGGTTTATAATATTACCAACGTTAATAACACTACCACGGTTAACAATATTCATAATAACACCATAAATATTTACAGGCCAGCCGTTCAGGCCAAGCCCGACGCACACCCAACCAGGGTAGTTGATGCCATTGCCTACAAACAACAAAACCCCAACCAGGCCATTGCAAACACGCGCCGGGGTGGTGCTCCTGCATTTAATCATACTAATGCAGCAAAACTTGCTATGGTTGCCAAAGCACCCACCCCCGATAATAAAGTTGTGCGTGTTAACCCTGTAGTCAACAAGCCAAACAATACAC
This sequence comes from Mucilaginibacter sp., assembly GCA_031292485.1. Taxonomy (GTDB): domain Bacteria; phylum Bacteroidota; class Bacteroidia; order Sphingobacteriales; family Sphingobacteriaceae; genus Mucilaginibacter. The sequence continues at coordinate 94,656 of JARLHA010000007.1, forward strand.
AACCTGTTAATCGTCCGGGCCAGCCGGTTGTTACACACCAGGCGCAACCTGGCAATTTTAAACAACCACAGCAACCTCAGCAGCCAAAGGCTACCCGACAGGCTGCCCGGCAGGGGGCAGCACAGCAGGCACAACAGGCAAAGCAGCCTCAGCAACAAAAAGTCATACAGCAAGAACAAGCAGCACAGCAAAAGGCCGCGCAGCAACAGCTTCAACAAAAGGCAACTCAATCGGCGCAACAGCAAAAGGCCGCGCAGCAACAGCTTCAACAAAAGGCAACTCAATCGGCGCAACAGCAAAAGGCCGCGCAGCAACAGCTTCAGCAAAGGGCAACTCAATCGGCGCAACAGCAAAAGGCCGCGCAGCAACAGGTTCAGCAAAGGGCAACTCAATCGGCGCAACAGCAAAAGGCTGCGCAGCAACAGGTTCAGCAAAAGGCAACTCAATCGGCGCAACAGCAAAAGGCTGCGCAGCAACA
>JARLHA010000008.1 GCA_031292485.1 Mucilaginibacter sp.
CCTTCCAAAGCGGATTTTCCTAATCTGAAACAAGAAAAATCTGATAAGGGAAAACGACATCCCTTAATGCATAGGCAAATAATGATGTTCAAGGCATGGCTGAGAGGAATACACCACCACTGTTCACACTTGCAAAGGTACATTGATGAGTTTTGTTACAGATTTAACCGGCTTAAGTATCTGGACAATATGTTTCACAACCTTGTCAAAACCATGATTGGAAACGGACCGATATATCTGCAAAAATCATGGATTGTTTAAACGCCTTATTCTATCGCATAATATCAGGGCGCCAATTGCAAAGATTATAAGCCTTATTGATCTTCTTAAGGATGAATGTGTTAATCATGATGATAATGCCCAAATCCTGATTAAATATTTAACCGATTCAGCAATGTCACTGGATGAAGTTATTAACGACCTGACCAATATTTTATCTGTTAGCAGGGCCGAAAATCAAAATATTGAGCTTGTAAATTTACCGGATATAATTAATTCGGTACAGGATAGCCTTGAGGTGCAGATACGTGAATCTGGCACTTCATTACAAATTTATATTGATGAAAATGCCATGTACTTTAATTCTATTAAAAGTTATGTGAACAGCATTATTTTCAATCTGGTGAGTAATGCTATTAAATACAGCAAAAGAGATATTCATCCCAGTATCATCATTAAAGCAAAAAAATATGACGACAGGCTCCTTCTGGTTATTACGGACTATGGAATCGGGATCGATCTGAATAAAGCCGGTACCGATCTTTTTGGCCTGTATAAGCGGTTTAACTTCAGCAAAGAAGGCAGGGGTTTAGGTTTGTATATGACGAAAACCCAGGTCGAATCATTGGGTGGAACGATTGATGTATCGAGTCACCTGGGCGTAGGTACCACATTTACCATATCTCTCCAGCTAAAACATAATAATTAAACATGCTGCAGGCCGCAGCATGTTTATGCCCAACATCAATGTATTAAATGACGCCCGTCATGAATTGGGGAACTATTTGAAAATACCTTTGATTATCTAAAAACCAACGGATATGAACGCAATAATAACCAACGATGAGAATCAGGTAATAGAAGCAATAAAATACAGGCCGGCTGTATCCATTATTTTACCGTTCGACTCAGAAATATCCTTAAAAAGCGAAATGGATCATAAACTGAAGATTGCGCTTGAGAAGGTGAAGCGGCAACTGTTATCAGTTTACCCTGATGAAAAGGCCTATGTGGTGATTAATAAATTACAAAAGCTAATTGCCGGTTTGCAATATGATATGAGTAAAAAAAGCATGGCAATTTTTGTTTCACCATTAACCGAAAAAGTAATTTATCTTGATATTGAGGTGAAGGAAAAATTGATCATTGATGAATCTTTTGAAATTCGCGACCTTGTTTACAATCAGAAGGAAATCCTGAAATATATCCTGCTGATCTTAAGCGCTGAAACATCAAAAATGTTCCGCGTTACCGGTACTGAATTTATTCATATAAAATCTACCGTGCCGGAGAATATACATGCTTATGAGAACGACATAAGCGAACGGGTTTCGAACTTTTCTGATCCCGATAATCGTAAAGAAGACATATTAAACAAATATGTTCAGCATATTGATCATGGCCTCACTGATGCCCTGAAGGAATTTCATTTACCTGTTTTTATTGCCGGTGCCGAAAGGACACTTGGGCATTTTAAAAAAATTACAAAAAACGAAAAAAATATAGTGCATTTCATACATGGGAATTTCATAGATTCCACAGAACCGGAAATTCTTGAACTGATGAAACCGTATACTGCAAATTGGGGAAGTATCATGGAACGCAATGTTTTAAGGGAATTGGAAAAGGCCATGGATCAAAAAAAACTGGCAGCAGGCATGAAAGAGGTTTGGCAGGCAGCTGCGCATAAAAACAATCGCTTACTGGTAGTGGAAAAAGACTTTATGTATCCTGCGCACCTTGGCCTATCTGCCGATAGTATCTACCAGGAGGATATAAGTTTAAACCGGCCTTTTTACATAAAGGATGCCGTTGACGAGGTGATTGAAAAAGTATTGGAAAGTGGCGGTGAAGTTGAATTTGTTGACAATGGTTCACTTAATAATTATGAGCATATTGCATTGGTTGAATATTACAGTAATTAGTAAAAAAATATGACGCCATCAATTATTACGATAACGTTTAATCCGGCGCTTGATAAAAGCGTGACAGTTGAAGCGTTGGTCCCGGAAAAAAAACTAAAATGCACAAGCCCGATATACGAACCCGGCGGCGGTGGTATTAATGTTGCCAGGGCAATCAGAAAACTTGGCGGCAGTGCAGTTGCTTGTTTCCTTGCCGGCGGCGATGCCGGAAAAGAGATCGGCCGGTTGCTTGCTGATGAGCAGGTTGGAACAATGGTTACCGAAATTGGCGGTAGAACAAGGGAAAACCTGGTGGTTTTCGAAAGTTCGGTTCAGGTGCAGTATCTTTTTGATATGCCCGGGCCCAAGATCACAGTTGAGGAGATTTCAGCCTTTTTGCAGCGAATAGAGCTGGTGCCTGGGGTAAAATTCATCGTTGCTAGCGGGAGCCTGCCTGAAAGTGTTCCGGCTGATGTTTTTGCCAGGATAGCACGCATTGCAAAAAGAAAAGGTGCAAAATTGATCGTGGATACTTCAGGCGAAGCCTTAAGCCTTGCTTTGGAAGAAGGAGTATATTTAATAAAGCCAAACCTTCGTGAACTGGCGCTGCTTGTAGGCGAAGAAACCCTGGAACCGGAACACGCAGTTGATTTTGCCAGGGAGTTGATTGATAGTGGGGGGAGTGAGGCAATTGTGGTTTCAATGGGATCCCTCGGAGCGCTAATGGTGACAAAAACTGATGTGCTGAGAATAACCCCACCCGGGTTAAATATAAAAAGCACAGTAGGGGCAGGAGATAGCCTCGTTGCCGGTATTGTACTGAGTTTAGATCAGGGCAAAAGTATTGAAGAGGCGGTTCAGTACGGTGTAGCATGCGGCTCGGCGGCAACACTTAATCCCGGTACACAGTTATGCTCAAAAGCTGACGCAGATGACATTTTTGAAGTGATACAGAAAAAAGCAGACGTCAAACGGCTGACTGTCTGAATTTAACAGGCATGCGAAAGTCAAAGTGCTTAAAATATCTGTTTGTGGATTTCAATAACCTTTTCAAAACAAATTTTTAACCATTCGGTATATAGGCCGGGATTTAGTTTCAGGTCAGCTGCCAGTTCTTCCACGCTTATAAACTCAAACGCGGCAACTTCGTTTGGCTCGGGTATCGGAGCGCAATCGCTTACTCCCCAAAATACGTGGTCAAGTTCATGTTCCGACATGCCGTCTTCAAAACCCGCCCGGTAAATAAAATTGAAGGCATAGTGCAGTTCGCATTCCATGCCCATTTCTTCATATAGCCGTCTGTGGGCGGCATCAAGTGTTTTTTCCCCGGGGGGTGGATGGCTGCAGCAGGTATTGGTCCATTTGCCGCCTGAGTGGTATTTATTATGAGCCCTTTGCTGCAATAAAAGCGCTCCACTTTTGTTAAAGATAAAAATGGAGAATGCCCGGTGAAGGACACCAAGCCTGTGGGCCTCCATTTTTTCCATAGTGCCGGTCATATTATCCAGCTCATCAACTAAAATTACGCGCTCGATCAATTTAAATTCCTCTTATTTCTTTGCATATGGCACATTCCGGAGCCTGAATTTCTATTGAACACACCGGGTATTTTTTTGGCAATTATGCTGAAAAAATCCTGAATGATAAGAAAAAAAACAAATTATCTGAACCCCAATTAATTAAGGGGTTTCTAAAAGTTAAGCAATGGTTATTGTATCCGTATTAATAACCGTATTTTTGCAGGCTATGAAGTTTCCAAAATTTGCCGACCTGATTTTATTTGAAGATGATGACATTATTGTGGTGAACAAACCGCCGTTTATCAGTTCGCTGGACGAACGCGAAGGCGGAGAAGTGAATATGCTGCGGCTGGCCAAAGCTTACTCAGATGACGCGCAGATCTGTCACCGGCTGGATAAAGAGACGTCAGGGTCGCTTATAATCGCTAAAAATCCGGAAGCCTATCGTTTTGTATCCATGCAGTTTGAAAAGCGACAGGTTAAAAAGGTGTATCATGCTATTATTGACGGCACCCATGTTTTTGAGGACCTGCTGGTAGATTTACCCATATTAAACGTAGGCAAGGGAAATGTTACCATTAGCCGGCAGGAAGGCAAAAGGGCCGAAACCTGGTTTAAATCGTTAAAATACTTTAAACACTATACGTTGGTGGAATGCCGGCCGGTTACGGGCCGGATGCACCAGATCCGCATCCACCTGGCCACCCAAAGGGCCTCTATTGCAGGGGACGAAATGTACAAGGGGCAGCCGGTTTTCCTGTCGAAGATCAAACGTAAATATCATTTGGGCAAAGACCAGGAGGAACAGCCCATCATGAAACGCTTTGCCCTGCATGCCTACGAAGTAACCTTTAAGTTACTAAACGGCGAACCTGTAACGATTCATGCGCCTTATCCAAAGGACTTTGAAACATTATTGAAACAGCTGGAAAAGTTTGATGTGTAATATAGCGATCAATCTTGAATAAACCCTTCTCTTCGGTATTTTGAAATAAGTTTCTTAGCATTAACCGTGTCTTTTCTTGCTAACGAATTGAAATATGGATTGATTAGTTTATTCGTTTTGCTATCGGGGAAATTCTTTTGCAAATAGCTATATGCTGTTTTAAAATACGGGTTTATATTTTGAGACCCGTAATCTAATATGGGGGAATTATCCATGCCTTCAAATAGTATCGATAAATAGCCGATCCAATTGTTCTTGCATGATGCAGAAATAATGATATTTGGGTTTTCAGAAGAAAACCTTTCCCACCAAATTGTTCTTTCTGCCAATTGATCTGGACCGATAGTCAAGGCAGCGTCATCAGTGAGCCTTTGTTTACTCTCAATATTTAGTTGAGCCAAATATTCTTTCATTGCTGGCGAAACATGACCATAAAACCATCTGGCTACAAAATCAAGGTCTTGTCCAATGTATACATCTCCTTCACTCATATAAACCATAACCCCATTTTCCTTAAGTTTTCTGGCAATCAATTGTAATTTTACGGAAAGGTTTGATATGTTTTTTGAATTTGAATCTGTCAATAATGAATCATATTTAATGGACGTATCTCTCAAGGGCAAGTCTTCAATGGTATTCGATAGTTTTCCGTAATAGCTGTCAAAAAGCATAAATGCAGTATCGCAGACGTTTTGTTTTTGATTCTTAAAAAGCTCAACAAATTTTTTCACCGCGATGGTTGAGTTTTCTATGTTGGACGTGTCGAGTTTAGAAAGAAATGAACTGTATTCCTTGAATAGGGGGTTATTATAAGGTTGGTTGTTTTTTTTAGAATTAAACCGCGTGGTTGTTGTGGTTTTATTTTTTGAACCTTGATTACAAGCAATTAGAAATAAAAAAACCAGCAAAAAGAAAAGAAGATTCTTTATCATAAATAGCTTAGGGATTATGGTTTAAATATAAATATAAAAACGGGTTCCCATCTAAATAAAGGAATTATTTAACTCAAAATTCATTCTGTTAAACAGCTATAAAGGGTGTTTAGCGTAAGATGGAAATTTAAATAAAAGGATAAAGACGTAAAAAATCAATTGGGTTGATGTTTTATTGCTCAAATGTCTCAGGGTAAAAAAAAGAAAACAAAAAAAGGGTAAGCTACTTTTATCGCGCCGCTCAACTCTCTACCCTTGCTGCGTTCCCACCCTGGGGGAGTTCAAGAGGAGCTGGCCGTAAAAGACTTACCCCGGCGCAAAGATAGAAAAAGGTTTGTTTTTGGTTAATAAATTGTTAAAAAAGCCTTCGGCGTTGTAATGTTGCAAGGTTTTAATGTTGTAAGGTTGTTTTTCAGTTAGTTACTGCCTGGTTATTTTTGACTAACTGGCATTATTATCGAAATAACCGGCGATTTTATCAATAGCAACGCAGTATTTATTCAAAAAAGCAGCGTAAAAACCTAACATTACAACTTTTCAACCTTCCAACCTTTCAACCAAAATCAACTTTACAACTTCTCAAACTATTCAACCGTAATTTCGTCGGCAAAAATGTACGAAGGCTCACCCTTGCTTTCGTGCCAGGCGGGTAAAGGGCCATATTGTTTGGCTACCAATTTAATATAACGGGCATTTACGTTTAACGGCGCCGTAAATTCCTGGGTTTGCACATTAAGGTCTGTTATATCCACTTTGGTGTTTATAGTGGCCGCCAGCTTATAATTAACCCCGTCATCCGAAACCCAATATTCAACTGCTGGCGGAAAAACAATCCATGAGCGGGTATCCTGTAAGGTACCCAAACTAACCCGTTTAATTGGCTTCACTTGCCCCATATCTACAATAGCAACCAGGTGGTTGCCCTGGTAGCCCTGCCAGTTGCCCAGTCGCCAGTTGGCTTTACCCCGGATGCCGTTAATTAGCGCATTATCGCCTTCGTCGGCATAGTTTGCCAGGTATTTATTTACCAGCGTTAACTTTATGTCGCTCCTGATTTTAAAAAAAGTGCCTTCATCTACAAAACTGTTTTTCCCATTTTCAATGGCAATAGCTTTTATTGTGGTATTGGTTGAAATATGGATCGGCGACGAATACAGTGTTGAACTTGCCGATGGCACGGTGCCGTCCAGCGTGTAATAAATTTTTGCCGCAGTATCGGCACATTTTATTTGGATATCAAAAGGTTCTTTAAATGCTTTGGCCGGGGCGATAATGTAGGGGTTGGGTATAATGAGTTCATCTGTGATCCTCGAAGTTGGTTTTTCAAGGTCCTGCACAAATAATTTATTGGGTAGCCTGCCGGTAAACACCTCAAAAGTACCGCCGTTGGCAATATCCGCATAATCAAGGTGTATTTTATTGTACAATCTTTTATTCAGGTTCATCCCCTGCAAATAAATGTTACTACTGCTGATATTTGCCCCTGAATTAAGGATAGTGAATTTTTTGCCATTCTCCAGATTGATCACAGCTTTATCAAACTGTGGCATACCAATTTGAAATTGTTGCTGGCCCGGGGCAATATTATAGATCCCCAGCGAACTGATAACATACCAGGCGGACATCTGCCCGCAATCTTCGTTACCTGAAAGACCGTCAGGCTTATCGCTGTATTCTTCCCTTAAGATCTTATCTATATAATACTGGGTTTTCTCGGGCGAGTTGGTGAAGTTGTACAGGTAGGCCATATGGTGGCTTGGCTCATTTCCATGAGCATACTGCCCGATCAATCCCGAAACATCATCCTGCTGCCGGCCGGTAAGTTTTGAATCTGTGGTAAACAGCTCATCCAGTTTGGCTTCAAAAGCGGCCTTTCCGCCCATCCTGTCTGCCAATGTCTCCACATCCTGCGGCGCTAAAAATGAATACTGCCACGAGTTTCCTTCGGTATAATTATTATTGATGTCGGTAGGTTCAAACGGTGTGTACCAGCCCCCATTTGTACGGGCCTGCATAAAACCATTCTGGTTGTTATAATTGTTTTTCCAGTATTGCGCGCGTTGGATAAATGCCTTATAGTCATCCTGTTTGTTCAGCATTTTAGCCATTTGGGCAATGCACCAGTCGTCTATCGCATATTCCAATGTTTTTGAGACTGATTCTGGTTCATCATCTGCCAAAACAACACCATTCTTCCGGTACGAATCCAAACCAAATTGGTTGCGGTTTACGGCGGCTTTCATCGCGGTAAAGGCTTCTCCGGCATCAAAATCACGGATTCCTTTGGCGTAGGCATCAACAATAACGGGTATAGAATGGTTGCCCACCATACAAAAAGTTTCGTTGGATGCCAGCGGCCATATGGGCAGCAAACCACCCTGCTCATACATCGCTAAAAATGACTTTATAAAATCCAGCGTTCGTTTGCGGTCTATCAGGTTAAGCAAAGGATCCTCTGCCCGGTAAGTATCCCATAAAGAGAATACGGTATAGTAATTAAAGTCATTGGCCATATGCACTTTTTGATCCATCCCGCGGTACTGGCCGTCCACATCGCTGTAAACATTGGGAGCCAGCATCGCGTGGTATAAGGCCGTGTAAAAAATGGTCTGCTTTTTCTTTGCATAGTCAATAATCTGTTCTTTTTTTTGTTTAGGGGGATGATAATAGCCCGTTTGTGTATTGTACCCGGTAGGCGGGTTCATGTTTTGGCCTTCGCGCTGGTCGGAGGCGCTGGGGCCGCCACCTTCCACCTCAATTTTGCCCAATTCTTGCTCCCAAAGTGTTTTGGCTGTTTTTTCAACTTTTTTAAAGTCGAAGTCGGGCACTTCGGCATCCAGGTTTCTCAAAGCGCCATCGGTACTCACCGATGAAATACCAACTTTTGCAACTACTTCCCTGGGGTCATTAAACCGGATATACATTTTAACGTTCTTACCCTGCAATTTGCTTTTGCCTGGTTGCAGGGTATCATTCAGGGCAATCCCATAGGTCTTGAACGGTTTTGAAAATTTCGCATAAAAATAAACCGACTGATCCGCCGCCCATGACTTTGATTCCCTGAAACCTCGGATCTCATGATCATTTACCACTTCGATCCAGGAATCCAGCACCAGGTCGCGGTGTAGGAGGTCGATGATGATATTGGCTTCGCTTGTTTTTGGGAAAGAATAACGGTGAACGCCAACGCGGGTACTTGCGGTAAGCTCCGCATCAATATTATATTTGTCAAGGTGTGTTTTATAGTAACCCGGAGTAGCTATTTCGTTTTTCTTTTTAAATCCTGAAATATATTCCGTGTTTTTTAATTTTGGCTCGCCGGTAGTCGGCATAAATAACACATCACAGTAATCTTCTATACCGGTTCCGCTTAAATGGGTGTGCGAGAAGCCGTAAACCAGGGTATCAGTGTAATAATAGCCAGAGCAGCCATCCCAGCCATCCAATCGGGTATCAGGACTTAGCTGAACCATTCCAAACGGTACAGTCGCACCAGGGTAAGTATGCCCGTGACCGCCTGTGCCGATAAAAGGGTTAACAAATTGCGTGTAATCTTTTTTTCTTTGAGCTGATGACGATAATGCAAAAAATAGAATAAAAGCAGTTGTAACAACACCCCGGATGATAAGCTTCATTGAGATCGGTTAAATAATTAAGGGTAAAAATAAGGTCTGAACTCGAATTTATCGAATTATACAGAATTTAAGGATAGAATCTTTTTTAATTCTAATAATTCCTTAATTCTATAAATTCGAGTTCAGACAGTTTCAGACAATAATCTTGAAGTCATCCTCATCTTTCAAAAACGGCAGCGCGCGCCTGGTTTTTGTTACTTCATCCGCGTTGATGGTGAACGTATAAAGGTCTTCTTCGTCGCGTTTATAATAAATTACGTTGCCGGTTGGGTCGATACAGGTAGAATCGCCGGAATGATAAACTTCATTGCCATCATGTCCAACCCGGTTTACCCCAATCACATAGGCCTGGTTCTCAATCGCCCTGGCGTTGATCAACGTGCGCCAGTGAGCGATCCTTTTTTCGGGCCAGTTAGCGGTAACGATCAGCAGATCATACTCAGCGTGCGCATTTCTTAACCAAACCGGGAAACGGAGGTCGTAACAAATCATTGGGCAGATATTCCACCCTTTTAATTCAACAATAAGCCTTTTATTGCCGGGGGTATAGGTCATATGCTCTTTCCCCATGGCAAACAGGTGACGCTTATCATAATATTCATAAGTGCCGTCGGGCCGCATCCAGATAAGGCGGTTATAGTATTTTTCGTTTTCTTTTATAATGATGGTGCCGGTTAAAACACAATCAAATTCTTTTGCGATTTTAAACATCCACTTCATGGTTTTACCGCCCATGGCTTCGGCCAGTTTTTCAGCTTCCATTGAAAATCCCGTGCTGAACATTTCCGGTAAAATAATCAGGTTGGTTTTTTCGCGGATATTGGATAAACGTGTAGTAATATTCTGCAGGTTTTTATCGATGTTTTCCCAGTAAAGATATCCCTGGAAGGTGGTTACTTTTAAATTTTCCATTCGTTCGTTTGGTTCATAGTTAATAGATAATAGTTCATGGAAGCTTCAAATGTTCAATATTTTCGACTTTATATAATGAAATTCACCGCACAACCAAAAAGGCCATGAACTATGAACTATCAACCATGAACTATACTTTCAACAATCTTTCAACGGCTTTATCAAGCGTTTCTTGTCTTTTGGCGAAACAAAAACGTAAAACATGATGATCGGTGCCCTTGGTATAGAACGCCGAAGTGGGTATAGCTGCCACGCCAAATTCCCTTGTTAAACGAAGCGAAAAGCCGCTATCCTTCTCATCTGTGATGTTTTCGAAAGTTACGGATTGAAAATAGGAGCCCGAACACGGCAATAGTTTAAACTTCGTTTGCTCCAATCCTTTCCTGAAATAATCGCGTTTTTTTTCAAAAAATTCCGGGAGACTTAAATAAGTATTTTCATCTTTCAGATATTCTGAAATGGCATATTGTATCGGCGCGTTTACGCTAAAAACCAAAAACTGGTGTACTTTTCTGAACTCGCTCATCAGAAAAGCCGGCGCCATGCAATAGCCAACTTTCCAGCCGGTGGCGTGGAATGGCTTACCAAAAGAAGCAACTATAAAACTGCGTTGCTGCAACTCAGGGTAGCGGGCCATGCTGTGATGTGTTTCGCCGTCGTATATCAGATGTTCATACACCTCATCGCTCAGGATTAAAATATCCTGATTTTTTACCAGGGCGCTTAATTCATCAATATCCTCTTTCTTCAGGATGGTTGCAGTTGGGTTATGTGGTGTATTCAGGATGATCATCCTGGTTTTATGATTGATGAGCCGTTTTACCATATCCCAGGGGATGCGGTAATCAGGCGGCTCTAACTCCAGTGATTTCACGATGCCGCCCATCAGTTTTATAGCCGGCGCATAACAATCAAAGGCCGGCTCGAAGATGATCACCTCATCGTTGGGGTTAATCACTGCAGTAATTGCCGTAAAAATAGCTTGCGTGCCGCCTGCGGTTATGGTAATCTCAGTATCCGGGTTGTATACGGCGCCGTAAAGTTTTTCGGTTTTTTCGGCTATGCGTTCGCGCAGGGCCTGCACACCCGGCATAGGGGCGTATTGGTTATGTCCCTGCTTCATGGCGGTATCCACCAGTTTGATCAATTCAGGAGAAGTATCAAAATCCGGAAAACCCTGTGATAAATTTATAGCGCCAACTTCATTTGCCAAAGCCGACATTAAGGTAAAGATGGTTGTTCCCGTTTGGGGCAATTTTGAAATGATAGGAGTCATGCAGGCGTAAAAATACTTAAAAAAGCTAAAAGCATAAGGCTAAAAGCAAAAAGCTTTCTGCTTTCGCCTTTTAGCTTTTAGCATTTCAGCTGATTTATATAACTTAGTACCATGAAGCCATTGAAATACGTTTCCCTTATTTTTCTTACTGCCATTATTAGCGCATGCCATTCAGGCGATAAAAAAACTGTTCCTGTTGTTGGCTTTGTGGATGCTTTTGAAGATGCTTCCATCGCGCCAGCGCGTACCGGTTTTGTGGATGCATTGAAGAAAAATGGCTTTAGCGAAGATCAGAAAAATATCAAAATAGAATACAGCAATGCGCAGGGAAGCATCCCGACACTGACACAGATCGTTAACCAGTTTGTTTCCGAAAAAGTTGACCTGATGGCCACTTGTACCACTTTGTCGTCCATCACTGCTGCGCAGAAAACCAAAACCATCCCCATATTTATGATGGTTTCGCCTATTGTAAAATTGATGAAACTGGAAGGTGCAGACGGCAAAGCCCCTGCTAATCTATTTGGTGCGGTGGAGGATTTGAATTATATTGATACTTCTTTTTCAAATATCCCCAGGTTCTTAAAGCCGAAGGCCGGTAAACTGGTGGTTGGTATGATTTACAACCAGTCGGAGCCGCAATCGGTTGACGCCAAAAACAGGATACAGTCCCTGGCGGATAAAATGAATATTACCTTAATTGCTTTGCCTTTAAATTCTTCGGCTGATGCGCAACTGGTGACACAGGCTCTGCTAAATAAAAACATCGATGCCTTTTTTGCTAACCCCGATAATACTGTATTCAGCGCTTTTGAAACTATACTGAAGAGCTGCAACCAAAAAAATGTGCCTATTTTTACCAGCGAAGCGGGTTTGGTGCAGCGTGGCGCCGTTGCTGCTTTCGGCGCTGATATTTACCAATGGGGCTACCAGGCAGGTGAGCAGGCGGCACAATTCTTAAAAACACATTCAACAGCGGGGTTGCAACCCGAAATGGTAAAGGTGCGCAAAAGGGTTTATAACCCTGCTGCCGCTAAAAAATATAATATCACTGTTCCTCCAAATTTCGAAGCTGTTAAATAATGGATTTTTACCTCACCGCATTATTGCAGGGCTTGTGTTTTTCTGGCATTGCGCTGGGGATCTATATCTCCATGAAAATATTTAACATCCCGGACATTACTACCGATGGCAGTTATACCCTGGGTGCCGTGGTAACGGCTGTGTTGCTTACCCATCATCAGCCAACGTATATTATTTTGCCAGTGGTGATCATCGCAGGCGGAATTGCCGGTGCTATAACAGGTATTATCCATACTAAATTAAAGATCAATGCGCTGCTGGCTGGTATTTTGGTGATGACGGCTCTTTATTCAGTTAATTTGCGGTTGATGGGGCGGTCAAACCTCCCATTGATCAACGTACCGTCTTTGTTTACCCTGATCAATATAAGTGCCGACGCAAATCACAATTCTTTTTGGATTTTGTTGTGCTTTGTTGCCCTTATCACATTAATCATAGGTTACCTGCTTAAAACGGATTTTGGGCTTGCCATGCGGGCAACCGGGAACAGCGAATCGATGATCCGCTCGCTTGGCGTAAATACCGACAGGATGAAGATTACCGGCCTGGCCCTGGCGAATGCTTTAACGGCGCTAAGCGGCTACCTCATCAGCCAGTTGCAGGGATATACTGACATCAGCATGGGGATAGGAATTGTGATCATAGGATTAGGCTCCGTGATCATCGCCGAAACGATGATCAACTGGCTGCGCATCACCTCCGTTTGGCTAAGCTTAGTTTTAGTGTTAACAGGTGCTATTATATTTCAATTTGTGCTTGCCATAACGCTTGATATCGGGGTTGATCCTATTTTTCTGAAAGTTGTAACGGCAGTTTTTGTGTTGCTAATAGTGAGTTTGCCAAGAATTAATTTTAGAACCGCAAAATAAATCAGAAACGGCGACGCCCTCTTGAGCACCTAAAAAAAATCAACAATAGCGAAAAATCGAAATTCCGAATTCCGAAATCAAGACATGATCGACATCGACAACATACACAAAACATTCAATACCGGAAGGTCAAATCAGGTAAATGCCGTTAATGGCATCGACTTGCATATCAAATCGGGTGAATTTGTGGTGATTGTTGGTTCAAACGGTTCCGGAAAGACTACTTTACTTGATATGGTTGCAGGAAGTGTATTCCCAAACACTGGAAGTATTATTATTGATGGGGCGGATGTGACGAAAATGCCCGATTACAGGCGCAGCGAATGGATTGCCCGGGTTTTTCAAAACCCCATGAGCGGTACAGCATCAGATTTGAGTATTATTGATAATTTCAGACTGGCAGCCATACGTACGCGGCCAAAAGGGTTGACCATCGGCATTAACGATACCTTCAAAAACCAGGTGAAGGAGAAAATCTCAACGCTTGGCCTCGGCCTCGAAAATAAAATAGAACAGCCTATGGGCACCTTATCCGGCGGTCAACGCCAGGCGTTGACCTTATTGATGAGTGTAATGGACAGTTGTAAAGTTTTGCTTTTGGACGAACCTACTGCCGCGCTCGACCCCCGTTCTGCCCAAGTCGTGATGAAAACCGCTGAAGAGTTAATCAAAGATTATCGCCTCACTGCTATCCTTATCACCCATAATTTAAAAGACGCCTACACCTATGGCACCCGGCTAATTTTGATGGGAGAGGGGCTGGTAATGAAAAACCTTGATGCCCAACAAAAATCAGCCTTAAAGCAGAACGATCTGTTTGACTGGTTTGGGTGATTATGATTTCACCGATAGGTTTATGATGACACCGATTTTAAACAAGAATCGGTGTCATCATTATAAAAATCATTTAATAGTCGCCCGGACCTTTTTTACTTCTGATGTTTTCACCGAACTGGCCTTATTTCCAAAGCTACGGCGCACAAAAGTTAATACATCTGCGATTTGCTGGTCAGTCAAATCTTTATGCGGGGTCATTATATTCGAATAAGTTTGGCCGTTGATCTCTACTTCTTCCTTAAATCCGTTTAAAACGATGGTGATCAGCTTGGTTTTATCGCCCAGCACGTAAGTTGTATTGATGAGCGGGGGATTCATCATCGGTACGCCATTACCATCGGCCATGTGGCAAGCTACGCAAATCTTTCCGTAAACTACCTTGCCTCTTGCCATTGATACAGCTGTACCTGAATGGTGTACCGTCTTTTTTTTATGTGTGACCTGCGCCTGTAAACCGTTAAAAAGCAAGGTCGAAACTAATATTATTGCTAAAAGTTTGATCTTCATTATTTCTTGTAAGTGATTTTATAAATAGTACCATGCTGATCGTCGCTCACATAAAGAGATCCATCAGGGCCCTGAGCCAGGCCACATGGGCGATGTGCCGCGCCACCGGGCGATTTATTGGCCCCTGCAAATCCATCGGCAAAAACTTCCCATTTGCCATCGGGCTTGCCATCTTTAAATGGCTGAAACACCACACAATACCCAGCCTGAGGTAGCGGCGCCCTGTTCCACGAGCCATGGAACGCGATGAAAGCTCCGTTTTTGTATTTTTCAGGAAATTGATTACCCGTGTAGAAAAGCAATCCGTCCGGGGCATAGTGACCCGGATAGGCAGCTACCGGGTTGATGTATTTTGGATCCGCAGCCTTTTTGCCATCGCCGCCATATTCGGGGCCGAGCATGTTTTTGTTTTGCATCCAGTCGTAATAAACATACGGCCATCCTGCATTGTCGCCTTTTTTTATAGCAAACATACATTCAGACGGTAGCTCCGCCGATTGTTTTTCAGAATATAGATTGGGATAGAGGTCGTGCAGTGCATCGCGCCCGTGCTGCATTACAAACAGCTGGTTATCCTGCTGGTTCCATGAAATGCCGACTACATTCCTTAATCCCCAGGCATAATGAACGCCATCACCGTAGTGCTGGTCGGGCTTATTGGCCTTAAATTGCCAGATTCCGGCGGCCGAGTCCAATATTGGACAGCCGGTTGCCTTAGGATCATAGTCGCTGCATATATTTGAGTAAGCGCCAATATTTACGTAAATATTGCCATCATTATCCAGGCAAATGGCTTTCGGTTCGTGCATCCTTCTCCCAATTAATCCGGTAACTATTCGTTCCGGCTGCGCCTGGGGAGCCACCTCATTTTTATCATTTAATTTAAAACGAAATACATCAGTATTGTTAGAGGCATATAAATACCCATCTTTTATAGCGATACCGGTGCCACCAAAATTGCCAAAGGTCGACTTTAATGTAGCCTTGTCACCATCGATATGGTATACCAATATGCTTTTTCCTTTCCTGTTATTGGCCAGGTGTACATAAAGGTCGTTCTCCGGCGTAACCACCATATGTCTTGGGCTACCTGTGTTTTCGGCAATTGCCACCGCGCTAAACCCTTCAGGAATGGTTAAGCCTGCGCTGGCAGCTGTGCCCGAACCGGTAGCAGGCGCGTCTTTGCAAGCGTTAAAAAGTATCAATCCCACCACTGCGAATACGGGCAATAGCAGGAACATCATTTTTTTCATTTTCATAAGTTAATTGTTATTTGGTAACCAAAGTTAATTTAAAGTGTATTATCCAACTAAAATGTTTTGTACTAAAATGGTTACAGAGGTTGTCTCTACCGTAAAACTGACAATTATATGTGATTTTTTTGCGTCGATCGGCGGTTCATTTAAGGGGAAGCGTTGCAAAGTATTAATAATAAGCAAGATATAACCCGATAAGTGGTTGTAGTTTTTTTAGATATATTCTGTATATATGACATTTAACGGAATATAATTTTGTTAAATATTAACTATATAAAATATTGGCGAGATATATTAAACTATTATCATTTTTCATCGTCATAGATGTATAAAATTTGGCAGGAAGAAACGTAAGTAGAATTAACAAACAAAACAATAAATCTACGAGATGTTTCATCACAACTAAACAATAAAGAAAATGAAACCATCATTAACTACAAAAAATCAAACAACGTTAATGATCGCTTCATCACCATTAAAAAAAATCAAGTAAGATGAAAAAGTTAGCATTATTATCAGCAATAGCAATAAGCGGTTTTATGATAAACACTGCAAATGCGCAAATCGGGATTCATGTAGGTATTGGTTTTGCTCCCCAGCGGGCCATATATGCCACTTATCCTCCAACAGTTCAATCTCCGGACTATGGCGACGGCGACGACTATTATTATTTGCCCGATTTAGGGGTGTACTACAATGTTACCGACCAGGATTATGTTTATTTTGATGGCAACGAATGGGTAACAGCCGAATATCTGCCCGGTGCATACCGCGACTATGATTGGAGCAACGCCCGCAGGTATGAAGTAAGGGCCTACCGGCCATACATGCATGACGATGTTTACAGATCAAGGTATGAAGGTAACCGTTTTGAGGGATGGGCACAGCGTGATGGCGATCATTTTGAAGGGGGATATGCCAACAGGGGCAACGGAGACGGCTATCGGAATTTTGACAGAGATCATAACAGATATAATCAACCCGTTCAATATAACCGGGCTGGCGACGGTCACTTCGACAGAAACCAGAGTGCTTACAATCAACCTGTGCAACAAAGGAGAGATAATAACCAGGGTTTTGACAACAGGGCGCAGGGGTTTAACAGGCAACCTGTACAACAAAACAGGGACAATAACCAGGGTTTTAACAATAGGGGCCGGTGGACCGATAATCATCAGAATGACCGGAGCCGTGGGAATGATAACAGGGGTGGAGATGCACGTTACGGTCAGAACAATCGTTAAAACGGGGATGCCGACAACAGAACAGGAAAATTTAAAAAAGGATTGTCAAATAGTTCATATAATGAAAGGGGCTGCCGCAAGGCAGCCTTTTTTGTAAGTCTGAACCGGGATTAAACGGATTTTAGGATGACCACGATGCAGAGCTGAAAATGCACTGCCCGCCTCAATCAGTTAAATCCAGAAATCAGTTTAATCCTGTTTCAGACAAAATCAATACTTACTTGCGTTATTTAGCAGGTCAATTGCATCGCTGCTTAAAGTAAGTTCAGTTGATTTTATCAGCTCATTCAATTGTTTTAGGGTAGTGGCACTGGCGATGGGTGCAGTAATGCCGGGCCGGGCCATAATCCAGGCGAGGGCAACGGCAGCCTGACTGGCGTCCGCACCAGCCGCAATTTTATCCAGAGCAGCCAAAATTTTATATCCGTGCGGATTAAGCATCTTTTTTACCCCGGCGCCGCGGCTGCTTTGCGAAAGGTCGTTTTCTGACCTGTATTTGCCCGTTAAAAAACCACTCGCAAGCGAGTAGTAACTGATCACACCGATGTTTCTTTCCCGGCAAACGGGCTCAAATTCTTTTTCATAACCATCTCTTGCATACAAATTATACTCTGGTTGCAGGCACTGGTAAGCGGCAAGGTTATTATCTTTACTTACCAGCAGGGCTTCTTTTAGCCTTTCTCCCGAAATATTTGATGCGCCAATGGCCTTAACTTTTCCCTGTTTAATCAAGTCGTTAAAGGTTTCCAATGTTTCTAAAAGCGGGGTATGCGGGTCATCTTCATGGGATTGATACAGGTCGATATTATCGGTCTGCAGCCTTTTTAAAGATGCTTCAACTGCTTCGGTAGTGTATTTGCGCGATAATCCTTTTTTATCTCCGCCCATTGGTTTCCCTACTTTTGTAGCGATGATCACTTTATCCCTTTTTCCGGATTTTTTTAGCCAGTTGCCGATAATGGTTTCCGATTCCCCTCCTTTATTGCCCGCGCCCCAGGTTGAATAAACGTCAGCAGTGTCAATCAGATCCAAACCTGCATCAACAAAACCATCAAGAATGGTAAATGATTGTTTTTCGTCTATCGTCCAACCAAACACATTGCCACCCAATGCAAATGGTGATATTTTTATTCCGGAACTGCCTATTTCGCGTTTTTCCATCATTAGTTCATTTTAGTTTATTATTTACCCGGCAATTTTTTCAGCCAGTTCGTCTATCCACGAAGTTAAATAGGGGTCGGTACCGTCAATCCGCTGCCAGTCGCCCTCCTCGTCTTTAGCGATAACCAGGTGCAGGCTCCCGTCAATCGATTTAAATTCCCAGGCGCTGCCATCGTTATTCAACTGGCTTGCTATCCCGTCAATCGGCGATTCAGGGCCGGTAAGCGTTGTTTCAAATTGCTTTTTCATGTTTAGATTTTCATTTAATATAATAACATCAATTGTTGTTTACTGTTTGATTGTTGCGCATCTAAATAAATTGCTTCTATCTTTACTTCGTGGAAAATATCAAACCTGATTCGAAGATATTGATTGAAGTGGTGCAAACCAAAATGCCCTACGGGAAATATAAAGGTACGCCTATTTGCGACCTGCCGGTCTATTATCTCGAATGGCTGCATAGCAGGGGACTGCCGCCGGGGAAGCTGGGTATGTTGCTTGCAACAGCCTTCGAAATAAAAACCAATGGGTTGACCCTTATTTTAAATAAAATCAAGCAATCGTT
This sequence comes from Mucilaginibacter sp., assembly GCA_031292485.1. Lineage (GTDB taxonomy): Bacteria > Bacteroidota > Bacteroidia > Sphingobacteriales > Sphingobacteriaceae > Mucilaginibacter. The sequence continues at coordinate 18,867 of JARLHA010000008.1, forward strand.
AAGGTAGGTGCATTGAGGTTGTAAGCGTCGTAATGGTATGCAATGTTGTTTTGGCTTTTTCCAACTTTTACAACGCTTACAAAAATTCAACTAACTAAATTGTAAGGTTTTTAATATTATAACGACTACACATTAAAAACTAACAAACAATTACGTGCACATGACCATCCGTTGAACGGCAGTGAGCGTATATTTAATTATCAAATTTAGAATGATATGAAACGAATTATTTTGTATGTGGCATGCAGTTTATTCTTCGCAGGATGCGCTTTGGGGCAGGCCGATAATGACTTTGCAACTTTGCCAAAGCCAAAGGCCGGTGAAGAAGTTGCTACTTTTGGCGGCGGGTGTTTCTGGAGCATGAGTGAAGCGATGTCTGAACTGAAGGGGGTTAACAAGGTTGTTTCCGGCTACGCTGGTGGTACCACCCGCAATCCGACCTATGAGGATGTGAGCTCACGTACAACAGGCCATGCCGAATGTGTGCAGGTTTATTATGATCCCAAAGTGATCAGTTATGCAACATTGGCACACGCTTTCTTTTTTGCGCATGATCCAACAGAGCTTAACCGTCAGGGCCCGGATGAAGGTACCGATTATCGGTCTATTGCTTTTTACCGTAATGCCGGAGAGAAAGAAATTTTGTTAAATACGATTAAACAGGTCAATGCGTCGAAACATTACCCTGATCCGATAGTAACTCAGGTAGTTGCCTTTAGTGTTTTTTATCCTGCTGAAAAATATCACCAGGGGTACTATCGGCTGCATGGCGATAATCCATATATCGGTGCCGTATCGGTACCCAAGGTAATTAAATTCAGGAAAGCGGAAAAAGCTGAATTAAAGCTGGAGTTTCAGTAAAATTAACTATTAAAGCTTATTTAATATGAGGGTAAAGAGAACAAAATACGTTCTTTTTACCCATTTTGCGCATGAAACGAATATTTTTTCTGTTTGATGCAACTTAATATGGAGCAAGTAAGTCTATTATCTAAACTTAATTAAAGGAGATGAAAACTTACTTACTACTATTGTTTATTGCCTGCCAAAGTTTTGTTGCTTTCGGGCAGGATTGGAATAAAGCGCCTTACGAAACAAAATCATTGGCAAATGATGGCATTAAAAATGTTTATGTTAAAACTTCCGGCGGCAGCATTACGGTTAGCGGTGCCCCTGGTGAAGCGCCAAGGGTTGAAATTTACGTTCATGGTAATAATAACAGCGACCTTACCAAAGAAGAGATCAAAAAACGCCTGGATGCCGATTATCAGCTTGAGGTTTCTGTAAGCAACAACGAAGTACATGCGTTTGCGAAAAGGAAACATGAAGGCGGTTTTAACTGGGATTGGAGAAAGCAGCTCAGCATCAGCTTTAAGATCTATGTGCCAAAAGCAGTAAATACCCACCTGGAAACCAGTGGTGGCAGTATTCATTTGGATAATTTATCCGGAAACGAAAATTTTAGCACCAGCGGCGGCAGTTTGCACGTTGAGGCCCTTACAGGAATCATCAAAGGCGAAACATCGGGTGGCAGTATTGAAGTTTCAAACTCAGGAGATGACATCAATTTGGAGACCAGCGGTGGCAGTATCAAAGCGATGGATTGCCACGGAAAAATAAGGCTCGAAACTTCCGGTGGTTCATTACATCTTCAGGATTTAAAAGGAGACATCCATGCCGAAACAAGCGGTGGCAGCATCCATGCAGATAACATTGAGGGTGAATTGATCACCGGCACCTCGGGTGGCAGTGTCGACCTTACCCGCATGGCCTGCAGCCTGCAAGCCGAAACAAGCGGTGGTAGCATGAATGTGGATATGGCCCGCATTGGAAAATATGTAAAACTGGATGTTAGCGGCGGCCATGCTACCCTGCGACTGCCGGCGAAACAAGGCCTTGATCTAAATCTGTCTGCCAATAGGATCAGCAAACCCGACCTGAGCGGTTTTAGCGGCGAATGGGAAAAAGATCATGTACGCGGTAAGCTAAACGGCGGCGGTGTTCCGGTTAATGTAGATGCTAGCGGGCACCTGGATATCAGCTTTAATTAGTTAAAAAAAACAAAATGGGGTTAAGGCATTTCAATTTGCCTTAACCCCATTTTTTGTGGAACGTTTTTACTTTCGCAAATAATCAAAGCCGCACCCGGGCTAAAAACTGCAAACCGCAGCTTCTTTCGGACTTTCGGTCTTTCCAGACCCTGCCTGCGGCTGGCAGGTTTCGGTCTCCTACAACTGTATCATAACCGTACACCTGTGTTACACCTTCGAACAGTTCTATTCACTAACAAAAATATATATCATTGATTGTCATTGTATTAGGTGTTTGGTATGTGTTTTAAACTAAGATATCCTGAGGGGGCAGAAAATCGCGATTTAGGTTGTCTGAAAGATAGGGAAATAGACGAATAAATAAATTCAATGCCATGATTAAAAACTTTATTGTAACTGCCTGGCGTAGCCTTAAAACAAATAGGGTTTTCTCAATTATTAATGTATTTGGTTTGTCTGTCGGGCTTGCCTGCTGTATGCTGATAGGGGCCTATTTATACCAGGAATTGACCTATGACAGCTATCCTGCAAATGCAAAACAGCTTTATAGGGTTGAACTGCATTCAAACGGCAACAACTCAGCGGCCGATTTTCCAAGCGTGGACGTCGCGGTGGGGCAGGGAATTAAAAATGCCTTTCCGGAGGTGTTAGATTTTACAAGGTTAACGCGCAGGGGGTCCGTATTTGTAAAATACGGACAAAATGAGTTTAAAGAGAATGCTATTTCAATTGCCGATTCGAATTTCTTTCGCCTGTTCTCCATTCCAATAATTGAGGGAGATGGCAAAACAGCACTTACCGAACCCAAAAGTGTCGTCATAACAAAGGCTTTTGAAAAAAAGTATTTCGGGAATTCAAGCGGGCTTGGAAAAGCAATTACTATTGGAAACGAACTGGTAAAAGTTACCGGAATAATTAATGAGATTCCTGCCAATTCTCATTTCCATGCGGACGCATTCATTAGTATGGCAACTTACGTTACACCCAATGCGCGGCAAACCTGGAGTAATGTTGGCTATTTTACTTACCTGTTGCTGAATAAAAACGCCGATCCAAAAAAATTAGAAGCTGGTTTTCCCCAATTGGTTGCAAAGTTTGTGGTGCCCGAAATTCAGCATGATATGGGCGTGAGTCTTTCCGAAGCACAAAAATCCGTAAACTCGTTTATCTTCTTTTTACAGCCCCTTACCGATATTCATTTGCATTCGGCAACAAAATATGAATTTGAAGCCAACGGCGACATTCATTACGTTTATATTTTTGGTGCCCTTGCAATATTTATTTTGCTGCTGGCTTGTATCAATTTTACCAACTTATCTACTGCAAGCGCTACGCGGCGGTCCAAAGAGATCGGGATCCGTAAAGTACTCGGTTCTGCAAAAAATAGCATTATTTCGCAATTCCTGGTGGAATCGGTTATGCTTACTTTTTTGGCTATGCTTATTGCCATCGGCTTAGTTTACCTGCTGCTGCCATATTTTAATAATTTGTCGGGCAAGCAAATTTACATCGGGTTCTTTCTAAATTTAAAAGCACTAATCGTTGAAATTGTGCTGACATTAATGGTGGGTATAGTTGCGGGTACTTATCCGGCTTTCTTTTTGTCATCATTTCAAATTATATCCATATTAAAAGGGAATAGTGGCGCACAGCCTGCAAACCGTGCCGGGCTGCGGAGCAGTTTAATCGTCTTGCAGTTTGCGATATCAACAGCATTGATCATCGCGACCTTTGTGGTGTACCAGCAGCTGCATTTTATGCAGGATAAAAAGCTTGGGTACGATAAAAACCAGGTGCTGGTAATAAATGACACCTATACGCTCGGCAATAACATTAACGCCTTTAAACAGCAATTGTTAAATGATAACCGCATTGTTAGTGCTACTATATCAGGCAATGTGCCGGGGTATAGTAACCAGGGCGGCACCGAAATATATGTTAAAGACCTGGCTGAAAAAGGTACACGGAACGAAATCCAATGTGGTATCTATTGGATTCAAAATTCTTATATCCCCACCCTCGGTATGCAGCTAGCAAAAGGCCGTAATTTCTATCCATCAGCGCCCGCAGATTCAGCTTCAGTTATCATCAACGAAGCAGCAGTGCGCGACCTTGGCTTTGGCAGATCCGATCCGATAGGCAAAACGATCATTCGTTCGGGCCAACGGCATTTTACGATCGTTGGTGTTGTAAAAGACTTTAATTATACCTCTGCGAAACAAAAAATTGCGCCGTTAATGATGCTGTCTTCAAATAACAGCAATGGGGCGGTAATCGTGAGGATAAAGACAGCGGATGTTCACCAGCTCATAAATGACATTAAAAAACAGTGGAGCAGCTATAACGCCGGTGCTCCGTTTAGCTATTCATTCCTTGACGACCAGTTTGCATCATTGTACAAATCAGAAGAGAGTACAGGGCGCATTTTTACCTCCTTTGCCATTTTAGCATTAATCATCGCCAGTTTGGGCTTGTTTGGCCTGGCTGCATTTATGATCCGTCAGCGTGTAAAGGAAATAGGCATCCGTAAAGTGTTGGGTGCGTCTACAGCCACTATCATCGCCATGTTATCAAAAGAGTTTTTAAAGCTGATTGTTATAGCGTCTGTGATCGCATTTCCACTAACCTGGTATGCGATGCATAAATGGCTGGAGGATTTTGCCTACAGGATAACGATTCAGTGGTGGGTGTTTTTAGTAGCCGGTGCTGTTGCCTTATTGGTTGCCGCAATAACCATAAGTTTTCAATCTATTAAAGCTGCATTGGCAAACCCGGTGAGGAGTCTCCGTTCTGAATGATCAGAGGTTAACGATAAGAGAAAAAAACAATGACCAATGACCCGAAGCAAATGACTAATGAGCAAAACAATAATTCGCTAAATCAATAATTTACTAATTGATATGATCTGGACATATTTTAAAATCGCATTTCGCAGGTTGCAAAAAAGCAGGCTGTACACACTGATAAATCTGGTTGGTTTAACGGTGGGGATAAGCAGTTGCCTGCTGATAGGGCTGTTTATTATAAATGAATTGAGCTACGATCATTTTAACCAAAACGCCGACCGCATTGTCCGCATGACCATGCAGTTCGGCGAAGGTGGCAAGGAAAAATATGCGACTACGGGCAGCAAAGCCGGCCCAGCTTTGCAGCGCACCTTTCCGCAGGTGGAAAGCTTTGTCCGTACGATCAATAGTTCTGTAGTGACGAAATACGGCAGCCAGATGTATATCGAACGGCGTTTTATGTATGCTGATTCCGCTTTTTTTAAGATGTTTTCATTCCCCTTACTGAAGGGCGACCCAAAAACGGCGCTTGATGCAGCCAATAAAATGGTGATCACCCAATCTATGGCCACTAAATATTTTGGCAGCGACGACCCGATAGGCAAAACAATTTCGGTAGGCTGGTACGGGCCGCCAAAAAATTTCGAGGTTACAGGAGTCGCCGCAGATGCCCCTGAAAATTCGCAGATCAAGTTTGATTTTATTGGCTCCTTCTCTTCAATAGGGGCCTCCAAGCACGAAGAGTGGTTTACAGCCAATTATATCACTTACTTGCTGTTGAAAAACAAAGACCAACTGCCTGGTTTTCAGCAGCAATTGAACACTTATATGAAAGGCGTAAGCAGTGGTGAACTTAAACTGGCCGCCAACAGCCCGCTTACCTACAACCTGGAGCCGTTGCTGCGGGTCCACCTTCATTCTCCGCTCGACGGGTTGGAGCCTTCGGGGAACGCTACTACCGTTTATGTGCTTGGGGTTATTGCATTGCTTATACTTATCATCGCATGCATTAATTATACCAACCTTGCAACGGTACAATCGGGCGCCAAAAGTACCGAGATCGGTATCCGCAAGGTTCTGGGCGCTCAAAAATCGCAGCTTTTCGGCCAGTTCATAGGGGAATCATTCTTGCTGACGCTGATTGCGTTAGTTTTTGCCGTAGTGCTCGCAATTGTATTTTTACCTTACTATAACCAACTGACCGGCAAGCAGCTGTCCTTCATGGTTTGGGTGCATCCGCTGCCTATACTCGTGATGCTAGCCTTGTGTGTTTTTATCGCATTTGCATCTGGCAGCTATCCGGCCTTTATACTTTCTAATGTCAGGTTGATCAGCATCCTCAAATCCGGTTTAAGGTTAAGCTCATCCGGCGGGTTTTTCAGGCAGGCACTTATTGTTATCCAGTTCACGGTATCAGTGGCTCTTATTATTGCAACCGTAATCGTGGTACAACAACTAAACTTTATCAGGCATAAAGATTTGGGTTACGATAAAGAGCATGTTATTGTTATAACTACCGATGATAATGCGCACAGGCAATATGAGGCGCTGAAAATGGAGATGGCCCGCATGCCGGGCGTAACCAATGTTAGCGGAGCAAACGCCATGCCTACATCTGTGCAATGGGGAGATGGCATCACTGCTGATGATGGCCATGGTAAAAAGGAGTTAAATATCAGCTGCCTGCCCTCTGACGTCGGCCTGATAAAAACCCTGAACATGAAGCTCATTGCCGGGGCAGACTTCAATGATGACGAATTTAAGCTGATGGATACCGCCGGCAAGGGCAAAATTTTTAAATATTCCTTTATTTTAAACGAAACCGCAGCAAAAGGTTTAGGCTGGACTCCCCAGCAAGCCATTGGAAAAACGGTAATAAAAGGCGCACCAGGTATTGTTGTAGGTGTTATTAAAGATTTTCACTTTGCATCACTGCACCAGCCCATCGGCCCGATGATGATGTTCCTGGATACTGCATTTACCAATTACATCCTTTTAAAAACTACAGGTCAAAACGTACCGGCAACATTGCAGGCCTTACAAACACTGTGGAAAGCGCGTGTGCCTTCCATGCCTTTTACTTATCGCTTTCTTGATGATAACTATAACAGCATGTACCAATCCGAGCAAAAAACTGCCGCTATGTTCACTACTTTTTCGACCCTGGCAATTTTGCTGGCCTGTATGGGCTTATTTGCACTATCTGCGTTTACAACGGCGCAGCGTGCAAAAGAAATCGGTATCCGGAAAGTCCTCGGCGCTGACGTGGCAGGGATAGTCGGGTTAATAGCTAAAGATTTTTTAAAGCTTACATTGATTGCAGTGCTTGTCGCGTCGCCATTGGCATGGTACTTTATGAACCACTGGCTGCAGGATTTTGCCTACCGCATTAATGTAAACGCCTGGGTATTTATACTGGCAGGAGGTGGCGCGATTGTTATCGCATTTATAACTGTAAGTTTCCAAGCCATTAAAGCTGCTTTAGCCAACCTGGTTAACAGCCTCCGTTCCGAGTGATCAGAGGTTAAAGATAAGACGAAATGACTAATGACGCGAAGCAAATGACTAATGACCAAACACCATGATAAAAAACTATCTAAGGAGTGCCGTTCGTAATATCAAAAGGCACCCATTTATTTCATTCATTAATATATTCGGGTTAACCGTTGGCTTAACCTGTTGCTTGCTGATTGTAACTTACGTCATTAATGAGCGGAGCTACGATAAATTCAACAAAAACGCGGACGACATTTACAGGGTGACACGTATTTTCTATTCAACGCCTAACGTTGAGAGCCTGCATTTAAGCGCTGTTGCGCCACCTTTTGGGCCGCGGCTGAAAATGGCATTTCCGGACATAAAGAAGATGACCCGAACCGAGCCTAATAGCAGTATCTCGTTTCGTTACAAAGAAAAATTATTTAACGAGGGCCATTCCTTTTTTGCTGACGAGAATTTTTTTGATTTCTTTAGTATTGCGGTTTTAAAAGGCGACGGTCATAAGAGTCTGGCCGAGCCATTTACCGTAATGCTTACGCCTGATATAGCCAAAAAATACTTTGGCGATGCCGACCCTATGAATAAAACGGTCATACTCGACAATACCAAACATGAGTTCAAGGTCACCGGGATTTTTAGCCCTTTTCCGGCAAATGCACACCTGCATCCTGATATATTGGTGTCATTCAATACCCTAAACGATCCCGATATCTACGGCGAAAAACAGTTGGCAACCAATTTCGGGAATAACTCATTCTATACTTACCTGATGTTTCCTAAAAATTACAATGTTGACAGGGTAAGGACGCAGCTGCCAAATTTCCTCGATAAGTACGTCAATTTCCAGGGAATGCCCGGTAACTTAAAAACTCACCAGGTAACTGCATTAACGCTGCAAAAGCTAACGGACATCCACCTTACCTCGCACCTGGATGACGAAATTGAAGAAAATGGCAATTCAACGCGTGTATACATATTTTCGGCAATCGCACTGTTTATTTTGCTGATCGCCTGCATTAATTATATGAATCTCTCTACCGCACGTTCAACCTTACGCGCCAAAGAGATCGGCATCCGGAAGGTTGTTGGGGCACAACGAACAGAAATCATCTCCCAGTTTTTAAGCGAGTCGGTTTTAATAACTTATGTATCGCTATTTATAGCATTTGGTCTGACTGCATTGCTGTTGCCTGCTGTCGGTAAAATGTCGGGCCTGCAGCTCAGCATCAATAGTCTGCTCAACTGGCAAATTTTAATACCCATCGTGTTGCTTCCCCTGGTGATCGGCCTCATCAGTGGTATTTACCCGGCTATTTTTATGTCGTCGTTTATCCCGGTAAAGGTGCTTAAAGGAATTTTAAAAGTAAACACCGGAACTTTTTCTTTTCGCAAGATTTTGGTGGTACTGCAATTTTCAATTTCCATCGTACTTATTGTTGCTACTATTGTCGTATTCAAACAATTGCAATATATTCAGGACAAGGACCTTGGCTTTAATAAAGATCATGTTTTAACCATGCGTAATACTAACTCCCTGGGCAAACAGTTTGAGGCGCTGCGTGCTGACCTGCTTAAAAACCCTGGTATAAAAGAGATTTCGCGTTCGTCCCGGATCCCCTCCGGGCGGCTCTTGGATGATCAGAACGCTTCAGTTTTAGAAGGAGGAACACTGCAGCCGCTAAAGGTAGACCTCAAGCAAATTGTTGTTGATGATGGTTTCATCCCTACCTACGGTATACAAATGGCATCAGGCAGAAACTTTTCGAAAAATATCAAAACCGATTCCAATAAATTCATCATCAACGAAACAACTGTACAGATACTTGGATGGAAAACTCCCGAAAATGCGTTGAATAAGGAAATTAAATATGGCAACGTAGTGGGCAATGTGATCGGCGTGATGAAAGATTTTCATTTCGAATCCCTCCATCAGCCGATTATTCCAATGATATTCCTTTTCGATCAAAATGCAAATTGGCTGTCGATTAAGATTGATGGGCGAAACGTGCAATCGTCAATTGTTGCGATCCAATCCACCTGGCAAAAATACATGCCAAACGCACCTTTCGACTTTTCTTTCCTGGATAAGCATTTTGATCAACTGTATCACAGCGAGCAACAACAAGGTACGCTATTTACCATATTCGCTTGTATTGCCATATTTATAGCATGTTTGGGCCTATTCGGCCTCTCGGCTTTCACCATTACGCAACGCGTTAAGGAAATCGGCGTGCGCAAGGTGTTGGGTGCCAGCGTACCGCAGATTGTAGCTGCATTATCAAAGGACTTTTTGAAGTTGGTTTTGATAGCAGCGTTCTTTGCCATACCTGTTGCCTTATATGCTATGAACAAGTGGCTTGGCGGATTTGCGTCGAGGATTGATGTGAGTTGGTGGATATTAGCCGCCGCGGGTGTAATCGCCTTAGTTATTGCTTTCGCAACCATAAGCTTTCAATCCATTAAGGCAGCACTGGCCAACCCTGTGAAAAGCCTGAGGTCCGAGTAGGAAGTTTGCAGTTAGAAGGGTGTAAATTCAATATTTCACTAATTCAATAATTAGCTTATCATGATAAAAAATTACTTTAAGATCGCATTAAGGGGCTTTTGGAAACACAAGTTATTTACGCTCATAAATGTTATCGGTTTATCGATAGGGGTCAGCGCTGCGCTGGTGATTTACCTGATCGTAAATTTCGATTTTACATTCGATAAATTTCACAAAGACGGCGACCGTATTTACCGCGTGGCAAGCGCATTCTCCTTTCAGGGCGAAAAAGGTTATAACGGCGGCATTTGTGGCCCCTTAGCTGGTGCAATAAAATCAAAGGTGCCCGGAGTACAAGCCACAGCGCCGTTATTTTGCCTATCTTCTCCCAATGTTTTTATCGCCGGTAAACAGGGGGTTCCTGTCCGTTTTAAAAGCCAGGACAATATAGTGCTTGCTGACGGCGAATACTTCAAGATATTTAATTATACCTGGCTGGCAGGCAACTCAGCAAGTGCGTTAAACGCGCCAAACCAGGTGGTGCTTACATCGGAACAAGCCAGAAAATATTTTGCGGGATTACCTTATAGCCAGGTAATAGGTAAAGTTGTAACCTACGACACGATTAAAACAACAGTTACCGGCGTGGTGCAAACATTAACCGCTAACAGTGACCTTAGTTTTCATGATTTCATATCCTACAGTACCGGAACGTTAACAGCAAACAAAAGCTTGTCAGATCAATTGCAGCTAAAAGAATGGGAAAGCACAAATTCAGCCTCTCAGGTGTTTATAAAGTTATCAGCACAAGCATCGCCTGTGCATATTGAAAAACAGCTGAATGATATCTTAAAAAAAGCGAGCCCGCCCCGGCCCGAAGATAAAGGAACGACACACGGTTTCCTGTTGCAACCATTGAGCGACCTTCATTTCAATGAAAAACTGGGGATATTTGATTTTACGGCCCGCGTTGCCAATAAAAAAACGTTGTATTTCCTGTTGGCCATTGCGGCATTTCTATTGATTTTAGGCTGCATTAATTTTATAAATTTAACAACAGCACAGGCAACACAACGGGCGAAGGAGATCGGGATCCGAAAGACTATGGGTAGTAACCGCCGCCAGTTGATCTTCCAGTTTTTAAGCGAAACCTTCCTGATCACACTTTTTGCCGTTATAATTTCTATTGTTGCTACCCCTTTAATATTGAAGCTGTTTACGGATTTTATCCCCAAGGGCTTAAAAGCCGACCTTCTTCAAGTCAATATTGTGCTGTTTTTGATATTGTTAACAGCCGTAGTGAGCCTCGCGTCTGGCTTTTATCCGGCTATCATGCTGTCAGGCTATAAACCTGCACTCGTGCTAAAAAATCAAACAAGTAGCAATAGTAGCAAAACACGCAATGCATGGCTGCGTAAGTCATTAACAGTTACACAATTTATTATTGCACAGTTTTTTATAATGGCAACTGTTTTAGTGAGCAAACAAATTTATTTTGCACTGCACAAAGATCTCGGCTTTAAAAAAGAGGCTATCATTGTTGTCAACTCGCCCTGGAAAAATCGAACCACAGCCAAAAACCAGGTGTTTTTAAATTCTTTACGCTCCATACCACAGGTAGAAATGGTGAGTACAGGTGGCGCTCCGCCTTCTTCCGGCAGTACAAACTCAACGCTGGTTACCTATAAAGACGGTAAAAAGGAGATTAAAACAGAGGTTCAATTAAAGTTCGGCGACCCTGATTACCTAAAAATTTATAAACTTAAGCTACTTGCGGGTCGTGGTTTGCAGGCGGGTGACAGCTCGAAATCCGTAATTATAAACGCAAATTATGCTAAGGTGCTTGGTTTCAGGAACCCCGGCGAAGCTATAGGCAAAACACTTAACCATTTTAACGGTGTTAAATCCCTTCAAATTGTTGGTGTAGTAGCGGACTTTCATCAAAAATCATTGCGCGAGCCCATCAAACCGCTGGCATATTATTACGGAACAAACAGCTGGCAAACAGGTACATTTCATATAGCATTAAAACCAGAATCCCCGGGTGGAAAAGAGTGGAAAGCGGCTGTTGCCGCCATGGGAAAATCGTGGAAGGAAATCTATCCGGATGACGACTTTGAATATAATTTCTTTGATGAGTCCATAGCCAAATTTTATGAAGAGGAGCAACATACTTCAAAACTGCTTACCTGGGCCACTGGATTATCGATTTTTATCAGTTGCCTGGGTTTATTGGGATTGGCGATTTATACGACAAACCAACGCACAAAAGAAATTGGCGTACGGAAAGTATTGGGCGCGTCTGTATTTCAAATAGTAAGGTTACTTTCAACTGAGCTGGTTCTTTTGATCATATTGGCATTCGTAATAGTAACGCCTGTAGCATGGCTGGCGATGAATAAATGGATGGAAGGCTTTGCCGAAAGAACATCAATAAGTTGGTGGATATTTGCTGCAAGCGGGATAGGAATGTTGATGGCAGCAGTCATTACATCAAGTTTTCAAACAGTTAAAGCCGGGATTGCCAACCCGGTGAAGAGCTTGAGGAGTGAGTAGGGGGAAGTCAATAGTCATTGTGTCATTAGTCATTGAACGCTGGTATTAATGACGCGAAGCAAATGACCAATTCAATAATTTACTAAATCACTAATTTAATAATTAGCTTATCATGATAAAAAACTATTTTAAAATTGCATGGCGTAACTTGTGGCGCCACAAGCGGATGACGGCTATTAATGTGGCTGGGCTTGGTATAGGGATGGCTGCCACTGTGCTGATTGCGTTATGGGTGCAGAACGAACTAAGTTTTGATAAATTTCAGCCGGATGCAAAGAATATTTACCGCATAAAAGTCAGGCTATCCATATCGAAAACCGAAACCTGGGTTTGGGAAAACTCACAATATGTTCTCGGTGATTTTGCGCAAAGACAAATACCCGAAATAACTGAGGTTACACGCCTGAAATCGCATTACGGCGATCTGAATATGCACTATGGTGATAAAATGATCACCGAAAAAAAGTCGGCTTACGTTGATGAACATTGGTTTAAAATGTTCCATTACAGTGTGGTGGACGGCTCGACAGAGGCGTTCGTAAAGAACCCGTTCAGCATAATTATCACCGAATCGACTGCAAAAAAATATTTCGGCGATAAGGAAGCTGTTGGAAAAGTGCTGCGCCTGGATACAGTTAATTACCAGGTACAAGCGGTAGTTAAAGATAACCCGGCCAATTCAAGCTTTCAATACAATTTGCTGATGCCAATTGCCGCGCAATTATCAGATCCAAAGCAAAAGAAGAATGCATTGCAATGGGGGAATTATAATTATCTCACCTTTTTAAAACTGAAATCGGGCGCAAACACCTCAAGTGTTGCTGCCAAGATAAAAAGCATTGTTCATCAAAATAAAAAAGGCGACAAAGACGATCAAAAATTTGAGTTGATCAGCCTTCCTGACATGCATTTTGAAAATGACCTGCAAAGCTCCATCATTTTGCACGGCAGCCGTACTATGGTAAATGTTTTTATGGTTTTGGGAGCTTTATTACTCATTACTGCCTGTATTAACTACGTAAACCTTACCACTGCACGCGCCAGCCTTCGTTCAAAGGAGATCAGTGTCCGGAAAATTGTCGGGGCCGACCGTTTACACTTATTCGGGCAGTTTATGTCCGAATCGTTGCTGGTAAGCTTCCTGGCGCTGGTACTGGCTTTATTGTTGGTACAGGCCGCAATGCCATGGTTTAAAATCTTTACCGACAAGGCGTTTGAAAATCCGTTTACGTCGCCTGTCATCATACTAATATTAGGGCTTACTTTATTGGTTTCATTTCTATTGAACGGATTATATCCGGCTGCTTTGCTTTCATCTTTCCAGCCCTTAAATGTATTCAGGGGCAAAGCTGTCCTTAATTTTAAGGATATTGCGCTGCGAAGGGTATTGGTTGTAGCGCAGTTCACTATATCAGTTGTGCTTATCGTAGGTACATTAGTAATCTATGGGCAATTGCGCTTTATGCAAACGATGGATCCGGGCTACAACCGCTCACAAGTATTCAGCTTTTCATTTCCGTACTGGACGATCCCGCATTTCGACTTTAAGAAATCCGATGAGCTCCTCAAAACTATAAAGCAACAGCTAAAGGAGCAAAGCGCCACCTCAAACGTCGCCATGGCCGGTAGCGGGCTGGTTAATTTTGGCAATGCCAGCGCGGGTGGCTTTGATTGGGCGGGGAGGCCAAAAGACTTCGACCCCTCATTCGCACCCCTGAGTGCCGATGTTGATTTCCAAAGCCTGATGCAGATCAGGATCAAAGAGGGGAGATGGTTTAGGGACGATATTTCCGACAAGAAAAACGCAATCCTTAACGAAACCGCAGTTAAGCTTACCGGGCTTCACGAGCCCATTATCGGCCAGCGTTTTATCCACCAGGGGGATACCGGTGTAATTATCGGTGTAGTAAAGGATTTTCATTACAAAAGCCTTCATGATAAAATAGGCCCGATGGTAATTTCGGACAACCCCGGCGAAGGCTTCTACATAAAAACGGCTCACGGAAACACAGCCGCAGCGATAGCTGCCGCCGGTAAGATATGGAAACAGTATTTTCCAAATACGCCATTTGTTTACGACTTTTTAGACGAAACATACAATAACCTTTATAAACAGGAGCAGCAATCATCGGTGCTGGTTACTTTGTTTGCCCTGATAGCGATTTTTATCTCGGCGCTGGGTTTACTCGGCCTTGCCGCTTTCGCCGCCGAACAAAAAGTTAAAGAAATAGGCATCAGGAAGGTATTGGGCGCCAGCATGCAGCATATTGTCCGGCTGCTTTCTGTTGATTTTATAAAGATGGTTTGTATTGCCAGTGTTATCGCCTTCCCGCTGGCGTGGTGGGCCATGAATAAGTGGCTGCAGGGTTTCGCCTACCGGATAGCGCTTTCCTGGTGGATATTTCTTGGCGCGGCGGCAATTGCCCTCCTGGTCGCATTAATAACAGTAAGTTTCCAGGCTGTAAAAGCGGCGATAGCTAACCCGGTGAAAAGTTTGAGGAGTGAATGAGGAATGTTTGCAGTTAGAAAAGGTGTAAATTCAATAATTTTCTAATTGATTCATATATGATAAAAAACTATTTTAAAATCGCACTAAGGGGCTTTTGGAAACACAAGCTGTTTACGTTGATAAACATTATCGGTTTATCAATTGGTATAAGCGCCTCCCTGGTTATTTTTCTTATCGTTCAGCGCGATTTTACCTTTGATAAGTTTGAGAACGATGGCAGCCGCATTTATCGCGTGGTGACCCATTACGATTTCCTTGGACAAAAAGGTCAAACCGGCAGCGTTACAGCACCCTTAGTCGAAGCAATGAAAAGCCAGACCACCGGGATTGGAGTCATTGCGCCCTTGCATACCTTAAAGCCCGATGTTTCTATCGATAACAGTAACCGCGTACCGGAGCATTTTAAGGCGCAGGATAGGGTGGTTTTTGCCGACCAGCAATATTTCAACATTATTAACTATGTTTGGCTTGCAGGTTCACCCCGGCACGCGCTTGACGCCCCTAACCATGTTGTACTAACCGCAAAACAGGCTAAACTGTATTTTCCGGCGCTGTCTTACAATCAGATGATCGGTAAAGTGGTTACCTATGATACCCTTAAGGCTACGGTTACCGGCGTAGTTCAAAACCTCATTCAAAACACCGACTTTACTTTTCACGATTTTATCTCCCTTAGTACCGCAAGCATAAGTAAGCGGCTGACGGAAGATTTGGGTTTAAAGGAATGGGGTAATACCAGCTCGGGGTCGCATGTTTTAATAAAATTGATGCCTGGTGCATCGGTGGCAAACATCATAAAACAGCTAAATGCTATTTATAGGAAAAACAATACTCCTCGTCCCGGGCAACAAGGAAGCTCGATAGGTTACAACTTGCAGCCTCTGGATGATATCCATTTCAATGGAGATTATGGCAGTTTTGATTTTAGCGGTACCGCTAACAAAACCACCCTCTACTGCCTTCTGGCAATCGCGGCTTTTTTATTACTCCTGGGGTGTATAAACTTTGTTAACTTAACCACAGCACAGGCTACCCAAAGGGCAAAAGAAATAGGTATACGCAAAGCTATAGGCAGCAGCCGCAGACAACTTGTGTTCCAGTTTTTAAGCGAAACATTTTTCATTACAATGCTGGCAGTGGTGATATCTGTGGTGCTCACGCCGGCAGTCCTTAAACAGTTTGCGGATTTCATATCTCCGGATGTCAAACTGGATTTACTGCATCAACCTGGCATCATCCTGTTCCTGGTAATTATAACAATAACCGTTAGTGTTTTATCAGGTTTCTATCCGGCAATTATACTGTCAGGTTACAAACCTATGCTTGTGCTTAAAAATCAGGCGCAAAATAACAGTAACAAAAGCCGGAATGCCCGACTACGTAAAACCCTCACCGTTTTGCAGTTCGTTATCGCCCAATTTTTTATAATGGCGACGGTTTTGGTAAGCAAGCAGATATATTACGCGCTACATAAAGACCTAGGATTCAAAAAGGATGCCATCCTTGTGATAAACACGTCATGGAAAACCCGGAAAGAAAAGAGCAATCAGATATTGTTAAATAAATTCAGGTTGATGCCGCAGCTTGCCCTTGTAAGCCTGGGGCAGTCAGCGCCTTCCTCCAATGGAGGCAGTTTCACCGCAGGCACATATATCGACGGAAAAAAAGAAATAAAAACAGAACTTGAATTAAAAATAGCCGATGAAAATTACCTCAAAGTGTATCAGATCAAACTACTTGCCGGCAGAAACATACAGAGATCAGATATGGGTAAAGTCATTATCATTAATAATACCTACGCCAAAATATTAGGTTTCCAAAACCCGACCGAGGCAATTGGCAAACAACTTGATAACCCAAATCCAGGTAATAAGTTAACCATAATAGGAGTTGTTGCCGATTTTTATGAGCGCTCACTGCATTCGCCAATTAATCCATTAATAATATATTCCGGCGGCGGGCAGTTCCAGTTGAGCACTTTTCACGTAGCGCTAAAACCCGAAACCGTTGGCGGGAATGAATGGAAAACTGCTATCGTCAATATGGGTAAAGCCTGGAAAGAAGTTTATCCTGATGACGACTTTGAATACAGTTTCTTTGATGAATCGATAGCTAAATTTTACGAAGAGGAGCAACACACATCAAAACTGCTTGCCTGGGCAACAGGTTTATCCATATTTATCAGTTGCCTTGGCTTGCTGGGCCTGGCTATTTATACAACAAACCAACGGACAAAAGAGATCGGGGTGCGCAAAGTATTGGGTGCTTCCGTTTCTCAGATAGTTACATTGCTCTCGACCGAGTTGGTGCTATTGATCATGCTTGCATTTGTAATAGTGACCCCTGTTGCCTGGTGGGCCATGCATAAATGGATGGAGGGCTTTGCCGAACGAACGTCCATAAGCTGGTGGATATTCGCAGCAAGCGGTGTTATGATGCTGCTGGCCGCCGTATTTACATCGAGCTTTCAAACGGTTAAAGCGGCTGTTGCAAACCCGGTGAAGAGTTTGAGGAGCGAGTAGTCTGAACTCGAATTTTTGGAATTAAAGAATTAACAGAATTAAAGAAACTTAAATTTCGACAAATTCTTTAATTCGATGAATTCGGGTTCAGACACAAAATGCTGCAATGACTAATGACGCGAAGCAAATGACTAATGACCGAACACAATGACAAAAAACTATTTTAAAATTGCATGGCGTAACTTGTGGCGCCACAAGCGGATGACGGCCATTAATGTGGCTGGGCTTTCGACTTAGGACTCTTGCTCGAAAACTGTATCATAACCGTACATATACTGTTACACTTACGAACATATTCGTATATTATAACTATTGTTATCTTGTTGATTGTTAATTTGTTAATTGTTTGGTATGTATTTTAAGGATCATTATTTACTTGCAAGCTTATGATAAAAAACTATTTTAAAATCGCCTGGCGCAATATTATCCGTCACAGAGGATATTCAGCCATTAACATTGCTGGTTTAACGGTTGGCATTGCTGCCTGCCTGCTTATTTTTGTGATCGTTCAATACGAATTGAGCTTTGATACTTTTCAGCCCGGGTATAAGCAGATTTACCGCATTACTACGGAAACAGAAAGCGAGGGTACGAAACGCTATAACCCCGGCGTATCTGTACCGGCGGTTGATTTGTTGCGGCTCCGTTTTCCGCAGGCGATCGTGGCCCCTATGGGAACTAGTTACGGCAGCCAGGTTACCGTGCCGGCAGGGTCAGGAAATCCTGCTGATGACAAGAAATTTGTCGAAAACGCTGGGGTGATGTTTCTAGAGCCACATTTTTTTCAGATAATTAATTTCCATTGGCTGGTGGGTCGGCCGGGTGTCCTGAAAGATCCAAACATGGTGGTAATCGATAAAAGCAGTGCTATCAAATATTTCGGCGATTGGAAAAACGCAGTCGGGAAAATGCTGGGACTTGATAACGTATTGAACCTGAAAGTTGCAGGTATTATAGCAGATGCACCGGCGAATTCCGATTTTTCTCTCAAGGTGGTAATCTCCTACGGCACCTTGAAACTTCATCCTAAAGAATATGGCTATTTTGATAACTGGAATACCCTGGGCAGCAATCACATGGTTTTCATAAAATTCCCGGAAAATTTTTCGGCACATACGATCAACACGCAGTTGACCGCTATGTCGGAAAAACAATTTGAAAACCGCAAAAAGGTGCATAAAACGCATTTTGAGTCCCAGCCGTTGTCATCGTTGCATTTTGATAAACAATACGATGCACTTGGCGACCATGTTACCAGCAAGACTACAATAAGAACACTATCGTTAATTGCTGTATTGATCATTATCATGGCTTCGATTAATTTTATCAACCTGGCCACTGCGCAATCAGTAGGAAGGTCGAAAGAAGTGGGCGTTCGTAAAGTATTGGGGAGCAGCCGGCAGCAGTTGATTATGCAGGTGTTTGGAGAGACAACCATTATCGTCCTTGTGGCTGTAGTATTATCGATATTTGTTGCAGAGGCAGTATTACCTTATTTAAAAAACATCGCAAGTGTTCCCGATGGTATAGGCATTTTTACCACCGGCACTTTGCTTTTTTTGGCGATTGTTGTTGTAGCGGTTATATTTTTATCAGGTATTTACCCGGCCCTTGTAGTATCGGGATTTAAACCCGCCCTTGCTTTAAAAAATAAAATTACAGCTGCCTCAGTAGGTGGCATCCCTCTTCGCAGGGGCCTGGTTGTTTTACAGTTTTCTATTTCTCAATTGCTGATCATCGGTACGGTTATCGCCGTCAAACAAATGAATTTTGTTAATAGCGCCGACCTTGGCTTTGATAAAACAGCGGTATTGGTTATACCCGGGTATACCGATAGTATTAGCCTGCGTCGCATGGCTACGTTTAAGCAGGCGGTACTGCAATATCCCGGCGTTCAGGCAGCTACCTTTGCCTCGGATGTGCCCTCGTCAGACAATAACAGCTCTACCAATTTTAATTTTGATCACAATAGAAAAGATCCCGGGTTTGACTTATTTATGAAAATAGGGGATGCCGATTATTTTAAAACCTTCGGACTTCGATTTGCAGCCGGTAAGGGTTATGATGTAAGCGACACGATGAGGCAAGTAGTGGTTAATGAAACCTTCGTTAAGAAACTTGGGGTGAGCCGCCCTGAAAATGCAATTGGTAAAACAATTAGTATTGGTAACGGCATCTGGGTGCCGATCACCGGCGTGGTGGAAGACTTCAAAACTAACTCCATGCGCGAATCGGTAAAACCGATAGCCATTTATCCGCGCAAGGTATTTGAATCGGAGGTCGCGGTCAAAATAAAAACCGGCAACCTTACATCAACCGTAGCCTCTGTGCAAAAATTGTGGGAACGCACCTATCCTGAATATGCTTATAACGGCTTTTTTCTGGACGACAGTATCGCTAAATTTTATAAACAGGAAAACCAGCTGGCCCTGGTTTACAAAATTTTTGCCTGTATTGCTATTTTTATCTCGTGCCTCGGGCTATACGGCTTAGTGTCATTTATGGCAGTACAGCGTACGAAAGAAGTAGGTATCCGCAAGGTTTTAGGTGCCTCGGTAAGTAGTATTGTTTTGTTGTTTTCCAAAGAGTTTATGGTGCTGATTATTATCTCGTTTATAATAGCGGTGCCGGCAGGATGGTATATTATGAACAGCTGGCTGCAAAGCTTTGCCTACAGGATAAACATAACCGCCTGGATTTTTGTGGCGGCCATAGCTGTATCAATAGTAATAGCTTGGTTAACAGTGGGGTACAAAGCCGCGCGTGCAGCATTGGTTAACCCGGTGAAGAGCCTTCGTTCCGAGTGATTAGAGGTTGGAGATGAGAGATTAGGAAAAATACAGCGACTATGACAGCGCAACAAATGACCAATTCAATAATTCATTAAATCACTAATTCAATAATTAGTCCGCCATGATAAAGAACTACATTAAAACCACGCTGCGCAGCCTGCTAAAGAACAGGAGCTACAGTTTTTTGAATATTGCCGGGCTGGCAATAGGGATTGCATGTGCTTCGCTGATATTTTTATGGGTACAGGATGAGATGACGTATAACCATAATTACGCTAAACGCGATGTGTTGTACAAGATTTATGAAAATCAAACCTACAACGGCAAAACCAGCACGTTTTTCGGAACACCAGGGCCGATGTGGAAAGCGATGAAAGCGGAGATACCCGGTATAAAAAATACCGCGCGTATGACTGGTGACGGAGACAACGCATTGTTTACACTGGGCGAGAAGGCGATTACAGAAAAAGGTAATTGGGCCGACCCTGAAATATTTTCGATGCTGCAATTGCCGTTTGCAAAAGGATCGGCAACAAATGCATTCGCACAGCTAAAATCGGTGGTGATCAGCGAAAGGATGGCTAAAATTTTTTTTGGCAACACCGACCCGATGGGCAAACTAATAAAGCTGAATAATACGGAAGATTATACGGTTACCGGCGTTTTTAAAGATCTGCCACAAAACTCCACCTACCAGTTTCAATGGCTTATCCCAATGGCTAATATCGACCATAAGCAACCCTGGATGAATATTTGGGGCGCCAACTGGTGCCGTACCCTTGTTGAACTGGAACCCAATGCGAATTTAGCCGTTATCAACCAAAAATTGAGTCATTACATCGCCTCCAAAACAAAGGCCACTAATACTACCCAATGTTTTCTTTTTGCGATGAACGACTGGAACCTGCATAACAGTTTCACCGACGGTAAAATGGATGGCGGCAGAATTCAATATGTAAAAACATTTTCTTTCATTGCCTGGATCATTTTACTGATCGCCTGCATCAACTTTATGAATCTTTCTACTGCACGATCTGAGCAGCGTGCCAAAGAGGTCGGCGTTCGCAAAGTGATGGGAGCGGGCAAGGGCAAGCTGATTGGCCAGTTTATCGGCGAAGCGGTAATAATGGCGTTTATCTCCGTTTTGGTGGCGGTAGGGTTAATTTATTTGGCATTGCCATCCTTTAATAACCTGGTACAAAAGGAGTTGTCTGTTGATGTTTTTAATCCCGCGCATTTAATGTATTTAATTGCTATAAGCCTTATAACAGGTTTATTGGCAGGGAGTTACCCGGCATTTTACTTGTCTTCGTTTAACCCGGTATCGGTACTTAAAAACATAAAGATCAAATCAAATGCAGCTTCAGGTTTTATCAGGCAAAGTTTGGTGGTAATACAGTTTTCGGTATCCATCATTTTGATCATCGGTACCGTGATCATCTACCAGCAAATTCAGCATGTTAAGAACCGCAGTATTGGTTATAACAAAAACAACCTGGTATACCTGCAACTGCAGGGCAAACAAGCAGATGGTTTTACATCGGTTTATAATGACCTGATGCGTTCAGGCATCATTGCAAACGCAGCTTTGAGCGACAACAAGGTACTGGAGATCGGCAGCAATAATGATAATTATACGTGGGATGGTAAGGATGCCTCAAAAAATCCCCTTATCTCATGGCAAAATGTGAGCTCGCAGTTTATTTCCACCATGGGCTTTAAACTTGCGGCCGGTCACAACTTCAATAATGATGCGGGTATTGATAGTAATAACGTGATCATTAACGAAGCTTTTGCCAAACAGATGGGCAAAGAGGGCAGGGTAGGCGGGGTTCTGCGCGAAGGCGGCACAAAGCCCTTAAAAGTGATTGGCATCCTTAAAGACTATTTGTATAACGACATGTATGGCGCGGCGGCCCCGCTATTGTTGTATAATCATCCCGCCGGTACCAGTATTTTAAACATTCGTTTTAAACCGGGTGTGGATATACAGGACGCTATTACCAAGGCCGGCGCCATCGTAAAAGCCGGTTACCCCGGCTATCCTTTTGAATACAAATTTGTCGACAGCGATTTTGAGCAATTGTTTAAAACAGAAACCTTAACCGGCACATTAGCAGGTGTTTTTGCATCGCTGGCTATATTCATCTCATGCCTTGGTTTATTCGGCCTGGCAGCCTATACGGCCGAACGGAGAATCAAAGAGATCGGGATCCGAAAAGTGCTTGGGGCTTCTGTTGCAGGCTTGGCTGGTTTATTATCAAGGGATTTTTTAAAACTTGTTGGCATATCATGTTTAATTGCATTCCCTTTTGCTTTGTGGGGTGTGAACAAATGGCTGCAGGCCTACCAATACCGGATAGCTATTGAATGGTGGGTATTTGCCGTTGCAGGAATTGCAGCGCTGTTAATAGCTCTGGCCACCGTAAGCTTCCAGGCAATAAAAGCGGCGTTAAGCAACCCGGTGAAAAGTTTGAGGAGTGAGTAATATTGTCGGAACTCTAATTTATCGAATTAAAGAATTTATGGAATTGGATTTTTTTAATTCTGTCAATTCTTGGAATTCCTAAAATTCGAGTTCAGACAGCGACCAAGTGACGTGCAGCAAATGAGTAATGAACTAACATCATGATACGAAACTACCTAATCACCGCATGGCGTAACATCAGCAGGAACAAGCTGTACACGCTGATTAATGTACTCGGGCTTTCTCTTGGAGTTACCGCCTGCCTGATCATTTACCTGATCACAAGCTTTGAATTAAGCTATGACACGTTTCATCCTGACAAAGAGCGCATTTATAGAATCGTTACACACCTTCAATTTAAAGAGGGTGACGCAAGCGACATGGCAGGTGGGATAACTATACTTCCCTCACGGGTTCGGACCGAACTTAGCGGGTTTGAAAACGTTGCAACTTTTTGCAACTATTTTCCAAAAGTGTCTGTGCCTTCCGGTGGGCACATTGCTAAAAAATTCGATGCGCCAAAGGAGGGCGAGGAAGCCTCGCCGGTAATTATTGCCGAACCGCAATACTTTTCTATTTTCAAATACCAGTGGCTTAAAGGCGACCCGTCGAAGGCGTTGAATGAACCATTTAAAGTTGTATTGTCTGAACAGGAAGTGTATAAATACTTCGGTTCGATTCCATTGGAAGATGTTATGGGCCGCGAAATAATTTATAATGATTCGTTGCGGGTAGCGGTTTCAGGGATTGTAAAGGATTGGAATAAAAATACCGATTTTGCTTTTAAAGATTTTATCTCATTTGCAACAGTGCCAAACAGTTTTGTTAAAAACGACATCGACCTGAAGAATTGGGGTATGTGGGAGTTTAACTCGCAAGGATATGTTAAACTGGCCAAAAACGTAACAGCCGCTCAGGTAGAAAAACAATTCCCAGCTTTTGTTAAAGCACATATGACGCAGAATTCAAAGGTTAAACTGTCATTGCAGCCATTAAACAATATACACTTCAATAATGTGTACCAGGATAGTTACTCCCGGCAAACTCATCTGCCTACCCTTTACGCATTGATGGCAATTGCTGCTTTTATATTGATTATTGCTGCAATTAATTTTATCAATCTCTCAACAGCACAATCGTTGCGCAGGGCCAAAGAAGTGGGTGTGAGAAAAGCATTAGGCGGCAGTAAAACAAGTTTAACTATTCAATTTTTGATAGAAACATTCGCGGTAACGATATTGGCTGTTATTATAGCGATTGTTGTCACCAACCCAATAATTGCATTTTTTCACTCCATCATACCAAAGGGGGTTGAGCTTCATTTATTTACACCGGCAGTGCTGTTTTTTTTGACTTTACTCATCATTATAACCTCTTTGCTCGCGGGCTTTTACCCGGCCAGGGTTTTATCTTCCTATTTACCCGGTTTAAGTTTAAAAGGGCCGGGATCGCAAAACCTTAACCGCAAAAGCTACCTGCGTAAAACGCTTATTGTTTTTCAATTTACAGTTTCGCTGGTTTTTATTATCGGCACTATGGTAATTGGCAGCCAATTACATTTCATTTTAAACAAGGATCTCGGCTTTAATAAGGACGCGATAGTTACCATACCTACTGACTATAATAATAAAGCCGAACGGGTTGTTGTTTTTGCAAATAAACTCAAAGAAATACCCGGGATAACCCTCATCAGCCAGCATCAGCAAACACCAGCGTCGCAACGTCACTCAGGTACCATTATTAACGTTAAAGGGGCGGGTGGCGCAAAAATTAATGCATCGTTTGATCTTTGCGACGAAAATTACTTGCCCCTTTTTGGCTTGAGACTATTAGCCGGGCGAAATATTGCTCACTCTGATACATTGAAGGAGTTTTTAATAAATGAAACCTGTGCTAAGGCGTTGGGCTTTAAAAAACCTGAGGATGCCATTGGTAAAATGTTAACGACAGGTATTGGTGGCTTAAGTTGCCCCGTTGCAGGTGTAGTAAAGGATTTTCATTCACAATCATTACATGATCCTATTGTACCTTTTTTTATGGGTTCATTGACCAGAAATGAACGGAGCATTAGTTTAAAACTGGCTACACAGGGAAAAAAGGCCGTGGATTTTAAGAAAACGATAGCCAGGGTAGAAAGCGCCTGGAAGCAAGTTTACCCGGAGGAAAAATTTGAATTCCACTTTTTTGATGATACAATAGCTGCGCTGTATGATAAAGAACAAAAAACAGGTCAATTAATGAATATAGCGATGCTGATCGCCATCTTTATCTCCTGTATGGGCCTGTTTGGGTTGGCCACGTTTACTGCACAGCAACGTTTAAAGGAGATTAGCATCCGTAAGGTTTTAGGCGCCAGCGTTACCGGAATAGTTACGATGCTTAGCCGCGATTTTTTAATATTGGTGGTAATTGCATTGCTGATTGCGTCACCTATAGCATATTACTTTATGCACCAATGGTTGCAGGATTTTGCTTACCGCGTGGATATCAGTTGGTGGATTTTTGTTTTATCAGGTTCGGCTGCCATTTTGATCGCTTTGCTAACTATCAGTTTTCAATCCATCAAAGCAGCGTTAAGCAACCCGGTGAAAAGTTTGAGGAGTGAGTAGGGAGCTGCCGTTGGCAGTTTTAAATTAAGGCACAAGAACCACACGACCAATTCAATAATTCAATAAATCACTAATTCAATAATTGATTTAACCATGATAAAGAACTATCTTAAAATCGCCTGGCGCAACATCTGGAAAAACAAGATTTTTTCGGGCATTAACATTATCGGCCTTTCTGTTGGGATGGCAGCCTGTATTGTGATCATGCTGTTTGTATCGTACGAAAAGAGTTTCGATAATTTTCATACAAAGAACATTTACCGCTTAAACGAGGTGCAAACCATTGGCGCTCAGGGAGCCACACAAAAGGTAGCCTTGTCCATGTTCCCGATGGGGCCGACACTGAAACAGGAATTTCCTGAAATAAAAAACTTTACCAGGGTACATTGGGTAAATAAATACCAGTTAACACAAAACAATAAAAAGATATTCCTGCCACAGGCCTTCTTCGTTGATTCTACTTTCCTTAAGATATTTGATTTTAAAGTAATAAAAGGCGAGGGGCAAACCGCTTTGTTAAAGCCGCATAGCGCATTAATTACTGAAGAGACTGCCAAAAAGTTATTCGGTGACGCTAACCCGATAGGCAGGATTATTACCCATTATGGTGATGACACTACCACCTTTGCGGTAAAAGGTGTATTGGCTAATATACCCGGGAACTCACAGTTACAATTCGATGCCTTGTTTTCATTCAGCAGTATTTATCAACCATGGATGTTTACCAATTGGGGGGGTAACTGGCTCGACACATTCTTCGAACTGGCTCCCGGAACAAATGCTGCAGCGCTGGATGCTAAATTCCCGGCATATTTAAAAAGGCACCTTAAAGGCGATGGCTGGAAATATTATAAACTGTTTACCCTGCCTTTAAAAGATGTACACGCCAACTCCGCCGATATTGGCCTTGATTATATTAATTACCAAAAATTCGATAAAAAATCCACCAACCTGTTTGCTATTATCGCGCTGATTGTTTTGGTAATAGCCTGCGTTAATTTCATTAATCTCTCGACGGCGCGTTCTGCTGAAAGGGCTAAAGAAGTTGGGATCCGCAAATCAATAGGTGCTCACCGCTTCCAGCTTGCTTTTCAGTTTTTGGGCGAAACTGTTTTAATAGCTTTGCTGGCGCTCGTATTCGCTGTTGTTTTAGTTGAACTGGCATTACCATATATCAATAACCTAAGTGACAGGCAGCTATCATTTCACCTATTCAGCAGTATGGAGGTTTTGCTGATCGTACTGGGCGCAACGATACTTATCGGGATTGTTTCAGGCATTTACCCGGCTATTTACTTGTCATCATTCCAGGCGTCAAGGGTTTTAAAAGGCTCGGTTCAGGTTGGTAAAAACAAAGGTTTATTGCGGAGTATACTGGTAGTTACACAATTTGCCAGTGCAATTTTCCTGATGATAGCCACGGTATTTGTATTAAAACAGCTGAGGTTTATGCAGGAACAGGATCCGGGTTATAACCGCGATCAAATTGTGAACATCCCGCTGGACGGGATCACTACAAAGAAATACGATTTGTTCAAGAGTGAATTATCGGGTAACACGCTGGTTACCGGTGTAACTGCTTCGCAGGATATTTTAGGCAGTCATCTGGATCAAACCGGTGTTACCTTCAGGCCCTCCTTTGGGCCAAAGCAGGATTTAGGTACAACCCTTTTGGTGGTTGATACCAACTACCTCAACCTTTATAAAATTAAATTGGCGGCGGGTAAAGATTTCTCGCGGGACAAAATGCCCGACTACAGGCAATATATTGTTAATGAAGCATTGGCGAAAGAATTGCTAAAAGATTTTCCTAAAAAGCCTTTATCATCATTAGTCGGCCAGAAATTTGGATTTGATTCCTTAGGGACAATTACCGGTATTGTAAAAAACTTCAATTTTAATTCGCTGCAATATAAAATTGAGCCAATGTTTTTAGTGAGCGCAACGCACTCAGGATTCAGGGATATCTCCGTTAAGATTAACGGCCATAACACCACAGCTGCACTGGCTTTCATTAAATCAAAATGGGACAGCGTTTACCCGGATTATCCTTTTGAATACCAATTTCTGGATGATCATTTTAATGAAGTTTACAAAGCCGATAACCAGGTGAGCCAGATAGTGGGCATTCTGGCCGGGCTGGCTATTTTTATATCTTGTTTGGGTTTGTTTGGACTAGCTTCTCATTCAGCTCAGAAAAGGGTAAAGGAGATAGGGGTGAGGAAGGTGTTAGGAGCTTCTGTACAAAATATAACCTTATTGTTGTCCAGAAATTTCCTCGCATTGGTTTTAATTGCAAACTTGTTTGCATGGCCAGGGGCCTGGTTCGCTGTGCATCATTGGCTACGGGATTTCGCTTATCGCATAGACATTCAATGGTGGGTATTTTTGATAGCAGGCACAGTTTCCTTACTCATTGCATTTTGCACTGTTAGTTTCCAATCCATTAAGGCTGCCGTTGCCAACCCGGTTAAAAGTTTGCGGAGCGAGTAGGTTAGTCAGTTGATTAGAGTCTGGAGATTAGTAAATTTAAGTATCCATACTAATCTCAAGCTTCTTCCGGACTTTTCTGACTTTCCCGACTTCCCGACTTCCCGACTTTCGGACTACAAAACACTGTATCATTACCGTACGCTTCCTGTTACATTAGCGGACAGTATTTAACAGGGGTTTAATTTGTAAGTAATTGATAATTAAAAAGATAATAGTTTGGTATGTTATTGATACACCTATACTATAATGATGAGGATATTGAAAACGGTTAAATACTTATTTATAAATTAGCAATTCAAAGAATTTCGGATATCGGATGTTCGGTTTCGGATTTAATTTAAAAAAGTATCGGACTTAAAATCAATAATTCAATCATTCACTAATTCAATAATTAAAACAGATGTTATCATTACAGCACGTATCAAAATATTACCAGGTTGGCGGAAACAGGAACTTCGTATTAAACGATATTAACCTTGAAGTTGATGAAGGCGAATTCATTTCGATCATGGGCCCTTCAGGTTCGGGAAAATCAACACTTTTAAATGTTATCGGGATGCTTGATGAGCCCTCGGATGGCTACCATTATTTTGTTGGAAATGCAGTGCATCAGCTTAAGGAAAAACAACGCTCTGCATTGTATAAACAGTATATTGGTTTTGTTTTCCAGGCATACCATTTAATTGATGAGCTTACCGTTTATGAGAACATTGAAACCCCGCTGATTTACCAGGACTACAAAAGTAGCGAGCGTAAGGCCATGGTTGCCGATATCCTCGATCGTTTCCAGATCGTTGGCAAAAAAGACCTTTTCCCGGCACAACTGTCCGGCGGCCAGCAGCAATTGGTTGGTATTGCCCGTGCGTTGATAGCGAAACCAAAATTATTACTGGCCGATGAGCCGACCGGTAACCTGAACTCCAAACAAGGTGAAGAGATTATGACCCTGTTCCGTAAATTGAACAAAGAAGACGGGGTAACTATTATACAAGTAACTCATTCTGAAAAAAACGCAGAATATGGTTCACGGATCATTGACTTGCTTGACGGTAAAATCTCATCTTCAAGAAAATTCTGAACTACAAATTAATAGAACACGATAAAATGCGATTTAGTAAATACTTTTTAATAATACTTTTTTTAGCCTGCGGTATTTTAGCACATGCACAACAGGATACCGTGATTACGCTGCAACAATGCCTTGATATCGCTATAAAAAACAATTTGCAGGTAAAGCAGGCATCTGTTACTGCTGAACAGGCACACATTGGCCTTAACCAGGCGAAGGAAAATCTGATTCCCTATATTAGCGGAGGCGCCAACCGTAACCTCACCTCCGGCCGTGCCCTAAACCCGGTAACCAATGCCTACATTACACAATCAGTAACTTCTGATAATTACAATTTAAGCGGTAATGTTACCGTTTTTAACGGGCTTGCGCTCCAAAATGCGATCAGGCAAGCATCTTTGGCCTATCAATCGGGTAAAATGGCTTTTCAGGCTGCAAAAGATATAGTTACTGTAAATGTGATCACAACTTACTTACAAGTATTGGATGCTAAAGAGCAGTTAGGGCAAAGTAAGAGCCAATTGGCTGTCGCTAAAGAAAACCTGGATATAGCAGCGACTAAGGAAGGGTATGGAGCAAATACTACTGCTTCCACCTATTCAGATTTGAAGGGAGCCTATGCAGGTAATGTAGTCGGCGTTATTCAAGCCCAAAATTCTTTGGACGCTGCAAAGCTGACCTTGTTTCAGTTGATGAATATACCCTACAACAGGAATTCTGATTTGCAGCCTTTGAGTGCACAGGATCTTATCGGGGACAATGGTGTAAATGCAGATCAGGTTTATAATACGGCATTGCAGCAACTGGCCGGGGTAAAAGCAGCCACATTAATGCGTGAAAGTGCCGAAAAAGGAGTACAGTATGCCCGCGGTCTTTTGTACCCGCAATTATCGCTTGGTGCCGGAGTACAAACTAACTATTCTAACTTAAATTCCTCCAGTTATTATAACCAATTCAGGAATAACTATGGTACCTATGTTTCATTCGGCTTAAACGTTCCCATCTTCGCCAACCATTTGAAAAAGAATGCCGTAACGCTTGCTAAGCTGAACTTACAGAGTTACCAGAACATAGAAGATAATACCAAAGTGCAATTAAAACAAAGTGTTGAAACTGCCTGGTATAACATGACTGCAGCATATAAACGGTATAAAGCGTTACAGGATGAGGCAGACGCCTACACCGAGAGTTACCGGGTACAAAAAATACGATTTGATGCAGGGGTTATCACTTCTGATTTGTTTTTGTACGCCAAAAACAACATGGATGCGGCTGAACTAAACCTGATTGCAGCACGCTACGACTACATTATTTACAGCAAAATTCTTGATTATTACCAGGGTAAGTTAACGCAATAAAATATTTTCAACATTGATTTGGATTATTAAATAATTATTTAATTTTGACTTAGAAAATAAGATGTCCGGCCCACCATTAAGCTTGCTTTTTGCCTGGGCCGGATTCCTAATTTTAGGGGTGGTAAACACAATAAATACTGCCAAGTATAATATTTCGCCACGTGTTTAGTTATTGGTATTATCTTATTACTTAATCATACATATAACATCCTATGAAAAAAATTATCCTTTCGTTCATTGTTTTTGGAGCAACCATCAGCCTGGCATCGGCGCAAATTTTACCAACTTTCCAGTTCGGGTTAAAAGCAGGTGCAAATCTTTCAAGCCTTAACTCAACTGCATCCGAAACATTTAGCGGCAGTAACCGGGCCGGCTATTTAGCTGGTATCTGGGCACGATTTGGCGCGGTGGGCTTTAATTTTCAGCCCGAAATGTATTTAACCTCTAAGGATGTTGACGTAACGTCCTCGAGCGGCGGGGTAACTACGGCGAAGTTTACAAGCATTGATGTGCCTTTATTGTTTGGCGGTAAATTCGGCGCTTTAGGCATAGGGGGCAGGTTTTATACAGGTCCTGTAATTTCATTTGCCATTGATAAAAACCAAAGCTACAGCGGCGCCCTTGACAAAGTAGCCAGTTTAAATTACCAGGATCAAAATTTTGCGTGGCAGTTTGGCACCGGTTTGGATATTAAAAGGATCTCGGTTGATCTGCGTTATGAAGCCGGGATTACCAAACAAACTTATGATGGCAGGCAAACGAGGATCAGCTTGTTTAGCCTGAGCCTGGCTTATAGTTTGGTAAAGTTATAAAGACAAGTTTGGAGGTGATTACCGAATTTTTTCAGCCTGCTCATCAGCGGGCTTTTTGCTTTTATTAAAGCACTGTCTTCCCTGATTATTTAGTATTATATTTTACAAATAAAGTGTCAATTTAGTATTATACTTATTGTATGTGTTACACATATATTTATCAGCCGGTTTCTGCCTGCCTGCTTTTGAATATGAGTAAAGCCCTTTCACCGAAATTGCATATAAATCATTGTCTTTTATTTTTGTTGGCAAGTATTTGTTTTACAGTAACTTCAACAGCGCAGCAAATAGCTGAAAATGGTGCACCTGGCATCCGGCTCAATCAAATAGGTTATTATCCCGGCGCACCAAAAATAGCAGTAATTGTAGCCGGACACGGAACTGTTTTTTATGTCCAAACTCCCGAAAAGAAAACAGTTTTTACAGGTGCATTAAAATGGTCGGTAAAGCCGGACTTTGCCGGTAACAAAACGCTGATCGCTGATTTCAGCAGCTATCAAAAAACGGGGAAATACCTGCTATTTGTACCCGGCGTTGGGTATTCCTATCCATTCGAAATAAGACCATTTGTATTAAAAGGTGTGGCAGGTGCTTCTATTAAAGCATATTATTTTATGCGGGCTTCCATTCAGCTTAGGAAAAAATATGCCGGTAAATGGAGCAGGGCAGAAGGACATCCTGATACAAGTGTCATCGTACATCCATCAGCAGCCACTGATAAACGGCCCGCAGGTACGGTCATTTCATCACCGCGTGGCTGGTATGACGCGGGCGACTACAACAAATACATTGTAAACAGTGGAATCAGCACCAGCACTTTATTATCCCTGTACGAGGATTTTCCTGCATATATGAAAACCGTGAAGCTGAATATTCCTGAAAGCGGGAATAACCTTCCGGATGTTTTGAATGAGGTGCTATGGAATCTGCGATGGATGTTGACCATGCAGGACCCAAATGATGGCGGTGTTTACCACAAGCTGACCAATGCCGCGTTTGATAAATTTGAAATGCCGGATAACGCCACAGCACCCCGTTATGTAGTACAAAAAGGCACCGCTGCCACGCTTGACTTTGCAGCGGTAATGGCACAGGCCAGCCGGATTTTCGGTAAATTTCCGAAAGAATTGCCCGGCTTGGCCGACTCTTGTATAAAAGCCGCAAACAAGGCATGGAATTGGGCGGCTGCAAACCCAAACGTAGCCTACGACCAGGAGGCAATGAATCAAACCTTTAGCCCGAAAATTACCACAGGAAGTTATGGCGACCGCAATTTTAACGATGAATTTATATGGGCGGCATGTGAACTGTCAGCAACTACCGGAGAAGAACGCTTTATAACGGCTATCAATTTGATGCCTGACGAAAAGATGCCCCTTCCCACCTGGAATCAGGTAAGGTTATTGGGTTATTATACTTTGATAAAAAATATCAGAACAGCCCATGACAATGGCCTGAAAGAATTGCCTGAATTAAAAAAACGGCTTTTGGCGTTCGCAGATAGTTTGATTGGCGGTGCAAATGAAACGGCTTATGAAACGGTGATGAATAAATCGGCGCGCAATTTTAACTGGGGCAGCAATTCAGTAGCGGCCAACCAGGGTGTGGCGTTAATACAGGCGTACCAGCTTTCCAATGATCCCAGGTACCTTCAGTTTGCGTTAGCTAACCTCGATTATATTTTAGGCAGGAATGGCACAGGCTACTCGTATGTAACGGGTTATGGCAGTAAAACGCCCATGCACCCGCACCACCGGCCATCGTCTTCGGACGGTATTGCTGAACCTATACCCGGTTTACTGGTAGGAGGGCCAAACCCGGGTATGCAGGATCATATTAAAGTACCTTCAATTGTACCCGACGAAGCTTATATTGATGACGAACGGGCTTATGCGGTAAATGAGATCGCTATCAACTGGAATGCGCCGCTGGCATACCTGGTAAATGCCCTGGAAGCGCTGCAAAGTAAACTGAAGCCGTAATTTAAAAATCGACCAATTAGTATATAACAAATTTTTAATGCTCAATTCAAACCAACCAATTATGAGACGGATATTTATGATCACCGCTTTCTTGTTTTTAAACGCGCTTTTCCTTTCGGTACAAGCTCAAACAACAGTTAGCGAAACCGATAAAAAGGTAGATGCTCTGATAGCCAAAATGACCCTTGAAGAAAAAGTGGGGCAAATGACAGAAGTAACCTCGGACGTAGTTTCAACCACTACTAACGGCGTTCACGAGATTGATCCGGCAAAAATTAAAGAGGCTATTTTGAAATACCATGTGGGCTCCATACTAAACGTTAGCGGCCACGCTTACGAACGTAAGCACTGGTACGAAGTAATTTCGGCTATCCAGGCTGAGGCTGCGAAAGACAGGTTAAAGATCCCGGTTATTTATGGTATAGATGCTATCCACGGCGTAACTTACACCGTTGGCAGTACGCTTTTCCCGCAGGAAATTGCAATGGCGGCTACATTTAACAAAGAAATCGCCTTCAAGGCTGGTGCCATTACCGCATACGAAACCCGTGCAAGCTATATCCCCTGGAACTATTCGCCGGTGCTTGACCTTGGTAAAAACCCATTATGGCCGCGCATTTATGAAACCTTCGGCGAAGATCCATATCTCATTAAAACTATGGGCGCCTCCATCATTAAAGGCTACCAGGGAAACGATGTGGGTGATAAATTCCACGTGGCGGCCTGTATGAAACACTATTTAGGTTATGGCGATCCGTTAAGCGGTAAAGACCGTACCCCGGCCTGGATCCCCGACCGTTATATGCGGGAATATTTTTTACCACCTTTTGCTGAAGCAGTTAAGGCTGGGGCGAAGACCCTGATGATCAATTCTGGTGAGATTAATGGCGTACCGATCCATGCCAGCCATTATATGCTGACGGATGTATTGCGCGGCGAACTGCATTTTGAAGGTATCGCTGTTACCGACTGGCGGGATATTGAATACCTGCATGACCGCCATCACATTGCCGCAACCCAGAAAGACGCGGTAAGGATTGCGGTAAACGCCGGTGTGGATATGAGCATGGTGCCTTATGAATATAGCTTTTATAACTACCTGATCGAACTGGTACATGAAGGAAAAGTGCCAATAAGCCGGATCAACGAAGCCGTTCACCGCATCTTAAAAGTTAAATATGAATTGGGATTATTTGAGCACCCGGTTGGCAACCCGGATGATTATCCGAAATTTGGTTCGGATGAATTTAAAAGCGTGAGTTTGCAAGCCGCAACAGAAGCGATTACTTTGTTAAAGAATAAAAATAATATCCTTCCCCTAAAAAAAGACTTGAAAGTGCTGGTGACGGGCCCGACTGCCAATACCATTCGTTCACTAGATGGGGGATGGAGCTATACCTGGCAGGGCGAGCAGGCTGATGTTTTTGCTGCCAATAAAAACACTATTTTAAAAGCTATTCAGCAAAAAATCGGGAAAGAAAATGTAAGCTATGAACCCGGCGCAACTTTTGACAGCTTGCTGAACGTAAACGCTGTAGTAAATGCTGCGAAAAATGCCGATGTGATTGTGCTTTGCCTGGGTGAGTTATCTTATACCGAAAACGTCGGTAATATTGACGACCTCAACCTGCCATGGGCACAAACTGAACTGGCTAATGAGCTGGCTAAAACTGGCAAGCCTGTTATTTTGGTATTGGCTGAAGGCCGGCCCAGGGTTGTAACAGAAGCGGAAAGCCATTCAAATGCAACACTAATGACTTATTTCGACGGTAATGAGGGTGGTGATGCACTGGCCAATATCCTCTTTGGAGATGCCAACCCTTCCGGCAAACTGCCCGTAACCTATCCGCGCTTTGCGAATGCCCTGGTTAACTATTACCGCAAAAATTTAGAGAACGGAAACTCAGATGACAGCCATGGTTATAACCCCTTATATGAGTTCGGATATGGCTTAAGCTATACCACCTTCGCTTACAGCAACCTGCACATCAACAAAGCTGAGTTAAAGGAAAATGAAACGTTAACCGTTACGGTCGATGTAAAAAACACAGGTCAGCGTGAGGGTAAAGAATCAGTTTTATTGTACACCAGCCAATCATACGCCAGTATCGCGCCTGATTTTAAACGCCTGCGGGCTTTTGAGAAAGTTAACCTGCAACCAGGCCAAACGAAAACGGTATCCTTTAAAATTACCGCGAAAGACCTTGCTTTTGTAAATGACCTGAGCAAAACAGTTACTGAACCGGGTGCGTTTAAAATAATGATAGGCGACCAGGTGCAAACATTTAATTATAAATCCAATTTAGTACCGGATAGGGCAGGGAAATTATAAAGTCGACCCCGATTTGTCATTATAAGCGCAGCGCGGCAATCGCGAACTTTGCATCACCTATGCAAAAGTTCGCGATCGCTTCATTCGTTCCTCACTCGCTATAATAAAAGGGTTTAAATAAAAAATGTCAAATAAACATTTTATTTTACAAAAATGCTTTTTATATTTGTTAAAGCCTTTGAGGCTATACCAATTATAAATTTCTGTCATGAAAAAAGTGTTGTCGGCGTATTGCCTGGTTTTGTTACTTTCTGTTTTATCCTGTTCAAATAAAAGCTCGACACCGATCCCTACGCCAACTCCCCCTTATACACCACCTGTAGTATCATCATCGTTTGCCAAAGGAGCCGACATTAGCTGGGTTACCCAATTTGAGTCGACCGGTGTGAAATTTTATGATAAAAATGGGAATCAGAAAGAACTTTTTGCTTTGATGAAAAGCCTTGGCTTTAATTCCATCAGGCTGCGGGCATGGGTAAATCCATCCGATGGCTGGTGCAATACCGCCGATGTGGTAGCTAAAGCCATCCGTGCTAAAAATGCAGGCATGAAAATAATGATCGATTTTCATTACAGCGATGTTTGGGCCGATCCGGGCCACCAGGCCAAACCGGCTGCCTGGGCTTCATTGGATTTCCCGACTTTATTAACTACTTTATCTGCTTACACAACAGGGGTAATGAATACGCTAAAAAGTAATGGCATTACGCCTGACTGGGTACAAATTGGTAATGAAACCAATGATGGCATGCTTTGGGAGGATGGCCGGGCATCAACCCATATGGCAAATTTCGCGGCGTTGGTAAAAAGCGGGTACCAGGCTGTTAAATCAGTAAGCACTACAACCAAAGTAATTGTACATATTTCAAACGGGTATGATAATACCCTGTTCCGCTGGATGTTTGACGGGCTAAAAGCCAACGGTGCCTCGTGGGATATTATCGGTATGTCACTCTATCCCTCAACAACTAACTATACCACATTGGATGCCCAGTGTTTGGCAAATATAAACGATATGGTATCCAGGTATTCAACACCATGTATGGTGGTCGAGGTAGGAATGCAGGCTTCGGACGCGTCAGACAGCAGGACTTTTTTAACCGACATCATTACCAAAGTAAATGCTGCATCTGGCGGTAATGGCCTGGGGGTTTTTTACTGGGAACCAGAATCTTATACCAATGGCTATGGTTTAGGCGCTTTTGACAGCAATGGGAAACCTACTGAGGCTTTGGATGCATTTGGGGTGAATTAGAAATGAGTGTATAAACGCTTGTTCCGGCAGGCAATTTCCCGATCAGATAACAGGTGGTTTAACTATATACTCAATTTATGTAAGGTTGTTTGATGAATATACATTTAAGCTAAATCTATCGGCTGCTTCGCTTCCATACTGTGTTTGTCTCTGAACACAAATGGGAATATAACTGCTATAACCAAAGCGTATCCGGCAAAGGTGAGCCATATGCCGTGCCAGTTTTTGTTGTGATCGCTATAAGTAAAAAATTTATCAATTATTATTCCGCTGGTCAAACTTCCAAAGAGCGCGCCAAAACCATTTACCATCATCATAAACAGGCCCTGTGCGCTTGCTCTGATACCGGGAGATATTTGGGTTTCTACAAACAAAGAGCCTGAAATATTAAAGAAATCGAAAGCCATACCGTAAACAATACAGGATAAAATGATCATCCACAATCCACCCGCCGGATCGCCAAAAGCAAAAAAACCAAAGCGCAATACCCAGGCAAGCATGCTGAATAACATTACGTATTTTATTCCGAATTTTCTAAGGAAGAATGGAATGGCTAAAATGAACAGCGTCTCTGACACCTGTGATATTGACATAATAATCGCCGGATATTTAACCGCAGTTAAATCCTTGAACGATGGAATATTTTTAAAATCCTGTATGAAGGTATCTCCGTAAGCATTTGTTAATTGCAACGCCGCGCCTAAAAGCAACGAGAATGCAAAAAAAATTGCAAATCTTGGCGTTTTAAATAACACAAAAGCATCCAGCCCCAACAAATTAACCAATGATTTATCACTGGTTTTTTTATAAAGCGGGGGACATTTTGGAAGTGTAAATGAAAAAACACCAAGTGCTAAAGCCACTGCTGACGCGATATAAAACTGGTTGGAAGAAGTTTCATTGTGGGTGATACTAACCGTCCATAATGCAACAATAAACCCTATTGTGCCCCAAAAGCGTATTGGCGGATATTCCTTTACGACGTTAATGTTTTTGCTTTTTAATGCTGTATATGCAACTGTTATGGATAACGACAGCGTTGGCATATAAAAGATCATATTTAACAATATGACCCAAAAAAAAGTGGTGGGATTGGTAACCAGTGGAATGCAAAATAAGGTTAATGCGCCTAAAATATGCATGGTACCATACAGTTTTTCAGCGTTGATATATCGGTCGGCTATTATTCCTGTAAGGGCAGGCATAAATATCGCAGAGATGCCCATGGTTGAGAAGATGGCGCCAAATTGCGCTCCCGACCAGTGTTTATTTTGAAACCAATAGGCCCCAATGGTTATCAGCCATGCTCCCCAAATAAAAAACTGCATAAAATTCATCAGTATTAAGCGAAACTTAATATTCATAGGGGCCAATTTTATAATAAAAGATGGTCAGTATTAATTTAAAGCCGGAAAATAATGATTTTTCGGGACAAAAAAAGAGATTAGCGGCTGGAGATTAGAGATTTGCCTCAAAAATTTCAAAAAAGCACAAATTAACCCATCTCTATTACTTATCAGGATGATTTTCGCCTGTTCAGCTCATCCCTGATTTTCGCTGCTTTTTCGTAGGATTCTTCGGATAGGGCCTCCTGGAGGCGCGTTTTTAGTTCTTCAACGCTTAGCGAGTTATAACTGCCGGTCGGGCCGGCGGTTGTTTTTTCTTCAGGGGGTTCGTTGATGTTTTCCAGGTAAACAAAATCATTGCCTTCAATCACAATACCTGCTGTTGAAAGGATAAACTCGTAAGTATAAATAGGGCAATCAAACCTTACCGCAACAGCAATGGCATCGGAGGTGCGGGCATCAATCTCCACCACCTTTTTACCGTCAGAACAGATCAGCTTCGAATAAAATATACCATCCACCAGGTTATAAATGATGATTTCCTGTACGGTAATATGATAAGCCTTTGCAAAGCTTTTAAACAGATCATGCGTTAGCGGCCTGCTGGGGGTCATTTTTTCTATTTCGATAGCAATGGCCTGTGCTTCAAAACTGCCGATGATGATTGGCAGCCGTCTGCGCCCGCTTATTTCGCCTAAAACTAAAGCATAGGCACCGGATTGTGTCTGGCTGTATGATAAGCCCACAATATCCAGTTTAATTTTTTTCATGTCGTTACCCATCTCTTCGTATTCCTTTTATGCTGAAGCTTTATATTCTTTAATCGCCGCAATTAACTTCGGCACCACATCAAACGCATCGCCAACGATGCCATAATCTGCCACTTTAAAAAACGGCGCATCGGCATCCTTATTGATTACCACAATTACTTTGGAGGAACTTACCCCGGCCAGGTGCTGTATGGCTCCTGAAATTCCAATTGCAATATACAAATTTGGACTGACTGCAATACCAGTTTGTCCAACATGTTCGCTATGCGGACGCCAGCCTGAATCCGATACTGGTTTTGAGCAGGCGAGCGCGGCGCCAAGCAAACCGGCCAGTTCTTCTACCATCCCCCAGTTTTCGGGCCCTTTGAGGCCTCTTCCGCCCGAAACCACGATATCTGCATCAGGTAAAGATACTTTATCAGTTGAACGGACAATCTCTTTAATAATGGTCGTTAAATCAGATGCCTTAACATCGGGATTAAAATCTTCCACCGCTGCAGTCGACCCGGTTTCAACAACCTTATATGAATTTGGGCTGAGCGAAATTACTTTATTGGCTGAGGTTAATTCAACCAACGCAAATGCCTTGCCTGAAAATGCTGATTTTTTGACAATAAATTTTCCCAGGGACCGATCAGGCAGGGAAACCGCGCCGTCTGCTACGCCAGCTTCCAGTTTAACACCAATCCGGGGCGCTAAACCACGGCCGGAAAATGAATTGGACAACACGATGACCTCTGCGCCCACCTTTTTTGCGGCTTCGGCCACGACCGCAGCATAGGCCTGATTTATAAAGTTCTTTAATTTGCCGTTCGACACATTTAGCACTTTTTCCGCACCATATTTACCAAGGCCGGCCAGTTCTGTAGTATTTACATCACCAATGGAAATTGCCGTAAGCGTCGTGTTATTTTGGTCAGCAATGGCCCTGGCATAAGAAACCGCTTCAAAAGTTGATTTCTTGAATTTTCCCTCGGCGTTCTCGGTATAAACTAAAACCGGCATATATGTTTGATAATGATGTATTAAATAAATGTTTTAAATTACCCTTGCCTCTTCATGCAATAAAACAACCAGTTTGCCAACATCATCTGCCGGAACAAGTTTTACCTGCCCGCGGGGAGCCGGTGTTTCATAACTAACTACCTCCGAAAAAGTTTTTACCTCAACCGGCTCAATAACCGTTAGTGGTTTAGCACGTGCCGACATAATTCCCCGCATATTGGGTATTTTTGGTTCGGCAACACCTTCCGCGGTGCCTGCAACTATTGGCAGGGGCATCGTCAATACTTCTTTACCTCCCTCAATTTCACGCTCAACGGTAATGTTAATGCCCTCAATATCTAATTTTTTGATGATCGACACGGATGGGAGATCTAATAGCTCAGCAATCATAGCGGCAACTTTTGTGCCGTTATAGTCGATTGATTCGCGGCCGGTTAAGATCAGATCAAAAGGGTTAGCTTTAACATATTTGGCAATTTGATATGCTACAAACCAGGCATCATGTGCTTTGGCATTGATCCGGACAGCATCCGTAGCCCCAATAGCCAGTGCTTTACGGATAGTGGGCTCCGTATTTACTTCGCCTACATTGATTACGGTTACCGATCCGTTACCACCGTCAGTTAATTCAATAGCCCTTGCCAGTGCAATCTCATCGTACGGATTCAATATAAATTGCACGCCCGTGGCATTAAATTGCGTGTTATTCTCGCTAAAAGTTATTTTTGTCGTGGTATCAGGAACATTACTTATGCAAACCAGTATCTTCATCGCTTTATTCAGTTTTTAAAAAGTATGGCGGTCCTGGATATGTTACCAAATATGAATATGGAAGTACAATCAGGTTTGTGCAAATTTAGTTAAAAAAGATAGAGTTTAAAATGCAGACGAACAGATTAGAAAAGTTGCTTGATTTTATAAAAAGCGAACCGGAAGATCCTTTTTTAAAATATGCGCTGGCGACAGAATATTTACGCCTGAATGAAACCGATAAAGCCCTTGCCTTTTACGAGGATCTGGTTAAAAATCACGCAGGTTACACAGGCACGTACTACCATTTGGG
The DNA here is from genome assembly GCA_031292485.1 of Mucilaginibacter sp. Taxonomy (GTDB): domain Bacteria; phylum Bacteroidota; class Bacteroidia; order Sphingobacteriales; family Sphingobacteriaceae; genus Mucilaginibacter. The sequence continues at coordinate 59,628 of JARLHA010000008.1, forward strand.
AAAACTTTACGAAGCTTTAGGGCGCAGGCAGGAGGCGATAAGCACCTATGAAACCGGCATGAAGATCACCCGTGAAAAAAATGATAATCATGCCTTCTCGGAATTAAGAGCGGTTTATGACGAATTGACTGAGGAAGACGATTAGTTCATTGGTTCATTAGTTCATTGGCGCCTTGATGTGGGGTAATGGACTTTGCACTAATGAACCAGTGAACAAATGAACTAATGAACCAATGAAGAAACGGCAACTTTTGTTTATTCGCGATGTAACCATTTATACGTTTACAGCTTTTGGCGGGCCGCAGGCGCATATTGCGGTTTTGCTGCGCGAATTTGTGGAGAGACGACGCTATATCACCGAACAGGAACTGGTTGAATTAAATGCTTTGGCTCAACTGCTCCCCGGGCCGGCATCAACCCAAACCCTGGTAGGTATTGCCTGGAAGGTAGGAGGGCTGCGACTGGCGATCATCACTTTTTTGATATGGATCTTGCCTTCTGCTACGGTAATGTGCCTGGCGGCGATCAGCTACAAAATGTTTGCCGGACAGGCTAAATTTACCGAGGTTTTGCGTTTTGTACAGCCGGTAGCTGTTGGCATTGTGGCTTACGCTACCTATACTTTTGCCCATAAATTTTTAAAAAGCCGCACAAGTACCACGTTGGCCATAGGCTCGCTGATCGTTACGTTGATCCTGCAGAATGCCTATGCTTTCCCGATACTGATCTTATTGGGTGGCATCGTTTCTTCGGCGCTGGAAACGCCGGCGCAGGAAAGTGAATTGCGGGTAAAATTGTTTGCCAATGTGAACCCCAATAAAGTGACCTATTTTATAGGGATCTTATTATTGTTTGCCGCATTGGGCGCCATCGTAAAGCAAACATCGGCCTTAAGTTTACCCATACGTTTATTTGAAAACTTTTACCGTAACGGCATCCTTGTTTTTGGCGGCGGGCAGGTTTTGGTGCCGCTGATGTATACCGAGTTTGTGCAGGCCAAACACTATCTCAGTAATTCTGAGTTCATTTCAGGATATGCTTTGCAGCAGGTTTTACCGGGGCCCACCTTTTCATTCTCCTCATTTTTGGGGGGCATTACTATGGGCAATAAAGGTCACGGAATTGCAGGCCAGGTAATTGGCAGCCTGGTAGCGGTTATCGGCTTAAATATGCCGGGACTTATCCTCATCCTATTTATTGTTCCTTTTTGGGACGACCTCAAAAAGATCACCCGTATCCGCAACTCGCTGAGCGGCATCAATGCAGTGGCCGTTGGCTTTATGGCAACCGCGCTTATATTGCTCACCAGGCCCTTTGGGTTGAACTGGCTGGCGTATTTAATTATGGCGGGCACTTTTCTGTTACTCAATTACACCCGAATCAAAGCGCCGGTAGTAATCATTATCGGTATTGCTTTGGGATTGATATTTTAGTGGGGTTATAAAGGCCATATTTGTTGTCAACGATGGATAATATTACTATTCCATTTGATGTTAATTGGTTTCATAATATAGCATTCAATTTAACAGAAACATATGAAAACTATCTGCTGGGGCATTTTGGGTGCCGGACGTATCGCCCGCAAATTCGCATCCGATCTTAAACTGGTTGACGGGGCAAAACTGATAGCAGTCGGCTCACGTACACAGGAATCGGCAGACAGATTTGGAAATGAGTTCGGTATAAAATTCCGGCATTATTCCTACGAAGCATTGGTACAGAATCCCGATGTTGATGTCATTTACATCGCTACGCCGCATAACCTGCATTTTGAGAATACCTTGCTTTGTATAAACAATGGCAAAGCAGTTTTATGCGAAAAGCCTTTCGCCATGAACGCCAGGCAGACTGACGTGATGATCAGCCTGGCAAAAGAAAAAAAAGTATTTTTAATGGAAGCTTTGTGGACAAAGTTTCATCCGCATTTTTTAAAAATGCAGGAAATGATAAGGGAGGGGCTGCTGGGCGACATCAGGTCGGTATTGATCAACTTTGGGTTTAAACCGGCCCCACCTATTCCCGCCAGGTTGTTTGACCCTGAACTGGGCGGCGGTACCGTTATGGATATCGGCATCTATAATGTTTTTATGGCGATGAGCATATTGGGTAAACCGGATCATATCGACGCGGCAATGACACCTGCTGCCACCGGTGTTGATGAGCAGTGCGCTATTCTTTTTCGTTACAAAAACGGTGCTATGGCACAATTGTTCTCCACCTTTTCATCAAACCTCGCAACTGAAGCGGACATCTGCGGCAGCGAGGGAAGAATCAGGCTTACGTCGAGGTTTTATGAGCCGTCATCCACCATTGAGTATTATAAAGAAAGAGTGGACAGCCGGGCGATTATCCCCGTACATAAAGAACCTGGCTCCGGTTACCAATATGAAGCGCGCCACGTAAATGATTGTTTGCAAAAAGGTTTAACCGAAAGCCCGGTTGTACCATTGGCCGACACCATTTTGTTGATGGAGACGCTGGATAAAATAAGACAGATAGCGGGAATCAGTTACCCGTCTGACAACTAGGTTTGTAAATTCGGCCGGGTAAAACAAGACTTGTGTCCTTTGTGAAATCCTCGCGTACTTCGTGGTAGATTTAACAGCTCATTTCACTTTAACCAGCTCATAATGTTCGCCTTCATCATCCAATATTGCCTTGATTACTTTTCCATTTTGGTCTTTTACAAAATCAATATCGGTATCCATTACTTTCAGGAAGAAATGATGATCATTTGAGGCAAAAAGATTTGTTGTTGGTAGATTTACCGTAGGCGATTCCACCTGTAAACGGCCGTTCACCAAGGTGACGATCGCTTTTAGCTTGCCATCGTACTCGCCCGTATATTGCTGTAATACAGCTTCCGGCAGTTTAACATTGGCGCGGTAGGGCGTATAACCCTCCCAATACCAGGGGATAGTAACGCCGGTAATCTTCTCAACCAGTTCTTTAAAAATACTTTCTCCATTGGCATCATTGCATAAAATATCCATGACGAATTTCTTGCCGGGGAAACCGATCACATAATGCACCCAGCCATCACCGTGCCCCTCTTTAAAAAAAGCCTGACCGTAAGGACTGGTAAATAAACCCCAGCCAAGTCCATAGGATAAATTAACTTTTTTATTATCTGTGGTTGTATTTGTATCCAGCGAAGGAAATTCCCTTTTTGAAATGATATTGATCTGCGGCGAAAACATTTGTTTGTACGATAATGCCGAGAGCCGTCTGCCCTGCGTTGCGGCTGCCATAAAGCGGGCATAGTCGGCAATGGTGGTTTCCATCGAACCAGCGGCATTCGGCCTGCTTCTCTTGTCTTTTGTGATCGTATCACCTTTCATATCATGCCCTACAGCGTAATCATTCTCAAAGCCGGGCTGCCAGACGTAACTCGTCCTGCTCATACCAAAGGGTTTGAATATTTTTTCTTGTGCCAGGTCCTCAAGGTTTCGGCCAGTAATGGTTTCAATTGCCATTTGCAAAAGATAGATACCCTCACCGGAATATGCGTAACGGGAACCTGGCGTAAAAAATATTTCCAGCTTTTTATTATCGTGGGGATTATATTCCCGCCAGTTAGGAAAGCCCGTGGTATGATCGAGGCAATCCCTGGCAGTGATTAGTTTCCAGCGGTCATCGCCGGCCAGGTCCTTATAATTGTCGTATTCAGGCAACGGCTTTGGCAGGTAGGTGTAAATGGGTTTGTCTAGGTTGATTTTTCCCTCGTCAACCAATTGCATTACGATATAAGCGAATAATGGTTTGGCGAGTGAAGCCGCATAAAAACAAGAACTGGTATCATTCAACTGATTTTTCACCCTGTTTTTATACCCATATGATTTAACATAAGATACATTATTTATATTTACTATACCAATTTCCAAGCCGGTTAATTGCGCGGTATCAAGCAATTTATTTGCTATGCTATCGATCGTATTTGTAGTTATCGTTTCTCCGTCCGGGCGCAGGATCAGTTTGGGTTGCGACAATGCGCTTATTGAAATTGCAATCGTAAGAGACGAGAGGAATAAGGTTTTTTTCATAGATTTTGCGTAGTAAATGTTTATTTACTGATGGTGTTATCAATCAGACAAATAGCCATAAAAAAGGTTTAAACAGTCAGTTTTTTATTTTGGAAAAATAGATATTGCTGTAAACATTACAGCTGTAATCAGCATGAGAAAAAAAAGGAAACTTTTGATCCCATTTATTTCCTTTCCCGGTTTGAGGATTAGACTTCTTACCGGGACGCTAATTAATAACAGCAAGCTAATCAGGAAAACAAAAGCCAGGGCTAACTGAGCGCCAATACCCAGCGGCAAGCCTTTATGCTCTCCGTTAAAGAATCCTATTATATCGTACAAAAACAATACATTCCAAATCAAAACGATCGCGATAGCGGCGGATGTCTTCACCGGGAAACTGCCGCCGGTTTGAGTAATTAATACTCTTGCAGCTACGTCGGCAGGAATTGAATTTGCATTTACTAAAAAACCTGTTTGCGCTATTTTCCTGATCAATGCCTCGGGGCTCCCGAAAGTCCAGAATATAACTTTAGCGTTATATCCCGGTACCGTATGATTAATTTTTATGCCCTGCCCTAAAACCGGGATTAAAGTATATGGTTCAATACGGATAATGTCAGACGGTTTAAAAACCAGGTCGCCGATGATCGACGCCTTCAATTGTAATGTTTGTTGGTTTACAATTAGTGTTGCTAAGGGCCAGGTAGCATTTGCCATTCCGATTCTTGCTCCACCGGTCTCTTTTACCTCCTGCATTTCAATATTGGTTTTAGGTTGTTTATAGATATATATACTTTAATGCCCGAAACGCCTTAGTTTCCACATGCCATAAGGGTTGTTATACAGGTTATTGTCTTCGCGCAACTGATAAGATTCTTCGGTAATCAAATATTGGGCTGATTGAGGGCCAGGCCGGAAAAATTCATTTTGATGGATAACCGGCTTGTCAAAAACCTGGTAATACCCGAATACGTTGATCAGATCTACCGCGTTTTGAAGTTCTTCGCCGCAAACTAATGTGTCTTTCAAACCAAGATTATGCATCCCACGTGAGAAAACATTCTGTCTTTCGTCGATAGCTGAACTCGTTACAAACATTTCGAAAAGGTCGGCCTCTTCAAAATTAACGAGGTATTTGAGCCATTTTTGTTTCTCAAATGCTTTTCCGGCACTGTCTATTCTAATTCCGTGGCCGCCCGCCCTTAGTACTGCTGCACCTGCAAGTGCCAAATGATGAGCTTCTTTTAAACTGCCTGTTTTACCTGTAATATAAATAACATAATTATGGTTACTGATCTTGTTTAAAGCGTCGCACGTAATGCCGGTCATCTTTCCTAAGGCTCCGAATGATCCGGCCAGGCGTTCATCCCGTTCCCTTATTTCAAATTTATAAAACTGGGCCGCACAGGGGTTCATGATCAAATCCCCGACTACTATATAAGTGCCTTCGGTTGCGGTAAAAACGGTATTGGTGATATCTCTAACGTCTTTCCATGAACCGGGTATACACAATACGGTGTTGCAGGCAAGTGAGGGCGACCCTGCCGGCTGCTTGATTTTTTTGGTAAAAGGCCACATAATCAATTAGGGTAAAACATATCAAATCCGGGAATGAATTTATTGTTAAATCCTAAATAATAAATAGTTAACCGTTTGGTTTTTATCCACAAAAAAACCGCCTGCAAAAGGCGGTTCTTCATTTAATGGACGATTGTTAACAATCTTAGCGGGTATTTAATTTATCCAGAAACAAAAAGCGGTCGTCATCGGTCTCCGGTTCAAGTTGTGTGTTTACATCTATGTTCATATAGTAAACAGGGCTGCCTTTTGTGTTTGGTTTCCATTTGGGTACAACCTTACTATTTGGATTGCCGGTTTTTATAAAATTGGCGAAGTATTCCTCCATTATTGCCGAAACTTTATAGTCGTCAGGCGTCCATGCATATACCTTATTGGAGCTTAAGTTTCCAAGGGCAAACTCAATTTCGGAGGCGTGGGAGGCACCGACCATAGGCGCAGGCATTTTACCGGACGTTTGGGCTGCCTTACCAACTTCAGGCGGCCGTGGGCACGAGAAGATATAGCGGTATACAGGTTTTCCGCTTGTTTTAGCTTGCATGTCGGCCCATTTCCAGGTGCCGTAAACTATAAAATTATCACTGGCCAGGGCCGTAGCTGATTTGATAACTTCATCCTGCGTAGTACCGGGAAAAAGTTTTAAAACGGTGGTTGAATCGGCCCTATAGCGTTCTTTTATTTTTTTTGCATAGTTCTCAGGGGTCGGCATGTCGCCGCCGGTAAAAGCCTGGTAGGGTACTTCCGCCGAGTTCCATCCAACCAGTACCGGCACATGCATTTCTTCACCGGCCTCTAAAGTTTCAATCGGCTGTTTGGTAAAAAAATAACCGTCGATCAGGTTTGGGAATCTCCAGGCACCTGGTTTGGAAGCTAAATCGAGCAGTTGCGATGCTGACAAAGCACGCAGCTCGGCCAATGAGTTGGCGCCAGCGCTTTTTGCAAATGCTGTGCCGCTGCTTTCGCCGTTGGCTAAAGTACTCATTTTTCCAAAACCGCCGCTTTCGCCGATCGCACCGGAAAATAATCCTTTTGATAAGGGTGACAGCACCTGGGCACAAACCGAAAAAGACCCCGCCGATTCGCCTGCAATAGTAACTTTTTCAGGATCACCCCCAAAGGCGGCAATATTGGCCTTAACCCAAAGCAATGCGGCGTGCTGATCGAGCAATCCATAATTTCCGGATGCGTTATGTGGGGATTCTTTTGTGAGTTCGGGATGTGCGAAGAATCCAAAAATGCCCAAACGATAGCTTATTGTAACGGTAACTATTCCTTTTTGTGCTAAACTTTCGCCGTCATAACGCGATTCGGAGCCATCGCCGGCAACAAATCCGCCGCCATAAAAATAAACGAGGACGGGGAGTTTTGCATTTGCAGGTTTTGCAGGCGCCCATACATTCAGGTACAGGCAATCTTCGCTCATGGTATCGGCGCGGAAGATCATATCACTAAACATCCGTTTCTGCATAGGCATGTGGCTAAAATGATCTGCTTTTAATACGCCGCTCCAATTGGCAGGGGGCTGTGGTTCTTTCCAGCGCAGGTTTCCTACGGGCGGCAGTGCATAAGGAATGCCTTTGTAGCTGTTAATGCCTGTGGAAGCGTTGTAAGTGCCCTGGAGTTGCCCATTGCTGATGGTAACCTGCGGGGTTTGCTGTGCTGTGGCCGTAAAAAAAAATAGTAGAGCAGCGAGGAATGCAATTATTGGTTTCATATTGGTTATAATGGTTTAAAGAAGTGTTTTTGGCTATTACCTTATAAAAAATTAAGGCCCATAAATTTCATTATGGCTATTGTAACATAATGATACAATAATAATTGCTAATTTTGATATTATCAATATAATTACTGAAAAACTTTGCAATGAGTATTAAACCAGCTGATGAAATAAATGAGAACGGGACGGGTTTTATAAAAAACGTAGCAATTGACACCGTTATATTTGGGTTTCATGATAATATGCTCAAGGTTTTATTATCGGCATATAAAAATACCAGCTATTTTGCCCTGCCAGGCGGTTTCATCAGGGAAAAAGAAAATTTAAATGATGCTGCGCGAAGAGTCGCATCCGAAAGAACAGGTCTTGATGATATTTTCCTTGAACAGTTTTATGTGTTCGGCGATTATGCGCGCTATGACCCGGAGCCATTTAAAATCATTATGGAAGTAAATGGGAACCATCCCTCTGAAAGTCATTGGCTTTTGCAAAGGTTTATTTCCATAGGGTATTATGCGTTGGTTGATTTCACAAAAGCTACACCTACGCCGGCTGCAATTTTTGATAGCTGCAACTGGTACGATCTGAACAGCATGCCGCCATTGATACAGGACCATACTCAAATTGTACAAAAAGCGCTGGAGGCCCTTGGGGCAAACCTTGATAACAAACTGATAGGTTTCAACCTTTTGCCGGAAGATTTTACTATGGGCGAGCTTCAGCGACTTTATGAAACCATCCTTGGAAAAAAGTTGCTTCGTCCTGCTTTTCAGCGCAAAATATTAGGTTTGGGGATTTTAGAAAGGGTTGCCAAAAAGTGGACTGGCGGCGCACATAAGGCACCTTATTTATATAGGTTTATCTCTAAAAAAATGTGATTTGCAAATCTGCGGCACGTTGATTTTAGGTTTCGGTGGGGCAATAAAATAACCATTAAAAGCTTTCCTGAACTTGCATAAAATTTATTTAGATTTAAACCAGGATGACGAATAGCGAAATTTTTATAGAGACCTCACAGACATTGTTTTCATGATCTCGGAATTATTTAATGAAATATAAATTTTCTTGTCAAGTTGGCAATAACGATACTGCCGTAAATATGAGTTTGTATATTTGATGGTTATGTCAGTATCGTACTTATTTCAATAATAGCCTCACTATAAGCAATTGCCGTATCAATTCCTGGTGTCTGGCAGCAGGCAAACCCCGTTAACTTTTAAAACGATTGAACGATTGCCAGTATTTATCTTTATAAATATTATAGTCAAGGTTTATCTGTGGTTTGTACTTTTGCTTTATTTGATAAAGTACATCTGATGGTTTTCTGAAATCTTTGCAGGCGAAATAAATCTCTCTTACATTTTCTGCCGTTTGATGCCCAATATTCAAATAACCATCGGTACACTTCAAATAATCCAGCATCTCATCTTCAATTGCGATCAATAGTTCCGATGTGGCGTTATCAGGCATCCCATTATTGTTACTGCCGTCATATTTAATTTCTACATTCATTATCCAGGGATGTGATGCCTTGCTTTCCCAATTCAATAATGCGGTGTTTATAGTTGCGATAACCACGTTTCCGTTTTCAAGCTGTGCCTTCAATACAGCATAGTTATCATTGTCAGTGTTGTTCCAGGCGTCTTCATATTTTTCAAGGAATTCCTTTTCGCGCCATTTCAGAAAGGCCTCTAGCCGGGCAATAGGGACCAACTCTTTTTTAGCATCTTTTTTGCTGATGATGTTAATCCGGTCAATTAAGGTAACCACATTCAACTCGCCAAGATAATTATCAAGGAAAATAAATACACCATTTGTTATGGCTGCACGGTTGTTTTCAGTCAGATCGTTATGCACTATCGAAAGGTCTATCTGATCAGGGGCGTCAGTATGGTCGTTTGAATAAAAACTGATATTCTCGGTATTGAATTTAAATCCTGCCATTTCAATGCTGGTATCTGAAGCAGGTTTCAGCGCGGTGAATTTCCAGCCATCAATTTTGGGTGCTGCCTTAACCAGTTCCTCCGCAAAGAATATATTTTTGATAACTCCGTCAGGAGTTAAAATCAATTCTGCAGTTTCTCTGTCACACATGCCTGTCAGAAAATAGATACCGCATTTCAGTTCGTTCAATTTCGGTGCCAGCTTATCAAAAAACATGTGCTTGATATCGCCCTTTACTTTTACAACAATATAAAAATTCCGTTCGTTTTTTTTAAACCAATCCCAAAATTGCTGATAGGTTTGTATGGGTTCATTTTTACTTTTAAAAATGTCTTTGAAAATGTTCATTACTGATTATTATTTTTTGTCGCTTCACACGGGCGAAACCGCGAAGATTATTTAAAACATATTTTTATCAGGCCAAAAGATATTAAAAAATATTGTCAAAAAAAATTTGCGTTTCATTCAACCTCGATTTTTTTAAAGCAAATTAGGCTCGCCATCTTTCCAATTCGTGTAATTCGAACTAATTCGTGAAAATTCGTGTTTATTCACAATTCCTCACAACTTTTTCTGAAATTAGCAGCCGATGAATATTGAACTGTTTATTCCCTGCTTTATTGACCAGTTATTTCCTGAAACTGCTTTTAATACGATAAAGGTGCTTGAGAAGGCGGGTTGTACGGTAAAGTATAACCCGGCGCAAACCTGCTGCGGCCAGCCGGCCTTTAACGCGGGTTTCTGGGATGATGCTAAAGCAGTGGGGAGTAAGTTTCTGAATGATTTTTCGGAAGACAGCGTCATCGTTTCGCCATCTGCTTCCTGCACGGGCATGGTGAAAAATTATTATAACGATTTGTTTACCAATACGGCCGCACACAATAAGTGCCGCGCTATACAGGGCAATATTTATGAGCTTTCGGATTTTTTGGTAAATATCCTCCAGTTTGATTATTTCGGCGCTGAACTGGATGGTAAAGCCGTCTATCACGATAGTTGTGCCGGACTGCGCGAATGTAAAATCAAGAATGAGCCACGGCAGCTGCTATCAAAAGTGCTGGGCCTTGAGCTGATCGATATGAAGGATGAAGAAACCTGCTGCGGTTTCGGCGGTACTTTTGCGGTTAAGTTTGACGCAATTTCAACAGCCATGGCGCAGCAAAAAGTAGATAACGCCATTGCAGCAGATGCAGATTATATTATTTCGACCGATGCCTCCTGCCTGATGCACCTGCAAAGCTATATCGATAAAAATGAACTTCCCCTTAAAACTTACCACCTGGCCGATGTATTGGCAAAAGGGTGGGGGAACGTATGACTACAGATTAATCTGATTTTTATGATGTACACTGATAAAAATCAATTAAATCATTCCAATCAGTTAAATCAGCGGTTCAGGCGAAAATTTCTTTCAGAAACCGGAATGCCGGTTGCTGGAATAGGTGTGATTGTGTAAACACCTTTTTCAGTGCTTGAGTTTAAAAATTCTGTTAAATAGGTCCGGGCAACCCGCCGGGTGATTGTTACACCTCATCCTTTTAATCCCATCCCATTATTTCGTGTTAATGGATATTCTCAAAAGGAATATTTTATAAAACAATATTTTAATAAGTATGTTAATTACAAAACAATAATTTGTTTTTAATTAAATAATCAAACCTTATTTTGTTTTATATCACAACCGGGCGGACACCACATGATATGGAAAAAAGAACTACCACTGGCGACTTAATTATAGCCAATCTTGAACTTGCTTTTCAAAAAAAGGAGAAAGGGAAACGTGCTGAAGAACTGATCGTCGCCAATAAAGAACTCGCGTTTCAGAATAAAGAGAAAGGGAAACGCGCTGAAGAACTGATCGTCGCCAACAAAGAACTTGCTTTTCAGAATAAGGAAAAAGGTAAGCGGGCGGAAGAGCTGATCATTGCCAACAAAGAGCTGGCTTTTCAAAACAAGGAGAAGGGAAAACGCGCGAAAGAGCTGGTGATTGCCAACAAGGAACTGGCGTACCAGAATAAAGAGAAGGGAAAGCGTGCTAAGGAACTGGTGATAGCCGACAAAGAGCTTGCTTTTCAAACCCAGGAGAAAGGAAAGCGCGCCGAAGAGCTGGTGATTGCAGATAAGGAGTTGGCCTTTCAAACCCGGGAGAAAGGAAAGCGCGCCGAAGAACTGGTAATTGCCAATAAGGAACTTGCTTTTCAAAATAAAGAGAAAGGCCAGCGGGCGAAAGAGCTGATCATCGCTAATAAAGAACTGGTATTTCAAAATGAAGAAAAAGGGAAACGTGCCGATGAACTGATCATCGCCAATAACGAACTTGCTTTTCAAAACCGGGAGAAAGAAAGGCGCGCCGATGAACTGATTATTGCAAACAAAGAGCTCGCATTTCAGAATAAGGAAAAAGAAAAACGCGCCAATGAACTGATCATTGCCAATAAGGAGCTGGCGTATCAAAACAAGGAAAAGGAAAAACGGGCAGTTGAACTTGGCATTGCGAATAAAGAACTTGCATTTCAGAACCTGGAAAAGGAAATGAGGGCAGAAGAATTAAGCATTGCCAACAAAGAACTTGCCTTTCAAAATCACGAGAAAGAAAAACGTGCGGACGAACTCATCATCGCCAATAAGGAACTTGCTTTTCAAAACAAAGAAAAAGGAAAACGCGCCGAAGAATTGATCATCGCCAATAAGGAGCTGGCCTTTCAAAACAAAGAGAAAGAAAAGCGTGCTGACGAACTCATTGTCGCTAATAACGAACTGGCTTTTCAGAATAATGAGAAAGAAAAACGCGCGAATGAACTGGTCATCGCCAATAATGAACTTTTCTTTCAAAACCACGAGAAAGAAAAACGTGCGGACGAACTCATCATCGCCAATAAAGAACTCGCTTTTCAGAACAAGGAAAAGGAAAAACGGGCAGCTGAGCTGATCGTTGCCAACAAAGAACTGGATATTAGTATAAAGCACCTGACAGAAAGCGAGGACCTGGTGAGGCTGATCGTTGAGAATGTGAGAGACTACTCGATCATTATGCTTGATGCGGATGGAATTATCAAAAACTGGAACAAAGGATCGGAACGGATCAACGGATACCCGGCAGGCGAGATCATAGGAAAACATGACGCTGTTTTTTATACCCGGGAGGAAAATGAGAAAAAAATACCTGAATTGAATTTAAAAAGGGCGCAGAAAAATGGATGGTACCGTACCGAGGGCTGGAGGGTTAGGAAAGACGGATCGCAATTTTTTGCAGATATTGTTTTTACGGCGCTGCATGATAAAAACGGTGTTTTGCGGGGCTATTCAAAAATCAGCCACGACATTACCGAACAAAAAAAGGCCGAAAGCGATATTCTTAAATTCAGCGAAGAGCTGGAGCAAAAAGTTATTGAACGTACGGCGCAGCTTGAGCTGGCCAATAAAGAACTTGGCTCATTTTCCTATTCCGTGTCGCACGATTTGCGGGCGCCCATCAGGGCCATTAACGGGTATGCCAAAATACTGGAGGAAGATTACGCCGGTAAGTTTGATCCCGATGGTGCAATGGCATTGAATTCCATTATACGTAACTCTAAAAAAATGGGGCAGTTAATTGACGATTTGCTCGCTTTTTCAAAATTGGGAAGAAAGGAAGTTAGCGTTGCCAATATAAATATGAAAACGCTGGTAAAGTTGTTAAAAGATGAGCTCTTGCAGGAAGATGAACAGAAAAGAATAGTTTTTGATATAAAAATGCTTCCGCCTGCTAGAGGCGACCAGTCGCTGATCAAACAGGTGTGGATCAACCTGATCTCGAACGCTATTAAGTATTCAAAGAATAAACCAACAACAAAAATTGAAATAGGAGCCTATCAAAAGGACCGTCAGATTGTTTATTATGTTAAAGATAATGGCGCAGGCTTTGATATGAAATACTATGATAAACTTTTTGGTGTTTTTCAACGCCTCCATTCGCAGGAAGAATTTGAAGGTACGGGCATCGGCCTGGCCATTGTTCAAAAAATTGTGAGCAGGCACAAAGGAACAGCCTGGGCCGAATCTGTACTAAACGAAGGAGCGACCTTTTACTTCAGTTTACCCGATATTAATTCTTAAATAAAAAAATATGCCATTTAATGAAGTTGAAATTTTATTTGCCGAAGACAGTTCGGATGACGCGATGCTTACCATCCGTGCGCTAAAAAAGAGCGGCTTTGCGAATAAACTGTATCACGTAAAAAATGGGGCCGAAGCGCTTGATTTTCTGTATCGCAAGGGAATTTACACGCAAAGGAATTTGAATGAAAATCCAAAACTTATTTTGCTCGACCTGAAGATGCCGAAAATGTCGGGATTGGAAGTATTGGAAAAAATAAAATCTGATCCGGCGTTAAAATGTACCCCTGTAGTCATCCTTACGTCATCCAAAGAGGACCCGGATATTCAAAGAAGCTATGCGCTGGGGGCAAATAGTTATATCGCGAAACCAGTGGAAAGCGATGATTTTTTTAATGTGATCAAAGAGATAGGGCTTTATTGGATGGTTTTGAGCCAGTTACCCGCTTAGTTTGCACGAATCAAAATCATGTTGGGAATCACCCATAAATATCTTTATTTAACTGCAAGCCGATGCTAATTAGAATGTGATGATAGCCGAAACCTTTAAAATACTCATTGTTGAAGACGACCCTTATGATGCCGATCTGCTGTTGCGTGAATTGAGAAAAAGTGAATTTATATTCACAAGCAAAATTGTTGAGACGCGCGAGTCATTTGAACATGCTCTTGAAAATTTTTTGCCTGATATCATTTTATCGGATTACTCACTCCCAAGGTTTGATGGGATCACCGCTTTTAATATTAAACAGGATAAATCGCCCGATACGCCTTTTATAATTGTTTCAGGCACAATTGGGGAAGAGCGGTCAATTGAAATGATCAAAAATGGCGTTACAGATTATGCGTTAAAAGACAAATTATTTTCATTGTCGCCAAAAATTAACCGTGCCCTAAAAGATGCCGAAGAAAAGAAAGAGAAAAAGAACACAGACGAAGAATTAAAAGCGCAGTATGATAAACTGCTTAAAATAGCATTTATGCAGTCGCACCAGGTGAGGGTGCCCATCGCCAATATACTTGGTTTATTTAACCTTTTTGAGTTTGACAACCCCTGCGACCCAATAAACGGTAAAGTGCTTATAATGCTGAAATTAGTTGCGGAATCACTTGATAAAACGATTCATGACATCACCCAAAACACCATAGACATCAGGAAGGTGATAAAAACGATCAAAGAGGATTGATGATGAATGCAGAAGGCGGAATGCCGGTTGTGGAATTAAATGCAATTTCTCCAGTTCATCTGACAAACTGTACGCGTTTTGATTCGTGACTTGTATAGTTAAAGTTTCCATAACGATAATCTTATTTCAAAATTAATCAATTAATTTTGTTAATGCCATGATTCTTTAAAAGCACCTGTTCCGTCAGGCAAGGCGGGAAATCTCAACAATGGTTACGGTAGTCAGAGACTACCGGCATAGCCAATCCGTAGACAAAGTCTACGGACAGCGGAGTTGAAGCCGCTGGCCCCGCTTTGATTTAACCCCTTTTACGGCAGGGATAAAAAAACAAAAAAGGGTTTACATTAGGTTTACACATTTTATTTTTTTAACATTATAAATATCTGATAATCATGTATTTATATGTTTTAAAATAAAAAGCGGGTTTACACTATTTTACATAACCATACCTTTTTTCTGGCCGGATTTTGGGTAGTTCACCTTACTGCTGATTAGCCTATTTGGGCTAAAGCCCCTTTTTCAGACGCGGGAATCCGCGTAAAGGCCTGCCGCGTCGGGCTTCTCATATCTTTGTAAATATAATTAAACAGGGCTAATGGCAGTACCTCGTGCCCCGCTGACAGGTCGCAGCCATAAAGGTTTGCACAATTTGGCATTATCCGGCACGCCGGGTTGGGTTGAACTTATATTGGCTGAGCTTTGGTACAATGACCGAATAATTTGCGACCTGTCAGCGGGGCACGAGAAGCCCGGCACTTCGGGCCTTTACGCGGATTCCCGCGCCAGAATTGGTTTTGCTTAAAGAATTTTGCCTTATCAGGCAAAGCTATTCACTTTTAAAGAGGGATACTTAATTTATTCATGTCAGGCAGTATACATGGAAAGGTGTTAAATATATATGTAGTTAAAAAGAAGCTTGCAATTAAGATCGACGTTAATCCTTTTCTAATATTTTCTCTATATATTGCAATTGCGAATTGGTTAGTTCTGTTGACTTTTTTACGTTAGATAACTTGAATCGTCGTTAAATCTAATTTATCACAGCTGATTTTCTTATTTATACTATTCTTACCAACAAATTGTTAAACACACTCTAATAAAGTTCTCAGAACAGATATTGAAAATATGAAAGATTTCAGAAACGATTATTTATAAAAATTGGTAACCCTCCCATGAACGTTAATTTCAAGCTTGTAATTAAGTTAGCTTCTATAATATTTTTTGCATCTGCAAATTTTTTATATGCACAAGAGATTTTTCCTGGTTCGCTAACGATTCATAACATCGAGCTTGGATGTAATAAAATAAAAACAGGTGGCTATACTTACCATGATAATTATACTAAGTTATCAATAGGAGAAGATACAACGACACACTTTGTTGCATATCAATGCTATTTTGAAGAAAACAGTAATGATACAATTATCGGCTATAAGTTAAGTAATTCATGGAAGTATAATAAGACGTTATATGAAAATTATACCTTCTATAATGTCGATTTGCAAAGTTACATGTATAAGGTTTTTACATTTCCCCCAGATTCAGAAGCAATTCATCGCTTAGCTAATGATAATAGTATTTATCCATTTCATGAAATTTTACTACGTTCCCTGAAGGCAAATGATCAAAATAATTTCGATAAGAATTGTTCATATGTAAAAATGGAGTTGTTTGATAATCAAAGTTGTTATGTAGTGGAACGGAAAGAAATAAGCAATAATCCCAATAGGTCAGTTCAAACATTGATATATATCAATGCAACAAGTTTTATTCCAATTAGAAGTTTGGTAACAATTACCAATCATATCGGCAAAGTTGTGGAAAAGCAAATTTTTGATTACTGGATTAATAATTTTCAATCATATAAGTATTCAAAATTCAACTCATATAAATCAGAGTTGGTTAATTATTCGCGCGACACAACCAAAAAAGAGGTAGAGCGCGACAGTTCATTAAGCAACGGTACTGTTGCCCCTCAATGGTCACTCCCATCGTTATCGGGTAAAAATATATCTTTGAATTCTTTACGCGGGAATATTGTAATAATGGATTTTTGGTATAAGGCCTGTATCCCCTGTTATAAACAGATGATGGCTTTGGAAAAACTTAAACTCCGGTATAAAAACAAAAAAGTTGTGTTTCTTGGTGTGAACACGCTGGATGATCCTGTCAAAGATAAATTGGAGCTTTTTTTACAAAATCGGAATATTAATATGCTCAATGTTTATAATGGGAGATCTATTGAGAAGCGTTATAAAATATATGCTACACCCTGTATATACATTATTGATAAAAATGGCTATATAATTTACTCGCACGTTGGTTTCTCCGGAAATGTTTTGCAGGATGTGATTACTTCTATTTCTAAAAGATTGTAACAGTTAAACTATGACCTAGTTAGTGAAGCCTGGTATTATTGACGGATATAAGGGCTTCATTTAACCGTCAAACATGATAGCAGTCCGTGCCTCCGCAGGCAGGGAGCTTAAAAGACAATGCTATTTGCCTCTTATTGTGTCACAATAACACAATAAAATTTCCAAATCTCAATCCAATCATTTAGTTTTACGACAACCAACTAAAACTAAACAAACCATGATGAATTTAAACAGGCGCAAATTTTTGCAAAGCGCGGGTACGCTGGCATTGGGCGGTATGGCCTTATCGGGCAAGGCGGCATCCTTGCTCAATTTTAAACCACCGCACGCGGTAGGGCTGCAGCTTTTTACCTTTTTCGGAATTATCGACGACGATGTTAAAGGCACCTTAACCAAAATTGCCGCTATCGGCTACAAGGAAATAGAATCGGCTTTCAGCAAAAAAGGCGGTTATTACGGCATGAAACCGCAGGAGTTTAAAGCCATGGTAAACGACCTGGGCATGACCTGGCAATCGCACCACGTCATCGGTGCGCCGTTTAAATTGCCAAAAGGCTATAAAATGCCGGCAGGGGCGGATGGTAAACCTATGGTAATGCCAACAATGCTTAACCTTAAAGACAATATGCAGCAGCTGGTGGACGATGCCGCAGCCGGCGGAGTAGCTTACCTGGTTTGCGCTAACTCGCCCACAGCTACGCTGGAAGAAACTAAAGCAACCATCGAGGTATTAAATAAAACCGGCGAAGCGGCCAAAAAAGCAGGCATGCAGTTTTGCTACCATAACCATGATATGGAATTTGTGGCCGTTGATGGTAAAGTACCTTACGACTTGCTTTTAACCGAAACTGATCCCAATAATGTTAAAATGGAACTCGACCTGTGCTGGGTTACAAAAGCGGGTAAGGACCCTGTTGAGTTATTTAAAGCCAATCCGGGCAGGTTCCCGTTATGGCATGTAAAGGATTTGGATGCTGCAAAAGTTGGCCCTGCACCTGTCGGCAGCGGCATAGTTGATTTTAAAAGGATATTCGAGAACCAGCAAATTGCAGGCATGCAGCACTTTTTTGTAGAACATGATATGCCTAAAGACGCATATGCCAGCATAAAAAGCAGCTACGATTATATTACCGGTACGCTGAAGGCGTAGGTAAGCTTTAAATAAAAATGAATAATTTGTCATTGCGAGCGCAGCGTGGCAATCGCGAACATGAATTACCACTTGACAAGTTCGCGATTGCTTCGTGCCTCGCAATGACAAGTGGTTAAAGCTTTGCGCCTTTCCCTTAATTTTTCAAAAACGAAGCCGAAGGCTTGATCGCCATGCGGATAGTTTTTACACGGTTTTTAACCCAGGTATAGATGGAAGAATATTCCAGGTAATTCCGGATAGTATCGTCATTACGGATGGCTGTCACCATATCCCTCAGGATGCTCCTTACAGGTGAATTTTTACTTACGTTAGTTACAATTTCTTCAAGGTGATCGGCATAAATTACCGCTTCGTCCTCGTTATCAAATTGCAGTACAGTTTCTTTTTTACCGCGTTCTTTAATGCCTTTTGACGGGATGGGCAAACGGTATTTCCTGAAATCAGCGAAAGTTACACGGGTTGGGCCGGTTGGAGGTAGATTAATGCGTAACATAATTTTTAAAAATTTATCATTTATTTACTTTGATAGCTCTGTATAAATTCATCGTTCCAAATTGCAACAATAATATCATTTATTGATAAATATTGCGTAGTCGTTTTGTCATTTAATTCATTCGCCAGGTTTTCCAGTTGCTCTGCATAAGTAATCGCTTCCTCCTCGTCCTCAAACTTCAGGATCAGGTCGTTATTGATCTCTGCATCGGCACCGCCAACCGGTGCCGGTATGTCATAACTTTCAAATAAGGAGAAAGTTAGTTTTGATGGGCCATCCGATGGAACTGTTATATTAAGCATGTTGTTTATAATAAATTAACCTGTTTTTACTATAGTGTTAACACCAAAACGGGCAAGGTGTTTTATTAATTTATTGTACGAAATTTACGACTATTATGTAACATCTGGCGATTTTTTTTTAACATTTGTTAAAACACCCTATAATTTTTTAAATACTGATAATAAAGGTTTTAATTGCCGGCAACCGGTTTTGATACAGGTAATTGTTAAGAAGTCAGGTCCCCAAACCATGGTTGCTAACCCTTTTACGTACAGGCAGGGCGGGTTGTTGCTGTTTTTTAAATTTTTTGCTTTGAATTAAGGCTTCCTTTGGCTATTTTAATGCGGCATTAAAACATTAAAAAAGATACATGGCAAATACCAAAACTGAGCAATTAAAAAGAGTGTTAAAACCTGTCCATTTGTGGG
This sequence comes from Mucilaginibacter sp., assembly GCA_031292485.1. Classification (GTDB taxonomy): domain Bacteria; phylum Bacteroidota; class Bacteroidia; order Sphingobacteriales; family Sphingobacteriaceae; genus Mucilaginibacter. The sequence continues at coordinate 78,908 of JARLHA010000008.1, forward strand.
CAATTGCAGTAGGGTTGGTCATATCAGGCGAGTATTTTGGCTGGAACTTTGGCTGGAAGGTTTCAGGCACTATTGGTTTTTTGATTGCGACGGTTGTTATTACCATTATGTACATTACCTTCATTTTTAGCTATACCGAACTTACTGCCGCTATCCCGCACGCAGGGGGCGCCTTTGCCTATGCATACCGCGCCATGGGGCCGTTTGGCGGACTGATTGCCGGCTACGCCACACTGATAGACTTTTTGTTTGCAACACCCGCGATAGCCATTGCCCTGGGCACTTACCTCAATTTTTTATGGCCGGTTATTCCGTCATTGTACTCAGCCTTGTTTTTTAACGTCATATTTATCGTTATCAATTACCTTGGGGTAAAAGAATCTGCTATGTTCTCGGTTTTTGTAACGGTTTTGGCAGTGGCCGAATTGCTGTTGTTTATGGGCATCGTTTCGCCGCATTTTAAAATGTCGAATTTTATGAGTCATCCCATGCCTTTTGGCTGGTCGGGTGTTTTTGCTGCGCTGCCGTATGCCGTTTGGTTTTACCTGGCGATAGAAGGCGTGGCTATGGTGGCCGAGGAGGTAAAGGAGCCCAAAAAGAATATCCCCAAAGGCTATATTTCAGCGTTGGGGACACTGATTATCCTTGCTTTCGGGGTAATGATCCTCACCGGGGGCATAACCGACTGGCACAAACTGAGCGATGTCTCTGATCCGCTGCCGGAAGCGATACGTTTTGCACTGGGAAACCAAAGCAATTTAACCCGCATATTTGCCGGTATAGGTTTATTTGGATTGATCGCGTCTTTTCATGGCACCATACTGGCTTCTTCAAGGCAGGTTTTTGCCATGGCGCGAAGCGGATATATGCCGCGTTTTCTTTCCCGCCTCAGTTATCGATTTAAAACGCCACATTGGGCGCTGGTAGCGGGCGGCCTCATCAGTTTTATCGCGCTTTTTACCGGCAAAGCCGACCAGATTGTATACATATCAGTAATGGGGGCGGTGCTGATGTATATGCTGAGTATGGTGAGCCTTTTTATCCTTCGTAAAAAAGAGGCCGGGTTAGAACGACCTTTCAGAGCGCCTGTGTACCCATTATTTCCAGCCATCGCTTTAATTATTTGCGCCGTTACCTTTTTTGCTATGATATGGTTTTATCCGGTACTGGCCCTGGGGTTTTTTGCCGGCCTGGCGGTGGTAATTGCTATATTTATGCTGATGGGCAAGCATAAAATCAAAATAATTGATGACGTGCTGCTTGAAACAGCCGAAGTGATCACATCCGCCGCAAGATGAGCTATAGCTTTAAAGTAAGGAATATAAATTATCACTTCGCAGACCTGAAAACGCTGCTGGCGAAAGCATCGCCTTATCGTACCGGGGATGTGCTGGCGGGTATTTGCGCTGATAGTTACGAAGAACGTGTAGCCGCGCAGATAGCCCTGGCAGATGTGCCGCTTAAAGCCTTTTTAAACGAAGCGATTATTCCGTATGAAAGCGATGAGATTACACGGTTAATTATTGATAGCCATAATGTTACATCGTTTAACGGTGTCAGCAGTTTAACCGTTGGCGAATTCCGCGACTGGCTGCTCAGCGATGAAGCAGATACCGCGGCTTTAAAAACCATTGAAGCTGGCATCACCCCGGAAATGGCCGCGGCGGTATCCAAACTGATGCGCAACCAGGACCTCATCGCGGTGGCAAAAAAATGTGAAGTAGTTACGCGCTTTCGTAATACGATTGGCTTGAAGGGCCATTTTTCAACCCGCTTACAACCTAATCACCCGACCGACGACCTGAAGGGCATTGCCGCCAGCATGATAGACGGTCTGCTTTACGGCAGCGGCGACGCGGTGATCGGTATTAACCCGGCAACGGATAGCCCGGCGGTGGTTTTGAACTTATTAAAATTGATCGACACGGTAAGGCAGCAGTTTGAAATTCCCACGCAATCCTGCGTTTTAAGCCATATAACCACCACGCTGCAATTGATCAACAGCGGAGCGCCGGTCGACCTTTGTTTTCAATCCATCGGTGGCACCGAGCTTTGCAACTCCAGTTTTGGTATTAACCTGGCTTTGATTGATGAAGCTTACCAGGCAACCTTATCCTTAAACCGTGGCACCGTTGGCCAAAATGTAATGTATTTTGAAACCGGCCAGGGCAGCGAACTTTCCGCCAACGCCCATCACGGCGTCGATCAGCAAACGGTGGAGGCAAGGGCCTATGCAGTTGCGCGTAAATTTAAACCGCTGCTGGTCAATTCAGTAGTTGGTTTTATCGGGCCTGAATATTTATATGACGGCAAGCAGATCATCCGGGCCGCGCTGGAAGACCATTTCTGCGGAAAATTACTTGGTTTGCCGATGGGTGTTGATATTTGCTATACCAACCACGCCGAGGCCGACCAGGATGATATGGACAACCTGCTTACGCTTTTAGGTGTGGCCGGCTGCAATTTTATTATGGGTATTCCCGGATCAGACGATATTATGTTGAATTACCAGTCAACGTCTTTTCATGATGCGCTATATTTGAGGAAGGTTTTGGGGTACCGCCCTGCGCCTGAATTTGAGCAATGGCTTATAAAACAAGGAATAAATGACACGAACTACAAGAATAGGAACGAATTGCACGAATTTATGGGGACTGATTTAAAAAAGCTCCTTACAAAAATTTCAGGGATTTAATTAAACAGACAAAGTGAATGACAACGAATTCTATTCGTGAAAATTCGATTTCATTCGTGAAATTCGTGTCAATTCAATTCGTGTCAATTAAATTATATGAGTAAGAAAATATTATAGGGGCTAATACAGGAAGAATAATGGCGTTGATTTCAGGGATTTAACTAAAAAGGCAAAGCGAATTATACCGAGCTGTATTTGTGAAAATACGACCCTATTCGTGAAATTCGTGTCAATTAAATTATATGAGTAAGAAAATAGTTGTATCCGATCCACTGACCCCTTTAAAGGAGTTTACCGCTGCCCGGATCGCTATCGGCAGGACAGGTACCAGCATCCCCATAAAGGAAACATTGCAATTTAAGCTGGCCCATGCCCATGCCCGTGATGCTGTTTATTCAGTATTAGATGTTGAGGGACTTGTTGGTAGTTTGAAAACCCTTAATTTACCCTTATTACACCTCCAAAGTAAAGCGTTAAGCCGTCATAAATATTTAAAAAGGCCGGATCATGGCCGGCAATTAGATGAAGCGTCGGAACAGCAGTTAAAAGACCACAACCAGGGGTATGATATTGCCATCATCATTGCAGACGGCCTTTCGGCTGAAGCGGTAAATGAAAATGCGGTTGATCTGTTAAAAATACTAATACCCAATCTGCAATCGGCTAAATTAAAAATAGCGCCGGTATGTTTGGTAGAGCAGGGCAGGGTAGCGGTTGGTGATCACATCGGCTATGGCCTGGATGTGAAACTTTCGCTCATCCTCATCGGCGAACGGCCCGGGCTTAGTGCTGCTGACAGTATGGGGGCCTACCTGACGTATAACCCCAGGCCAGGTTTAACCGACGAATCCCGCAATTGCATTTCAAATATCAGGCCGCAGGGCTTAAAAGCCAAACCTGCGGCCGATAAAATATTTTACCTCGTTATGGAAGCTTTCAAACGCAAAATTTCAGGAGTAGGACTGAAGGATGATTTAATTATTGGCGCTATTGGTCATTGAGTTATTGGAAACATGTCGACCACTGTTGCCAACTTGCTTCTACTTTCGGACTTTACTGACTTTCCCGACTTTCGGACTTTTCCTACTTCCTAACTAATCTCTACCTCCCCTCAATAATCCTCCTGCTTTACATAACCACTAAGCGCCAGCGGGCCGTGGCTGCTTTTCACAAGCACCGAAGCATGGCCCTGTGGGGTAACTTCCATTCGGATCTGCTTGACATCACCTGTAATGCCTGCTTTTGGTTTAATAAGAATCTCATAACCGGCTTTTCCCCGCCATTCGCTGTAAGCATAATTGGTGGTCGAAATTTTTAAAGGGCGTTTGCCTTCAGGTAAATTGGCGATCAGCGTGTCTTTTGAGATGGCAACGTAACCCATGGTTTTTGCTCCTTTGGCGTTCGTCGCTTCAAAAACATAATCCTTATTATTTACCAGGTTCTTTACTTCGGTGGCTTTTTCGGCCTTATCAGCTTTTAAGGAGCCCTGCGCCTTTGCTGTATTCAACCCCCATATCCCAAGGGCAAATACGAGTAATAATTTACTTAAGTTTTTCATTTTTAGTAGATTTTAATGTAAATGGATATAAAATAAAACCTATAAAAAGAAAACAAAAGTCATACCAAAACGAAAAACATTTAATTTTTAATTAAAAAAAATTAAATGTTTTACTCTTTCGCAACGATATTTCCCTGGAACGAGATCTGGTCGCGGTTTGAGCTAAGCACGTATAATGATGCATATCCGTCTGGAGAAATATTCAATATCATTTGTTGCACGTCGCGCCAGTCGGTAATATTGTGATCTTTGGGTTTGATAATAATTTCCCAGCCACCCTTTTTACCCGGGTTCACCTTGTAACTGAAATTAGTTGAAGTGAATTTTATGCCACCTTCTGTTGTACCCGGATCAGGCGCCATGTAAGCCTGCCCGTAGTAAGGCAAATAGGCGATGATACTGTCTTTAGTTATCTTAACATCATATATCGACGTTAAATGTTTCATACCACCCCTCTGTGGAATAGCATAGTCGGCACTAAAATAGAAATGTGTACTGTCAACCATGTTTTTGATGGCTGCCTGCCTGGCCGCTTTTTTGGGATTTTGGCCGCTACTTAAATTAACACTGCCTGAAACAATAGCAAGCAGCATCAGTATCTTGATTAACCGTTTCATAACTAAAGGTTTATTTAAATAAAACGTTTTTAGTACGGTGATATTATTAGTTGATTGAGTTAGAATAAGTTAATTGTTACTCAAATTTAAACAATCCCATTCAATTTAAACAAGCAAAACGCTTTAAATAAAAGAGGTTGATTAAGTTGGATTGGGTTGAATAAGTTAATTCATCAAGGTCTTTAAATAATAATTGGGTCAATTAAGTTGAAACTCCAACTTAATCAACCCAATCTAACTTAGTCAACTCAATCAACCAATTAATCAATCAAATTAACACTGCGGGTAACAAATTCTGTTAGTTCCGCGCCGGTTAACAAGCCTTGTGAAAGCAATGCCAAATCAAAAGCCTGTTTTGAAAGCTGGGTTTGTAATTCTTCGTTCTCTTCGTTCGCAATCCGGCTGATCAGCTTATGATTTCCATTGATGATCACTTTGTAATTATCGGGCATGCTGCCATAAAAACTCATACCGCCGCCCATCGCCGCCATTTCCTTCATCCGGCGCATAAATTCGTCCATCGTTACGGTTACAGGCATTTCCTCAGGGTTTAAGCTTTCCAGCTGTACTTTATAAGCAGCCCTGTTGATCGCCTTTTCAAATACCGATTTTACTTTGGTTGATTGCTCTTCTGTCAGGATATGCTCGGGTGCATCTTCTTTTGTGATCAGTTTATCTGCAACATCGGCATCCACCCGTTTAAAGGATGTGTTTTCAAGCTTATGCTCCATATGGCCGATAAAGTGATTGTCGATAGGGGAGTTCATCAGCAATATATCATAGCCTTTTTTGTTTGCCGATTGTATGAATGCGTCCTGTTTATCCGGGTCATTGGTATAAATATAAACCAGCTTTCCGTCTTTATCAGTCTGCTCAGGGGCTACTTTTTCCTTGTATTCAGTAAGGGTAAAGTTTTCCTTTTTGGTGTTGGTCAGCAAAACAAAATCTTTGGCTTTATCATAAAATTTGTCGTCGCTGATGGCGCCATACTTAACAAACAGGCCAATATCGCTCCATTTATCCTCAAACGCCTGGCGGTCGTTTTTAAACAGGTCTGCCAATTTTTCAGCCACTTTTTTGGTAATATAGCTGTTTATCTTCTTCACATTGCTGTCGGCCTGTAAAAAGCTGCGCGATACGTTCAGCGGGATATCCGGTGAGTCGATGACCCCATGCAGCAGCATCAAAAATTCAGGAACAATATCCTTTACTTCGTCTGTAATAAATACCTGGCGCGAGTAAAGCTTGATCTTGTTGCGCTGCATTTCAAAATCATTCTTCAATTTCGGGAAATACAGAACGCCGGTAAGGTTAAACGGATAATCAACATTCAGGTGGATCCAAAACAGCGGATCTTCTGAAAAAGGGTAAAGCTGCTTGTAAAAATTCAGGTAATCTTCGTCTTTTAACTCAGCAGGTGGTTTTGTCCAGATCGGGTTGGTATCGTTGATGATGTTATCAGTTTCAACCGATTTGTATTTGGTTTTGCCTTCTTCATCCACGCCATCTTCTTCTTCCTGGGTTGTGGTGCCGAATTTAATAGGCACCGGCAAAAATTTGCAATATTTATCCAGGATTTCCTGCAGGCGGTGTTTGCTTAAAAATTCTTCACCATCTTTATTGATATGCAGGGTAATCTCCGTGCCGCGCTCAGCCAGGCTGCCTTCGGTAATTTCAAATTCGGTACTGCCATCGCATGTCCAATGGGCAGGTGTGGCGCCCTCTTGGTACGACAAGGTTTCAATCTCCACCTGGTCGGCCACCATAAATGCCGAATAAAAACCTAAGCCAAAACGGCCTATAATTTCATTGGCATCTTTGGAGTCTTTAAACTTCTCAACAAACTCAGCAGCGCCTGAAAACGCGATCTGGTTGATGTATTTTTTGATCTCTTCAGCCGTCATACCCAACCCATTGTCGGAAATAGTGATGGTTTTTTTGTCCTCATCAAAAGCTACTTCAACACGCAGGTCGCCCAATTCGCCGGTATACTGGCCCGAAAGGGCAAGGCGTTTGATCTTCTGGGTAGCGTCAACCGCGTTAGATACCAGTTCGCGTAAAAATATCTCATGGTCCGAGTAAAGGAATTTTTTAATGATGGGGAAAATGTTTTCGGTATGGATCGAAATTGTGCCTTTTTCTTGCATAATCTATAATGTTTATTTGTTTATTGTTTTTGTGATAACCCCATCTATCAATGGGCGTTCCAAAAGACATCAGGTTGACAAATTGGCAGGGGATAGGTTGGAATGTTTGTAAGAGTTGGAATGGTTGAAAAGGTATAATTACAACTTATTCAAAAGAGCAGCAAATGCTGTCTTTAGCTTATTGGCTGTTTCCGCATCCGTTATATTCCCTTCCCCATCCATTTTTGACTTTATAAAAGAGATGAGCAGGGTAGCATCCTCAAGCATATTTGCCGATAACGCGCCCAAAATCAACTTTAATGCAGCGTGTGCGTTTTGGCCTCCGGTAGAGGCCGTGATGAGCGCCAGCGGTTTATCCACCAGTGAGCCGCTGCTAACCGTCCAGTCCAGCGCGTTTTTTAAAGAGCCGGGTACGCCATAGGCATATTCGGGCGTGCAAATGATAACGCCGTCAGCTTCAGCTAATCGCTTGCGAAGAGCGTTTACCGGTTCAGGCGGATCGTCATTATCTAAACCGGGGTCAAAATGGGGCAGGAGGCTTAGTCCCTCATAAATAACATACCTGGTATTATTTGGTACAAATTGGCCTAAGAAACGCAGGATAGTATGGTTGGATGAGCCAGCCCGCAGGCTGCCTGAAATAGCAAGGATATTTTTGGTCGGTTTCATTGTAAACTATAAAATACAATTTTACAGTTTATGAACTTCGAAAAGCCGGCCAAAAGGAAAAATGATCAAATACTGACGGTTCTTTTAAAAACAGATCGTCTTTAATTGCAAAAATATATGCCGGGTTGGCTAACTCAATTTATGCGTTTCTCTTTGATCATTGAAATGCTTGTCCTGATAATAAAAAATACAGGCGCTGTCATAGCCACGATCCCGATGATGTTAAGTATGTTCATATTTAAAAATTTCTTTAGCGTAATTGCTTATGGGGAAGGGCAATAATTGTTCCACCTCATCAATTCCGCTATTTCATACCACCCTGCCTGCTAAAAACAACTTTAAAAAACCATAAGTAATGTAAAGAAAGCCTTTTTTAACCTGCAAACGCCTGTTTTTCATTTTTATGATAACCATCAGAATGTTATTTGTTGAAATTTATTTCTTCCCCAAAATATGGAATAGCCGGTCCGGAAAATACACAATTTGGGGTGTGGTTGGGGTAAGGGCTGCGGTTTTAAAAAGGCATGCGGTGGATTATTTTTCGACTGATCAAAAAGTGATCTGAGTCCGGGATTAATATAGAGGTGCTAAAATTTGAGCGGATTTTCAAGAGCGGAGAAGCAGACCAAAGCCTTTAGGTCAGAAATCTTTATTATGAAATACGTTATTTTAATCTTATCGTCCACCTTCCGGGATTTCTACTTGTGTGAAATACTCCCATTACTTTAATCGTTTCTCCTTCGATTAAGTAATGAATACCATAAGGAAATCTGTCAATAAAATGGATGCGTAAATTTCTGTAACGCTTTTGAAACAATAACGGATCTCGTCGAATTTGATTTAATCCGGCTTCTAAACAAAGTTCAAAATCTTTACCAAGACCAGCGCGACGGCTCTCATACCAGGAAACAGCATCGAAAATATCGAGTCTGGACTCATCTGAAATTAATAATTGGTACATTATTATTTCGCGGCGTTCAGCTCTTTTTTAATGTCATTCCAGCTAACAAACGTGGTCTCTTCACGCTCGTATCTGTCTAGCCTTCTATCAAGTTCCTGCTGATGAGCTTCGGGCAAGGGGATGTCATTATGATCAATACTATCCCATATTTTTTCAATCATCAAAATGCGTTCTGCAATACTCAGATCCAATATTTCCTGCATTTTTATCATAATGTTTATGTTTTATCGCCGAGAACGTCAACTCGATTAACAAATTTAAAAAAAAATATTCGCTGCACCAATGGACGTTGAACAAAAGTGGGAATAGGCTTGCAATAAAAATAGGCAGCTTTAAATCCTCTAATCCTCCATTCCTAAAAATCCTGGTTCAGGCAATTCATCCACCCACCTGCGCAAACGACAATATAAACGCGGCCCCCATCCCCTCGGTTGATTGCACCTGGATATTGCCTTTATGCAACAGCATAATCTGTTTGCATAGGCTGAGCCCTATGCCGCTGCCGTTTTTGCGGGTACTGAAGAAGGGGATAAATATTTTGTCGAGCAGTTCAGGCGGCATGCCCATGCCGTTATCGGCTATTTTTACCAGGGTTTTGTTATTGCTGGTAATTTCGGCAGACAGGGTAATGCGCGGGTTTTCGCGCTCTTTAACGGCCTCCACGGCGTTTACCAGCAGGTTGATCATCACCTGTTCTAATAAATTATGGTCGGCTTCGATAGCCAGGGTTGGGTCGCGCAGGATGATCTCCAGTTCGATATGTTTTTTTTCTAGCGACGGCCGCATCAGGCTGTTCAGGTTCTCAAACAGGTTGCGCACCAGTATTTTGGTCAGGTCAAGCTTGGTGATCTTGTTCAGACTGCGGTAACTTTCGGTAAATTTCAGCAGACCCTCGCTGCGGCGTTTAATGGTATCAATGCCCAGTTCAAGGTCCTCCAGTTCGCTGCTTACCGGGCTGTTTTTAATTTCCGGGCTTTGCAGGCGGTTTTTCATGGTGTCGGCAAGCGAGGATATCGGCGCCACCGAGTTCATAATCTCGTGTGTCATCACGCTCAGTAGCTTTTGCCAGGCTTTTGATTCCGTTTCATCCAATGCCTCGCTCACGTTTTGGAAGGCAATCAGCTTATATATCTTATCGTCGCTGCGCAGCATGCTGGCAGTTACCAGTATTTTTACCAGCTGCTGGTTGCGGGTAATCGTAATGATCCTGGCGTCGCCGGTTTTTAGCCTGATGATTTCCGCATATAAACCAGGCTCCCGTTTTTCAAGGGAATGGATGGTTTTAAGATAGGGGACCCCCAGCAGGTTTTTAAAAGCTTCGTTTATCCAGCCGGTTTCGCCGGTTTCCTGCTCGTACGATAAGATGCCCGTATCCACCAGTTCCAGTATCTTTTGCAGGTAATGGTATTGCGTTTCGCGCTCGCGGCTGATCAGTTTAAAGGTGGTGTTAATCTCGTTAAAGCCTTTACGTAGTGGCTTTAACTCGTTTGGCGCTTTGCGCACATCAAAATGTCGCGAAAAATCGCGGTAATGGATGGATTCAACAAACTGGCTCACCTCGTCCTGTGCTTTCTTCTGAAAACGGATCAAGTCTAACACCTCGTAAACCACCAGCGGCAACGTGATCACCAAAAAAATATAATATGCAGATCCCTTATCCACCAGCACCGAGGTTATGGTAAGGGTAATAAACATAATGATCACCCGCAGCACCAGCCGCCATTCGTATCGCTTAAATATCATACTTGCTTAGTCTGCGGTAAAGGGCCGTGCGGGTTAAACCAAGTTCTTTGGCTGCCCGGGTAATATTGCCGTTATGTTTGTCAATCACCCTTAAAATAGCATTTTTTTCCATAATGCTCAGCGGGATATTATCGTCGTCGACAACAATGTCCGGCTGTGTTTCCAGTATCGAGAAGATCAGGTCGTCCGGCCGCAGGATATGGTCATCCGCCATAATAACCGCACGTTCTATGGTGTACTGCAGTTCCCTAACGTTACCCGGGTAATTATAGCCCTTTAACTTTAGCAGCGCGGCGGCGTCAAAATCAACCGACGGTTTCAGGTATTTGCTGGAATAAATTTTGGCAAAGTGCCGGGCCAGTATCACAATATCCTCGTTGCGTTTGCGCAAAGGCGGCATATTTATCTCAACGGTATTGATCCGGTAAATTAAATCTTTCCTGAACCGGTTCTCGTTGGCGAGTTCATATAACGGCAGGTTGGTTGCACATATCAAACGGATATCAATATCAACCGCTTTATTAGTGCCCAGGCGGGTTACCTGCCGGTTTTGCAGCACCGTTAATAGTTTGGCCTGCTGCTGTAAGGATATATTGCCAATCTCGTCTAAAAACAAAGTGCCGCCTTCAGCATCTTCAAAACGGCCGGTGCGGTCCTCGCGGGCATCGGTGTATGCGCCTTTTTTATGGCCGAACAACTCGCTTTCAAATAAGGTATCCGTAAGTGCGCCCACATCTACTTTTACAAAAGGTTTATCGGCGCGCAGCGAACGTTCGTGAATGGCTTTGGCCATCAGGTCCTTGCCGGTACCGTTTTCGCCCAATATCAAAATATTGGCATCAGTGGGCGCAATTTTGTTTACCTTAAAAAAGATATCCTGCATTACTTCCGATTCACCCAGTATGGAGGTCTGGCTGCCGCCTTTTGTTGTTGTTTTTATCGTTTTAACACCCTCTTTTTTATCCAGCAGTTCTTTGATGGTGTCAATCAGCTTTTCGTTATGCCATGGCTTTACAATAAAATCATTGGCGCCTTCTTTTAAGCTGCGTACGGCCAGGTCAATATCGCCATAAGCGGTGATCATGATCACGCAAACATTTGGCTTCCATTCTTTAACTTTCCGCAGCCAATACAATCCTTCGTTGCCGGTATTAATGGCGCTGTTAAAGTTCATATCAAGCAACACCAGGTCAACCTGGTTACGCTGCAGCAGCCAGTTTAAATTTTCGGGATTTTTTTCAGTGATCACCTCGCCTGCTTCCGTTTTCAGCAATAGCTTAACAGCTGTAAGCACATCCGGGTCATCGTCAACAATTAAAACAGTAGCTTTTTTTAGTATCATCTTTTTTTAGTCATTGGTCATTAGTCATTGGTCATTCGCATGTTGGAAGCTCGTAAAAGTGCCATAGTAATTATGGAATGCAAAATTGTAAATTTACTTGATTCAAATTGCCTGATTGACTGTTTAACCATGAACCGATATAATAAATAATGCAATTTTTATGCAAATTGCATTACAGTGGTTAAATATGAACAATAAATTTTTATTATGCACAATTGACACATACTATTAACCTGTATACCAATAAACATATGCCTGTTTCCGCAAAACCAATGACTAATGACTAATGACCAATGACGCTATCGTCATTGTATCATAACCGTACACTTGCTGTAACAGAAGCGTACGCTTCGATCTCATAAATCAGCTTTAAATAGCTGAAAAACAGCTGATTAATTTGTGGCATATCTTTTTGTAATCATTCACCAAAATATAACATAATACTGTGGACAGAAAAATTGAAAAAAAGACCTGGAGTACCAAACGAATTCTGATGATTACCGGAATAGCCGCCGGTGTTATACTGCTTACCTGGATGGTTTTAACAACAGTAGGGGGCAAAAGTAAACTGGATGTGGATACCGACAGACTAACGATCAGCGAAATAAAACGAGGGCCGTTCCAGGAGTTTATCCCCATCAACGGAACCGTGTTGCCGCTTACTACCATTTACCTTGATGCTGCAGATGGCGGCCGGGTTGAACAAAAATATGTTGAAGACGGCGCGATCCTGAAAAAGGGTGATCCTATTTTAAGATTATCTGATCCCGACCTGGAACTTCAATTGGCCGCCTCGCAAACCAACGTAACGGCCCAGCAGATCCAGATGCAGATAGCACAAAACCAGGCGCAGCAAAATACCATCACCAAATTGCAAAATATGGCTGATGTGGAAAGTTCGTTTAAAGAGGCGGAAAGGTTATATAAACTTGATAAGGAGCTTTATGCAAAGAAAGCCATCGGCCTGCAGGATTACCAGATCGCCAAAAATGCGTATGATTATCAATCTCAAAAAAGGAACCTGACCAGGCAGATCCTGATCCAGGATACCGTGCTGGTTAAACAATCGGCAAGCCAATCCAAAGAGCAGATCGCCCAGATGAAGGGCGCGTTGACGGTGATGCAGGAAAAAGTTGCTGACCTTACTGTAAGAGCACCCGTTGATGGCCAGTTAACTTCACTGGACGCCGAAGTAGGACAAAGTAAAACTAAAGGGGAACATTTGGCACAAATCGACGTCTTATCAGGGTTTAAGGTGCAGGCGCAGGTTGAAGAGCACTATATTTCCCGCGTTATCCCCGGATTGACCGCTTATTATGTCGATAATGATAACCACAACTTTAAGCTGGTTGTTAAAAAGGTATACACACAGGTAACAAACGGGCAGTTTAACGTGGATATGCTTTTTGTGGGGGCAGTACCCAAAGGAATAAGAAAAGGACAAACCTTACAGATCAGGCTTGTATTTAGCGACGAAGTTCCTGCTTTATTATTGCCTAAAGGCGGCTTTTTCCAGCAAACAGGCGGCAACTGGATATTTAAACTGGCAGCGGATGGCAAAACAGCTTATAAGGTTGATATCCAGATAAACAGGCAAAGCCCTGATTATTACGAATTGACATCAGGTTTAAAGGAGGGTGATAAAGTGATCACCTCAAGCTACGAAACCTATGGAAACATAGAAGAACTGGTATTGAAGAAATAGCGGGTTAGAGATTAGTGATTGGAGATTAGGAAAGAAAAGTTTTGGAAAATAAGTAAAGGATAATTAATTAAAAACTATAAATAAAAGTTCTTCACTCAAAAAAGGAGGTAAGGATTATGGAGGCACCAATGATAAAAATTACAGATCTTGAGAAATTTTACCGCACTGAAGAGGTAGAAACGATCGCTTTAAACAAGCTTTCAATCGAAGTGAAAACCGGCGAGTTTGTTGCCATCATGGGCCCATCGGGCTGCGGCAAATCAACTTTGCTTAACATTTTGGGGATGCTTGACGATCCTGATGAAGGCAGCTACGTGTTCAATGGCGTGGAAGTTGCACACTTTACCGAGCGCAAACGTGCCGATCTGCGCAAGCACAACATCGGCTTTGTGTTCCAGAGCTTTAACCTGATTGATGAGCTTACCGTTTTTGAAAACGTTGAGTTGCCGTTGATCTATACCGGCGTGCCATCAGCCGAACGGGTAAAACGAGTTGAAGAAGTGCTGGATAAAATGCAGATCATGCATCGCCGTAACCATTACCCGCAGCAATTATCGGGTGGTCAGCAGCAGCGTGTGGCTATTGCCAGGGCCGTTGTAAACAAACCCAAACTGATCCTTGCGGATGAGCCCACCGGTAATTTGGACAGCAGCAACGGTAACGATGTGATGGAACTGCTTACTGATCTGAACGAACAAGGCACTACCATTATAATGGTTACCCACTCTGAACATGATGCCCGTTACAGTCACCGTATTATCCGCCTGCTCGACGGACAAACAGTGGTTGAGAATATAATGATATAAGTCCTAAGCCTCAAGTCTTAAGTTCTGAGTCAAATTCGACCTCAGACTTAAGACCCGGGAATTCCGACTTCAATAGAAGTTTATATAAGTTAAATAGTGCCTCCGCTAACCTCCTCCATTTTTGGAGGGGTTGGCTTGAGTGTTGCCCTTTTTTTTGGGTGAAAGGTTAAATGTAAATGTTTGAAAATTAGTAAGTTAATTATATTATGATGCTTTTAACTAATGATTTAATGACGCGATGCAAATGACGAATTCAATAATTCACTAAATCAATAATTCAATAATTGCCCCCCATGATACGAAACTACGTCAAAACCGCATTCCGCAGCCTGATGAAAAATAAGGGATTTACCTTTATTAACGTATTGGGTCTTGCACTGGGGCTGGCAACTTGCCTGCTTATTGTCTTTTACGTGTTTGACGAGTTAAGTTATGATAGGTATAATGTAAAAGCCGACCGAATCTACCGGTTGAATAATGACATCAAATTCGGCGGTCTCGAAAATTCATACGCTATTACCCCTGCCCCGGCAGCAGCAGCTTTAAAAGGTGATTTCCCCGAAATAGAGCAGGTAGCCCGTTTGAGGAATCGTGGCGGCAACCAGGTAAAAAAAGGCACACAGGATATCCAGGAAGACCGGATGGTGTACGCCGATAATTCGATATTTGATATATTTACCTTGCCGATGATCGCTGGCAACCCGGCGCGGGCGCTGGTAGATCCGCATACTATGGTGATCACAGAAGATATGGCCAGGAAATATTTTGGCCGTGTTAATGTCATTGGACAAGTGTTAACGATAAATGATTCCGTTCAATTTAAAGTTACCGGCGTCATCAAAAACATACCCAAACAATCACATTTCCATTTCGACTTTTATATGTCGATGCCCACCATTGCTGAAAGTAAGTCAGCTGCCTGGTTCAGTAATAATTTCGGTACTTATATCCTTTTAAAACCCGGCGCCGATCCGAAAGTTTTTGCGGCGAAACTTAACGATTTTATGGCAAGGCATGCAGGCTCGCAATTACAGGCCATATTGCATATGGATTTTAAAACACTCGAAAAAAGTGGCAGTTATTTCCGGCTCAGTATTATCCCGCTCACCAAAATTCATTTGCAATCCAACAGTGTCGACGAGATTGAAGCTAACGGGAGTATCTCCTACGTTTACATATTTTCGGCGACAGCTATTTTTATACTCCTTATTGCCTGCGTAAACTTCATGAATCTCTCCACGGCCCGCTCGGCAAACCGTGCCCGCGAGGTTGGGGTGCGCAAAGTGCTGGGTTCGCCACGTTCAGCGCTCATTGCCCAGTTTTTAACCGAATCGATATTGGTAACGCTGGTAGGAGCCATTATCGCAGTGTTGGCTGCATGGTCCATGCTTGGCTTGTTTAATCAAATGTCGGGTAAAGACCTGACGGTAACACCGCAGATATTAGGCTGGCTCATTCCCGCACTATTGATCATCATTTTAGTCGTCGGCTGCTTAGCGGGTTCATACCCTGCTTTGTTCCTGTCGGGTTTCCAGCCCATAAAAGTATTAAAAGGGAAATTGGCAGGGGGCTTTAAGGGCGGCATGCTGCGTAGTATTTTGGTAGTGGTTCAGTTTACCATATCCATTATCTTAATTGTGAGCACCATGGTCATCAGTAACCAGCTTAAATATATCCAAAGCAAGGATCTTGGCTACAATCGCGATCATGTATTGGTGATAAAAAACGTATGGGCGCTGGGCAACGCCGCCAAAACATTTAAGCAGGAAGTAAGGCAATTGGCAGGCGTTCAGGGCGCCACGCTTTCCAACGCGCTGCCAACCGACGAAAACGGCAATAGCACTACATATTTTAAGGATCCGGTGATCGATCAAAAAAGGTCTGTATTAACCTTCGATTGGAATATCGATGAGGATTTTATTCCAACCCTCGGCATAAAGATGGCTGCAGGCCGTAACTTTTCAAAAGATATGGCGACAGACTCCACCGGGATTGTCATCAACGAAGCCTTTGCAAAACAATTGGGCTATGCAAATCCCGTTAACCAATTCCTCTATACCCCGGCCGATCAAATGGCCACAAAAACAACTAAGTATCATATTATCGGGGTAGTAAAAGATTTTAATTTTAAATCATTACGCACTAATGTTACGCCGCTGGTTTTCGTTCTCGACCAAAATATTGGCGACCTGAGCGTACGCATCAATTCGGCAGACATTCCATCGCTGATGGCGAAGATAAAAGACCAATGGAAAGGGCTGTCGCCAAACAGGCAATTCAGCTATGTGTTTATGGACGACAATTTTGATGCGCTTTACCGCTCGGAGGAGCGTATGGGGGCCATCTCAATTGCCTTTACTTCGCTGGCCATCGTCATTGCCTGCCTCGGTTTGTTCGGGCTGGCTGCCTATGCCGCGGAACAGCGTATCAAAGAAATTGGCATCCGCAAGGTATTGGGTGCAGATATTTCAACCATCGTAAATATGCTTTCGAAAGATTTTATCAAGCTCGTACTGATTGCCATTGCTATTGCCGTCCCATTTGCATGGTGGGCAATGCATGGCTGGCTGCAGGGCTTTGCTTATAAGCAAAATATACAATGGTGGGTACCGGCCACCGCCGGCGTTTCGGCAATATTGATCGCCTTCCTCACCATCAGCTTCCAGGCTATAAAAGCAGCTTTAACAAACCCGGTGACGAGCCTCAGAAGTGAGTGAAAGAGTGATTACGTCGTTAGTCCTGAAACGCGGCGTAGCAGTCGAACAATGACATAATGACGCGAAGCAAATGATCTGTGAACTAATGAACTAATATACCACCATGACAAAAAACTATTTAAAGATTGCATTTCGGAACTTATGGAGGAACAAGACAGCCTCTTTTATTAACACGTTTGGTCTTTCCATTGGTTTAACCTGCTGCCTGTTGATGGGGATCTATATCCAGCATGAACTGAATTACGACCGGTTCCAAAAAAATGGGAGCCGCATTGTAAGGGTAATCATGGAATATAAGTTTGATGGCGGCAGTGAATTCAAAAAAGGGAACTTTACAAGTGTAAGGGTTGCGCCGGTTTTTAAGCAAACCTTTCCCGAAATTGAATCGGGCGTCAGGATGGTAAATTATAATCGGGTTGTACAATACCAAAATAAACTGATCGATGAAAAGGCATTTATGTATGCCGACCCGGATTTTTTCAAGATCTTTTCTTTCAATGTTACAAAAGGCGATCCGGGCAGCCTATTGAATGCCCCCCATAAAGTTGTTCTTACTGAATCATCTGCAAAACGGTATTTCGGGAATGAAAACCCGGTAGGGAAATCATTAAAACTAACTGCCGACAGTATTTTATACCAGGTGACGGGGGTAATGCAGGATTGCCCTTCAAATTCGCAAATCAAATTTGATTTCCTGGCGTCATTCTCCTCCCTGGGCCTTGCCGGCCAGGAGAAAACTTATTGGGACGCCAATTATACTACCTACTTTCTGTTAAAAGATCAGGGATCCATTAATACGCTTCAGTCAAAAATTACCCCTTTTATGAAAAAGGAAATGGCGGGGCAGGGGGCTTCGGTTGATTTCTTCCTCGAGCCATTTACAAGCATCCACCTGCATTCTGAATTTGACGGTTTCGAACCCAATAACAACATCAAATACATTTATATACTGGAGGCAGTTGCTTTACTGATCCTTTTTATCGCCTGCTTTACCTATATTAACCTGAATACAGCACGCTCCGTTGAGCGGGCGAGGGAAGTAGGCGTACGGAAAGTAATAGGCGCTGGTAAAATGCAGCTTTTCTGGCAGTTTATGGGCGAATCGGCAATTCTTTGTGCCATTTCTACAATAATTAGTCTTATTGCAGCGGTATTGTTACTGCCAGCATTCAACCAGCTTACGGAGAAACAGCTCAGCATACAAGCCATTTTTTCGGCGCAGTTTATTGGCGGCTTAATCCTGGTAACCATTCTGGTAAGTTTCCTCGCCGGCATTTACCCGGCGCTGATATTATCGAATTTTCAGCCGGTTAAAGTTTTAAAAGGCTCCTTTAAAAATACTGTAAGCGGGCAATGGGTACGCAAATCGCTCATTGTTTTCCAGTTCTCCATATCGGTATTGCTGATCGTTTCCACCTTTATCATACAAAAACAATTGAACTACATCCGGAACAAAAACCTTGGTTACAACCGCGATCGTGTATTGGTTTTGCCGATGTCTAAAAAAATGCTGGATAATATCGCAGTCATCAAACAGGAATTTAAATCAGATCGTCATATCCAAAACGTCTCAGCCTGTGTAAGTACCCCCGTAAGCATTGGGGGCGGCTATAACATGCGGTCTTCGGTAATGCCCGAAAATCAGCAAATTGCCGTAACGGCTAATCCGATTGACGACGATTTTGTAAAGACTACCGGTTTGCAGCTTGTTGCCGGTACCGACCTCTCTGAACAAGATATAAAAGACGTATCGAACAAGGATCAAAATCAAAACACCTACCATTTTATTTTAAATGAATCGGCTGCAAAAGAATTAGGCTGGACGCCTGAACGTGCCATCGGCCAAAAAATGTTCCTTGATGCCTCGCGGCCGGGTTATGTAAAGGCGGTTGTCAAAGATTTTAATTTTGAATCTCTCCATCACCCGATAAAACCGCTGGTATTGTTTCCCGAAATCGCAGGCAGGCAGCTGTTGATAAAAATAAGCGGCGATCATATTCAGCAAACCATAACATTTCTCGGTTCAAAATGGAAAACACTGGTTCCCGACAGGCCTTTTGAGTTCCATTTTCTGGATGAAGATTTTAATAAGCTCTACAATTCTGAAATGCGGCTGGGTACGGTGTTAAATATCTTTTCTGGCGTAGCCATCGCATTAGCTTGCCTGGGCCTGTTTGGCTTATCGGCTTACGCTGCTAAACAACGAGTAAAAGAAATAGGTATCCGTAAGGTTTTAGGCGCCGGGGTAGATAATATCGTTGCCACATTATCTGCTGATTTTGTAAAGCTGGTATTTGCTTCCGTTGTTGTCTCGACACCCCTGGCCTGGTGGCTGATGAACGAATGGCTGCAGGATTTTGCGTACCGGATAACGATTAATGCCTGGGTTTTTATTGCAGCAGGCGGCACTGTAATACTAATTGCCGTGCTGACGGTAAGCATCCAAACAATAAAAGCGGCAATGGCAAACCCGGTGAAGAGCCTGCGTTCCGAGTGATTAGTGGTTAGAGATAAGAGATTAGAAAAAGATAGCCGATAGTTTATGACACATTCCACCAATGAACAATTGAACTAATGAACCAATAGCCGTGATACGAAACTACATCAAAACCGCATTCCGCAACATCAGGCGTAACTGGAGTTATGCTTTTTTGAATGTCTTCGGGCTTACGTTGGGCATCGCCTCATGCCTGGTTATATTTTTGATCGTTCGTAACGAATTGAATTATGATAACTACGCCAAAGCGGACCGTATTTACCGCGTTACACTAAATGCTATCGACTTTAACTCAAACGTGTCGCTGGCCATCGCTCCAAAAATGCGCAACGATTTTCCTGAGCTGCGGGTGGCGCAGGTAATGTACAGCCACGATGTAATGGTTAAGGTGGATAATAAACGCTTCCGCGATAACGATTTCGCGATTGCTGATGAGCATTTGCCCCAGATCTTCGATTTTAAATGGATAGCCGGTGACCCAAAAACCGCCCTGGCCGAACCCAACTCGCTGGTGCTGAACGAAACCCTTGCCAAAAAGTATTTCGGCGATGCCAACCCGATGGGCAGGGTCATCAATGTGGAAAACCAGATCAACGCCAAAGTTACCGGCGTGATCAAAGACCAGCCCGGCAACCGAAGCGTGCCGCTGCAAATGATGTTATCATTTGAAAGTATAAGGAAACAGGTAAACCTGAAAGAATTTTGGAACATCGGCGGCGGCTTCTTTACTTTTGTCTTGTTGCCGCCAAACTATCCGGTACAGCGCCTCCAGGCGCGGATGCCGGCTTTTTTAAAAAAGAACTGGGCATTAAATCCCAAAGAGGTACGCCTGCCTATCCAGCCACTGCGCGATATTCATTTCGATCAGCGTTATATCAATAACGTCATTACGCCCGTGTCCAGGGATACCTATTATGCCCTGTTTGGTGTCGCATTGCTCATCATCATAACGGCCTGCATCAACTTTGTAAACCTGGCTACTGCGCAGGCCATTAGGCGGGCTAAAGAAGTGGGTGTGCGAAAAGTGCTGGGAGCCAGCCGCACACAGTTGGTAAAACAGTTTTTGGGCGAAACCAGCGTACTGGTATTCATAGCACTGGTGCTGGGGGTAAGCCTGGCTGTCTTTTTCCTGTCAGTAGCGGGAGGCTGGTTAAATATTAAGACAGATGCAACGCAGCTGGCACAACCTGTTGTAATCGGCTGGATAGGAGGGGTCACCTTTGCTGTAATCCTCATTGCCGGTTTATACCCTGCTTTCGTTCAATCAGCATTTCAGCCGGTGGATTCGCTGAAAAATATAGCGGGCAGGATGTCAAAAGGCTTTACTCTGCGGAAAGGCCTGGTGGTGGCGCAGTTCGCTATTTCGCAGATACTGATTGTGGGCACATTGATTGTGGCCCATCAGATGGATTATTTTGAGAACGAGGACCTGGGCTTTAACAAGGAGTCAGTAGTATCCTTTTATATTCCCGACGGGAAAAAAACAGACATGTTAAAAAACGAGTTGCTGAATAATCCCGGTGTGGAGCAGGTAACCCTATCCAACGGAGCGCCATCCTACAATAACAACTTTGGCCCCTTCCAGGCGCCTGATCGCGGTTTAACGAAAGATGATGTAACCGAGACCAAACAAGTAGACGAAAACTATATCGATATGTTCAGCCTTAAAATGCTTGCCGGGGAAAAGATAACCAAAGTTGACCCGAAAGATACCGTTCAAAACGTGGTGGTAAACCAAACACTGATTGAAAAACTGGGCATCTTGAACCCTGATAAAGCCGTAGGCGAACATTTTGTATTGAACGGACAGCGGGCCAATATCATCGGCGTGCTGCAGGATTTTCAAAGCGAATCGAAACATAAAAAACGCCGCGCCTGCGTGTTGATATACCGCCCCGGCAACTTTTTTATGGCTAGTGTAAAAATCCGCCCCGGCGCTATCAACAAAACCATTGAAAGGATCGGTAAATCCTGGGCTGGATTGTTCCCGGATAACTTGTTTGACTACCAGTTTCTCGACGATCACATTGCCAGCTTTTATACACAGGAACAAAAGGTGTACACTGCTTTCAAGCTTTTTTCGGGTATTGCCATCCTTATTGGTTGTTTGGGTTTATATGGACTGATTATGTTTGCCGCGGCACAGCGTACCAAAGAGATCGGTATCCGGAAGGTATTGGGCGCGCCGATAGCCAGTATTATAACCCTGTTTTCAAAGGAATTTGTAGTGCTGATCGCCATCGCATTCATTATTGCCGCACCATTGGGCTATTACATGATGAACAACTGGCTAAGCAATTACGCTTACCACATCACCATCGGCCCCTGGACGTTTGTACTGGCTGTTATTGCATCGATAATCATCGCCGTAATAACGATAGCTTATCAAACTATAAAAGCGGCTTTAGTGAACCCGGTTAAGAGCCTCAGAAGTGAGTAGGCAGTTGGCAGTAGCAGTTAGCAGCAAAAAAAAATAAAAACGACCAATGACGCGAAGCAAATGACTAATGGCACAAAGCAAATGAACAAATGATCAATTCAATAATTCACTAAATCACCAATGCAATAATTAACCGTTATGATTAAGAACTATTTGAAATCCGCATTTATTAATATGTATAGAAACAAAACCTATACATTGATAAATATTTTGGGCCTGAGCATTGGGCTTGCCTGTGTAATGCTGATTACGTTGTATATTAAAGACGAAGTCAGTTTCGACAGATTTAATGCAAACGGGCCTTCCATTTACCGGATTGTTCAAAATGGGCGTTCACCCGACGGCAGCGTATATAAAAATGGCTTTACCGGAGGTGTTGAAGGAATAACCTTTAAACAGCAAATACCCGAAATAAAGGAATTTTGCCGGGTTAACGGCGGCGGAAGTGTATTGGTAAAAAAAGGCAGCGACGTCATCAGTGAGCCTATTATATATGCTGATAAAAGTATCTTTAAAATATTCTCTTTTCCGCTAATCAGCGGAAAACCGGGATCGGTATTAAACGAGCCGAATGATTTGGTGATTACGGAAGCCATGGCGAAAAAATACTTTGGCAATGATGATGCTGTTGGTAAAATATTGCAGATCAACGTAAGTGGCAAGTTCTCACCTTTTATTATAACAGGGGTCGCTAAAAATGTCCCGCAGAATTCAACGGTCCATTTTAGTTTTCTGATGCCGATTGAATCTTCGTTGCCCAAATCGTATTCGCCTGATGATTGGTTCAGCATGTTTTTAAATACATTTGTTTACATCCGGCCCGGCGCCGATCCGGCCGATGTTACCCGGAAAATGAACATTGTTTTTAACCAGCAGGCAGGCAAGACATTGGCCGAATACAAAAAAAAGTTCGGACAGAAAATAGCTGTTCAATTCAACCTCGAATCCTATTATAATGTCCATTTGGGCGAATACGGCACAGGGAATGGTTTAAGGCCATCCAACAAGGTAGATTACTCGCTTATTTTAGGCGGCATAGCAGCGTTTATTCTTTTTATTGCCTGTATCAATTTTATCAATTTAACCCTTTCGCGCTCGCTGCGCCGGGCTAAAGAGATCGGTATACGCAAGGTTAACGGCAGTTCACGCGCGCAGCTCATCGTCCAATTTATGGGCGAGTCGTTCCTGCTTACTTTAATTGCCTCGTTCATTTCAATTTTGATTCTGGTGGCCTGTTTGCCTGAATTTAATGAACTTGCCAATAAAAACTTGCAGGCAGGTTATCTTTTAACCTGGCAGTCAGCTATCATCTTTGCATTGCTGATCATCGTCAACACGTTTTTGTCGGGCTTTTACCCTGCCATGGTTTTATCGGGCTTTAACCCTGTACAAACACTTTACGGAAAATTAAAAATCAATGGACACAATTATTTTGGTAAAAGCCTGGTTGTAGTGCAATTTGTTATCGCTGTTTTTTTGGCAATCGGCACCATCGTAATGCTGAAACAATTTAACTACCTGGTAAACTCCGACCTTGGTTATAAGCCACAGGACATTGTTGATGTGCAATTACCACACGATTTCCCGGCCTTTAAAAGCGATTTGTCTAAATATCCTTTCATAAAAGACATTTCGGGGCAGATGGCGCCATTTACTTCTGTGTATGCTGATCTTTTTGAAGTTGGTGATAAAAAACTAACCAGTACAGCATTTTTAAGTGTGGACGATGCTTTTTTAAACGAACTAAAGATTCCGGTAATGCAGGGGCATGGCTTTTACAACATGGCCGGCGATACCACTGAAGTTTTGGTTAACCAGTCATTCGCAAAGGCCGCAGGCTGGCAGGATAGCCCATTGGGCAAGAGAATCAAACAAGGTAAACAGGAATATACAGTAATTGGCCTCGTACATGATTTTCACAGTGCATCGTTAAACAACAAAATAAACCCACTGGTAATCGAACAGCTTCCAAAACCCACTTATGGTGACGTGCTTGTTAAAATCGACCCAAATCAAAAGGTGAAAGCCATTGAAGCTATTCAACGTGAATACAAAAAACTCATAGCAGATTCTCCAATTCAATACAACTTTTTAACAGATGAGCTTGCCGACCAATATGATAGTGTTAATAAATGGAAGCAGATTATTACCATATCTGCGGTAATATCCATATTTATTTCGTGCCTGGGCTTATTTGGTCTGGCTACTTTATCCATTGAACAAAGGGTGAAAGAAATAGGGGTACGCAAAGTATTGGGGGCCAGTGTTGCTGATATAAGCCGTGTTTTAATGATGAATTTTTTAAAGCTCGTGTTCATCGCCATTGTTATCGCCTCGCCGCTTGCGTGGTATTCGATGAACAAATGGCTTGAGGACTACCCTTACCGCATTAACATGGGCTGGTGGGTACTTGTTTCCGCCGGACTGGGTGCATTAATTATCGCCTGCGTAACTATTGTGTTTCAATCTGTAAAAGCAGCACTTGCTAACCCGGTGAAAAGCCTCCGTTCCGAGTGATTTGAGGTTAGTGATAAGGGATTAGGAAAAAAGCAATAACTAAATGACGCGAAGCAAATGACCAATTCAATAAATCAATAATTGATCCCATGATACAAAACTACATTAAAACCGCATGGCGTAATTTGCTGAGAAATAGATTCTTCTCAGTAATAAACGTGCTTGGCCTGGCCTTGGGCGTGGCTTGCAGCGTATTGATATTGCTTTGGGTGCAAAATGAGTTGAGCATCGACGGTACACAAAGCCCAAACCTTTACCGGGTTTACGAGCGACCCTATTACGATCATAAAGTGCACGGTACTTACGACACGCCGGGCCCCTTGTCAGCCGAACTGAAAAAGAGGTTCCCCGAGATTCAATACGCCTCCGCCATGGGTTTCGGTGAGCTGAGTACTTTCCAGCTGGGCGATAAAGTACTTAAGATGAACGGCAACTCTGCCGGAGCGGATTATTTTAAGATGTTTAATTATCCGTTGCTCGCCGGCAATGCAAAAACAGCGCTAAACTCGCCGGTCAGCCTGGCTATTTCGGGTAAAATGGCTAAGGCATTTTTTGGCAGCGCGCAGGCGGCTATCGGCAAAGTCATACGCTACCAAAACCGTAAAAATTTTACCATAACAGCCGTTTTTGATAACCTGCCGGCTAATGCCTTCAATCAGTTCGACTTTCTAACAAATTGGGATACTTTTTTAGAAAATAACCCGTGGGCTGGTGATATGGGTAATAATGGGCCGCCAACCTATGTTACCCTGCGCAACGACGCGAACCCGGCCTTAGCCGGCAAAAAAATCGAGCGGTTTTTTGACGTATTATTTAGCATCAATCGTTCCACAGCAACCTATTATAGCGACCTGGCTTTGCAGCCTTTTAACGAATGGTACCTGCATAACGATCTCGATAGCGGCAAACCTACCGGCGGGCGCATTGAGTATGTGAACTTATTCAGCATCATTGCAGCATTTATCCTGTTGATTGCCTGTATCAATTTCATGAATCTTACTACCGCCCGCTCAATAAAACGGGCCCGCGAGATTGGCGTACGCAAGGCAATAGGGGCGGAGCGCGGCTCGCTGATAACTCAATTCATCACCGAATCAATGATGATAACCATGGTTGCCGTATGCGTATCACTTATTATCATCGTCTTACTGCTTCCGTTTTTCAATCAGGTTACTGGCAAACAAATTTCATTACCGTTTGCGCAGCCTGTGTTTTGGTTAAAGTTAGCTATCATTACGCTTATAACCGGCCTCGTATCTGGTAGTTACCCGGCTTTGTTCTTATCTTCCTTTAAACCGGTTAAAGTTTTGAAGGGAGCATTGAAACTGGATACCGGTACCACCGTTTTCCGTAAAGGGTTAGTCGTATTTCAGTTTGTGCTTTCGATAGTGATGATTACGGGTACTATCGTCATATCACGGCAGGTAAGCTTTATAGAATCAAAAAATTTGGGTTACGATAAAGCAAACCTGGTGTATATGAGTAGCGAGGGCGAGCTGGCGCCACGTTATGAGGTATTTAAAAACGAATTACTGAATAAGTCAAACATCGAATCGGTAAGTAAGGTAAGCGCCCCACCCGCCGACATGTACGGCAGTACCGGCGCCGTAGGCTGGATAGGGAAGGATACCACAAAAATGGATCTGTTTACCCAGGTCGGTGTGGGTTATGATTATATCAAAACCATGAAAATGAAGCTGCTTGCCGGTCGCGAATTTTCAAAAGAATATCCGACAGACAGCGCCAATTATATCTTAAATGAAACAGCCTTAGAAATAACCGGTTATAAAAATCCGATAGGGATGCCATTTAGTTTATTTGGCCATAGCGGCAAAATTATCGGCATCGTACAGGATTATCATTTCCACTCCCTGCACACCCCCATCGGCCCGTTGGTTTTAAAGGCCGGGGAGCATATCGATCCCTCATCTATCCTCATACGGTTTAGACCGGGGCATACCAAACAGGCCTTGAACGATGTGCAGTCAATCGCAAAAGAAATTAATCCGGCATTTCCGCCCGCCTGGTTTTTTGTCGACGACCAATACCGGCAACTCTATCAGGATGAGCAGGTAATAGGTAAACTATCAGATGCATTTTCCTTTCTGGCCATATTTATTTCCTGCCTCGGGCTGCTCGGCCTGGCCATGTTCACCGCCGGGCAAAGGGTTAAAGAAATAGGCATACGAAAAGTGCTGGGTGCAAACCTCGCATCGTTGTTTACACTACTTTCAGGAGAATTTATCTGGCTGGTGCTGATGGCGTTTGTGATTGCCACACCGGTAACCTGGTATGCAATGAACAAATGGCTGCTGAATTTCGCTTACCATATACCTTTAACCGGGTGGATATTTGCCGCATCCGGAGCTTTAATTATTTTGGTTGCACTGGCCACAGTAAGTTTTCAAACGCTAAAGGCGGCGTTGTCAAACCCGGTGAATAGCCTGCGGTCCGAGTGATTGGAGGTTAGTGATAAGAGATTATGAAAAAAGCAATGACTAAATGACAGATGCCAATGAACTAATGAACAATTGAACCAATAAACCAAACCATGATATTTAACTACATAAAAATCGCCTGGCGCAACTTAATCAAACAAAAGTTATTTAGCCTCATCAATATTACAGGCCTGGCCGCAGGGCTGGCTGTTTGCATGATGATCATGATGTATGTGGCCCACGAGATGAGCTATGACCGTTTTCATAAAAATGCTGACCTGATATTTATGCCGCAGGGGCAGATAAAACAAGGCAGCAGCATCATGAATATGGAGTACATGAGTTACGCGGCCGGGCCGCTTATCCAGCAATCACAGCCAACAGTAAAAGCTTACATGCGTACGCTTGCGTATTTTAACCAAAACCCGGTGGTTGTTAACGATCCGTCTTCGCCCGGGAAAAAGTTCATCGAGGAGAAACTTTTATTTACTGATCCTGGTTTCTTTAACTTCTTCTCCTTTAAGCTGTTATCTGGTTCAGTTAACGACGTGCTTAAACGGCCGTTCAGTGTAGTTTTATCAAGGGAAATGGCGAAAAAGTATTTTGGCGCGCAAAACCCGGTCGGCAAAACAATCGTAATAAAAACCGATAGTGCCTACACATACCAGGTTACCGGTGTGGCAGAAAATGCGCCGTCAAACTCTTCAATTGATTTTAATTTTGTAGCCAGCAACGCCAGTTTACTTGCTATGAAAGAAGCACCCAGGTATACCGGCGATAAGCACATCAGCTATGGTGCGTTCGGCCTTTACCTGCTGCTTAAAAATACTTCAGATACCACAAGGCTGGCCCGGGGCATGGACCTGATGGCAAAAAGGGAAAAAGATTTCGACAATATAAAGTTCTCCTTCAACGCGCTGGTTGATGCTCATTTAAAAAACAACTTCGGTGATCAATCCAATATCAGGTACCTTAAAATATTTCCTTTGGTGGCTGTGCTCATCTTATTGCTGGCGCTGGTGAATTACATGAGCCTTTCTACAGCACGTGCTACATTAAGGGCAAAGGAAGTTGGCGTGCGGAAGGTGTCCGGCGCAAGCCGTAAAACCATTGCCACTCAATTTTATGTGGAGTCGGCGGTATTTACCTGTATATCTTTTGTGCTCGGGTACTTTTTGTGCTATTTAATCACTCCGTGGTTTTTAGGCATCCTTCAGCTGAAAATCGATAACTCGTTTTTATATAGCCCTATAGTGCTCATTCTTTTGCTTAGTTTGTTGATTATAACTATTTTAATTGCAGGGTTTTATCCATCGATGGTGCTGTCTGCATTTAAACCGGTTACCACCTTAAAAGGTAAAATGAGCAAACAGGCTGGTGGTGTTACTGTGCGCAAAGTATTTACAACGCTGCAATTTGCCATATCCATCGGGCTTATTGTTTGCGGGATAGTTATTGACCGCCAGCTATATTATTTCAGGCATGCCGATACTGGTATAAATAAAGATAATGTGGTGATGATCCCTATAGGCAATAGCGTCGGAAAAAAGTACAGCACGTTAAAACAGGAAATTCAATCATTAGCCGGGGTAAGCAACGTGGCCACTTCAAATTATGCGATGTTTAAAAGCTACAACATGAATTTTTTTGATGGAAAAACCAAAGGAGAGAGCGTGGGCGCTGCCGCTATTGTTGCTGATGAAAACTTTATGGCAACTCTCGGTTTAAAATGGAAGTATCCGCCTGCTCGTGATGTGGAACTGGCGGGCCGTAATAAAACTATTATTAATGAGGAAACAATTGCCGGGTTACACCTTCCGGCTAACCCGGTGGGCAGTGTTCTTAAATCAGGCGATCAAAAAATAACAGTTAGCGGCGTATTAAAAAACTTCAACTTTACCACAATGGCTTATGCGGTAAAGCCTTTATCGCTGGCTGTTTTAAAGGATACCGATAGCTATTTTATGAAGTTTGGCTGTAACCTTTTCGCCAGGATCAGCCCTCATACTAATCTTCCAACCCTGTTGGATAAAATGCAGGCCATCTATAAAAAATACGACCAGGATACCCCCTTTGATTATACGTTTATGGATGACGCCTTTAACGCCCAGTATAAAGCCGAAGACCGCCTGGCATCTATATTCGGTGTATTTACCTACATCACTATCATTTTAGCAGCACTTGGCCTGTTTGGTCTTGCAGCTTTCACCATTGAGCAGCGCACAAAAGAAATTGGCATCCGCAAGGTGTTGGGCGCCAGTGTAACCTCCATCAATAATTTGTTGTCGAAAGATTTTTTAAAGCTCGTTTTCCTGGCCATTGTCATTGCTTCGCCGATAGCATGGTGGGCTATGCATAACTGGCTGCAAAACTTTGCCTATCGGATTTCCATATCGTGGTGGATGTTTGCCGCGGCCGGTTTTATTGCCATTGTAACGGCTGTAATAACGGTTAGTTATCATGCTGTAAGGGCAGCCATAGCTAACCCTGTTGATAGCTTGCGGAGCGAGTGATGCTCCTCCCAACCATCCCGGCAGGGAGGGCTTTAAAAATGATCAAAAGTCCCTCTCCTTTGGAGATGGATTTAGGGTGAGGCGAATATTTTTAAGATTCTGTGCAACTGTTTTGCACAAAAAGTGGTCTATAGATTTAAAAGAAATTGCTTTAAATCGGGATATTATGCTGAAAAACTACTTAAAGATCGCCTGGCGGAACCTTGGTAAGAACCGTTTATACAGTACCATAAATATAGGTGGCCTGGCACTCGGGATGGCGGTTAGTTTTATATTGCTCATTTATGTTTATAACGAGTTTACTTTTGATAAATTCAATACCAATTCCGACCGCCTTTACCGGGTTATGCGAAATCAGCCCAGCAACGGTGAGATACTAACCGGCGATGCTACGCCGGTTCCGCTGGCGCCGGCTATGATAAAGGATTTTCCGGAAATAGATAAAATTACGCGTGCAACCTGGCCTTATGACAGGCTGGTGAATTACAAAAACCAGGGCCTTAAAGTAAATACCATGGCTGCGGACCCTTCCTTTTTGCAAATGTTTACGGTCGACTTTATTTATGGCGATAAAAAAAACGCGCTATCTGATCTTTCCTCCATTGTACTGACGGAATCGGCAGCTAAAGCAATCTTCGGCAATATAAACCCGGTAGGGCAGGTGGTTAAACTTGATCAAAAGTTTCCTTTAAAAGTTAGTGGTGTTATAAAAGATAATCCGGCAAATTCGTCATTCACCTATAAGGCACTTATTAACTGGGATCAGATCTCAGCTGAACAAAATTGGATAAAAACCTCCGGCTGGGGCAATTATTCTTTTAAAACCTTTGTGATGTTAAAGCCGGGCATAGCTGCTGCAAATGTTAATAGTAAGCTGAAAAATATAATTGCCCGTTACAATCCCCAAAACAAGGAGAATACAATTTTTCTTTATTCGTTTGCCAAATTTCACCTTTATGGCGATTTTAAAAACGGTGTAAATGCCGGTGGCCGCGTGGGATCAGTGGAGTTGTTTTTATGGCTCGCTATCGGTATATTAATAATTGCCTGTATTAATTTCATGAACCTTTCAACGGCCCGTTCCGAACGAAGGGCAAGGGAAGTAGGTGTGCGCAAAGCAATCGGCGCTGCACGCCTTTCGCTGATTACACAGTTTTTGGGCGAGTCATTATTGATGGCCTTTATTTCATTTTTGTTCTCTCTTTTGTTCATCTGGCTGCTGATTCCGGTTTTCGGCAACTTCATAAATATAAAACTTGAGGTACCTTACAATAATTTGTACGCATGGCTGTCGGCGGTTGGGGTAACGGTGTTTACCGGTTTGATTGCAGGTAGTTATCCTGCGTTATTTCTCTCATCGTTTAGCCCGGTTTTGGTGCTTAAAGGGCAACTGAATAATTCAAAATCGACGGTAACGCCGCGCAAAATATTGGTGATAGTGCAGTTTACTTTTGCAATATGCCTTATTTTATCAAGTATATTTATCTACAAGCAGATCAACTATATAAAAGATAAGCCGATTGGATATGATCGTTTTGGCCTGGTTGATATGCCGGACGAAGGTTCGATGGACACCCGATTTGAAGATTTCCGTCGCGAGGCGATCAATGCCGGCGCCATAACCGATGGTGCGCTTACCTCAATGAGTATTGTAAATAACGGCAGCAGTTCATGGGGCATCACCTGGCAAGGACAACTGCCCGGCGAAGATAAAATCCCTATCGACCAGATGGCCGTTACTTATCATTTTGTAAAAACCTATGGTGTAAAGTTAATCGAAGGGCGTGATTTCTCGCCCGAATACCCGTCTGATACGGCCGCGATTATACTCAACCAGGCCGCTGTAAAAATGATGCGTTTTAAAGATCCGCTGGGGCAAATCGTAAAATACCAGGATCACAACTGTAAGGTAGTAGGTGTGATTGAAGATTTTGTGTGGGGCCGTCCCTATGATCCCATTAAACCTGCTATAATAGGTTTTATAAAGGGTTGGACCGGTAATATCAGCCTTAGGTTAAATCCGGCAAAACCAGTAGCTGCAAGTCTGGATATTATCAGGTCCATCTACAAAAAATATAACCCTGATTATCCTTTCGAATACCACTTTACCGACGAGAAATATAATAACAAGTTTAATAATGAAAGGCTTTTGGGCAATATGTCAATCTGTTTTACCTGCCTTGCGATAATCATATCGTGCCTGGGTTTGTTTGGCCTTGCCTCGTTCTCAGCCGAGCAGCGAAAAAAAGAAATCGGGATCCGCAAGGTACTGGGGGCTACAACGGGTAGCCTTTGGTTTAAACTTTCGCAGGAATTTGTATGGCTGATAGGCATTTCGTTTGCCATAGGGTCTATTTTAACCGCGTTTTATATCTCCCATTGGATGTCGCAGTTTACCTATCACACCACTATCAGCCTTTGGGTATTTATAGTTACCCTGGGTTTAAGTTTAACTATTTGCCTCATAACGGTTAGCTGGCAGGCCATAAAGGCAGCAATAAGCAACCCGGTTGCAAGTTTACGGAGTGAATAGCCTGGTGATCAGAGGTTGGAGATTAGAGATTAGAAAAATTCAGCGAACTATTTCGGCCTAATCTCCGGTCTCTGATCTCTAACACCTAAATATACTTAGCACCGAACTGTTGTTTTACATCTGCCACTACTTTCTTAACGTTCTGCTCCTGGTCGCGGGGGCAAATAAGAAGGGTATTGTTGGCCTCAACCACAATAAAATCGTGCAGGCCCTGTAAAATAACCAGTTTTTCGCCTGGTACATTTACCATGCAGTTGGATGAGTCGTACATAATTACTTTTTCAGCAGGGATGACCGCATTTCCAACGTAATCTTTTTCTGCCAGGTCGTAAATGGAAGCCCAGGTACCCAGGTCGCTCCAGCCAAATTCTGATGGTAAAACATAAACATTGTTGGCCTTTTCCATAATGCCGTAATCAATAGATATGTTGGTGCACTGCAGGTAGGTTTTGTGAATATGGTTTTTTTCTTCAGGAGTGTTATAAACCGGCCTTGAATCCGCAAATATTTCGTGCATATCGGGCAGGTATTGGTTAAAAGCATTTACAATGGCCCTGGCCGACCATACAAATATGCCCGCGTTCCAAAGAAAATCGCCGCTTTGTAAAAAAGTTTTCGCTATTTCCAGTGTTGGCTTTTCGGTAAAGGTCTTTACCTTGTAAAAATCATTTTCAAGGCTTTTATCGGTATATTGAATGTAGCCGTACCCGGTATCCGGCCTTGAAGGTTTAATGCCTAATGTGATCAGGCAATTATTTTCTGAAGCTACCTTTAATGACTTCTCAATAGCACTTACAAAAGCTGCTTCGTCCAAAATTAAATGATCAGACGGGGCAACTACTATAGCCGCATCAGGGTTCATGCTTTCAATTTTAAACGAGCCATAAGCGACGCAAGGCGCCGTATTACGCATTACCGGTTCTGTAAGGATCTGGTCGTCGCCCATATCAGGCAATTGTTTTTTTACCAGGTCTGTATAGATTTCATTGGTAACAACAAAAATATTTTCCCTGGGGCATATTTTTAAAAAACGGTCATAGGTGTTTTGTATCAATGTTTTCCCGGTGCCTAAAATATCAATGAATTGTTTTGGATGAGAAGTACGGCTGATGGGCCAAAAGCGGCTTCCGATTCCGCCTGCCATAATAATGGCGTAGTAGTTTTTATTCATATGTTTTTAAACAGTTTTCATTATTTTATTAAAATATGGCAACAATAATGAAGCTATGCTGAGCTTTTTTATGTTTTTCTACCGTGATCAGCTCAAGATAGTTTATTTGGTAAATGTGGGGCAAAATTGTATAATAATTTGTAATTTCAGGATTAAATAAAATTAAATAAACAAATGTTGTGCTGGTCGTTGTTTAAATGCGTAAATAAACAAATTGTTTTTAATCTCTTAATCATTTTTTTATAAAATTTTAAAGTAATTCCATCGTTTATTGATAAATTTTTGTTACTTTAAACTTTTAAAAATAATTCAAGACTAAGTAAAGAATGCTAGAAACTAAGAAGTCTCTTTTTGATAACCTCCAGAATTTTTTTGGGTTCGATAATTTTAAGGGAGAGCAGGAAGCGATAATAACCAATATACTGGCGGGTAACGATACATTTGTGATTATGCCCACCGGTGGTGGCAAGTCAATGTGTTATCAATTACCTGCCCTGATGAGTGAAGGTACTGCCATAGTGATCTCGCCCCTGATCGCTTTAATGAAAAACCAGGTCGACCAGTTAAGAGCCTTTGGGGGCTCTGATAGTATTGCCCATTTTTTAAATTCATCATTAACAAAAGCTGATATTACAAAAGTAAAGGAAGATGTGCTGGGTGGTAAAACCAAATTATTATACGTGGCCCCTGAGTCGTTGACCAAACAGGAAAACATTGATTTTTTACGTCTGAACAACGTTTCTTTCGTGGCAGTTGATGAGGCGCATTGTATTTCGGAGTGGGGCCACGATTTCAGGCCCGAATATCGTAAGATCCGTCAGGTGATCAGCAATATTGGCGATAATATCCCCATTATTGCGCTTACAGCCACCGCAACGCCAAAAGTTCAGCAGGATATTCAAAAAAACCTGCAGATGAACAATGCTACCATCTTCAAATCTTCGTTTAACCGTTCCAACCTTTTTTACGAGGTAAGGGCAAAACGTAACGTGATCAAGGAGATCGTTAAGTTTGTTAAACAGAATACCGGCAAATCGGGCATTATTTATTGCCTCAGCCGTAAAAAGGTAGAAGAAGTTGCCGAGGTACTGTCTCTTAACGGTGTAAAAGCTTTGCCTTACCATGCAGGCCTCGATCCAAAAGTACGTGCCGATACACAGGATAAGTTTTTGATGGAGGATGTTGACGTTATCGTGGCTACCATTGCCTTCGGTATGGGCATTGATAAGCCAGATGTACGCTATGTAATTCACCACGATGTGCCCAAGAGCATGGAAGGTTATTACCAGGAAACAGGCCGCTCCGGCCGCGATGGCGGTGAAGGCGTTTGCGTCGCCTTCTATTCAGAAAAGGATATTGATAAGCTCCAGAAATTCATGAAGGATAAACCCGTCTCAGAACGCGAGATAGGCACCCAGATATTGAAAGAAGTTATTGATTACGCCGAATCAAGTGTATGCCGCCGTAAACAGCTGCTCCATTACTTTGGCGAAAACTTTAACGAAGCAGGCTGCAACAACATGTGCGACAATTGCTGTGCCCATAAAGAACATTTTGACGGCGAACTGCACCTGCACAAGGCATTGAGCCTGATCAGGCAGATCGGTGAAAAATTTGATGATCTTTATATCATCGGCATTTTGTTGGGTGAAGATAATGCCCAGATAAAGAGTTACGGGCACGACCAGCTGGAGTATTTTGGCTCGGGCAAAGAAGATGGCCGCAATTTATGGAACTCGTTGTTGAGGCAGGCGCTGCTGAATAACTTCTTGTCAAAGGATATCGACCAATACGGCTTGCTGCGTTTGACAAAAACAGGCAATTCCTTTATCGAGAACCCCTACAGCATTCGTTTTGTACTAAACACGCCGATAGAGGCGGCGGATGATGATGACAGCGAAGATGGACCTAAACAGGGCAGCGGCGCTTTAGATACCGAACTATTGCAGATGCTGAAAGATCTGCGTAAAAAACTGGCTAAACAAAAAGGATTGCCTCCGTTTGTGATCTTCCAGGATCCATCCCTCGAGGAAATGTGTACCCATTACCCCATCACTACCGACGAACTGAAACAAATATCGGGCGTTGGGGCAGGGAAGGCCCTTAAATTTGGTAAGCCGTTTACCGATCTGATCCAGAAATATGTGGAGGATAACGACATTGACCGCCCGATAGATATGGTGATCAAGAGCGCGGCCAACAAATCAGCGTTGAAAGTATTTATCATCCAAAACATCGACAGGCATTTGAACCTGGATGACATTGCAGCCTCAAAAGGGCTCACCTACGATGAGATTTTAAAGGAGGTGGAGACTATTGTCAATTCGGGTACAAAATTGAACCTGAACTATTATATCGACGAAGTGATAGACGAAGATAAACAGGACGAAATATTTGATTATTTCCGCACTGCCGAGGTAGATTCAATAGATGATGCGCTTGCCGAATTGGGCAACGAAGATTATACCCGCGAAGAAGTACAGCTGATGCGCATCAAATTCCTCTCCGAAATGGGGAATTGATTTTGGATGTGCAAATATGCAGATGTGTGAATGTGTAGATTAAAATAGACATACGGCCTTTGGATTAAGTTCCAAAGGCTTTTTCATTGAGGGAATTCGCTTTAACCGGGAAAATTATTCTTTTTAAACCATAATGGCAGTAAAATATAAGTTAATAGTCGCAAAAGATAAAACGACATTTGTTGAATGATATATTGGAATAAATAATATTAATTTTGAAATAATCAGTCAAAGATAAATGAGTAAGATCAGAATAAAAAATTTCGGACCTATAAAGGAAGGCTACAATGAAAATGATGGCTGGCTTGACATTAAAAAGGTAACTGTTTTTATCGGCAATCAGGGAAGTGGGAAAAGTACGGTGGCTAAATTAATCTCCACTTTTACATGGATGGAAAAAGCGCTGACACGTGGAGATTACGATAAAAAAGCGTTTCAAAATACAGGTGTATTAAAAAGATATCTGGCGTATCATAAAATTGCAAACTATTTTAGGCACGATTCCCCTGATGACAGGTTAACCTACGGGCGAAATTTTCCGGATGAATCTGTGATCGAGTATATTGGCGATTCTTATTCCTTTAAATATTACCGGCGCTATTTAAAGATTTCAGAAAATCAATCTGGTAATTACCCATTACCACAAATTATGTATTTACCGGCTGATCGTAATTTCATAAGCTCAGTTGATGATCTCAAAACCCAAAGGATTTTTTCAGCTGCCCTGAGCGAATTGCTTTATGAATTTGACAATTCAAAAAAGGAAATGAAAGGCGACTTAAGATTGCCTATAAATGAAGTTGATTTAGAATACGACAAGGAGAATGATATTTTATTTTTAAAAGGAGATGGATATAAAATTAAGTTAGCTGAATCATCAAGCGGTTTCCAATCATTTGTGCCGCTTTTCTTAGTGACCTGGTTTTTAACCAATTCTGTAAAAAATCAAGCTGAAAATAAAGAGCCGATGAGCAGCGATGAACTCAATAGGTTTAAAAGGGGCGTTACTGATATTTACTCAAATAATAATTTAACTGATGAACAAAAAAGGACGGCCATATCTGCACTATCGGGCAGGTTTAATAAATCTGCCTTTATCAATATTGTTGAAGAACCCGAACAAAATTTGTTTCCAACTTCGCAATGGCAAATGCTAAAAAGCCTGTTACAGTTTAATAATATGAATGGCGGCAATAAATTGATCATGACAACGCATAGTCCATATATTATTAATTACCTCACATTGGCTGTTAAAGGGTTTTTAGTTGAAGAGAAAATAAAAGATTTAGGTAATGAAGAAGAATTAAATTCAAAACTGGCGTCAATAATACCGCTTAATTCAGTTGTCAAACCTGATGATTTGGCTATTTATGAATTGGATGATAATGGGGGAATTATCAAGCTCGGAGATTATAATGGACTACCTTCGGATAATAATTATTTAAACAACAACCTTTCCGAAGGGAATAATTTATTTGCTTCAATCCTTGACATCGAAGACGAACTGGAAGAAATATGAGCGCAGACTTTTTCAAACCAGAGTGTCGCAGAGTGACTATTGAAACTATATTTGGCATTTGTGATGACACTAATGAAATGCCTGCCTACTTAGATTCAGTAAATAAATCGATATGGATAGCAACTGTTAATAATAATAGCCAAAAAGAGATAACCTTTACTGCTGTCGATAATTGCATCGAAATATTAAGAGAAAATGGTGAAATGGAAAATCGATGTGATGTAATGTTAACAAGTGATA
This sequence comes from Mucilaginibacter sp., assembly GCA_031292485.1. Classification (GTDB taxonomy): domain Bacteria; phylum Bacteroidota; class Bacteroidia; order Sphingobacteriales; family Sphingobacteriaceae; genus Mucilaginibacter. The sequence goes on from JARLHA010000008.1 coordinate 116,258, forward strand.
TTTGCCTTTATTTGGTTGAATTAAAGAACAAAGTATCAGATTGGCGATCAGAAGGCATAGATCAACTTGAGGCGACAATTAAAGTGCTAAAAAACACAAAAGGCGATTTTTATTTTAGCTTTAGAAAAAGAAAGGCTTTTGTAGCTAACAGGCGACACCCACATTTTGTTAGGTCTAACACTGATGATATGGAAAGGTTTCGTGATGTTCATAGAATTCGTCTTTATTTACAAGCAACAATATCTATTTAAGGTTGAACTATGCCATAAATTAATGCCTTGAATATAATGAATTTAATAAGACATTAAAAAGTCAAATTCAGGCATTTATCCAATTGCAAATAATAATCCCTACTTCGAAATTATCTTAAATTCCGTCCTGCGGTTTTTCTGGCGGCCTTCATCAGTGTCATTGGGGGCAATGGGCTGCGTTTCGCCGTAGCCCTTGTAAACCAGGCGGGCAGCATCAACTTTATTGGTAATAAGGTATTGATAAACCGATTTTGCCCGGTTTTCTGATAGTACCTGGTTAGCCTGGTCATTGCCTACATTATCGGTATGCCCTGAAATTTCAATCTTTAAGGTTGGATTTAACGACATGAAGTCAACTAATTTGTCCAACTCAGAAAGTGACTCTGTTTTTAGCTCAAAACTATTGGTATCAAAGAAAATATTATTCAATATCACTTTATTCCCCACTTCAATAGGCTCCAGTAAAACGGCGATGTTATAGGGGTTTCTGTCTTTATGGCCTACAAGTGAAAAGTTTTGGGAATAGAACAGGTAACCGCTTTTGGAGATATTTAAGCCATAGTTCTTCCCCGATTTAAGCGTTGCTAAAAATGATCCATTGGCTGCATCACTGTTATCCTCGTAAACGGCTTCATTTTTTGCCAGGTCGATAATTTCAACATCAGCTTCCAGGGGGCGCAGGTCCTTGGCATCATTTACTTTCCCTTTCACATAAGTTACCAGGTTAGGCCTCAGGTTTTCCGGAAGTTCAAAAGTATAAATGTCATATCCACCAAAACCATCCAGGTTATTTGAAGAGAAAAATGCATGGGTACCTTCGGCAGTCAGCGTTAAACCGTTTTCATCGCCGCTGGTATTAATGGGGTAGCCCATATTCACGGGCTTTTGCCACTGTCCATCCTTACCCAGGCGGCTAACAAAAAGATCTCTTCCGCCCAGGCCCGGCCAGCCGTCGGATGAAAAGTAGAGCGTACTATCGTCCGGGTGTATAAAAGGCGACTGTTCATTATAGGCCGTATTTATATTGGGGCCCAGGTTTTCAGGCTCGCCCCAACCTTTATCTGTTAAAGTTGATTTCCAGATGTCGTATCCACCATAACCGCCTTTACGGTTACTCACAAAAAATAGTGTTTTCCCATCAGCACTAATGGATGGCTGTGCCTCCCAACCGGGTGTATTTATGGGCGGACTAAGGTCAAAAGGTTTGCCCCAATCATCGCCTTTTTTCTGCGCGATATAAATATCGCAATGCCCGAGGCCATCCGGACGGTTACAGCCCGTAAAAAACAGGAATTTACCGTCCTGGGTGATAGATTGTGCCCCTTCGTTGTATTCAGGTGTATTGATCCTGTCGCTCAGGTAAGTGGCTGTTTGCCATTTTTCGTCAACTTTAACACTCTTATAAAAATCTTCGTTATTATTTATTTTACGGGTAAATATCAGCATGCTTTCATCGGCGGTGGCTACGGGCATATATTCGTCGTCTGCGGTGTTTATTTCGGGCCCCATGTTAACAGGCTTAAACGGCACCGGGTGTTGAATGGCTTCTATGCTGAATTTACAATCGGCCAGTAATTTTAAAGCGAATGCATTATTTTGTGTCGTCAGGTTCTCGTACGTCAGGTATTTTTCCAGGTGGTGCAGCGCGTCTTCGTATTTGGCTATCCTTATTTCTTCGTCACCGGCTTTAAGATACACAGAACGGTTAAATTCAGGGTTTAAAGCTATCGTTTTTTGATATTCCCCGACAGCTTCGGCATGTCTTCTCATTAACCTGTACAAATCGGCCAGCTGCGCATGGGCTTCTACAAAATTATTATCGGCTTGCAACGCTTTCTGCAATAACTCCAGGGCATCATTATATAAGTTTTCATCCAGGCTTTGGCTCGCCAAAGCATAGTCCTTTATCGCTTCCTTGTTGGTTGTGCTGTATTGTCTTTCCTGTGCAAAAGAAGAAAAAACGGACAAAATAAAGATCAGTAATGTAATGGTTAAAAACCTCATTCCTTTTGATACGGTATTTTCATCTCGAAGTTACATTAAATAAATGAATGATGCAGAAAAGGTCATTTAGTCATCAGGTCATTGAGTCATTGAGTCATTGAATAGGTTTATCCCAATTACAACCACTACAACGACTCCCAAACCACTGCGACGCTCTATAACCTAATCAACTAACCTACGGGATATTCAAATACTTATGCGTCTGCAGGGAGATCTCCCATTGGGGGTTATTCATCACGTACTCAACGATCAGTGGTGTCATTTCTTTTGATTTCGACCATTCGGGTTGCAAATATAGTTTGCAGCCGGGCGAAACCAGTTTAGCATTCTCTTCCGCAAAAGTAAAATCCGACTTGTTAAAAATGATCACCTTAAGTTCGTCTGCATGTTCGGCAACGTTTTTTGTGGGCGCCTTGAATTTTTTAGGCGATAAACAAATCCAGTCCCAGTGGCCCGAAAGGGGATACGCGCCGGAGGTTTCAATAAAAGTTTTAATTCCCCGTCCTTGCAGGCCCGCAGTTAAATAATCAAGGTTATAGATCAGCGGCTCGCCGCCGGTAACTACAACTGCTTTTGAAGGATGTTTAGCAGCGTTATCAACGATCTGGTCCGCATAGGTGAGTGCATGCAGCTCCGCGTCCCAGCTTTCCTTTACATCGCACCAGTGGCAGCCCACATCGCAGCCGCCCAGGCGTATAAAATAAGCCGCTTTGCCGGTATGAAATCCTTCGCCCTGTATCGTATAAAACTCTTCCATTAAAGGAAGCTGTGTACCATCTTCCGGAATTTTATGTGCCATAATAAAGCGCGAAATTACGTTTTTTGAGGCGAAAGGCGAAAGGGTAAAGGTGAAAGGTAGAATTGCATGACACAAACCGGCCCGAATTCAAAATAAAATAAAAAAACCTTTCACCTTTAGCCCTTTACCATTCAGCTTTTTTCACTATTATTACTTAAAATTTGCTTTATGAAAAAAATATATTACCCCCTGCTATTTTTCGTATTGCTCTGCCTTTCTTCCTGCTTCGATATTGAGGAACGCTACGATTTTAAAACCGATGGATCATGCAATGTGCAGTATAATTTTGATATGGGCCGCGCGGTTTCGGTATTGATGAACCTGATGTCAGATTCTGTAAAGCAAACCCCCCAATTCTCCCTTGTAAAAGATACTACGCTTAACTTTTATTCGGCCTTGCCGGACAGTACACAACAGAAAATGACCTTTGATGAGGCCAACATGGCTAAAAGCAGTAACCTTTCGGTTAAGATGGACCTGAAGAAAAGTATCATGAGGATAGGGATCAACCATACGGCAAAAAATGCGGCCGACCTGGAGTATTATTTAAAGCATCTTTCAAAAATATCTCTCAATGGCCAGTTAAAAGCCGCAACAAATACCAAAACCAGTAGCGGCTTTGACGCCCAGCAACTGGTAGCCGGCGAAGATTATTATTCGTACGAAATAAGTCCGCATAAATTTTACAGGATAATAGATAAGTCGAAATTTAACGCGTTTTTAAAGAAAACCCAGTCTGCCTTTGCCATGGCAAAGGCTATGCTGATTGAAACACCATATAAATTGGTGCTTAATTTTGCAAAACCTGTTAAAAATGTGAGCAACCCCAGGGCTATTGTATCAGCCGACCGCAAACGGGTAACCCTGGTGACCAATATGGATGAGGTGATGAAAAACCCCTCGCTAATGAATTTAAAGATCGATTTCTGAATGACACGAATTGATTGACACGAATTTCACGAATTGATTCGTATGGACATGAATGAATTGACACGAATTTCACGAATGGGTTCGAATTGACACGAATAGTGAATGGCACGGGGTCTCAACTTAATAAATCCGATTTCAAACAACATCTGACATCCGGCATTAGAAATTAAAGTCCAATTTATTTATATTGGCAGCCTTTCTTTTGGGGTAGGCTAAAACAAGCATTGAATACATGAATAACAGAGCTATAGATTATATAACCGAAGATTTTTACGAGAGCTTAAGCTTTATGGACAGTGAAATGCCCGACCTGGATACGGTGAGGGATCTGTTTTTTGAAGATGGCGCATTATTTAATCTGAGTTTTGGTAAACCGATTTCGTATACGGTGGATTCATTCATACGCTCGATAGAAGATTCTATTGAAGACGGGCAGTTAACTCAATTTATGCAGCGTGAGCTTTATTCAAAAACCGAGATTTTTGGCCGGGTGGCCCAGCGGGTAAGTGTTTACGAATACAGTTTCGCCTATCACGAAATTGAAAACCTGCCCAAAGGCATCAACTATATCCAGTTCATTCAGGTGGATGATCTCTGGCGTATTACCTCCATGGCCTGGAACGACGAAAGCGCGAATTACCGGGTGCCATCGGAGCTGGCGAATGGATGAAATGTCATTAGGTCATTGGGTCATTAAGTCATTGGTATAGTGGAATATCAACAACTTAATTGACCAGATCGGCTAAACGTAAACCTCTTTATTAGCAGAAGCAAGCGTATTCTTTAATAACCCAATAATTGTCATCAAACCCACGCCACCCGGTACCGGGGTGATCCACGATGCTTTTTGGGATACGCCTTCAAAATCAACATCACCAAAAAGCTTAAAGCCTGATTTGGTTAGGGTGGAGGTTTCGCGGTTCATGCCGACGTCGATCACAACAACACCGTCTTTTACCATATCGGCAGTGATAAAATTCTTTTTGCCGATGGCAACGATCAGTATGTCAGCATCCAGCGTAAATTTTTTAATATCCGGCGTGCGGCTGTGGCAAATGGTAACCGTGCAATTTCCGGGGTAGGTGTTACGCGCCATTAAAATGCTCATCGGCGAACCAACAATATTGCTGCGGCCCACCACCACGCAATGTTTGCCCGACGTTTCGATATTATATTCTTTCAGCATCAGGGTGATACCGTAAGGTGTTGCGGGGATAAAAGATGGTAAATTACGCTGCATCCGGCCCAAATTAATAGGGTGGAAGCCGTCCACATCTTTACGATGGTCTATCTTTTCGGTTACTTTTTCAGGGTCGATATGCTTTGGGAGGGGCAATTGCACAATGATGCCGTCGATATCAGCATCCGCATTCAGTTCAGCCACTTTGTTCAGCAGTTCCTCTTCAGTAACATCACTTTCATAACGCACCAATGAGGATTTAAAGCCGACAGCTTCGCAATTTTTCATCTTGCTGGCTACGTAGGTTTCGCTGCCGCCATCATGGCCAACAAGTACAGCCACCAGGTGTGGCTTGCGGCCTGTTCTTTCCAGTATTTTAACGGCTTCTGCCGCTATTTCAACCTTAACTTTTTCTGATACGTATTTTCCGTCGAGTAATTGCATTTAGTTATTCTAAATATTTGTCCATATCATTAACAAACAGCTTCAACAAATCGCCTTTTTGTAAACCCTTGTTGCTGTGTCCAATATCCTTTCTAAATTCCAATAGTAACTCTTCAAGAATAAAAAGATATTGGATATTCGCTTCATGACCCTCGTAATGTGCAATTGAAGCACTTTTCCATTTTATGAAAGATTTTAAACTACTATCGGATAACCATACAATACTTTTTTTATTAAAATCCATTATAAAGTTGTCCATTTCTATTGCTGACATGGGTTGATCTATTTTGGACCTCTTAAGTACGTCAAAGAGAAAGCTTATAAACTCCTCATATACAGGTAGCTTTTTTTCTCGAATCTGTTGCTCGATAATTTTTTTTCTTTCAAAGTTACGACTGATGAAATAACCAACTACAGTAACTAATCCAGCGATAGTAGCAGCTATAATATTAGGACTGACAAGTTGAATGTATTTAACTAGTGTAGATATTAAAACAAATCCTAAATAACAAAGAATACCAATGATTATTATAGATCCTATTGTCTTCCAAAAATTTGTTTTGTGTTTCATTAATCTAATTTCAATACCGCCATAAACGCACTCTGCGGAATTTCCACGTTCCCCACCTGGCGCATGCGTTTCTTGCCTTTTTTCTGCTTTTCAAGCAGTTTTCGCTTACGCGATATATCACCGCCATAACATTTGGCCGTAACGTCTTTACGCAAAGCTTTCACCGTTTCACGCGCTATGATCTTGGCGCCAATTGATGCCTGTATAATAATTTCAAATTGCTGGCGCGGAATCAGTTCCCTTAGTTTTTCACAGATTTTTTTGCCGAAATCGTAAGAGTTTCCACGGAAGATCAGGGAAGATAATGCATCAACAGGTTCGGCATTTAAACGGATATCCAAACGCACCAAATCCGACCGCCGGTAACCGATCTGGTGATAATCAAATGAAGCATAGCCTTTGGAAATGGTTTTCAGCTTATCATAAAAATCAAAAACAATTTCGCCCATCGGCATCTCAAAGATAAGTTCCACCCTGTCGGATGTTAAATACGACTGGTTTTTTATAAACCCACGCTTCTGGATACATAGTGACATTACCGGCCCAACAAACTCCGATTTGGTGATGATCGTCGCCTTGATATAAGGTTCTTCCACGTAGTCGATCCTGCTTGGGTCGGGCAGGTCAGAAGGATTGTTTACAATAATAGGGTCGCCTTTTGTCGTATAAGCAATGTAGGATACGTTCGGTACCGTCGTGATCACCGTCATATCAAACTCGCGCTCGAGGCGTTCCTGGATGATCTCCATGTGCAGCATACCAAGGAACCCGCAGCGGAAACCAAATCCCAAAGCGGCCGACGATTCCGGCTCAAAAACCAGGGCAGCGTCATTCAGCTGCAATTTGCCCATCGAATCGCGCAGCTCTTCAAAGTCATCGGTATCAACCGGGTAGATACCCGCAAATACCATGGGTTTTACTTCTTCAAAACCCTGGATACCCTGCTCGCAGGGGCGGTCAACATGGGTGATGGTATCCCCAACTTTTACTTCACGCGCTTCCTTGATCCCTGAAATGATATAACCTACATCACCGGTTTTGATCACATCGCGGGGCGATTGTTTTAATTTTAAAGTTCCTACTTCATCCGCATTATATTGCTTCTCTGTCGCAAAGAATTTCACCTTATCGCCTTTGCGGATCTCGCCGTTTACTACTTTAAAGTAGGCAACGATACCCCTGAAAGAATTGAAAACCGAGTCAAATATCAAAGCTTGAAGCGGAGCTTTTGGATCGCCGACAGGGTGAGGTACACGATGAACGATTGCCTTCAATATTTCGTGCACACCCATTCCGGTTTTACCGGATGCTGCAAGTATTTCTTCCCTTTTGCAGCCGATCAACTCAACTATCTGGTCTTTCACCTCTTCAGGCATTGCGCCGGGGAGGTCCATTTTGTTAAGGATGGGGATGATCTCAAGGTCATTCTCCAAAGCGAGGTACAGGTTGGATATGGTTTGTGCCTGTATGCCCTGTGCCGCATCAACAATCAGCAATGCGCCTTCGCAGGCGGCGATGGAGCGCGAAACTTCGTACGAGAAATCTACGTGTCCCGGTGTATCTATCAGGTTTAAAATATATTTCTGGCCGTCCAGCTCATAATCCATTTGTATGGCATGGCTTTTTATAGTGATACCGCGTTCGCGTTCCAGGTCCATATCATCAAGCAACTGGGCCTGCGACTCACGCTGGGTAATGGTATGGGTATATTCAAGCAAGCGGTCGGCAAGGGTACTTTTGCCGTGATCGATATGCGCTATGATACAAAAATTACGAATGTGTTCCATTGATCCGCAAAAATAGCATTTTAAGGGGATTTCGCCGATTAGTAATTGTGATTACACCGATTTGTCGCCTGGATTACAACGAATATTGCAAAATCATGCGGAAACCGGGGTGGAATTATAAAAAAATGATTTTATAGCAGCTGAAATATGCACGCCGTGAAATTAAAACAGAGAAAAGCGCTAACACCCAAAATGACTATTTTCGCAAAATGGTTTATCAGGCTGCGGCCGCGGTCAAAGCGGCTAATGACGGGTATATCAGGTTGCAAACACCGAGACTTGGTTTCAGCTCAATTAAGCGCATCACACCAGTTATGTTATATTTCGTTATAATTTAATAAACTCAACCCGTCTGTTTTTTGCTTTGTTTACCGCGTTATCATTTGGGGCGATGGGTTGGGTTTTACCCATGCCATCTGTTTCCATTCGGGTGATGTCAATATTGAAACTATGGCTGAGCTCTGTTTTTACAGATGCTGCTCTTTTTTTTGAAAGATCAAGATTGACAACATCATTGCCATCAGCATCCGTATAGCCTATTATTTTTATTTTTATCGTTGGGTTGTCTGTCAATATCTGTGCTATTTCTTTTAATGTAGCAAGTGACTCGGGTTTTATTTGGGCCGAATTAACATCAAACTGGATGCCGTAGGTAATAAGTTTTCCTTCATTAAGCAATTTGTTCCGCATATCCGGCAAACCTGCTGCTATCCTGAAATTGCTGATGATCGGGCTTACTTCATCTGTAGTTTCCATCCTGAAAATATTATAAGAATAACCTGCGATCATTCCCCTTGGCAGATCGAGTATTTTGTTTTCATCGGCATACATCCTTAAACGTTGTTTTTGTACCCAAAAGGCAACGTGGTATTTTTGTCCCGACTTAAACTGGAAGGCGCTGTTCCCATGGTCTTTGTAGCCTTCATCTTTTTGCGAATAATTTGTCCAGTCGATCTGGTCAAACCCTGCGGTTATTTTTGTGCCGGCTTTACCCGGAATGGCACCCCCTTCATTCGGATTATCCAATGTTCCCGATACGAGAAAGAAATCAATACCATACATATTTTCCGAATTGTTGCTGGTTATCGGCACAAAATCAAATTCAATGGTGAAATTATCTGTAAAGGTTCCCTTTGCCCCGGGAATAAAAAAACCGCCTTTGGCTAACTGGAACCATCTGCCGGGGTATTTGGCGATGGTTACTATTTCGCCGCTTGAATTGGTGTTCCACAGGGCCGGGAAATCACCAACGTTACCTGATGTGAAATCATCGTAAAAAATAATTTTTTCACCTGGGATGAAATCAAATTTTGACACTGTTTTATTTTCGTCCTGGGCATAAGCCGCAACCGAACATAACAGCATCCCCGCAATCATTAGGTAAAGTGTTTTCATGGCTTAAATTTTTTCTAAAATAAGACATGCAATAAAAAAGCTAAATGATAGCGGTCATTAAAATAAATGAAGTTTATCATCTATTTATTTGATAATGAAAGGGATAGTAGTATGGTTGGTGATGCTATTTTGTTTTACTAGGATCCTTGAACCATCAACTTCTTTACAACCCGTCTTCCGGTAAGGTAACCCGGAACACAGACCCTTTGCCTTCTTCACTTTCAACTTCAATGGTTCCGTCGTGTTTTTCTACGATCTGTTTTACAATGCTCAGGCCCAGGCCTGTGGATTGTTCGCCTTTAAGGCCGGGGCGGCCTGCTTTGGTAAAGGCGTCAAAAATGATAGGTAATTTTTCTTTGGGGATCCCGATACCCTGATCCTTTACTTCAATAATGATCTGGAAGTTTTTTTTGCTGATATCTATCTCAATAGTGCCTCCTTCCCCCGAGAATTTTAAGGCATTGCCAATCAGGTTGTCAATTACCCGTTGAAATTTCTCGTGGTTAAGCTGTACCCATGCCGGTACAACCCGGCAGTTCAGCTCGATAGTTTTGCTTCCTTTTTGATTTTCCCATTTGCTTATAACGCCCGCCATAAACTGGTCAAGGTCGGTCCTTACAGTAATAAACTCGGCGGTATTTTGGTTACGCGCCGATTCAAGCAACTCTTCAATTATAGTACGTGCCTGTACACACGAAGCTTTTATAATGTTAATGTTTTCCTGCAATTCTGCATCTATTTCATCCATTTCCATCACCATGGCCAATGTTTCAATTGCGGCAATCGGGTTGCGCAGGTCGTGTGCTACAGTGCCCAGCAATTGGCTTTTAAAATCGCTGCTTCGTTCTATTTCAAGGTTTTTCTCTTTTATCTCAATAACCTGCAGGTAATAATTGGACTTATAAGAGAAGAAATAACGTGAGATCAAATAAAACCCACCCAGCAAAACAAAAGAAATGATTTGGTCATATACCATTTCCGTTGACTCAGTTTCAGTCCAGATCAACAGTGAAGTAAACACCAGTTCTGCCGCAATAATCAGCATTATAGTTTCATAGTATTCAAATACAAACAATATGCTTACCGTAGATAAAGCTATTAAATATAGGACCAGGGCGTTTTTAGGATCTGATGTAGCGATAAAACTGGAATACATCCCGCAAATGATCAGGTACATCGCAAAACCAAAAGTGAATAACGACAATATGGCAGTCGCTTTTGGTCTTTTCCGGTAAAGGTCTAACATCAAATAGCTGAGTAGATAAAATGATAGACTTGATCCAAAAAATACCCAGTTGGTAAGATTGAATTCAGGAAAGTTATTTGCCTTTGTAAGGCTTAAAGGAAAAACCAGGTAAAGTACCCTGATCACCGCATTTAACAGAAAAAAAATAAGCGAAGCTATCCGCACCGAAACCAGGTTTTGCCCGGTATAGTAATTGCGCCAGTCAATTTTATATTTATTGCCTAAGTTTTTTAATTGAGCTTTGTTCAAATTGTTTTGCGTTTAATCGGGGAAACAAAAGTATGAATTTTATAGAGCAACAAATAATCAAAAATTCTAAAAACTGCTGTGACAAAATAACTTATAAACTTTATTTTAAAGGACATTTTAGCAGAGTTAAGGTTGTGGCAGGCGATTTGACTAGTTAAAACCGGTAGCGATAAATAGACTGATCAAGTGAGTTATTTGCTCGGCATTGACTACAGTCCGCATCAAAACAATTAATCATCTATAAAATCTATCATAAAACAATTACCATGAATTTTAACAATTTTACCATAAAAGCACAGGAGGCCGTACAAAAGGCTTCCGAAATAGCTTCCGGGAACCAGCAGCAGGCTATTGAAACCGCACACCTGCTTAAAGGTTTATTGCTGGTTGATGAAAATGTAATTACTTATTTGCTAAAGAAGTTAAATGTAAACGTTAACCGTTTAAATGAAACCCTTGACACGCAGATCAATTCGTTCCCTAAAGTAAGTGGCAGTAATATTTACCTGGCATCAGGTACAAACGCGGCTTTACAAAAAGCGCAATCGTATTTAAAGGAATTTAAGGACGAGTTTGTATCTGTTGAGCATATTTTACTGGGTATTTTATCTGTAAATGATAAAACCAGCGCGGCCTTAAAGGACTACGGTGTAAACGAAAAAGACCTAAAAAAGGCAATTGTTAGCCTGCGCGGGGATAATAAAGTAACCGATCAGAACGCCGAAGCAACCTATAACGCCCTGAATAAATACGCCCGCAACCTGAATGAGTACGCGGAATCCGGTAAACTCGATCCGGTGATCGGCCGTGATGAGGAGATCAGGCGGGTGATCCAGATCCTATCCAGAAGGACAAAAAATAACCCGATATTGGTTGGCGAACCCGGCGTAGGTAAAACAGCCATCGCGGAGGGTATTGCGTTTCGTATTATCAAAGGGGACGTTCCGGAAAGCCTGAAGACGAAAACTGTATATTCACTTGATATGGGTGCGCTGATTGCCGGCGCCAAATACAAAGGCGAATTTGAAGAGCGTTTAAAGGCGGTAATAAAAGAAGTTACCCAGGCCGATGGCGAGATTATTTTATTTATAGATGAGATCCATACGCTGGTAGGCGCCGGTGGGGGCGAAGGCGCCATGGATGCAGCGAATATTTTAAAACCTGCCCTGGCCCGCGGTGAATTAAGAGCCATAGGCGCCACAACACTGAACGAATACCAGAAATATGTTGAAAAGGATAAAGCCCTTGAACGCCGTTTCCAAATGGTAATTGTGGATGAGCCCGATACAGCCGATGCAATATCTATTTTACGAGGATTAAAAGAAAGATACGAGACACACCACAAAGTGCGGATAAAAGATGAGGCTATAATTGCCGCCGTTGAGATGTCGCAGCGTTATATTTCCGACAGGTTTCTGCCCGATAAAGCGATTGACCTTATGGATGAGGCAGCTTCAAAACTGCGTTTGGAAATGGATTCGGTACCTGAAGCTGTAGATGAGCTCGACCGCCGCATTATGCAGCTGGAAATTGAACGGGAAGCGATCAAACGCGAAAAGGATGATAAAAAAGTAAAGGAGCTGAGCGAAGAGATTGCCAATCTATCGGCAGAAAGAGACTCGTTACGCGCCAAATGGCAGGGCGAAAAAGACCTTGTTGATGGCATCAACATTAAGGTTGAATTGATAGAAAATTATAAACTGGAAGCCGAACAGGCTGAACGTGCAGGTGATTACGGTAAGGTGGCTGAATTGCGTTACGGCACCATTGTAAAAGCCCAGCAGGAAGTAGAGCAACTAAAAGCTGCGCTTTTGGAAAACCAAAGCGATAGCCGTATGCTTAAAGAAGAAGTTACTGCTGAGGATATTGCGGGAGTAGTTTCACGCTGGACAGGGATCCCGGTTTCTAAAATGATACAAAGCGAACGCGAAAAGCTACTCCACCTGGAGGATGAGCTGCATAAACGTGTTGCCGGGCAGGAGGAAGCAATTGAAGCTATCAGCGATGCTATACGCAGAAGCCGCGCCGGTTTACAGGATAAGAAAAAGCCAATTGGCTCCTTTATATTTTTAGGAACCACCGGTGTTGGAAAAACCGAACTTGCAAAGGCCCTGGCCGAGTACCTGTTTAATGACGAGGGGGCTTTGGTGAGGATAGATATGTCTGAATATCAGGAACGCCACTCCGTATCGAGGCTGGTAGGGGCGCCTCCGGGATATGTGGGTTACGATGAAGGCGGCCAGTTAACCGAAGCCGTGCGCCGTAAGCCATACAGCGTAGTGTTGCTGGATGAAATTGAAAAAGCGCATCCTGATGTATTTAATATCCTGTTGCAGGTTTTGGATGATGGCCGTTTAACAGATAACAAAGGCCGGGTGGTAAACTTTAAAAATACCATCATTATCATGACCTCGAATATCGGCTCAAATATAATTCAGGAAAATTACCAGGATTATAATGAGTTTGACAAAGATGAGATCATGTCGAAAACTAAAAACCAGTTGTTTGAATTGCTTAGAAAAACCATTCGCCCTGAGTTTTTGAACAGGATTGATGAGATCATCATGTTCACACCGCTTGGCAGGGATGAGATTACCGATATTGTAAAAATGCAGTTTAAACAGGTACAGCAAACCCTGGCCGAAATGGGGATAACCATTGAAGCATCTGACGAAGCGCTTGACTGGCTGGCACAATTAGGTTACGATCCGCAATTTGGCGCAAGGCCTTTAAAACGGGTGATCCAGAAAAAGATCCTGAATGAATTATCCAAACAAATATTGGCCGGCAAGGTGGATAAAGACAGCAAAATAAAGCTGGATATGTTTGATAACCAGTTTGTGTTTTTAAATTCTCCTGAATTGGTGAATTAAGTATTAGCCCCGATAATGCCGGGAAAATAATAGGTAAGTCTTTTGTGAATATATAAGAGCCTCTGCTGTTGAGCAGAGGCTTTTGTGGTTTTTACGTTTTTTTTTAATTACAATTTATGACGCTTTTACAAAAAAGCCGGGATATACCTCGCGTAATTCCCGGCTCTAATTAACTTATTAACTGTCATCTTATTAACTACAATTTAATTTCTTTTCATAGGTAATAATTGCTAGTTTTTTTAGGACGCCAAAAATGAGATTTAATTTTATAATACAATCGTAAAAAAATCGTTACAGTTAACAAAGTTAATTGTAAGTAAGAAGTTACAAAAAAATAGTAAAATTTCCGAAAGCAGGCACTAGCTTTATCCCCTCAATTATTATTAACTAAAAAACAATTTATATTATTTATGACAAAAAATCTACTATTGATTTTGTGCATATTGCTATTAACTGGAAACCAGTTATTTGCTCAAAATCTAACCGTAACAGGTAAGGTTACGGGGAAGGACGATGGGTTGCCCTTACCAGGTGTAAGTGTAAGCGTTAAAGGAAGCCCATCCATCGGGACGCAGACAAATGTTAATGGTAAATACTCGCTAACGGTACCGGCAGGCGCAACATTATCATTTAGTTTTATCGGTTATTCATCACAATTTTTGCCGGTAAACGGCGGCGTGTTGAATGTGGTGCTGGCGCCGGCAAGCCAACAACTCGGTGAAGTTGTAGTAACCGGTGCGCTCGGTATCACGCGTACCCGAAATCAGCAAAGTTATGCGGCCCAACAGGTAAGCGGCGACGAAGTCAGCAAACAGCGGTCAGATAATTTTATTGACGGTTTATCCGGAAAAGTGTCAGGTTTGGAAATCAAGCAAAACAACGCGCTGGGTGGGTCCACTAATGTTGTACTTCGGGGTGTAAAATCCATTACCGGCGATAACCAGGCTCTTTTTGTTATTGACGGGGTGCCAGTGGGTAATGAAAATACAAATGGCAGCAACCAGCAGCAGGGGGGCGGAGGATATGATTATGGCAGCCCGGCATCCGACCTTAACCCAGATGATATCGAAAGCATTACTGTGTTAAAAGGCGCTGGTGCATCGGCTCTTTACGGTTCACGCGGAAGCAACGGTGTTATTTTAATAACCACAAAAAAGGCAAAAAAGGGTTTGGGTATTGTTATTAATTCAACTGTTAGTGTTGGTGAAATTGATAAGTCAACTTTTCCGCAATATCAAAAACAATATGGCGCAGGCTATGCTCAATATTTCAATAGCGGAAATATTTTTGGCAATGCTAATGCGCAGGTTGCGCCAACCGCTGATGACGCTTCCAACGGAACGGCCTTTAATCCTAATTTAAAGATTTATCAATGGGACGCATTTGACCCTACTTCGCCTAACTACGGCAAAGCAACTCCATGGGTGGCAGCAAAGAATGATCCTTCAACGTTTTTTGTGAAGCCGGTATCAACAGTTCAAAGCATAATGATCACCAGTGGCGGCGAAACCGGCACCTTCAAATTAGGGTACACCAAGAGTATTGAAAATGGGGTGATCCCAAACAGCAAACTTGACAAAAACCAGGTTGATTTTGGCGGCACTTATAATATCACTCCAAAGTTAACAGTTGGAGCAGAGATCAATTTTTACAATACCAACGGCACCGGCCGCGGCGGTACGGGTTATGATGGCAGTAACTCCGATAACCGCAACGTAATGACTAATTTCAGGCAATGGTGGGAGACAAACGTGGATGTACAGGAATTAAAAGCCGCCTATGAAAGAACACAATCAAATGTCACCTGGAATATGGCCGACCCGATTGATGGAAACACAGGGCCGGCTTATTGGAACAACCCTTATTGGGTAACCGATCACAACTATGAAACAGATAGCCGTAACCGCTACCTTGGTAATATCAATTTAACTTACAAACCGACTTCGTGGCTGAATATTACAGGCCGCACATCGCTGGATTCCTATTCGGAACTTGACCAGGAACGTTATGATGTAGGAAGTATTGGCGTACCTTACTATTCAAGGTACAACCACTCTTATTCTGAAACGAACTATGATTTGTTGGCAAACGTAGATAAAAATCTTTCAAATGATTTCAATCTGAAAGCGCTATTAGGCGGAAACATCCGGAGAGATTATGAAAATAGTATTTTTGCAAGCACTAACGGTGGCTTAATTATCCCCGGGCTCTATTCTCTTTCCAATACAGTAAACGCACCATTATCGCCAACTGAATATGACGCTACAAAAGAGGTTGACGGTGTTTTTGCAGGCGCAACGCTTACCTGGAAAAAGATGCTGACCGTAGATGGTACTATCAGAAGAGATAAATCATCCACGCTGCCGGCCGCAAATAACAGCTATTATTATCCTTCAGTTTCAGCAGGTTTTGTTTTCTCCGAACTGCTGAAGAATTACACCTGGCTTTCGTATGGAAAAATAAGGGCGAACTACGCACAGGTAGGCAGTGATGCACCGCTTTATACAGTTAACGATACTTACTCTATCGTCCCACCGTTTGGCGCAAACCCTCAAACCCTGGTAAACACCACAAAAAACAATCCTGATTTAAAACCTGAACAAACCAAAAGCAAGGAAATTGGGATTGAACTGGCTTTCCTGAAAAGCAGGCTGGGCCTGGATGCAAGTTATTACAGCACCAACACTTTTAATGAAATATTACCTGTAAATGTTTCTGGTGCAACAGGGTACAACTTTAAATATTTAAATGCAGGTTCTGTTGAAAATAAGGGTATCGAGTTATCACTAAACGGAACCCCGGTGCTAACAAACAGTTTTAGCTGGAAGATTAATGTAAACTTTACCGCTGCAAAGAATAAAGTTACCTCTTTATACACTGATGCAACAGGTAAAGAAGCAAGTAACCTTGAACTGGCGAGTTTTCAAAATGGCGAGTCGCTTAATGCGCCGCTTGGTCAGCCGTTTGGCACCATCCGAGGAACGGATTACGTTTACAACTCAAAAGGACAAAAAATCGTTGGGGCCGACGGGCAATACCTGATCACGCCGACATCTAACAATAACATCGGCAATACTAATCCCGACTGGACCGGTGGTATTAACAACAGTTTTACTTATAAAAACTTTTCGTTAAGCTTCCTGATCGATATCCGTCATGGCGGTTCGGTGTTTTCAAATGATTTGGCCTATGGTTTGGCTGATGGAATTTATCCGTTAACAGCATATACAAATGACCTGGGCAAACCTGTTCGTAATACATTAGCTGATGGCGGTGGTTTTATCAGGCCGGGCGTTTATGCCAACGGACAGCCAAATACCACCAGGGTGACCGCCTATAACTACGGTGACTTTGGCGACGGGGCAGGTTTATTGCCTTTATCTGCTTTTGTATACGATGCAAGTTATATTAAACTGCGCGAAGCTCTTATTGGCTATACTATGCCTCAAAACGTGATCAGCAAATTAGGCCCGATAAAGGAAGTAACCTTTCAGCTTATTGGACGGAATTTATGGATCATCCATAAAAACCTGCCCTATGCCGATCCTGAAGAAGGGCTAAGCGCGGGTAATTTGCAGGGTATTCAGGAAGGTGCTTACCCGACCGTGCGTACCATTTCGTTCAACCTAAAATTACGTTTCTAATCATACAGACATGAAAAAAACAGCATTTATTTTTGTACTCGTCTCGATGCTTTCGGCCTGTACAAAAGATATAACCAAACTAAATATCGACCCCAAAAACCCTGTTAATGTTCCATCCTACAGTTTATTTACTGAGGCTGAAAGGTCAATAACCAATACCGTTACATCGGCGAGCGTCAATTTAAATATTTTCCGTTTAATTGAGCAGCAATGGACCGAGACTACTTATTTAAATGAGACCAACTATCAGATAACTTACCGTAAACAACCGGATGCCATCTGGAGCGCTATTTATAGTGGCGCGCTTACCAATTTCGACAGGGCCAAAAAATTAATCCCAACGGATGTAAAGGATGCGGGAACTCAAAAAAACGAGATCGCCATTGCTGATATAATGGAGGTTTATAGTTATTATTATTTGGTTACTACCTTTGGTAACATCCCTTATTCGCAGGCTTTGGATATCAGTCAGCCTTTCCCCAAATATGACGATGCGGCCACTATTTACAGCGAACTGTTAACACGCCTTGATGGAGACATCGCGGCACTGAACCCTTCTGCAGGCAGCTATGGCAATGCGGATATTATATATGGCGGGATACCTGCCAACTGGGCAAAATTTGCAAATACACTAAAGCTGAAAATGGGAATTACTATTGCCGACGTTGACAATGTTAAGGCTAAAGCCGTTGTGGAAGCGGCTGTTAAAGCAGGCGTTTTTACCTCAAATGATGATAATGCATTATTCGCATATGTAACAACCCCACCCAATACCAATCCTGTTTGGGTTGACCTTGTGCAAAGCCAAAGACATGATTTTGTTGGCACCAGTCAGTTTATTAATTTATTAAACCCCAACACAGCAACGCAGGATCCACGAACTCCTTATTTCTTTGCTGAAAACAAAAACAGTGTATACTTAGGGGCTGATAACGGCTCTGGTAGCGGTGGTATTGTTTATAGCAATTACTCGCTGCCCTCCGGGCCCCTGTTAACACCCGGGCCACCCACATCATCCCAACCTAAATCAATTGGCAGTGTAACAAACCCTGATTTCCCCGGCTTGCTGTTGGATTACTCAGAAACTGAATTTAACCTTGCGGAGGCTGTTGAAAGAGGGTTTAATGTTGGCGGCACAATTGAATCTCATTATGATGCTGCTATAACTGCGTCAATAACTTATTGGGGCGGTACAACTGCGCAGGCAAGCGCTTATTTATTGCTTCCGAAAGTGGCATTTGCTACTGCCACAGGTACAACACCACTACAAAAAATTGCCTTGCAGGAATATTTGGCTTTGTATAACCGCGGCTGGGACGCATGGATCGTAAACCGGAGGCTTGATTATCCCGCGTTAGTTGCGCCACCCAATGCATACAGTGCGTTCCCTGTTCGTTTTACCTATCCGATAAGCGAGCAGAACGTAAACGTGGTTAATTATAACCAGGCATCGGCTGCCATAGGCGGCGATAAAGTTACAACGAAACTCTTTTTCGATACGAAGGGGGCTTATTAACTGTAAGTGTTTCTTATGTAATTAAATACGAATTGGTATAGTTGTAATAGTAGATTTAAATTAAAGGCGCCCCTGTTAATTCAGAGGCGCCTTTTTATATGTATAACAAAGCGTTAAGCTTATTGCGTCGCCGGTTAATTGTTTTGCTTTACCGGTTTGTCCTGTTGCTTTGGTTTGTTTTCTGCTGGTTTGGCCGGTTTAGCCTGTTGTATAACAGGCTTCGGTGGATTAACAGGCTGATTAACCGGTCGCGGTGGATTTGCAGGCAATCCGGCCGGTTTTCCGGGGTTGTTTCCCTGCCCATTTGGATTGCCGGGTTGTCCGGCGGGCCTGCCGGGGTTATTACCCTGCCCGTTTGGATTGCCGGGTTGTCCGGCGGGCCTGCCTGGATTATTACCCTGTCCGTTTGGATTTGCAGGTTGTCCGGTAGGCCTGGCTGGGTTGTTTCCCTGCCCGTTTGGAATGCCGGGTTGTCCGGTGGGCCTGCCAGGGTTATTTCCTTGCGGCTGACCTGGTTTGCCCCCAATTCCTGGATTTCCTCCTTTGTTAAAGTTATTATTTTGCGGATGGAAAATGATGACTTTCGGCGAAGCTAAATTTGCGGGCTTACCGCCCTGATTTCCTTTTGCGAACTGTTGGGGATTTACCCTTGCGGCTAGTTGGTTACCGTTTTGCGCCGGAGTGGGATTTAAATGACGTTCATGTGTTGCAACAATCTCTGCAGATGTTGGCCTGGCAGTAACGCCCCCGCGGCCTCCATTAAAACTGCTGCGATTGTTTACCGTAACATTATTGATGACCGTAGTGTTAACGTAAGTGTTATGAACTACGTTGGTATTTACGCGGACAACTGCTCTATTGTAGTTAAAATGTCCCCCGCGCCATTCGCCGCCGTCGTAGCCATGCCCGCCGTAGCCATAACCATAATTTATACCACCATAAAAACCAATATGGTCGCCCCAATAACCAATATGGAATATATAACGGTCGCCTTCATAACCCCAATATGGCGGCGTCCATAAAACGCCGGTAGTTGGCGGCGCTACCCATGCACCCGGAACCCAGTAATAATCTCCCCGTTCCTGGCTAAAGGCCCAATAACCGGGTTGCCACAGGTAACCATCGCTTGGGCATTCGGGTTGTTCATATTCAGGCATTGCCGGTGGCGGGGTATCCGTAGCAACATCGGCATCAACCGGCTGATTCAAATCAACGGAAGCATCTGCACCAACCTGTCCGTTTTGATCAGAAGGCTGCTGGTTTGCAAGTTCTTCGTTAAACTTTGCCGCATAAGTAGCAACCCTTCTCAGGTTAAATACGTTATTAGGCATTATCCTTTCCAGCAGCCATGATTGATTGGCCGGATCATAAAAATATAAGGTATTGTCATCCACATGGTACACAAAAGTATAGATGTTTACATTTTGGGCGGGGTCCTGCGCCCAGTGATCGAGCACGATTTGATATCCGTTAACGTTTGTTTCTACGCCCATCTGGGTGATGGTAAAAACCCTGTTGTTATATTCGGGCGAGACGTTTGATATAACCATTCTAGCCCGGTAAGTAGTTCTGACAAGATCGATAAGTGCGTTTTTAAATAAAATTGCCGCATCAGTATTAACCGGCGTTTCCTGGCCGGATTGAAGGTCGATAACATAAATCTGAGACCTCGGATGGATGTCCACAACAGGGTTTTGCGCGTAACTTATGCTGCAAAAAGCAAACATAAACAGAGCGGGAAAAAATGATTTCATAAAGTTAAAGATTAAAATAATTGTGAAACTGCAAAACGGGTTATTTAAACCAGGAATTTATAGTAAAAAAGCGGGGTATTATAAAAGTAATTATTTCGGTATATAATCAAAGATAAAAAGTATTTTATTTTTGAAACGTGATATAAATCATAAAAATATATGTCAGTTGCTTTTTTAATATCACCTGATTACCCATTGGTTTTGAATTGTTTTTTGCTTCGCTTTCCTATAATATGATAAATTTGATTTTTAATATAATTTTCTATTAATCAATTTAATAACACGGCCGATGACCGCATCTTTTTTATACCTTTTTATATGCCTTATTGCCGGTATCGCCTTAATTGTTCTGCTTACTACCAAATACAAAGTGCCCCCTTTTTTCGCATTGATCTTATCCGCAGTTCTTGTGGGTTTGAGTGTGCAAATGCCTATTGGTTTAATGATAAATACAATTAAAGCCGGGTTTGGCAATATCCTTAAATTACTGGGCCTTGTAATTGTTTTAGGGACAACTTTAGGGGTGATGCTTGAGTATACCGGGAGTATTAATGGGACTTACTTCAATTACTATAGTTTATCTCCTTTCAAAATTTATCTGATATGCACATTTTGATCGCCCCGAATGCCTTTAAGAACAGTCTTTCTGCTGAAGATGCCGCGGCAGCTATCAGAAAAGGCCTGCAATCAAGCAAGCTTAGCTGTACGGTCACCTGTTTCCCTATTGCCGATGGTGGCGATGGCACGGGATCGCTGATCATAAAACAATGCAAAGGCAAGATCATTAAAAAAGAAGTACATGATCCATTGGGCAAAAAGATCATGTCACAGTTCGGTCTGATCGATAAAGGGAAAACAGCCGTTATTGAAATGGCAGATGCCTCAGGATTAAGGCTGTTACATAAAGAAGGGCTAAACCCTTTGGTTGCTTCGTCATACGGAACAGGCGAACTGATCAGGTTTGCATTGGATGAAGGTGTGGATAAGATCATTATTGCAATGGGCGGCTCAGCCACGGTTGATGGCGGATGTGGCATTTTGGGGGCACTTGGCACCAGTTTTTTTGATGAAGCCGGCGAATTTTTGGACCCTGTGCCGCAAAGTCTGGCAAACCTTGCAAGGGTCGACCCGTCACAACTTGACCAACGGATATTCAAATGTGAAGTAGTGGTTTTGTGCGATGTAAATACCAAACTGCTGGGTCCCCGGGGTTCAGCCGCTATTTTCGGTCCGCAAAAAGGTGCAGGTACGAAAGAGGTGATCAAGCTCGAAAAATTCTTAAACAATCTTGATGAGATTACCTATAAACAGACCGGAAAAAGAATAGCTGCAATGGAATATGGCGGCACTGCCGGGGGCGCAGCTGCAGGATTGAGTGCTTTTTTAAATGCAAAGCTGGTTAACGGTATAGCGTACTTTTTACAGATAACCGGTTTTGAAGCCGAACTGCAAAAATGTAATGTTTTGATAACCGGTGAAGGAAGTATTGACGCACAAACGTTGCAAGGCAAAGGCCCTTTTGGTGTTGCCATACAGGCCAAGCTAAATCATATACCCGTAATAGGTTTAGCAGGCCTGGTGCCGGTGGAGGAAAACGCAGCGTTGAACAAATATTTCGATATACTAATGGCTATTGGTAACGGGGAAACAGACCTTCGGGAAGCTTTAAAGCATACTGCGGACAACCTGGTCCGGACATCAAGGATTATTGGAGACCTGCTTGTGTTGAACAAGCAGGTGTGATAGATAAGGTAAACCTGGTTTTTTATTTGTGCTAATCGCTGGCCGGCGCCGTTAGCTGTTTAACAGTTGCCGCGGCTGTTAATAAAAATATGCGTTGGTTATCAGGTCCGCAGCCAATTTATCCCCATTATTTGTGGTAGTGGCCAGTCCGTGAAACAAAATAGTGTATACAAAACCATTACTAATGGCAACGTTGGGCAAGGTGGCTAAAATTGTATTTGTGCCGGTCTGCATAATCTGAAAAGTATAATTTGTTTGCCCGCTGACAGGTAAAAATGACGAATATCCTTTAAAGGCCTTGTTTGAAACTAAAACCGGACCTCCCTGTACTTTCAAGTCCACAGCGGGGGCGTCAGGGCTGAGATTTACCAGGCGAATGCTTGCCTTGCCGGACGCGGGTCTGTTAAGTGTGTCGTTAAGCAAAACTATTTCGGGGTGAGCGCTTGTATTGGCCAGGAAAAGTGAATATGCATTATTTGCGACAAGCGTAACAGTAGCTGTCGCAATTGTATTTAAGGAATTTGTAAAAACCAGGTTCACCGTTCTTTGCCCCGCATATGCCCTGAAATAATCAATATCATCACCATAATAAATCGGATTTTGATTGACCTGGTTGCTGTTAAAATCAAGATTCATTGCGGGCTCATCAGGCGAGGCCTGGTAAAAAGTTACCAGGCCTGTCGGCGGTGCTACATAATTAGAGGTGTCTTTAAGGCAAGAACTCAGTAAAAAGGAAAATAAACCCAACGCGATTATTCCCAACTTTATTTTTTTTAGATTTTTTAAAAGCCTTTTCATAATACAGAGATTTTTGAAATTATTACACTGAGATAACGAGCTCCATCCTTAATTCGCTACAAAAGGCTATAAAAATTTACACTTTTAATGAAAATGATACCCGGGGGCGGAGTTAAAGACTGCGGGCGGAGTTGATTTAAAAATTGCGTAAAACTACGTGGGTGAGTGCCGTAAAAACCCCTTGTACCCTGAGCTATATTTTATCTAGATTTATACTGACATTTACTAAACACACAAAATATTAACGTTATGGAAGCTCAAAAAACAGATCATTCCAATATGAAACTTGGAAAGTCACCGGCAGTTCATGATCCCCGGACGCTGCTGATGGCTAATTATTTAACCCCTGCGGCTTTGCCACCTACGCCTGCGACTTATATGTATGCAAAAAATATACCTGTAACGGGATGGGGGATGATGGACAATGATAAAATTGGTGATTGTACCTGTGCCGCCGCCGGGCATTTAATAATGGAGTGGACAGACGATAATAATGCTTTGTATACCCCCTCAGACCAGCAAATTATCAGTGCATATTCAGCGATAACCGGGTATGATCCGGCTACAGGTAAAAACGATAATGGGGCCGTTGAAACAAATGTATTAAATTACTGGAGGCAAACCGGGATCGCTGGTCACCAAATATTGGCGTACGCGGCCCTGGAGCCCAAAAATGAAGCACATATCAAATTGGGTACTTTTTTATTTGGGGGTTGTTATATCGGGTTATCCTTGCCCTTAACTGCGCAAACGCAAAAAGTTTGGTCGGTACCGCCGGGCGGTGCGACAGGGAAAGGAGCACCAGGATCGTGGGGCGGCCATGCTGTTTGTGTGGTAGGGTATGATAGCCATGGATTAGTCATTATTACCTGGGGTGCCACCAAGAAAATGACCTGGTCTTTTTGGAACGCCTATTGTGATGAAGCCTACGCTATTATAGCCACCGACTTTGCAGGTACAAAAACTGCCCCAAGCGGGTTCGACCTTGCCGCATTGCAGGCTGATCTGAAATTGATTGTGGCGTGAGATAGTTGAAATAAGTTGTAAGAGTTGTAATAAGTTGGAAAGTCTATAAATTACAACCCTTACAACCCTTACAACCCTTACAACCCTTACAACCCTTACAACCCTTACAACCCTTACAACCTTTTTTACCAACTAATCATAACAAAGTTTATATTTGAAGAACCTTCAATTATTTAACCTTTATTATGATTCAGAGAAAAGTTATCCTGTGGTCCGTCATCGTCGCTATAGGCGGCTTTATTTTCGGTTTTGATACCGTTGTTATATCCGGCGCTGAACAGGCTATCCAGGCTTACTGGAAACTTGGAGCATTGGCACACGGGCTTACCACTTCAATTGCCATTGTTGGTACAGTTTGTGGCGCTTTTTTCGGCCGGATACCTGCAGATGCCCTTGGGCGTAAAAAATCGCTGGTAATCATTGCACTTATATTTTTATTTTCCGCACTATTTTCTTCCTTCGCTACCAACTGGTACCTATTCATGATTTTTCGCTTTATCGGCGGAATAGGAGTGGGTGCTTCGTCCATTATAGCACCCATCTATATATCTGAAATTTCGCCGGCAGCTGCCAGGGGCAGGTTGGTGGTTTTGTTCCAGTTTAATATCGTGTTCGGTATTGTTATTGCTTTACTTTCAAACCTGGTAATCGTTCGGATACTTGGACCTTCGCACAATGATGCATGGCGTTATATGCTTGGCGTAATGGCTGTTCCTTCACTTATATTTTTGCTCTTGCTGAAATTAGTTCCTGAGAGCCCGCGCTGGTTACTTTTGCAGGGCCGTTATGATGAAGCAAAAGATATATTTAAAATTATTAATCCGTCTGGTTTTGAATTGGAATTGGAATCAATTGTAAAAAGTAATAAGGAGGATGCTGAAGAGCCGGGCGGTAAAGAACTATTTAGCGGCAGGTACAAGGTACCCGCAAGACTTGCTGTACTGATTGCCTTTTTTAACCAGGTTTCGGGGATTAACGCTATACTTTATTATGCGCCCCGGATATTCGAAATGACCGGCCTCGGTAAAAATGCCTCCCTTGCTTCTTCGCTGGGATTAGGTATTGTTAACTTCACCTTTACCATGATCGCCATCCGGTTTATTGACAGCGTAGGTCGCAGAAAACTGATGTTTATCGGGTCGATCGGTCTCATCCTCACATTAGGGCTGGTAAGCTTTTCTTTTTTTACACAAAATTTCAGCGGCTATTATATCATTATATATCTATCGCTGTTTATCGCATTTTTCTCGTTTTCACAGGGAGCGGTTATCTGGGTGTTTATTTCCGAGATCTTCCCCAACCAGGTGCGGGCAAAGGGGCAAACGCTCGGCAGCTTTACCCATTGGTTTATGGCGGCGTTAATCACTTTTATTTTCCCCTATTTTACCGAAAAACTTGGCGGCGGAAACACTTTTTTGTTTTTTACCATCATGATGGTGTTCCAGTTGCTGTTTGTCTGGAAAATGATGCCGGAAACCAAAGGCAAATCATTGGAAGATATAGAGCATACTTTAATAGGGCATTAACGGACTAAATTCCACTTCGATAACATAAAAGCCACGGGAAAACGCCCCGTGGCTTTTGTCTTTTGGCTCCGTTTACCGTTGCTTCTATTCATTTTGCCGGGAATTTAGCATGGCCCCCGCATATAGTCATTAAACCGCTAAAAAATCATTTTTAACCTTTAAGTTTTAGTTAAATTTGATGCAAAAAACGTTCAATAAAACTACATTAACTATCTGATTGTTAAATGTTTATTATTAAAGTATTAAGCCTTTAAACTAACTTCAAAAATTCAGAATTAATCCAGAATTGACCGGGTTTTTTGATCTAAATCAACGAATCGCAATGGTTGCAAAGTTTTACTTAATAGCATTTTTTATACTTTTTTCAGCGGGTGCACTTGCTCAGAATACTACTACCCTTAAAGGCCATATCAACGACAAAAATACTAACGAGCCGCTCACCGGTGCAGTAATTCTTATTGACGGTAATAAAAATTCGGCAGTAGTTGATCAACAGGGTGAATACACACTTTTAAATATAACACCCGGGAAACACCAGGTAGTCGTTAAATATATTGGTTACCTGAATTATTCAGAAAACATTAATGTAAACGCAGGCGAAACATTGGTGCTGAATATAAAAATGAATCAAAATACGCAGAATTTAAATGAGGTAAATGTTCATGGGCGTCTTTTAACTGAAAATGAAGCTGCCTCAAGGGCAAATGAAAAGAACTCCGATAACTTAAAAAATGTGGTCAGCGCAGAAGCTATTGCCAAATCACCGGATATAAATGCTGCAAATGTATTGCAGCGCGTTTCAGGTGTTACCATACAGCGGAATGCGGGAGGGGATGATTCTTATGCTATAATAAGAGGTTTGGAGCCACGCTATAATAATACGCTGATAAATGGAGTGCAGATTGCCAGTCCGGACAGTAAAACGCGTTTGGTGTCGTTGAGTGTTGTTCCATCTGAGCTTCTTGCGCGGATAGAGGTTGATAAAACATTAAAACCAGAGATGGATGGGGATGCCATTGGCGGTACTGTAAACCTTGTTTTTAAGGATGCGCCGGATAAAAAGGAAATAACCGCCACCACATCAATCGGCTACGACCAGTTATTTATAGATCGCAAGTTTGTCGATTTTTCAAAGAATGATATCAATACTTACAGCCCGTCTGAAAAATATGGTGCTGCTTATGCGGCTCAACCGGGCGATTTTACCCGGTCAAACCTGGATTTTAAAAATATTACTGCGCCGCCGACGGAAACGTTTAGTTTTAGCTTTGGCGAAAGGCTATTAAACCAAAAATTAGGTTTGGTTATTGGCAATAGCTATCAAAATTTATATTTCGGTTCAAATACACAAGGGGATGATGGCGGCCGCGATCCTGGTGCTGCAGATCACCGGCCTATTATTACTGATATTTACAACCGGAGTATTTCCAGTCACCAGATATTAAATAATTTTATCGCGCACCTTGACTATAGCTTCAATGAAAAAAATAAAATTATTTTTGATAACGTATTATTGTATTCAAGACTTGAAGAAGCGTCATTCACCGCTGATACATCAATTACCGGAGGAAATGGGGGCCGCACTATCCCCGGAACGGGCCCGGTAAACCTGATTAATCAATCTACCACATCCAATCAAATAATTGAAAACTTAAAACTCGCCGGTAACCATGTATTGAGCCAGCATTTCCAGTTTGATTGGTATGGAGCATTTTCTGATGCATTTGTGCGGCTTCCAGACCAGGCCGCTATTAATTCCAATATCCTTATTTCTTACGACCCGTCTACAACCCAATTCACAAAAACCCCGCAATATTTTGACAATATCGACCGGACATGGTCACACAATAATGATAGAGACTATAGTGGTTCAGCTAATATTACCTATAAAACAACCATAAAAAATGCAGCGCTGGAACTAAAAGCCGGCGGTTTTTACCGGGACAAATCCAGGTATAATTACGAGGATGAGTATATATTGCGTCCCACCCCATCAGCCAGCGGAGGTAAACCCCCGTTTATCGATATTTACTCGGCGAAATGGGATGTATACACGATTTATGGGATAGGTGATTATAATGTAAATAATTACACTGCCACAGAGCAGGTTGGGGCTTATTACGGCGAATTTAAACTTACGTTGCCAAGGTTGGAAGTTTTTGGAGGATTAAGAACGGAAACCACTTCACAGGATATTCATATAAGGCAAGACATTACCAATGCCAACGAGATAACAAAGAATTATACAGACTTTTTGCCCAGCATTAGCTTTAAATATAAGTTAAATGAAAAGGCAAATTTAAGGCTGGCGTATTTCGCCTCAATAGCACGCCCTGCATACTATGAGTTGGTGCCAACAACACCCCCAAGTACCGGTGGCGCAGCTGTTGAGGGCAACCCCGGCTTATTGCATACTACCGCAAATAATTTCGATATACGCTATGAGCTTTTCCCGAAAAAGGATGAACAGCTTTTCTTCGGTGCTTTTTATAAAGATCTAACCAACCCGATCGAATACTCTTACAGCGGAAACTCGGGGGCAAACTCCATCATTCATCCGATTAATACCCCCAATGCTAAAGTGGCCGGCATCGAACTGGCATTTACTAAATATTTTGGAGATTTTGGTATAAGCGGTAATTATGCCTATAACTACTCTGACGTACGTGATACATCAAAAATAAATCGTTTTGTCCCAGCTATAAACGGCAAAACAAATTACGCAACTGAACACAGGATGCTTAACGGCGCTTCGGTTCATGACCTTAACTTGTCGTTGCTGTATCGCAACAAAAAGGCAAAACTTAATGTACAGGTTGCTTTTCAGTACTTAGGCAAAACTTTAGTTGGACGGTATGATTTTAATGGCGACAACTATATACAGCAACCGCTGTCGTCGCTTGCATTTTCAGCTGATAAAGCAATAAGCAAACATTTCACCCTGTTCACCAAGCTGAATAATCTTTTAAATACACACACAACTATCGTCTTACACAACTTCAACAACGGCGATGAAATCACAAAAGCAAGTTACCTGGCAGGGATGCGCTACAACTATTAAAAAAAAACGAAAAATTAAATTTATGATCATGAAAACGAAAAGATTCTCATTTTGGATTGCCTCTATGGCATTAGTGGCTGCGATGGCATCGTGCTCAAAAACGGAAAGTACCTCTGTTGTAAAACCGGTTATTCCACCTTCACATCCTATTACTGCAGGTAATATCAGCGGTTTTGTAAAAGGAACATTGCTTTCGGGTTCAACTTATACCGTCACTGCAGATATTAATGTAAACAAGGGTGATACCTTACTTGCACAACCGGGTGCCATCATCGTCGTAAAAAACAACTCCCAGTTTAAAATTCAAGGTGTATTTCAGTCTATGGGAACTCAAGCAAGTCCTGTATCATTTAATTCAGATTCCAATACACCAGGAACATGGGGAGGATTTGCATGCGACAGTGCACAAGCCGTGACGATACAATGGACTAAAATATTCAACACTGGCGGCCCTGACAAAACAGGCAGTGCCAGAAGGACTTTAGTGGTTGCGATGCCGATAAAAGTTGATATTGAAGACAGCTGGATTGAAAACGGGCAGGACGATGGTTTAGGTCTTTTTGGCGGCGCACAGGTTACTATTCTTAGAAATACCATCCAGTCAGGCGGGAGCACTGATGGTGAAGCTATCAACCTGAAAACGGGAGCAACCGGCACGGTTGCTTATAACGTTATTTTCAGCCAGGCAGGTACTGGTGTTAAATTAGAAACAGCTGCGGTTGTTACCACAGCAAGCACCAATGTCGACGTCTATAACAATACAATTGTTTCATGCGGATGGCGAAGAGGTGCTGCTGAACCGGGCAGAGGCGTTTCCGCCGGAGTTAGTGCAAAAGGTAACGTTTATAATAATATCATCGTAAATTGCTATCATGGTCTTGAAATATTTACAGATGATGGTACCGGTAATGTTAAGTACGGTAACAATTTATTCTATTCAACAGCGCTAACTTTTGTCGATAAAACGGTAACACCCAATATCACCTATGCCCTTAGAGCTGGTTATTACCCTGCCGGTGCGCTTGGGGTTCCTCAGACATCCGATATCATATCTACCGCAGTTGGAAACGGTGACCCTATGTTTGTAAGCTTTGATGGTTCATTTTTAAATCCTAACGGAGCACCAAACAACAATGATTTTCATTTAAAAGCAGGATCACCGGCCATTGGCAAAGGGAATGCAACGTACAATGCTGATATGGGTGCCTACACGTCAGACGGCAAAGGTAACAAGCATTAATTAACCTGAATTTCATCACAATAAGAAAGGGTTTGTTTTGGCAAATCCTTTCTTATTTATAGCTCTTTAATTGATATGAAACGAAGAGATTTTGTTAAAAATACGACGCTTACGGCAATCGGCGCCTCCGTTTTGGCCCCCCTCAGTTCATTCGCGGGAAAAAGGGTAACTCATATTAACAGTGAGGACTTAACGCTTATTCCGAAAATAAAGGATGATTATGCTTTGCATTTTATGGCTTTGGGTGACTGGGGCCGGAATGGAGAGTACGACCAATTGGAAGTAGCAAAACAAATGGGTATTTGGGGAACGGAACATCCCCTGGATTTTGTTGTTTCGGTAGGAGACAACTTTTACCCAAAAGGCGTGGTAAGCGAATTCGATCCCTTGTGGCATTATTCTTTTGAAAATATTTACACCGCGCATTCCCTGCAATGCGACTGGTATCCGGTGTTGGGGAATCATGATTATCATTCAGATGTTGACTCTCAGATAAAATACGGTAAAATTAGCCGTCGCTGGGATATGCCTGCCCGTTATTATTCAAAGGAGATAAGTTTGAGTAAAGGAAAAGATAAAGAGGACGGCCCTGTAAGGGAAGACAAAACATCAAAGATTAAATCAAAAGCACTTTTATTATTTATAGATACTGACCCTTTTCTGCATGAAACAAAAGCAGATTACGTTGAAAAGCAAATGAGCTGGATAAATGATACATTTAAAAAAGCATCGCCGGATGTTACCTGGAAAATTGTTATCGGGCATCATCCTTATCATACCGTAGGCCCGCGTATCAACAATTATGATACTTTGACCATGAGGAACGCACTATCGCAGGTTTTTGAAGATAATAAAGTAGATATTTACCTTTCGGGTCATGAGCATTCTCTTCAACACCTTAAACCCGGAGGCTATACTCATCAGTTTATTTCGGGGGCAGGCTCTGAACTTACTGCTGTTACCGCTGGTATTCCCGAAAGTCGTTTCGAAGCTTCAACTCATGGTTTTATGTATTTTTCTGTCGGTCCGGCAAGTTTGAATGTGAAAGCGGTAAATACCGAAGGGAAAGTGCTATATGAAACCACGCTGGCAAAATAGAGCGACCGCATTCATATGATCGCGCCGGAAAAAAAAACAGAAGGCTGGAATACCTATTCCCATTTGAAAGATTTGATTGATAAACGGTGATGAAAATTAGCGGGAACAATAAGGAAAAAACGATGGAAGTAGGGCTTCTTAACGTCGCCAGTAAACTGTACCCCGAAATGGTTAACGCTGCCTTTAGCTGGTTTGCGGTGTGGCTCATGTTAACAAATATATTTCATTACATCTTAATAAAAACCCTGCCGGTTGTTTTGTTGAAATATTAAATTAAAAAAAGGAAAGCTTTATTATTTTTGCTGCCAGTCAACCTTCGGAATGTTTAAGGAGGTGCTGCTTAAATTGCCCCTGAAAATGAAACTAAAACCGAGCGTCACTTACGCACTCATTCTTTTAATATTTACTTTCTATTCCTGTAAAACGCTTAAACCGCTTGCTCCTGCAAATGAGGAGTCTGCCATTCCAAATATTGTTCAGCCTGTATCAAATGTGGAGGTGCCCGTTTCAGTCGACCTGAAGAGTTACATTGTGCAGGCCGAGAATTCGGTTCCGCTTAAATTTGCTGACAAACAACAAGCCTGCGAGGGCTTAAGTTATGCGTATACTTTTACCCGCACTCCTTTTACCATTACTGGTAGCAATAACGTCGCCGGCCTTAAATTTACCGGCAGTTATGGTATCAGTGCGTCTTATTGTGCCAAATGCGCTGCAGTTTTTGGTTCAGGCCCACAGTGTATTGTGCCAACTGTATCGGCCCAATGCGGCTGGGGCGATGAGCCTCAACGACGGATGGTGATCTCCTACCAGTCGACCATCAACGTTATGCCTGATTATCACCTGCGTTCAAAAACCATTTTATTTCCTGCCCCAAAGCCAATTGACAGGTGCAATATACTGCTTGGAAATATTGACGTAACCGACCGCCTCATCCAATACCTCAGCGGTCCGTTAAACGACCTCGGCAAACAAGTGGACACCAAAATTGCTGCTTACAACATCCGCCCCATGGTGGAGCAGTTATGGAAAAATATTGCCACTGAATATAAAATGGAGGATATTGGCTACCTGTCCATTAACCCGCTATCAGTTAGGCTCAGCAGCTTTAATTTAAAAGGCTCGCAGCTTAACTTTTCGGTGGGGCTTTCCGCGAAACCGGTGGTTACTACGGTAAGCATTGCCGCACCGCCCAACCCGTTGCCCACCTTAACTACCTACGTGCCCGCAAAAGGCTTTAATGTGTATCTCGACTTATTGGAAAACTACGATCACCTTACCAACATGGTAAACCAGCAGGTTGCCGGGCAGAAAACCAAAGTAGCGGGCAATGAATTTATTGTTGACCACGCCCGGGTGTTCGGTACGGGCAGGCAGATTGTGATGCAAATTGACTTTAGCGGTTCCTCAACCGGCACCATATACCTTGTGGCGACGCCCACTTACGACCCGGCAACGCACATCCTCTCGTTCCCCGACCTGAGTTTCGACCTGCAAACGAAGGCCTGGATGTTAAAAGTGGCCAAATGGATGTTCAATGGCAAAATAGTGGATGCTATACGCCAAAAAGCAGCCTACAATTTTACTAAGTTCCTTGCGGACAGCAAGACCCGGATCCAGAAGGAAATGAGCCGCGATTATGGCAATAATATCAGCTCCGAAGTAACCATACAGGATATGGATATCGAGGCCATTTATCCCACAGTGGATAAACTGGTGATCCGCACGCTGTCAAACGGGCAGCTGAAAGTAAAAGTGGTGATGTAATAAGAATCAACTGCTTATGATCGCGGGGATTAAACCCTTATAGCAGGATCACCCGAGAACAGGGTGAAACACCTGGGAACAGGGCCGTGAAACCGGATATCTTTACCTTTGTAATTCGTGTTTTGCTTAATACTACGCCGATTCTTTAATTTTTCCGGGTTGCACAATGGCTTGATAAACAAGTGGTAAGGTTTTTAAATTAGATGATAGTCTGTTTTTTATTAACTTTTGGTAAAAATTATACTCGGATTTAAATTGCTTAATAATTAACAATTGCAAGCGTTGCGACTTGAAAATAATTTGCATTTATTCTTCTTATTATCTATATTCAACGGTAGTTAAATATCACAAAGCCCGGACGCCGAAAAGGGAACAAAAGAGTAGGCATACCTAAAATCTTTTACATCATGAATCATCATTTAACCATCGTGCTATTGCGTATTTAGTTGTTTTGTTTATGCAAACCAAATATAAATACCGTAAAAATACCTTTTTAAATACCGTGAAATTGCCCGTTAGAGGGGTGATTTTGGCTGTATAATTTTGAGATAGCGAAATTGTAAATAAATGCCTGGTGCCGAAAAGGGGAGAAGTGATAGGCAGACTTAAATCTCCCGATAACAGATAACATTTCAGGAATAGCTAAAGTGCTGTTCTTTTTTCCGCATCCTAAACAGATGCGTTCAGAAATTAAAATTGAGTTTAATTAATTATTAACCTATAACAAATTACGAAAATGAAAAAACTACTCATTATCATCTTGTTGGTGGCTGGTTGCTGCCTTTGGGCTTCGGCCGATCCGGCCGGCCCGGACACAGGAAAAAAATCCGTAACGAATACAGCGCCAATGGCAGCGACCGGCAATAGTGGTGCAAATGCACAGGTCGATTCTCATAGCAGTTCAGCGACGCCAAATACCACCGCGGCCCCGGCAAAGGCCGTATGCTTACCGCCATCACCGCGTCGCGGCGTGGCAGGCTGGACGCTTATTATCGTTATCATCATTCTGTTTATTGGAGTGGCATGGAAATCTAATTTATTAAGGGATCCTGTTGCCGACAAAGATGCTTTTATGACCGCAGCTAAACTTACCAAATATGCAAATGTTACGGATATAAACCTGATTCCAAAGGCATTTAGCCTGGCACGGACACAGTTGGCTGTATGGACAGTCGTTATCAGTTGTACCTATATCTATCTTGGCCTGATCGAACATTTTTCGCTCACTGACATAGGAATCAGTACTACCATATTGACGTTGATGGGCATTAGCGCAGGCACCACTGCAATTGGCAGTGCGATTGATAATACTAATCCTTCCCAGCAGGGCGCACAATACCCGTCGGATAATTTTTTAATGGATATACTTTCCGATCAGAATGGCGTAAATATTCATCGATTTCAGAACGTTATCTGGACCGTTATCGCGGTGTTACTCTTTTTAAGTAAAGTGCGCTATATGGATTGCGGGCAATTGCCAACACTTGATTCAACGCTGATAGCGCTAACCGGTATCAGCAGCGCCACATACCTTGGATTGAAGGTGAATGAGAATAATAAACCGGCAATTCCGCCGACACCGGTTGCCCCTGTACAGCCCCCTAATCCAAATCCCGGCCCATAGCACGCTTAAATCTTTTACATCATTAATAATAATTCAACCATAATTCTTTTGCGTATTTAATTGGGATGCTTTTGCAAACTGATTCATCAATACCGTGAAAATACCTTTTTAAATACCGTGAAATTGCCCGGCGCGGTAAACAACCCTGTGGGCTAATTTAGTGGTAGCAAAAAGTATTAAAATCGAATACACGGTATAACGTAAATAGTAACATTTGATCGGTATTTTATTGATCTGTATCATCCTTAATACCGGAAGTTTCTTTGTCGATCAGCGATGCCATGTTTTTGATCATTGGTGTAAAATGTTGTCAAAGAGGGTAAAATAGAAGTGTTGTATAGGCCCAAAGGCAGAGTTGATGGGCATTTAATAGTTTTGGAAAAACATAAAATGGATATAAACTAAATCTCAAAAACATGTATGTAACAAACTCCAATGCAAGTGGCTTCTCGGTGAAAGCCTGGCAAGGTGACGCAAAAACAATGATAGCTTTTAATTTTTCTGCAGTTGCTGATGTAAATGAATTAGCTGGTTTTTCGATATTTGTTGAACCGGTCGGCCAGCAGGGGTATTATTTATGGAATAACCTGGTATTGCCACACGGTGCACATGCAGTTGTTTCCGGAGAAGCGACAAACTCTTCAGCAAATGCGCCGTTTCAAAAGTTCAGGTGGTTGCATGTGCCTGGTAATATCCACCAAGGGGAAAACGTATTTTACGGGAAATATACGTATACCGTTACGCCGCGATATTTTGACGCAAATGCATTGTTGACGCCTATTAATACAACGTTAAGTGTATCGGTAGACATTCAGGTCGGTCCGTTCGCCACTGACTTGGTTGAATTGGGTTTTACCCGGGGCTTTACACAGTCGCAGGCCTTTACCCATCATTTTGGGAATAAGGCTCTTTTTCAACCAGCTGGGAGGTCGCTGATTTTTGATACGGGCGATATTGCTGCTACAAATTCAACCGGCCAAACTTTTACGTTTCTTCAGGAATACGTATGGGCTGGCTTTACAGCAAGGCAGAAGATATTTGATTTACTAGACGAAATTCTAACAGACAATACCCTCACAATAGATGTTTTTGCCTATGATTTGAATGAGCCCGATTTATGTGCTATTTTACTTAAATTGGCTTCGGAGGGACGTATTCGGGTTATCCTTGACAATGCAGCCCTGCATACTAAGGCCAATTCGCCTGAAGACGCTTTCGAGCAACAGTTCAAAGCTGCAGCAAAATTACCTGCTGCTATTCTTCGTGGCAAATTTGGCCGTTTTGCGCACGATAAAGAGTTTGTGATTTACAAAAACGCTCAACCATTGAAAGTATTAACAGGGTCAACTAATTTTTCCGTAACAGGAATGTATGTTAATTCTAACCATGTTATCTTATTTAAAGACCCAGGCGTCGCTGCCATTTATGCAGCGGTATTCCAGGAGGCCTGGATTAGTAATGTATCGGAGTCTTTTAACAAGTCGCAATATGCTGAAGCTCCTTATGACTTTGAAAAGCCGGAATCGCCCGAAATGAGTATTACTTTTTCGCCTCACCCTGCCGATGTTGCTTTGGATATATTAAACAAAATAACCAATCGTGTCAAGGCGTCTACAAGCAGTGTGCTCTTTGCGGTAATGGATATAAGTTCAGGCGGAGGACCAGTGTTTCCTGCCCTTCAACAAATTCATGCTGATCAGAATGTTTTTAGTTACGGAATTTCTGACGCACCCGGCGCTGGTATTTATTTGTACAAGCCAGGAAACAAATCCGGTGTATTAGTCGGAGGTAAACCTGGTAAAACCGTTTTGCCGCCGCCTTTTGATATCGAGAAGCCCATATTTATGGGGCATCAGGTCCATAATAAATTCATTATCTGCGATTTTAATACTGACCAGGCTGTCGTGTATTGTGGCTCTTCTAATCTGGCCCTGGGTGGTGAAGGAGCAAACGGTGATAACCTGATACAAATAAACGATACCGATACCGCCACGGTTTTTGCACTTGAAGCAGTTGCTTTGGTTGATCATTTTGATTTCCGGAATGCAAACGAAGCACCAAAACAGACGTCTGCCCCTTCAGCAACAAGAGGCGAAGATAGTACGCCGCCATTGGCAGCACCAGATAACAATATCTTGTATTTATACAATAATGATAGTTGGGCGAAGCGATATTTTGACGCAAACGATTTGCACTGCGAAGATAGAATTCTGTTTGGCATGTAATAGCCTATTGCAACTAATCCCCGCTTCGGCTAGTAAAAGCTATGCAAACTCATTGATTAAAGCAAATAGGGCCCAGAAAAGATTTTTGGCTCAACTGGCCCAATATACAAAAGCGCCGCGTAAAGCTATTATTGCGAAAACTAAACCTTTAACTTATTAAATTAAATAATATGAAATCAATCCTCAACTTTTTTCTTTTCACATGTGCGGTGTTCGGCCTGCCAGCAATTGCAAATTCCCAAAACCTGCCCGCAGATTCCGTAACAAAAGCTGTATCGGATAGTATTTCAGCCGAAAAAAAACAAAAAACTGATTCCATCACATTTCATAGAGATTATGTGATGGGTAAAATGGATACGACAAATGTAATAGCGACTTTTGAAATGAATGACTCTTTGAAAGTTTTTGTTAAAACTAAAACTAAAGATAAATACGGGCAGTATAACAAAAGATTATTATGGGCAAAACTTAAAAAGGTCCATTTACTTGTAAAAGAAGGAGTGTTACTGGAGATAGAAGCGACGACGGATATAGGGGTTTTTAGAAATAAATATGCCGTTATTGATTTATTGCATTTTGGAACCAGAGGAGGGGACACTCTTCGCTACGAAAGCCAAAAATATCGTTATGACGCAAAGAACCTTTATATTTTCCTTGACGATGTAATCACCTACACACCAATGCGGTCATATACTGATTTGCCATATGCCGAATTTGATATTACCCTTACCCCGGACAGTGCACATCGCCTTTACCAGGTTAAGGAATCTACCTCACTAAATGCATATTTTAATGTTTCTGCTTTCACTGATATAAAAGGGCTTAATGGCTCGCCAAATGGCATTGCACAATTTAATGCGGAGGCCAAATTTATTACAAATACCAGAAACTTCCGGAACGGGGCTACCATCCCTTTTAATTATTTGTCATTTATGGGGGGATTATCTAAATATGATAGTCAGTTTAAAGGAACAATGTTGTTTCATAAGGATAGCGTAAGTCGTCGGGATCTTTTTCAAAGAAGTACGTATTCCATTGGCTTTAAGTTTAATTTGCTGCATGGGTATCCTTCCCCTTATCCGCGACACTTATTCAGCGATTGGCAGATAAACGTCGGTTATAATTTTATTGGCAGTCAGGTAGCCGATACTTCATTCAAAGACCAGTCCCGCACGATAATAGATACTTCATTTAGGACCGTTACACTGAACGATATTTATATCGAGCCGAAATTTACACTATCCCGGCATGGAAACTTCGCTTTCAGTTTGGCTATTCCGGTGCATATGATCAGCATTATGGGCAGCGCCAATATTAAGAATGATCAATTTCAATATTGGGCAGCGCCCACAATGGAATTAATGTACTATAGTCAAAAGGATTCAGGTAGTAAGTTGTTCTTTCGTTATCGGTACTATTCTAATTTAAGTGATAATACACAAGCCTTTACTCAAATCCAATTAGGGTATTCTATCAATCTAAGTAGTCTTTGGGGGCCGGGAAATTAATTAATTTAGTTGCCTGATCAATTAACTTTACCGGAGATTTAATGTTGCATTATTGGGGGTCTATAGTTTGCAAAACAATTGGATTCTATCTGAAAGCCGATACATCTGCGAGCAACTGCCGAAATATTTTTTATTTTGGCAGTTATTCAAGATTTTGCCGGATTTCCATTGATCCCAGCTACTTTGTCTTGATGCTCACAAGCTACTCGTATCGAATATTATTTTAAAACAACTTAAATAATATTTGCAGCCGTGAAAGGCCCATATTTTATAATGAAAGACGTGACCTCTTCAGCAAACCATATTTACCTGCATATCCCCTCCAGATATTCCACAAACTTTTTATTCGTATAATCCGCCCCGCCTTCGTGCCTTAAAACCATTTTGCCGGTTTTATCAATAATTACAGTAGTGGGGATGGCATTGCCTAAAAACCCTTCGGGCAATTGGCTGGCAGCGTTGTAAACGGGGAGAGCGTAGGCATTCTTTTTCATAAAGGGCACCGACTTGCTAAAGTTGTTGTCGACATCCACCGGAAAGAACACAATATTGGGGTTGTTTTTAAAACGTTTGTACAGCGCGTTGATGGAAGGCATTTCGGCAATGCAGGGCGGGCACCAGGTGGCCCAGAAATTGATAAATACTACTTTGCCTTTCAGGTCCTGGATATTGAGCGTTTTGCCATCGGATGATTTAAGCAGCAGGTAGGGCGCTCCATTATTGCCGGCATTTTCTTTTTCGTTAACCGTGCTGCTGGTTGGCGGCTGAAATAAACCGATCTTCATAAAGCCTTCTATCATTAATGCCTTGGCCTGCGGGCTTACAATAAGGAATACCATCAATGCCCCGATGATCACATTGGTTATTACCGGCCTGGTGAACAGTTTCATTTTCATGCGATAAATTTATGTTTATTAAGTGATTATTTTATATACCCCCTGTTTTGTTCGGTTAATTATTACCAACGGAAGGCAGGGTGAATTTCAGCATAATTCAAAGTCCGTCCGGTAACAAAAGTTACATAATAGTAAAAA
The DNA here is from genome assembly GCA_031292485.1 of Mucilaginibacter sp. Classification (GTDB taxonomy): domain Bacteria; phylum Bacteroidota; class Bacteroidia; order Sphingobacteriales; family Sphingobacteriaceae; genus Mucilaginibacter. Next base: position 155,548 of record JARLHA010000008.1, read on the forward strand.
TAGCGGCTAGCAATATTGAGACGTAATAACGGTCAGGGCTTTTAATGCCGTTAGTGGCGCTTTTGCCTTCCTGGTAAAGTTAACCTGGCTGCTGCATGCAAGGGTATGCTGCAACACATGGAAGTATTCTTAAAATTCATTAAAATGAAGTATTTATCAAGAATAAGAAACAGGGGATACCGGGAAACAGGTGGTAAATAAACAACCGGCATCTTTTAGCTGTTTTCAAATCGTCCTGTTTTTTTGCTCAGCGTAATTTTGTAGACGATTATTTCAATTTTTGTATCTATTTCGCTTTCTTTTTCAGCTATTGCGTGATGAGGGTGTTCCGCAGGTTTGTCAACCAAAGGCATTATGCGGTGGATCAACCCCTGCATTGCCTGTTGTTTCTCATCAAAATCCGTAATCTCTTCATACTTGCCCCAGGCAATAACGCTTTGCCATTTAAATAAACTTTGAATATCATCTACCTGGAAACATACCTTTGGATTTTTCCGCATCATGTCAATTTTTTGCCCTTTGGCTGAATGCGCAAAAATATACGGGTCACGGTAAAAATAATTGATGGGTACGATATAGGTAATACCGTTTGCATGGCAACCAAGCCGACCTGTTACCTGTTTTTTCAACAGGTCTTCAATCTGTTTTTCATTTAGCTTGCCCAGCATGATCTTAGTTTTTTGGTTACTATTAATTTTACCACCTATAAAATTAAGCAGTATTTAACCGGAAATAAATGACAATTGTCAGTTAAAATAATAATATTAATCATAATGGCCCGCTCCATTTTCGGCAGCAATATTAAATGGATTTTTCGCGCTTTTAATCAATCAAAAAGGTTAAACACTTTGGTTGAATTAGTGCCTAAAGGTTAAATTTTATTTTAGTATTAGGCAAAATTGGGTTCAAATAATGCAGTTGGTATATACAATAACAGCGTTGGTGTAATAAATTTGGAACTCCCTTTTGTTTAAACCTAACTTAGGGTATTAATTAAATAATGTTACCCTATTGTAGGTGACCTAAGTGATTAATACTGTTCCTAAACCCTGATCATATTAACCAAATTATAAATAGAAGACTTGAACCTGATCTGCCTTTAAATAGTGCTCATTAAAATCTGTTCTTAAATCATTAACACAGCTAACCAGGTAAAAATCTTCGGTCACCTATTTAAAAACGTATTCTAAAAACATAGCATTATGACCATCCTTGGGCCAGACTCTATAAACCCGGTTGCCATGCAAATTGGCACGCTGATAGGGCTATTTACCAAAGTTGAGGACGAGTACGTATTTAACAATGCGTGGTTTAATGATCCGTGGTCGTATATCAGCGGGATACCGGCTAACCCCGAGATGTTTGAGTTGCTGGCAACGCTGATGACAAGCGCCCAGGGTACGGCGGTTGGTACGCCAAGGCAGGCCCTTAACCGCACATGGTACCCCATACTTAATCCTATGGTGGAAGAGGGTGGAACAGCACAGCCAACTGGTATTTATATTGTCGCGAGCCAGCAGGTTAAAGGAAAGCCTACTGAGCTTGGCGTTGGCGCATTGTACGAGTGGAAGTATGATGATTTTTCGATGCTGCCTTACGCTTATTTTCCGATTTTAAAATTACCAACCCCGGAAGGCGGCAGCTTTGAATTTATTTTGGGCGATGAAGCGCACCCGGTGGAAACAGGCATCAATATTACCGGTTCAAACGGTGTTTTTAATACCGGCAATGGCATCGCCAGCTTATCGTTCGATGGGTTTCAGGCAGCCAGCCAGATCTATTTTGTGGAAGGCAAATACCCTTCGCTCGACCTCACCTTTTTAAATCTTAAGCTGCCCGGCGAAAAACAGGGCAGTAACCGCTCCCTTTTCGACCTGATACAAAATGCGTCGGTGCAGCAAAGCATAACCGTAGCGCTTTCGGTATTGGGCAGCCAGCTGTCGCAGCTGGAAGGCGGCGCGGGTACTGCCGGCAAAATGGTAAATTCGGTACTCGAATTGCTGGGACTGCTGGGCCCGGTACCTGGGATAGATTGGGATGCGCTGGTGCGCGACCCGGCCAACGTGGTGAAAATATTTACCGACTGGCTGCAAAATATCACCAGTAACAACGCCACCCTAAAAACCTGGCTGAATGATTGGTATTGCCTGTTTAAGGGTTTGGATGCTACCGAAGATAAAAGTTACGTAACAGGCGATGGCACAAGGGTCAGTCCTTTTTCTGCCAATCTGCTATCGGCCAAGTTTACCGAAACGCTTTCTATTGATTTCGACCTTACGTTTGCCACGCAGCAAACGCCGGAGGGCGAGTTAAAAATATATCCCGGCTTTAGCGTGGCGTCCTCAGCCATCAACCCCATTGAAAGTATGCCGGAGTTTGGTGTGAAAGTACTTGCAGCGGCCGAAGTGTTGTGTTACACCATGCATCCTAAATCTACCAGCCAAAACAGCACGATCAGTTTTTTTCCGCAATACAGTATCATGGCCTCTGCAGCCAACACCGTAAAAGGGAAACCCTTATTTGCAGTAGCTGATACCTTTGGGGCCCACGAACTGGCTGCAGACGAAGCTCCTGCCGGATTTAGCATAGGCAGCATGGAAGTTGGGTTTATTTATGATGCCGCCATTGCTGTAAGTAAAATACCCAGCCCGAATTTCAGGCTGCACGATGTGCAAACCGCTATTGGCTCGTGGCCACTGATCGATCTTTCCAACTTCAACGCCGAGACGATTGAAAAAGCGATAGGCCCGATAGTAAGCGCGGCAATAACTGCCTTCTTTGGCGAAAATAATGCGTACGCGGAAGCGTTTACCGCAGTGTTCGGTATCGATCCGCCTTCTGCCTACGTGGGCGAATGGCCTTTAAAGGATAAAATGCTGCTGTCGCCGGATGAACTTGCCCTGTTGATCAAAAACCCGTTTGCGGCCATCGGCGCTTATTATTCGCGGTGTTTAAATACGAATGACGGCGATGGAAAGCCATTATTTAAATACCTTGTTCCGGCTTTCTCAACATTGTTGGGCAGTGAAAGTGATACGGTAGCAGGTGAGGGGACAGAGAAATTGCCATGGTTGATCCCTATCCTGAAAGTGGGCATGGCAACCATTAACCTGGCACTATGGGAACCTGCAGAAAATCAATTAGGTATTGCATTTGATTTTGTTGTGCCGATGCCGTTTACAACAATTTCGGCCACTTTTATTTTGAATGCGGCCATGATGGTGATGCAACTGCCGGGGAACGACGGCGCCGGAAGCTGGAATGCAGCCTGGATGCAGGCTATTACCGGGAAACTGGTAATAAAAGATGCCGCAGAAGGGAAACTGCAAACACCCGAAATCGGCGGGGTTTCTATTGCTGCATCAGATGTGTATGTTGAGGGCGGATGGAAAAATAACAGCAGCTTTTTTGTGGTTGCCGGTATCGACAATCTTGAACTGACTTCGAGCGTGGGCACTGTTGAATTGGGGAACATTGAGTTCAGCACCGTTGGCTGGGATATTGGGCAATTGAAAAAGTTTGCCCCGGCCATAGTAAATGGTTTAGGCTTGCTGATGCTCGAAAATGGCGGCACAGTTGGCGTGCTGATTACCACTACGCTGGGAATGCTGCCAAACCTGCCGCAAATATTCGACGGGCAGGAACACCCTGAATACAACTTCCCGATACCTGAATACCTGATCCTGCCACAGAACTGGCCGGTTATCTCGATAGAAAATTATTCTAATCCCTGGATAGATGTAGTGAACCAGTTGAGCGCATTGTATTCAGGCAGCGAGTTTATGGTGCCACTGATGCAAATGGTGGGCTGGGGCATTACCGGTATAGTGCCGGGCGCGCCGGATATCATCCCCGCAGGCACCCTCGCCGATCCATGGAATGTGAGCATCCCGGATATATTTGGTATCGACCTGTTAACCTATGTGCAGGACAGCCAGGCTGGTTACGGCGTGCGCAAAATGTTTAACGTTAATGCAACGGAGTCGGTACAAATAGCTACCATTTTAAGGGCTGATGTTCCCGGCGTAATGCTGAACGGGGCCACTGGTCCGACAAACAATTATCCGGGCATGTCCTTTATCAACGTCATCCAAAATCCAAATGTAACCCTGCCGCTGATTGATGAGGACGGCCTGTTTATCGATAAAGTACAGATAGGCGCATTTTTACAACTGCAAAACGGACAGCTGGTGCTGATCCCTGTCCTCCGGTTTGTGAACAGCAGGCTGAAAGACACAGAGATTTTACGCGACATTGAGCTGATCCCCGTACCGGGCAAGCCACAGTTTACCGCTAATGATGCTATCGATGCCTTCAACACCCTCATCAACGCGATGATGGATAAGTTGTCGGCCACTATACAGGCAGAGGGCTTTACCCAGTTGCAGGCGTTTTTAGATATTTTGGCGCTTTACAGGGTGGTAGATGTTGTGATTGATGAAGATACCAAGGTAAAAACATATTCTTTTAATCCCGGGGCATGGGCGTCAATACTTTCCAACCCGGGCGGCTATTTGTTCACCCAAACCACACTCATCCTGCAAAATGAGCAGCCCTGTGCCGACCTGGTAAAATCACTCGCCCAACTATTGGGTTATACCAGTTTTAACCTGCCGGCTGCATGGCAGGGTATCCAGTACTTGCTGCAATCGCTGGAACTGGCAAAAGACTATAATGGATTTTATATACCCGTGTTTGATGCCTGGCTGGCGTTGTTTAAAGATCCGGTTGGTTACCTGCAAAACAGCGCTTCACACCTCTTTAACACGCCGGCGCTCATCAAACAATTAGTTACCAATGTTGCTACGCTGGTTACACTGCCCAAAGGGCCTGGCGGCGTCAACCTGAGTAAATATTTTAGTGTAGATACCAGCGGCACCATCCTCACCATACAGGTGCCAACGGATAAAATCGTCATGATCGGTGATGAGATCCAGTTGTTTGCCGACCTGGTAATTGATGTAAACGCCTATACGCTCACCAACAGCATTGCGCTGGGTTCACGTACGCTTGATTCTTCGCTGGCATTTAATTGGTCGCCAAGTTTTACAGCTGGCCAATTGAGCGCCGATTATGGTTTTTATTTAACCGGGATTCCGCATACGCCGCAGGCATTTCCGCCACTGCCGCTTTGGCCGTTCCCTGCCGATACCCAAAAGTATTTGCAGCAGATTGGTTTCCAGGTGCCAATGACCCTGCTCAGTTCATTCTCGGTAAAATATGTGAATGATTTTGTGGTGCCGCAAAACCCGGCGGTCATCAATATTTTCAAAGTGCTGGGTTTAACCTCAACCGTTGAAGGAACTGATTTGGTGAAACCGCTCACCGGCATTTTCATGAACCCGCTGCAATGGCTCCTTATGCCTGAAGTATTGGGCAATGGAACGGGTGGCGTCGATCTTTCAAAACTCGGCGGATTATTATATGCCGTTACCGATGCCGCAGGTATCAAAAACGGAAATATCGAGTTAAAGGCTTACGAGCACGACGGAAAAAAAGACGGCGTTGAATTGACCGGCCTGCCATGGGGTGTTAGCTTCATCGTTTTTGCCAATACTTTAGACGGGGCTAACTTAAGGGGTAACTTTAAACCTGCATTACCATCGCCTGCACCCAATATCAAGCTTACCGGCGGTGTTGCATTCGGTACACCAAACGGCGTGGGCATTGATGGCAGTATCAGCATGAGTTACGACCTTGGCGAAGGTTCAGGTGGCACCAATAATACATTTGGCATCACTGCTGCGTATGCCAAAAAAGGATTTGTCCTTTCGGCAAAAGCCAATACAAACGAATATTTGCTGCTTCCCTGGGGCGGTTTTAACCAGTTTTTAAACGAAGGCACAGCAGGCACACTTTTAACTATTGTTGGCGATAAACTTTTTGGCGCCTACCATGAGTATGTGCTCGAAAACCCGGGTACCCCGCTCAAGCCATTCGTTGAGAGTATTGAAATACTGACCAAAATAGTTGACGGCACAACCCTGTTTAATTTCTTTAATGCTATTTACCAGGATCCGCTGGGCCAGTTTACCGAAGCTAACATCGCGGTAACCCTGCCAAGGATCAATGAATTCCTCACTACGATATTAACGCTTGAAGGATTTAGCATAAGCAGCGATGGGAAGCTGCTGGTATATGAACACACCTTTGCATCGTTCCCCGGTGCAAAAGTGATCATCAACATTGGTTTGAGGACAGTGGAGGGTGTTACCATATTCGGATTATGGCTCGCACCGGTGGCTACCTATAGCTGGATGTCGCTCGGGCTCAAAGATACCGGTGTTGGTATCGTGATGCCGGTAAATTACAATAACCCCGATTTGCGGTACGAAGTTAACATCGCCATCGGCACAAATTTTAGCGGCTTTAATATTCCGAACGTACCGGAACCAACACTGGTATTCGGTTTGAATGGCGATTTGAAGACCGTCCATGGGCCAAACCTTAAATTTTACCCGGTTACAGTATCTGATGCGGCCGGGACTTTACAGATCGAAATATTGCCAGCCGCTCAGTTACTAATTGCCGGCAGGGACAACGTAACCACCGAACAATGGATGATCAACTTTGGTGTTGAATTCCTTATTCCTTTTATGGCGAATACGGCGCTCGGCGTAAAGGCGGTTAAAGACTGGCTTGATTTAACCAAGATAGGGAATGTTGCCGGGATCCCCGGTAAGGTACTGGTGGATTGGGGCCTGCTGGAAAAGACCGGCGGTAACTATTACCTCAGCAACCTGCGCGAAGCTTTCGACCTTAATGATCCTATTGAAATCGTAACCAAACTTATTTTCAGCGCCCTCAACCTGCTCGACGGGCAAAGGGTTGTACCGATAAAAGATCATGGGATATATGTGCAGAGCGAAACGGAAGGTACCAGCAAGCGTTATGGCGTCCGGATCCAGATCACTGATATTGAAGTAACCAGTTCCTTAAATTCAGACGGGGCCAAACTGCTGTTCCAATTAGGCAAATACTACGGCGACCAGGATAAAGATAATAACTGGACCGGCCTGAAGAGTGACCCTGGCTTCGTGGTTTATTTTATTAACAGGGATACGGCTAATGATACCATGACCTTCCTGCCAAAATTTGATCTGGTAAGTGTGGGTCTTGATTTTGCAGGCGCTAACGCGCAAAAGCCGTTGATCAATACCAAAGGCGTTACCATCCAGTCGATTGAACCCCGCGCTTATGTTTCCCTTGATTTAAATGGCAATTTAAAAACCGATTTCGGCGCAGGTATCATGTTGTACAACCTGGGTGTACCGCTGGGCCCCGGATTCGATAAACCAAGCAGTAACACCAATCCGGTAGCGCAAAACCTGCTTACCGGGGGCGGAGATCCAGGCAAAACAGATGCCATTAATCCCGCATTCTCCGTTGCGGCTTCTTATGTTTTTAACTCGCAAACGTTTACGCTGCAGCTTTACGATTCAAAAAACCTGCCGGCAGATAAAGTGTGGATCTCCATCATGCGCGCCTTTGGTCCTTTGCAGGTGCGTAAGGTAGGCATCGGGTGGAAAGGTTCGGCCGTACCAAAACGCCTCGATTTCCTTTTCGACGGGCAGGTATCGCTTGCCGGCCTGATGGCCAACCTGGTTGAACTGGACATTGGTATCCCCATCACCGATCCAACAAACTTTGGCGCATATTCATTGGACCTTGCCGGGCTTGACGTGTCCTACAATGCAGGTGCGGTATCCATTGGCGGCGGCTTCCTGAAAGACGACAGCGCCGGCTATATCCAATATACAGGCCAGGCAAAAATACAAACTGCGGCATTCGGCATTGGCGCGTTCGGTGCGTATGCCTTGATTGAGGGCCATCCGTCTTTATTCATCTTCGCTTATCTGAATGCGCCGCTTGGCGGGCCGCCATATTTCTTTATCAACGGACTTTCAGGCGGATTCGGATATAATCGCACCATCAATATTCCGCCAGCAAAAGAAATAGAGAATTTCCCTTTTGTCGCCGGGATAGAAAATCCGGCTGCATTGGGTGGGGTAGACGGGAAAGCGCCGACCAACGAGGAAGCCTTAAAAACGCTCGGCACAAAGACTGTTCCGCCACAACTTGGTTCATATTGGGTCGCTGCGGGTATCATGTTCGCCTCTTTTGAGCTGATCAATTCAAAAGCAGTGCTGATGGTGATCTTTGGGAACGATTTTGAGATCGCTTTATTAGGCCTCTCAGGCATGGTATTGCCTAAAAAGGGCAAAACCTATGTGGGGGCGCAAATAGCATTCAAGGTCACCTACAAAGTTTCAACCGGCTTGCTCGCCATGGAAGCAGTATTGACTTCCAACTCTTATGTGATCGACTCCAATTGCAGGCTAACAGGCGGCCTTGCCTTCTTCGTTTGGTTTAAAAACCAGGTTGATACACAGGCCAAAGCAGGTGAGTTTGTATTTACGCTCGGCGGTTACCATCCGGCATTTAAAAAACCCGATTATTTTCCTGATGAACCGCGGCTGGGCTTTAGCTGGGCCGTTGGCGGCGGGGTTTCCATAAAAGGAGGGGCGTACTTTGCGTTAACACCATCGGCGGTAATGGCAGGCGGATCGCTGGAAGCCGTTTACCAGAGTGGCAACCTCAAAGCCTGGTTCACCGCCTATGCCGATTTCCTCATCATGTGGAACCCCTTCTATTACGATATCAGGGTAGGGGTAAGCGTAGGGGCATCCTATACCGTTAAATTCATCTGGACAACCACCTTTAAGGTTGAGCTAGGCGCCGACGTGCATATCTGGGGCCCTGAAATGGCAGGCAGCGCAACTGTACACTGGTGGGTTATTTCCTTCACCGTTAATTTTGGCGCCACCAATACCAGTCCTAACGACACCAACATTATCGGATGGGGCGAATTTAAACCCTATTTCCTGCCCGGCGACCAGGCACCTGCCGTTGCACCACAACAGCAGCCACAGCCTCAGACAACCCAAAAGGCTTTGGGGGCAGGCGCTGTAAGTACAGCTCCGCAGACAACCATACCGGTGCAGCAGGTTTCGCATATCAAACAGACTTCGGGTCTGATCAAGGAAATTCCAAATCCTGATGCCGCTGTCAGCGATAAAAGCCCGGTTTTGTGGCAAATAACGGCAGACGGATTTGCATTTACTGTTAGTACCGTTGTTCCGCTAAACAAGATAACGATTACAGGTGCTGCGCAAACCATCGTCAGCGATAAAAAGTTCGGTATCCGGCCAATGGGCAACGTGGTTTTCGGCACCCCGGGCCAGATGTCTGAACTAACGTTCACCGTAAAATATAACAGTGATGTTTATACCGCCTTCGGAAACTGGGAAATTGTTGGCGACGTAAACGGTATTCCCGAATCACTATGGGGAACCACCAATGATGGCAAAACCTCCATCGACGCTAAAATTATACCTGATGCATTGGTTGGGCTTTCGGCTAAAATTAATTCATCTTCCGATAGCCTGCCTGTTGGCGGCCCTCCAATGTTTCCGCTATCCAACCTGGGTTATGCTGCATGGCCATGGAGGAAACTAACGCTTGCCAATAACCCGCACCTGCATCCAACCGAACCTGCTAAGCAATCAGATGAATCATTGGTAATTATAGAAGACACCGTGATGGCGCCTGATGTGGTTGTAACCAGAGGGCTTATCCTTAACGCAATTGTCAGTGCAGGTATCAACGTTATAACAGATGGACGGCTGGATCAAATGGCGGCCTATGCCTCTGCCACCTTCCAGTCGTTCCCGATGCTTGGCGAATTGGGTAGCCTGGGTTATATCCCTGCATTAAAAAGCGTTGCCCTTCCTCAAACATTTCACCGGAGCATACCAAAGCCACTGCTTAAGTCGGCACCGCTCGAATTCGCGCCGCCGTCAGTACGGGCAGTTGCCTACCAGTACGCCCGGCCTGAATTACCGTCCACAGTGTTTATGGCAGCGTCAGCCAATGATGTAAAAATGACCAGGCCTGTAAAAGGTAAAATGTTTAGTTATGATAGCGCGCAGCAATGGACGGTGGATGCAGTAAAAGAAGGCACAAATCTTAAGGCGTCAACCGGGGAAGGAATACCACCGTTTACGATATATCCTGGTGTTTCCGTGATCATAGATTTTGACCCGGACGGCCCTGCTTCGCTGATCAGGTTAGAAGGAAATGACCCTGTTTTTGGCTGCTGGTTCGATCAGTATAACCAATTAATGGGAAGTGAAGTACTAAGGGAAAGTAAACAATTACCTGCAGGTGTGGCACAGCTGATCCTAAGCGGCCTCAATATCGAGGTGTTAAAAATACCTTACGCTTACGGCTGGTATGCAACCTCGGAACTTACACTCGTCAATCCTAATTCATTGATCGGTACAGGTGCTGTAATCGTTCCGGATGCACCGGTGCGTGTAAAAACCCGCATATCCTCCAACGGGTATGGCCTTATCCAGGGCGAAGGGATGATAAAAGTCAATCGGATAATGAAGGATGGCATAAGTGTTCCTGCCGGAGTAAAAACCATTATGCCGTCAGACCTTAAGACCGTGGCAGTTATTGCACTCAAAGAAAATAAGGATGATCCGTTTAACAGCGATGCCATCACCGTTAAAATAAAAGTCCTGAAAGATAACGTACCCGAATACAGGGGACTAACAGCAATCTCGGTAGTTGACGGATCGTATGAGGCCGCAGTATTATTTGAAGTGCCAGGTGATACCGGTTATAATTATAACGTGATCTGTACAGCCTCCGATGTTAATACAACCATTTCGGGGGTGTTGGGCCTTGCTGAAGAAGTGAAATATGTTGAAGAGAATTGGAAAAACATCGTCATTCAGCCGGCTTTGCCATACCCCTATACGCTGCCGCAGCCGAGTGCAACTATAACTATTGAAAAAATTTAGCTATCAAAAAATTGAGCTGTTAATTATGAAAAACTCAGAGTTTATTTTAAATGCTTCCTTAGACGATAGCCAGGTGCAGATGCAGCTGTATGATTATTGCTCGCCCCCTTTGCCGTCGGGTACATTTACTATTGAAACCCACCAGCAGGTGGTATGGACCGAAAAAGGGGTGAACGAGTCCTATGATAAGTTGCAGCAATTTTTTGTTGACGGGCCCAGGTTTACATTAGACCCTAACTATGTTTATTCCATCTTTCCGCCGGCAAATAAGCAAGGTCAGTTTGATGTATATGTACCCGATATCGTATTAACCAAAAGAACTTTACCCTGGGAACGCACTATTGATGATAAATCGCCGCTCATCCCGCCAGAGCCGTGGATGGCGCTTTTGATTTTCACAAAAGAGGAAGTGGAAAAGGTGAAAAACGGTAGCGTCAGTGATGTGGTAGCTCCAACCGACCCCCAAATAATGGGGCCTCAAAACCTGGCTACTACTGAAGCTGAAAGGGCAGTGCAATGCCTTTATGCCGATATACCCAAAGATATTTTTAGTGCGGTTGTTCCGGCGCGCGCCGAACTGCCTGACCTGGCGCATTGCCGTGAGGTGGATATGGCCGACAAAGAGCTTCGTGCCGATATACACGAGGGTTGGTTTTCTGTGGTAGTAGCCAACCGTTTTCCAACACCTGGTATGGTAAATAATGCTTTCCTGGTTTCGCTTGAAGGCTTTTCGGAATACCTGTATGGCGGCAAACCAATACCCGCCCAGTACGATATGGTGAGAATGGCAGTGCTGGCTTCATGGAGTTTTACCGCTTTGCCCGCGCAGGGCGAAACATTTGAGGGCCTGGTGCAAAATATAAATGTATGCTCGCTTCACCTGCAAAATAAACCGGCCAATGTAGTGACAGATGCCGAAAAACTGGTTGCCGACGCTTTTCATGATGGCTATGTAGCGATGACCTACCATACCCGCGATGGGGAGAAAACCGCGGCATGGTACCGTGGCCCCTTAACCCCTGTAAAATTGGATTTTGTTAAGTTGGATCCTTTTTTTAGTGCTGAATCAGGGATGATCTATGACGCCAAAACGGGTCTTTTTGACCTGTCATACGCGGTGGCCTGGCAAATAGGCCGGCTGTTGGCCTTGTCCGACTCCGAATTTTCAGTGGGGCTGATGCAGTGGCGCAAAGAACAGAAGGTTGCACAAAATCTTAACCTTGAACAGGGAAGTACGATTGCCCGTATGCAGGGCCTGTTCGGCGGTACTGCGCCGCAGTTTGAATATAATGATAAAAAGGCAATAGCCAACCTTTTACATACCTTTTTGTCGATGGATTTTGCCCACCTGGTAAGGCCGGAAAGTACGGAGGCCGAACCGCTGATAAATCTGGCCGATCATACCGGTACAAAAGGAAAAACCAGCCAAATGCCCGGTTTGCTGTCAAAACAGCAAGTCGCTGACCTATTAAGACAAGGCCCTTTTATCATGGAAAGGCTGAAACAGATCATTAAAACGTCAGGGAATAACCATACGGAGGAACAAATATGATAAAGAACTTACCCGACGGAGGCCAGTACGTTGAAGCGCTGAAAGGCGGTATGCAGGTAAAAAAGCTAAGGCTGAGCCTGAATTTTGACGAGAGCGTTTTGCCCCCGTACCTGGAAGACTGGCTGGGGAAATTATCCCTGTTATACGGTGTGCCTTTTGAGCATCTGGCGCCCAATGCAGCGATGTTGCCCATTGAATCGATGCGTTTTTTTTATGTGGACCCGAACTGGACAAGTTGCCTTGTAGATGGTGCCTTAAGCGTTGGTGCGCAGTCTTCGCGTGACACTGCTATCACGAAGTCGGTGTATGCAAAAGTTCAGTTAAGCCTTAATGCCTCCATGCAATTGGTACGCAGGCGGCTGGCACAGGCGGAGCTCCCCGAAGAGGTGAATTCAAATATTGCCGTGGCAGGTTTGCTTATCCGCTCCCAGCTTATATCCGGCTGGCCCGGGCTCGAGATAGCTGCATATGAAAATTATACCGTTCAGGAGAACCCGGAAAAACTGATACCCGCCGATAAAATTGAAAACCTGCGGTTAGAGCGGCTTGCGCCTGATGTTATGCTGTGCCTGTACGCCAAAATGCCCAAACTGGTTCAACTGAATGAGCCTAAAGAAGGATTGTGTTTTGGTGCGCGCAGCAATGGCAAGGTGGTGCCGCGCTGGCTGGGTTACCATCCAAACCAACCGGCCGGTGAATTTATAACCGAAAATCCAGGCCCGGATGATCAAACCGAAATTTTTAAACGCAATAATGGCAAAGGTGTAATTGACGTTGCTGCCACAAAAGCCGGGCTTGTTAAAATATTGAAGGAAAAGAATGCGTTGAGCAGCTCCGGCACGCTTTCTCCTGCTGATTTCGCCATACAATTGATCAAATCGGCAGAGCAGCAATCTTTTTTAAGCGGCGAAATTGTAATACCCAACATTAATGATTGTACAGATTATTAATTCATTCAATTGAAAAAGACAATGGCAAAATCTGCAAATAATAGCGGCCAATTTTTATGGAACGGCCCATCCCTTTTGGTCCCTGTAGATGTGGAGGCGCTTGTTGTATCCAATCTTTCGCAAAATCTCCCCTGGGCGCGTGTCAACATGAAATACAACAATGCCGGTGAGTTTTTAAGCGTACAGCCTAACTTGTTCCAGGGAACGGATGCCGACAAACCAAAAGTAGGTATCACCCTGCATTGGGCGTTGCCCGATGGTATTACACATGGCCGGCAGGAAGTCGCCGGTAATAATATTGTGTATCCTTATGTGCCTAACCGCTGGCTGGTGATCAGGTATTACGATGGAAAATCAAAATCATGGATACTGCAAAGTGATTACCTGGATCCGGATGCCGGCGTTAACCTTTTTCTTGATCCCGGCGCGCCCGAACCTGAAACAACCCGGATTGGGAAAGTTTGGGCGGCAGAAGCATGGCCCGGCGAAGACGGCGTAACACAGGAAAAATTTTTAATCGCATTGGGACCGGGCAACCCAGGCTTTACTGCTTTTACCGCCAATATTGATGCTGTATTTTCTTTTTACGATAGCATGGAAGATATCATCGATAAGGCCACCCCCGTTACTTATACGATATTGGGCTGGTACGGCAATGCCGAAGATGATCCTTTATTCAAATTTACCACCCTGACAGAGTGGCTGGGCCTGATGGACGAGTTGAAATGGACCGTAGGGGATAACAATGATCTGCAAAAAGCGGTAAACGACTGGACCGCCTGGGCCACTGCCAACGGTATCCCCGTTGACCAGGATAAACCTAAGGATATTTATCCATCGCGTACCATATGCCAGGGAATGATATACGATGTTAACTGGGAGGGGCGAAACGGTAAAGTACAAAGTGGCGTTCCTGAGTACGATACATCAACAGCTCCGCGCAATACCCTGCCACAGATTGCCATAGCCAATACGGCTGTTGATGCTTTAGCCGCGCTGGTTCAATATGAACTGGAAATAACCGGGCAGAGCGGAGGAGCTGCTGCAGCCGAATTGCTGGAAGCTTTTAATTACAATCTGCTCGATAAATATGAGAACCAGGGCGGCCAGTTTGAGCTGTATCGCGAGATCTATAAAAATTGGTTTGGCGACCACGATGCTGAATATTACTATTATATTGAGGATACGGATAAACCCACCAGCCCGTTTATTGACCCCGACAGGTTAGCCAAACTAGTATTGCTAAACAAAAAATCAGCACAATACGATGCTATCTACCATTTGCTGAATGCTGCGCAATCAGGCCTGTATGGCGATTGGTGGAAAACAGGTAAATCCGCCCAATACGTGGTTAAGCCGCCTCCTGATGTTACTCCGGACCAATGGAAAAAAATCAAAACGGATTTAAAAGCGGCCATACCTGTAGATAAGGCTGCTGTAAACAAACTACAGGGTGATCTGGATGCGCTTGCAATTGAAATTGCACAACTGATAACAGAAGTGAGCACAGGCCTTCCGTCTACCCAGCAATTGAAAAAGAATATAGGTAGCCGCTATCGCCAGCCTAACGAGCCTGTAGTGCTTATTTATGGAGCTCACCGGGCATTCAGGCATGGTGAAGACGGCCGGTTTGATGAAGATGACAGGTTATTCACCCGTTTTACGGGCCAAACTATTTCAGGCCTTAAAGTGATGTTGCCCGATCAGCCCGATCAGCCGGTAACAAGTGCCAATGTTACCTTACCGCCTGTAAATATCCCGGTAACTTTGGTTCCAAAAGAAACAGGCAGTTTATGCACCGAAACCTACTTTTTTGATACCCTCAATGCAGAAGCAATTGCAAAAGCAGCCTGCACGTTGCTCGGGATCCCTTTTCTGCCTGAATATACAGCTATTGTAACTGCACAGCAGACCTCCGCCTGGAATATTGATGTAAATAATCTTGACAGGCAGCAGGTCTTATATGCTTCGGGATTTATCGGTACTATCCCTTCAAAGATTGCCGTTCAGCTTTGGGCAGCGCCCTGGGCCCCGCTTTATATGGCCTGGGAGGTGAGGTGGTTCCCATCTTATGATACCCCTGTCGAAGCACTAAAAAAATGGATTTTCGATCCGGCCATACTCGAATATCAATGGAACACCGATTATACCCCGGACTTAAGTACCGGTGTAACGATAACCGGAAGCTGCATGATTACCCCAAAAAGCGCCTATGTAATGAAGCTGCAGCTGGAAAAATATTTTGACGATACCGGGAAATTCCCCGACCTCAAAAACTTTTTGGATTCGGTAAGCCATTGGGATTTTTTAACCCAAAGTATGAGCGGTTTTAATGATCTTTTGCTGGGACTAACCACAGATCAGCTCAACCAGCCGCCGCCTGATATCAATTCACTTGCAGGTACAATGACCCAGCTTTCCCCGATCCCTAACGAAAGCTTTGGTTTTTATCCTATAAGAGCCGGGCATTTCCAGGTGACAAAACTTTGGGTGGTGGATGATTTCGGCCAGGTTTTTGACCCTATTTCGGCTGTTAGTCAAAACCCGTCAAGCTATCAGCTGGTATTGGGGACGGGCATGGCAACGCCTACAAAAACAGGTGAAAATAAAAACCTTGCCCAACTACCGCCGCGGATCACCCAGGCATCAAGGTTTGATTTTAACTTCGTGAACGGAAGTGGCAAAAGCGATGATACTTTTCAGGAAAACCAGTTGACAGACCCGCTTTGCGGCTGGCTGCTGCCAAATCACCTGGATAATGCGCTTTCCATATACACGCCTGATGGTCATTTGCTCGGCGAATTAATTTTAACCGGCAACACCAAATTAATGAGGTTGCGCTGGGATAACGCACCGGGTAAAAATACGCCGGTTGGTACACCTTTAAGCGAAATAATTGAAAATGAATATTTAAGATCATTTGTTGAACAAATACTGCAAAGGGTTGATAACGCAAAGGCCTTCCAGGATTTTCTTAAAATCATAGATGAAACCCTCTGGACCGTTGAACCCCTTGGCGGAAGGCGTAATGAACTGATATCTGTATTTATAGGAAGGCCGCTGGCGCTGGTAAAATCGGTTATGCAATATAATTTGATGGATTACCTGGTTTACGACCAAAGCTGGCTGGATTCGACACTCAAAGTAACCAATGGGTACGAAAACGTAAGTTTCCCGGTACAGGTAGGTTCGATACAGGATCCGCAGGATGGAACTATTGGTTATTTCTTTGATAACTTCGCTACCTTCAATTCCATCCTTTCCGAAAAAATAGCTGTTTCATCCGGCTATATCACCAATAACCCCGTTTCACTCAATGTTACCGACCCGAAAAAAAATGTTTTTATACTGGTTGATCCCCGCGGCGAAGTGAACACTATATCGGGCATATTGCCGGTACAGGTAAATGTTTTGCCGGGCCCGCTGGTTGAAGAGGCGATGGCCAACATGCACGTTACCTTCCGCACAGGTCCGCTGATTACTGATCCTGATAAACTTTCGATGCCGCTGCCTTCCGAAATGAGTGGCAACTGGTCGTGGATACAGCATACCGGCGTAACCACCTGGGAAGAGATTGATAAGATTGCACAGGCAAACGTAAAGGCACGCCTTGGGCCTGAATACGAACTAAAAGACGGGTGGCTTAAGTTAACTAACGCAATACATGAAAATGATTAATTAATAAAAAAATGGACGAGGAACTACCTAAACTTAAATACACAGTATTACCCGAAAGTGTTTACTACACCCGCGATGAGCGAAGCCCTTCGATGGCTTTGATTACCATAGGGGCGAGCAACATTACTGAAGCTGATGTGGCTGTTACCGGGTTCCAGGTGTTGATTGTTGTGAGCAGTGATGTAAAAAAAGCAGATGCGCTTACATCAACCCCCTCGTCAATAATACCTGCCTCGCTGCAGCCACTTGATTGGGATTTTCAACAGGTTGATGATGGTGTTTACTACGCTAAACCCGTCAAAAAATCAACAACTGTAATTAAACCCGGGGCAAGTATTACGTTTCAACTGCAGGGGGTTACGGTTAATGAGGCTGCAGGTACCACTGTAATTACGATTGCCGAAATTGACGGAGTTGATGTACGGTTTGATTATAAAACCATAGGTAAAGTTAAAAGTGCACTTGAAATTACAAAATTTGAAGCTGTGCCAGACCACATTACGTCAGGTGATGCCAGTATTTTATCATGGAATACTTTAAACGCTGCAAGGGTAACACTTAGCCCCGGGGAATTTCCGGATTTAGATACAAATGGTTCGGTTACAGTTAATCCCGGATCAACCACATTTTATACCCTTACTGCTTATGGAGAGGGGCCTAATGTATCTGCACAAAAAACTATTGCTATTGATCCCCCTCAAATAGTGGATTTTAAATCATCATCGGCCAAAATTGATGCTGGTGATTATGTGACACTGTCCTGGAATGTGTTATATGCAAATGACATTTCTATCTCGCCGGGCGATCATAAAAATCTTCCGGCTACCGGCAACTTAGATATGCAAATCTGGACGGAAACCAATTTTATTTTAACAGCCAAAAACAAAGGGAACGAAACAGCCAACAGGCCCGCCGCGGTGAGCATTAACCCGGTTACGATCAGCTTTTTCAGGGCCACGCCATCCTATGGCGCCCGGTTGGGCGAGCCGGTCGAACTTACGTGGGATATTAAATCAGCGGTCTCCGTTTCTGTACAGTACGGCACGATAAATGGCATCGGTCAGGATAAGTTTAAAACCGGAGAATTGACAGTAATACCTAATACAGGAGTGGCCTATTCCCTTATCGCTCAAAACTCACTGGGCACCGCCATGAGTAGTATTGAACTTTTTCCGATGCCCCTGGGCTGGCACCAATTTACTACGAGTGCGCCTTTCTATTTCCCTGAATTGCCGGTGGTTTTAAATTTTAAGAACGACCTGTGGGTAATGGCCAGTAATTTCATGAATACAGTATATCATTCGTTTGATGGCGCAAACTGGATCCCTACCGTTGGTTATGTACCCTGGCAGACGCGGAGCTATAGCGCCGGGATTGTTTTTAAGGATAAAATGTGGCTGATGGGAGGCCTGGGGACTAACGGGAGCTACCTGAATGATGTTTGGAGCAGCGCGGATGGCGTAACATGGACGCAGGAAACAAGCTCGGCACAATGGCCCGCCCGCCGGAGTTTCGGCTGTTTTACCCTGCCCGGAAAAGATAAAATTTTTATTATCGGCGGCCTGGATAGCAGCGGCAACTCACTTGCTGATGTATGGAGCAGCCCGGACGGCAAAACCTGGACAATGGAAACGGCCACCGCCTTTCAGAATGGCCGCAGTGCTTTTGGTATGGTAACCTATGGCGATTCAGCCTGGGTGTTAGGCGGTTTAACAGGCGGTGATGAAACTAAAGGCAAGCCGGTAAATGAGGTGTGGTACTCTGCCAACGGTATATCCTGGAGTATATTAAATGGCGTTACCTGGAAAGCCAGGTCATACCCCGTAGCAGGCGCACTAAGTAACGGAATTTACCTTAGCGGTGGGCTTGATGCTGCAGGTAACGGTATTTACGATATGAACAGGATGGCTGCCGATAAAAAATGGACGATACAAAAAGGATTTCAATTTAAGGATATACGTAATACCGCCGGAGTGGAATACCAGGATGCACTTTGGTTTATTGGCGGCGCCCTGCAGGGAGGGCAAAATGCCAACCAGAATACCTGGGCATATGCACCCTCAAGGGGCTGATCGTTCATTGTTTCAAATGGTTAACTAAACAAAATATAAACAACATTAAACCTTTAAATTATGGCAAACTACAATGGTATTTTTATGCGCTCCACGTTAGGGCAAACAAACACCCTTCCTAAGCCCGGGGCACTTAGCTCATCGCCCGATATTATTCCTTACGGAATATCGCCGGTGTCTGACCCGCAGACATTTTTCAGGAGCAATTACGACTCCGATCCGGGCAAAGCCCTCGAAGCTAAATATGAGAATTATATTTATCTCAGGGGTAAAAACTATTCGGATCAAAAAATTGACGACAGCGGCGATAACAAACCGAAGCTATTCTGGTCAAAGGCCTCTTTACTTACCTATCCGGGTGATTGGAATGAAATCACTTTAGGGCCAAACCCTCCTGATCCCTATCCTTTTTCACTGGTGGCTGATCCGGCCTCTATCGGAGTAATCAACCAGCCATTTTTATGGAAACCTGATAATATCGACCCCAGCGACCATTATTGCATGATAGCGCAAGTGCCGTCGCCGGGCTATGATAATAAAATACCCAATACTTATCAAATTGCCGATTTTGCAAGTTGGGTGGCCCAAAACGGCGGCATCGCCTGGCGCAATGTTATTGTAAACAACTCGAAGGATATTACCATAACAAACAAAATGAGCTATGATCAGGGTGACACACCCAGCAAAGTTCAGTTTACGGTAATATGTACTAACGTACCAAAAGGGTCAACTATATCATTTTCAGCGGGGGCCGTTGGTCCTAATCCGCCCATTTACCTCGAGCCTACTACCGTTTCTACGTATCCAAGCTTTACTACGGGGGTTGTTTGTGCGGTACCTGCTCCCTATACAACCGATATTTATTTCACCCTGGTTGCGCCAACCGGCAGTGATTTAACCACAACCACCATCGATATACAGGCGGGCTACGTCAGCAACCCGGGAGAGGCGGCATACGCATTGGGTTTCACACATTCAGAGTTCGGCATACCCAGCCCCGACGAAGGTTACGCCCGTATAAAAAAAGAGCTTGAGCGGAGCGGAGAGCCCTCAAAACTGCTTTCCCATCACGAAATGTACCTCGAACAACTATCCAGCCTTTCAGCAATCGGCCCGGTGAGGCTTACGGTTGTAGGCGCAGTTAACAATGTATGGAAATAAACTAAAATTAAAAAACACACAATTATGAGTACTCCTGATATATTAATAAGGGCATCGCTTACAGACAATGGCGATTTGCCGCGCACCGGTGACGTTTCGGATTCTCCTGATGTTATACCTTACCAGACTTTGGTAGATGATCCGATTAGCTTTTTTATAAGCAATTATGATGAAAATGTGAATGAACATCTGAAGGCAAGCGTAGATAATTTTATTTATGTAAGGGGTAAAAACCTGGCGGCAACGCTTCAACAGGGCGATATATATTTATACTACGCATTGGATTCGCAACTGGACACCCCTGCGAAATGGACAAAAAACGCGCTGCAGAGCAAGCTGGGCAACTACTATGTAAGGGTATCGGCGCAATCGCAGGACAATATCGTGGTTACTGAAGATCCCTTTGTTTGGAATCCGCCGGTTCCCGGTGAAGGGGATACCTATAGCCTGATCGGTATATTGGTGGCAAAAGGAACCAAGCCTGATTTTTCCAAGGTTACCGATTTTGAAAAATACGTGGATGATAATAATAATATTGGCTGGACAAAAGTAATTATTGACAAGCCAGTTCCGCCACCGATCCCTGGTCGCCGCTGGAAAACCACGTTTGCTTATGTCCAGGGTGCTACCGCCAGGCAAATGAATTTTTCCCTGCAATGTAACGCGATACCAACAGGCAGTTATGTGTCTTTTTTCGCTGATAACAACGTGGGCCCCGATCCGGCAATTTTCCTGGATAAAACGAAAATAAGTGATCCGAATGGCTCGTATGGTATAGCGTCCCAGGTGCCGGCGGGTTATGCCGGCAATGTTAGTTTTGAATTTTTATATGACGGCACACCGCCGGTGGATAGCAGTATAACATTTGTTGCTTCATATCTTGAAGGCAGCGGCAACGGACCGAAAAAAACAATAGTGGTTGCATCTGTAAAAACCGCGAATTAATTTTTTACCGGCGGCGGAAGCAGTACCCGCCGCCGGTAATTTTTTAAATCCACAAATTCAACAACTTAATAAACTATTCACTATGGCGCTTGAATCTAAAAAGCCTGCACTTGCCTGGACAGCGTCTATGCTGTATTTGCAGGGACCCGAAGCGGGAAACGTACAATTTACACTTCAATGTAAAAATATCCCCAAGGGCAGCACACTTAATATGTCGTCTGATGTAATGGGCCCGGTGCCGCCAATCAGCCTGGAGCCTACTCAGGTAAGTACATATCCTGATTTTTCGACAGGTATTGTTGTAAATGTGCCTGCAGGTTACAAAAGCAATATCAACTTCGAACTTTATTGCGCAGGAAAGCCCCCTGCCGGAAGCAGTGTGTCTTTGGTGGCCGGCTATGCTGAACAAGGGAACAGCGATTTACCAGCGCACGGCAGTCCGGTAAAAATAATAGTGGTTGCCAGCGTAACGATAACAAACTGATCATTTAAACAGGCAGTTTAATTTTATCCTGCCAATAGAATCAATAATTAAAACATAAAAACTAAAATTATGAATCATCTTAAAGTTAAGCAAAAGGACCGCCTGAATTTGAATTCAGGGGATATGCAATTTCAATTCGAGGTTAATTATGACCAGGGCTCCGAAGCAGCTGAGGTACAATTTGCATTGGTTTGCAAAAATGTACCGCTTGGGTCGACTGTGGGTTTTAGCAGTGACAAACCGGGCCCCACGCCGCCGATTAATCTGCCGCCAACAAAGGTGATTTCTTATCCTTCATTTGTTGTTGGCGAGATGTCGTCCGTCCCTGCAAATTACACGTGCGTAATAACTGTTATGGGTACTTTCAGTCAAACCCCGCCGCCGGATGTAAGCATCGACCTTCAGGCTGCTTATGTGGCAGTTGTATAAACTTTGGTTACTATTAATTTAATAAGGTATCAGGCGCCCCGCCCTGATACCTTAAATAAGCAAATATAAATAAATAGCTATGGTACTTACTTACGATCAATATGCCTCGTACCTGATAGATTGGTGCAATGAACGGGGCTCCACATTTAAATATTATTTCCCCCTGAAGGGTGGATGGGAGCTATGGGTACAGGCGGATTTCGCTGCATATGTTTTAGCCAAAGACAGCACCTACGATATATTGCGCGAGGTGCAGATCTATAAAGACGTGTATCAAAGGGTTGATATGCTCTTTAATGAGAACGCGCCGCTTGTTACTGATAAAATTGCCATTGAAATTAAATGCCAGACATTTTTAAGCCAAAATGATTTTATTGCAGGGGTAGGCGCTGATATTGCAAAGCTTGCACAACCTAAATTGAAAGTTCAATTTCAAACCTGCCAGACGGGTGTACTGGGAATTTATTTTACACAGCAAGCGCACGACTGGATGGTGACAAATAATTTTACCATTATTTATAATTATGGCGAGGTTGGCTGTGCCATCAAAAAGCTTTATCCTTAAAAACATAGCATTGAAATCACCCTGACCGAATCCCCGGCTTTTCCTGCCAGGACCACAACTGCCATTTTGCGAAAATGGAAACGGCATGTTTATTGGCCTCGGCAAGGAGTTGCCATTTTTGCCGGGATGTCCTGATCGCAAATCCGCTTTTACTTTAAAAAAGTAAAACATTTTTTGTTTTTCGTTTTTTAACTCAATGTGATCGTTGTTGAGTAACATTTATTGCGGTTTTAGAACTAATCCCCTCCGATCAAAAAACTAATTTAACCGTTGCGTGATTTTTTTAAGAGCGTGCTGTTTGAGTTTTTGCTTCGACCATCGAAACGCTGTTAAACGCGTACGGCAACCAGCCTATCCAGCACACGATCAACCTGTATGACTATGCTGGCGCACCCTGGAAAGCCCAATACTGGGTACGCGAAACCATGAATAAAATGTATAAGGCCACGCCTGATGGTTATTGCGGCGACGAGGATAATGGCCAAACCTCCGCCTGGTATGTGTTTTCGGCACCAGGGTTTTACCCGGTTTGCCCAACCAGCGGGCAGTATGTAATAGGGGCGCCGCTGTTTAAAAAAGCTACCCTGAACCTTGAAAACGGCAAAAAAGTAGTGATCAACGCCCCGCAGAACAGTGCTGCCAATAAATTTATTAAAGGTGTTACTTATAACGGGCAGCCTTATTCATTTAACTGGTTCAGTCATTTGAAACTGATGGATGGGGCGACAATTAATTTCGACATGTCGGCCATCCCCAATAAACAAAAAGGGACCAATGACAGCGATTTTCCTTACTCACAGTCAAATGAAAAATAAAATGATAAACGCGCCGGGTACTTGATCTGCAGTTTATGATGTAATAATTTCACATCGGGAAATCTATTAATAAAATTTAATAATACCTTTAAAACCTGGCAGCGCTTTATTGTTGCCGGCATGAATAGTATTGCACAAATTTTTGCACGCGGTAAAATGATGGTAAATGGAATAATGGCAGTGCTGTGCAGGTATTAATAAATTAATGCAGATGAAAATAAAATTATTGACCTTCCTTTTTCTTTTGACCGGATTTGCTGCTTATTCACAAGAAGTTCTATATACAAATTGCCCCAATTGCTGGTTGCCGGATTCATTAGGGAATCACCGGGTTGTTCTGGAATTTAATGGAACGGGTAAAATAGCTAAAGCCCTTATTAATTGGAGAAGGCGCGATATCAACCCGCAAAATAAACGCATCATTATTGAAGATGGCACAACACACCAAAAAATAACTAATACAAAAACCGGCAGGTTAAACCGGGAATACGGCGAAATTTATTTTGAACCGGTTTCGGGAAAAGGTATTTACTATGTGTATTACATGCCCTATAAAAATGAAGGGCGTTCCAATTATCCAAAAGGCGTTTATTTGAAACCGGAAAATACTGCTTCCGCTGATTGGTTGAATGTCGCAGCTGGTAATAGTGATATACAATCCGCCACGGTAAAAGAATTTCAATCCATCGATGCATTTAATAGTTTTTACCCGATGGAGATTATTGCCACTAAGGACGAAACCAATCAGTTAATTGAAAAACACAAAGCTGATAAATTCCTGGTTTTTCCTGAAGACAGGCTGAATTCCATCAGGATGGAAAACGATTTGCCTGAACGGTGGATAAATCGCGGGCCGCGGGATAATTTTACAGGAGAAGCAGCAAGGGGAGAAAATTTTACCTTTCAGTTAGGTATTTACGCGCTGCAAAACCTTGATGAGGTTAAAATTAAATTCAGCGATCTTACTTCATCAACCGGTCACCAAATAGCAGCTCAAAATCTTTTTTGTATCAATACAAATGGTATTGCCTATGACGCGACACCCCTCATTAAAACTGTAAATGTAGCAGCAGGTAAAATACAGGCCATGTGGTGCGGAATTGATGTGCCAAAAGATGCTGTCCCGGCGAACTATGCCGGCAAAGCCACTATTATAATTAACGGTGAACCCGCAAAAGAAATTCAATTGTCCATCACGGTAAATAATACCATATTAGCCGACGGCGGTGTAAATGAACCCTGGAAAATGACGAGGTTGAAGTGGCTAAACTCAACCATGGCGCAACAGAATACCGTAATTGCGCCTTACATACCGCTTATTGTTAAAGATCATACCATCAGTTTACTGGGAAGAAAAGTGGAGATCAATAACGACGGTTTCCCACAACAAATACAAACATTTTTCACACAGGAGATGACGGGCTATTCAAAACTGCCCAATAATTTATTAACAGAGGCCATCCATTTTCATTTTACCAAATTGGCAGACGGTAAAAATATGATCCTGAAGAACCAGGGCGTAAAATTTACCAAAACCGAACCCGGCACAGTGCAGTGGACAGCAACCAGCGGTAATGATACCTTACAAATGGAGGTAACGGCATCACTGGAGTTTGACGGCTTTATAGCCTATACTGTAAAAGTAAAAGCCCTGCAGGATGTTGATTTAAAGGATATTACTATGCACATCCCTTTTACAAAGGACGTTGCTAAATATATGATGGGCCTGGGCCAGAAAGGCGGCTATCGCCCTGAAAACTTTGAATGGAAATGGGATGTTACCCATAAAAATCAGGATGGCGCCTGGATCGGCAATGTAAATGCAGGGCTTCAATATTCGCTTCGCGACGAAAAATATGTCCGGCCTTTAAATACAAACTTTTATTTGCAGAAACCTTTAATATTGCCTTCATCCTGGGGAAATGAGAACAAAGGCGGAATTAAAGTATCCGGGGTAGGTAATTCTATTCTTGCCAACAATTACAGCGGCGAAAGGAAAATGGCCAAGGGCGAAGTATTGTACTACAACTTCAATTTGCTCATCACGCCTTTTCATCCTGTTAATACCGATTTTCAGTGGGCTACCCGGTTTTATCATGCCTATAAGCCTGTCGATACCATTAAAGAAACAGGCGCTACAGTTATAAATATACATCATGGTACGGCGATAAACCCTTATATCAATTACCCTTTTATTGCATGGAAAAAAATGAAAGCGTATGATGATTCTGCCCATGCGGAAGGCTTAAAGGTAAAAATTTACAATACCATCCGCGAACTCTCCAACCATGCCTATGAAACGTTTGCATTGCGGAGCCTGGGCCACGAAATTTATTCGCCGGGTAAAGGCGGCGGATTTAGCTGGCTGCAGGAGCACCTGGGCGATGATTATATCGCCGCATGGTTTGTCCCTGAAATGAAAGATGCTGCAATTATTAACAGCGGCATGAACCGCTGGCATAATTATTACGTGGAAGGAATGAACTGGCTAACTCAAAATGTTGGTATCGACGGCATTTATTTAGACGATGTTGCCTTTGACCGGGTTACCATGAAACGGATCAAGCGGGTACTGACTGCAGATAGGCATCCCGGGATCATAGACCTGCACTCAGCCAACCAGTACAATAAAAACGACGGGTTTAATAACAGCGCCAATTTGTATATGGAGCATTTTCCGTACCTGAACCGCTTATGGTTTGGCGAATATTTTGATTATGAAAAAAACTCCCCGGATTTTTTCCTGACCGAAGTAAGCGGCATCCCCTTTGGGCTGATGGGCGAGATGTTACAGGGCGGGGGCAACCCCTGGCGGGGTATGGTGTATGGCATGACAAACCGCATGCCCTGGAGCGATAACGCCGATCCGCGCCCTATATGGAAAGTATGGGACGATTTCGGGATGAAAGGCACCCGGATGATCGGCTACTGGGTAGATGCTAACCCGGTGAAAACAGGTAACGATAAGGTTTTGGCCACCATTTACAAAAAGGAAGGAACAACCCTGGTTTCTCTGGCCAGTTGGGCAGAAAACGATACCCAAATTGTATTGAAAGTTGACTGGAGGAAATTAGGTATCGATCCGTCAAAAGCGACGATCACCGCGCCCGAAATCAAAAACTTTCAGCCCGGGAAAACTTTTGGCTTAAATGAAAAAATACCTGTTGAAAAAGGTAAGGGTTGGCTGTTGATTATTAAGTAAGGTTTTTCCCGCAGACTGCAATTTGCAATGTGCCGGTAAAGGTATTGCCATTTGCCTGCAATGCATTTAGTGCGCCACGGGATAAGAAAATTACTAATCTTTATATCAGGAAAACCAAACCAAATAATATAAGCATAACGGCAATAATAAAAAAGACGACCGATATGCCGTAAAATGTAGTCCACCGCAGCCAGTTTAAAAATTGCTTTCCCATTTGCACAACGGGGTCGTCCGTTTCACTTATAACCAGGTAACTGTTTTTAAAGTTCGCCTCTGCATTGGTCCTTTTATCTTCGGCATACCGGAAGCGCCCGGGATCAAGATAGGCATGGCAATGCGGGCATTTTTCATCTATTTTATTGGTCCATTTGCTCCACTCGCCGCAAACAGGACACTTGATTTCACTAACCTGACTCATAATATATTTGTATGTTAAATAATTGAAGTCGTAAAGGATGTAAAAACGCTAAGCGTATATTAAAATTAAATAAAAATAACCGGGAAAACAAAGGCTCTGTGGAAGAATTTATTTTCACACTACAGAAGGCGAAGGATGCCGGCTGCTATAGTTAATACATTTCTGCAATAATATAATGTCATTTATTTTTGTATGTTTCAACACATTATAGTTTATACTTGAAGCTGTGCTTGCTGATGAAATAGATTTTAACTATATTGAGGTTTCAAGTGGACGAAAATGTTTAAATTAATTACGAATAACGATTATGGAATATACACGCCTGTCCAAACCGCATAGCGACAGGAAATGGAAAGTATGGGGTCCATATCTTTCAGAACGTCAATGGGGTACGGTTAGGGAAGATTACAGCCCTAACGGAAATACATGGAGCTATATCAACCACGACCTGGCACGGAGTTACGCCTACCGCTGGGGCGAGGACGGCATTGCCGGGTTTTGCGACATTGAACAGGTATTATGCCTGGCGCCTGTATTTTGGAATGGTAAGGATACGATTTTAAAAGAAAGGCTTTTTGGTTTAACTAACCAGGAAGGCAACCATGGCGAAGATGTAAAGGAACTCTATTTCCATCTCGACTCTTCGCCTACACATGCTTATTGTAAATACCTTTACAAATATCCCCAGGTAGCGTTCCCCTATATGGAACTGCTGCAAAAAAACCAAAAAGACCGTTTAAGCCCTGAATTTGAAATACTGGATACGACCGCTTTTAACGACAATCGCTATTTTGATTGCGTGGTTGAATATGCAAAAGCGGGCACACAGGATATTTTGATGAAAATTACGGTCCACAACCGTGGGCCTGAAGCGGCTGCCATTCATGTGCTGCCGCATTTATGGTTCCGTAACTTCTGGAGGCATAATCCCCGGTATACCAGTCCTCAAATTACTTCGCTGTCAGGCAATTG
Organism: Mucilaginibacter sp.; assembly: GCA_031292485.1. GTDB lineage: Bacteria > Bacteroidota > Bacteroidia > Sphingobacteriales > Sphingobacteriaceae > Mucilaginibacter. The sequence continues at coordinate 183,665 of JARLHA010000008.1, forward strand.
TTTGCAGACCTATTCAATCCGGAATGGTAGTTATTATTTTTACCACGAGGACGGCGAACAGCTTTTTTGCGAAAATGAAACCAATAGCGAGCGGATTTTTCATAAGCCGAACGTAACGCCTTTTGTAAAAGACGGGATTAACGACTATGTCGTCAACCGCCAAGATACCATCAACCCCAAAAAAACAGGCACCAAAGCGGCCATTTGGTTGCAGGCCGATGTGCCGCCGGGTGCCTCCAAAACATTTAAGGTAAGGCTAAGCACCGGGCAACTGGAAGATCCCTGGACTGATTTTGACGGAATTTTTGAAACACGCCTGGCAGAAACAGACAGCTATTACAAAAAGATAGCGCCAGCTGCTTTATCAAAAAAACAAAAAGGCTTATTACGAAGCACCCTGAGCGGCTTATTATGGGGCAAACAGTTTTATTACTTCGACGTATATAAATGGCTGTTTGGTGAGCCGCATGAAAAACAATTGCCGCGCAACTTTCAGCGTAATTACGACTGGCAGCATTTAACCTGCCGTAATATCATCTCGATGCCGGATAAGTGGGAGTATCCCTGGTTTGCCGCCTGGGACCTGGCTTTCCATGCCGCAACATTCGTCCATATCGACCCGGAATTTGCCAAGCAGCAATTGCTGGTGATCCTGAGGGAATATTATATGCACCCCAATGGGCAGATCCCGGCTTATGAATGGAATTTCAGTGATGTAAACCCTCCCGTGCATGCCTGGAGTGTTTGGTATGTGTATGAGGCCGACAAAAAGAAAACAGGCGTATCCGACTGGGACTTCCTCGAGCGGTCGTTTCAAAAGCTGCTGATGAACTTTACCTGGTGGGTAAATCAAAAAGATGCCAATGGGACCGATATTTTTGAAGGCGGTTTCCTGGGGCTGGATAATATCGGTGTGTTCGACCGAAACTACATGCCCCCGGGCATTAAAAAGCTGCAACAGGCCGATGCCACCAGCTGGATGGCGATGTATGCCATCAATATGCTGCGCATTTCGCTGGAGCTGGCACAGCATAACCTGGCCTATGAAGAATCGGCCGCCAAATTTTTCCGCCATTTTTTAAATATCGGCTGGGCCATGCACCATGTCGGCAAAAGAGAAATGTCTTTGTGGGACGAAGAAGACGCCTTTTATTATGATGCCATCCAATTTGAAAACGGCGCCAGCGAGCGTTTGAAAGTCCGTTCACTGGTGGGTATCATCCCCTTGCTGGCGGTTGAAATAATGAACATCGATCTGTTTAAAAAACTGACCGAATTTAATGCCCGGTTGGGCAGCATCAAACGCACCCGGCCCGATTTAACCAAAGTAATTTCGGACATTGAAAAGAAAAATAAGGACGGCAACTACCTCTTCGCCATTATGGTGGGCGACCGCCTGGAGCATTTATTGAAAAGGCTTTTGGACGAGGATGAATTTCTTTCCGATTACGGCATCCGTTCCTTATCCAAATGTTACCAGGACAAGCCTTTTGTATTTGGTTATAAAGGAAGCGAATACAGCATCCGGTATGAACCCGGCGAAAGTTCCAGCTCCATGTTCGGCGGTAATTCCAACTGGCGCGGGCCCATATGGCTGCCCATTAATTATTTGATCATCAATTCGCTGCGGAAGTATTATGAATATTATGGCGATGACTATACCTATGAATTTCCGGCACGGTCGGGTAATAAACTAACGCTGAAGCAAATCGCCAACGAATTAACCAAAAGGCTGTTAACCATATTTGAGAAAAATGAGGAAGGGGCCTACCAGTACCATTCCAGCACCCAGGAGCAATGGACAGACGAACATTTTAAAGAACATCATTTATTTTATGAATTCTTTAACGGCGATACCGGCCAGGGCCTGGGCGCTTCGCACCAAACCGGCTGGACAGCGTTGATCGCTAATTTGTTGCTGGAGATGGATGAGGGGTAGGGGGATTTAACATAGATGCAGGCATAGATGTTTGAAGTTAGAAAGATTGGAGTTTTACACGAAAGGCAGCTGGATACGGGTTTGTGGGTTCGGCACATGAATATTGGTATAGCAGCGCCAATCCTGAAAGCCCATTAAAGATAATTTATTAATAAAGAATTTAAGCGGCACGCTTAAATTAAAATGTGTCCAAGCGGCACGCTTGGACAGGCGGATAGGGCTGGGATAAAACAACAAAATCGGATGTCCCTAAATTCCAACTATGGATAACCATGCCCACATACTACTTCTCCATAGCCGTTTAAAACAGGTCAGCAACGATAAGTCCGGTTCATATCCTGATGATATCAGTTATTTCCCCGGGCCGGGAAATTTTCTGATCTACCTTATTCGTCAGGATCCTTTCAATTTGGTTGAGTTGTTCGGTGCTTAAAGCCTTTAAATTTTCCTGGCTGATGATGGTATTGTTGATTTGGATATAGTTGTTCTGCTCGTTTACCACAGTGGTTTGCGTTTTATGGAGTTCGCCAACCATTTCGAAATAGAGCCTGGCGGCCCGCATATCGCCGCTGCTGGCATATTTAAAAACGTTGGCCAGTATTTTGGGGGCCATAAATTTAAACTGTTCCATTTGTGCTATAAATTCGGGTTGTGCTTTGTAGGCGGCAAAATGTTTGTTAATGGTTTGCCTGCTGAGGCCGGTTTCTTCGGCGATGGCGCTTTTTGAGGGCATAAGGCCATGATGCCGCATCAACCTGGCAACGGCATCGCTGATCATGAGGTGGTTATATTCCCAAATGCTGCTTTTTGTAGCGGCGGGGATAATCAGGTCTATTTTATCCAGAAAGATATCCCTTTCGGCGCCTTTTAATTTGGCCAGGGTTTGGGTGGTGGTTCGCTCAAGGCATTGGCGTTCGGCCGGGCTCAAGTCTTCAATATCTTTCAGGGTAATCTTTGTGAGCGCCAGGAGGCGGTCAGCTTTTTGCTGCACGGCAGTGCAACCTGTTAAAGTGGTGGTTTGGGAAGTCATAACGATTTTTTTGGGAAGAGAAAGTAAAGGTACGAAAAGTATATTTAAAATACTAATTTAATTAGTAAATAATATTACAAAAGTGTAAACCCGCTATTTTATTAAGTGCTTGAATAACAAATGTTTATCGCTTAGTAATTTGAAAAACTGTAAACCTTGTGTAAACCATATCAGGGTGTTTATTTTGTTTTAGGGCAGTCCTGCGGCTGTGTAAATCCAGCCGAATGCGGTAAATGCAAAAAGCCCTCAGAAACTAATCTGAGGGCTTTTAAGTGGAGCCGGAGGAATTATTTTAAATGATCGCCTCCTAACCCGTGAAGGGAATCAAAGCAGAGCCGCTATCGCGGCTTGCATCTCTCACAAAACACAAAAACCTGAAATTATTCAGGTTTTTGTGTTCCGTTCGATCTGCATTCCTGCTTTGATCATCAAGTGGACCCGGAGGGATTCGAACCCTCGTCCAAACATGGTATAAGGTAAGCTTTCTACATGCTTAGCGCTGTTTATTTGTAGGGAAGGGGAAGGTCAGTTGCACACCTGTACCGTCTTCCTTAGGTGCTTTGTTTCGCCCGCTACGCGCACCTTAAGCAGGCTAGTTTCATCTTTCGATGCCCCGGTTGCCGGCCCGATGAAACGGAAAACCGGCGGGACAAAAGCTGGGTAATTCTAAATTAAGCAGCTAAGGCGTAGTTATTTTCGCCATTTGTGGTTTTGAGTGTTCAGATTATAGCGCTAATTCACCCAACGCGCTGCATGCTTACCTACTTATCTCCATCCTGTCAATTCCGGTCGAGCCCATTTTTTGGAGTTGGCAGTTATTAGTTGCCAGTTTGCAGTATATTGATAAGGGTACAAAGATACAGAAAAGTTTGCAGTTGGCGGTTTGTAGTTTGCTTTTTTGCTGCCATCTTAAAACTGCCTACCGAAGTTTACTTCGAACGGAAACTACCTGCCAACTGCCCAATGTAAACTGCAAACTAAAGCTACCTGCCAACTGCCAACTGCTCACTGTCAACTCGCCTACCCGGATAAACCTTTAACCCTTCATCCAGGCATATCATCGCTTTTTCAATATCTTCAATATTTAAAACGTATGCCAATCTTACTTCGTCGGTTCCGGCGCCGGGCGTGCTGTAAAAACCGGTTGCCGGCGCCATCATTACCGTTTGGTTATTATGGCTAAAACTTTCCAGCATCCACTGGCAAAATTTATCCGCATCGTCAATCGGTAATTTGGCTACGACATAGAAGGCTCCCCCCGGGTTGGGGCAAAAAACGCCTTCCATTTTATTAAGGGCCTCAACAATAGCATTCCTGCGGTTGGTGTATTCCTTGTTTACTGCGGTAAAATATTCATCAGGGGTATCTACTGCAGCTTCTCCGGCAATCTGTTCTACCATGCCCGGGCTTAGCCTTGCCTGTGCGAATTTAAGGGCGGTTGCTATCACTTCTTTGTTTTTGGTGATCAGGCAGCCAAGGCGGGCACCGCAGGCGCTGTATCGCTTGCTAATCGTATCTATCACAATTACATTTTCATCAAGCCCCTCAAGGTGCATGGGCGAAGTGAAAGTGCGCCCGTCATAACAAAACTCACGATAGGCTTCGTCCGAATACAAATACAGATCATGCTTTAACGCCAGTTCTTTCAATGCCTCCAGCTCTTCTTTTGAATAAAGATATCCTGTTGGGTTATTCGGGCTGCAGATCATGATTGCTTTTGTCTTCGGGCCGATCAGCTTTTCAAATTCTGCAATTGGTGGCAATGCAAAACCATTTTCAATGTGCGACAAAATAGGTTTTACTTCAATACCGCCCTGGCAGGCAAATCCATTATAATTAGCATAAAACGGCTCGGGGATAATTACTTCGTCGCCCGGATCCAGGCAGGCCATCATAGCGATGGTAATTGCTTCTGATCCGCCGGTAGTTACAATTATATTTTCAGGGCCGATGTTATAGCCGAGCTTATTATAGTATTCAACTAATTTTTTGCGGTAGGATAAAGTGCCTTCAGAAGCCGTATAGGCCCAAACTTTAAAATTGATATGCTTTATCGCATTCAGCATGCCTTCGGGCGTTTCAATATCCGGCTGGCCTATGTTTAAGTGGAAAACCTTTTTACCGTGCATCTTTGCCTTGTCGGCATAGGGTGTTAACTTGCGTATTGGCGAGGCAGGCATTTGCTGCCCTTTGTGCGAAATTTTTGGCATGGGGCAAAATTAGTGAAATAAGTCCGAAAGTCGGAAACGTCAGAAAGCCCGGAAGAAAAATGACATAAAATAAAAAAAAGACACGTTTGAGCGCGTCTTTCAAAATATTCTTTAAAGTCTCTCCGCCGGTTGGCGCAGGAGATGGGTGAGGGCTTCGCCGTCTGGAGGGGGAGCTATTTACTCCCCGTTGCAACCGGCTTGGCCACTACTTCACCAACAATTATTAAATTTTTTACCGGTGTTTTTGAGTTTGAGGTTACCACGATGGTTTTGGTAAATGGTGCAGCGTATGCAGCATTGTAAGTAATCTTGATAAAGCCTGAATCATTGCTTTTCACTGGTGTTTTAGTGTAATCGGCTATGGTACAGCCGCATGTTGGCCTAACGTCTGTTAAGATCAAAGGTTCCTGGCCGATATTGGTGAAAGTAAAAACGGTAGTTACCGGCGTTCCCTGCGGAACTTTTCCGAAATCGTGTTTTTCTTCGTTGAATTTAAATTCAGCTTTTTGACTATCTTGTGCGCATGCAACAGAAGCTGTAAGGGCGAAGCCGAATACAACTGCGCAAATCATTAATATTTTTTTCATATGTTTCATTTGATTTATACAAATATAAAAGGTTTAATGCAAACCTGAAAACTATTCGTTAATCTGAATGTTTTATATGTAAAATTGCCAATTACAAAATAGAATTTTATAATTTTACCGCATCAAAAAATTAAATATGCCCGAAACTGCTTTACATGCAAACAGCAAGGTTATTAATGCTGAGCTCAGTTTTGAAGATTTTAAAAAGATCGTTATCAACGATTACCGTATTGGCTTTGAAAGCCGGCAGGCCAGTTTAATAGGACGCAGGGAGGTACTTACGGGGAAGGCTAAGTTTGGGATATTTGGCGACGGCAAGGAAGTTGCGCAGATGGCCATGGCCAAAGCTTTTAAAAAGGGCGACTGGCGGGCTGGTTATTATCGCGATCAGACATTTATGTTTGCTACAGGGATGAGTAACCTGCTTGAGTTTTTTGCCCAGCTGTATGCTTACCCGGATGTGGAGAAAGATCCTGCCTCAGCCGGAAGGCAGATGAATTGTCATTATGCCACGCGGTTTGTAAATCCCGATGGCAGCTGGGTTAACCAGGCCGAAACAATGAACTGCTCGGCTGATATTTCAACTACAGGCGGCCATATGCCGCGGTTGCTGGGGCTTGCTTACGCGTCGAAACTTTACCGGCAAAATAAGGAACTTGAATATTTGAATACTTTCTCGGTAAACGGGAACGAGGTTGCTTTCGGCTCAATAGGAAATGGCTCAACCTCCGAAGGTTTATTTTTCGAGGCTTTTAATGCGGCAGGTGTCCTTCAGGTTCCAATGGCTATTTCTGTTTGGGATGATGCTTATGCTATTTCCGTTCCGGCAAAACTTCAAACTACCAAAGAAGATATATCGGAAATTTTAAAAGGATTTCAGCGGGAAGCGGATACTAACGGTTACGAAATATTTAAAGTTCGTGGCTGGGATTACGTCGCCCTTTGTGAAACCTATGAACGGGCGATAACCATCTGCCGGAATGAACATGTGCCTGTGCTGATCCACGTTACCGAAATGACACAGCCCCAGGGCCACTCAACCTCGGGCTCGCACGAACGTTATAAAACTAAAGAGCGGCTTGCCTGGGAAGATGAGCACGACTGTTTGCTGCAGATGCGCAAATGGATGATCGCCTCGGCTATTGCTACAGAACCCGAGATGGACGACCTGGAAGCAAACGCCAAAAAATATGTACGGGATTGCCAGCGCCAGGTTTGGAACGAGTTGTGTGATGGCATCCGGTCGGAGCTAAATGATGCGGCAAGATTGATTGATAAAGTTGCTGAACATTCAGCGGTACAGGGAGAGCTAAACGATTTGGTTTCTGAATTGCGCGAATGTATCGATCCTGGTCGCAGGGATGTGGTTGCGGCTATCCGCAAGACACTCCGCCTTACTGTGAAAGAAAATAATTTGCAAAAGCAGCAATTGATCAACTGGCTTAATGAAGAAAGCGTTAAAAATGCCGCGCGTTACAATTCAAAACTATTCAGCAGGTCGCAATATTCGCCGCAGAACGTGGAGCACGTTCCGGCACGGTATTATGAAGATTCAAAATTTATAGACGGCCGCGAAGTTTTAAATGCCTGTTTTGAAGCCAATTTTGACAGGGATAAAACCATTGTAGCCTTTGGCGAAGATGTAGGCTCAATTGGCGATGTAAACCAGGGTTTTGCCGGCTTGCAGGGTAAATTTGGTGATCTTCGCATAACTGACACCGGCATACGCGAAGCTACTATCATAGGGCAGGGCATAGGTTTGGCTATGAGGGGATTAAAACCGATCGCCGAAATTCAATACCTCGATTACCTGCTGTACTCTATAAATGTGTTAAGTGATGATCTGGCAACTTTAAGCTATCGTACTTATGGCGGGCAGAAAGCCCCGCTGATTGTGCGTACACGCGGGCACCGCCTTGAAGGCATATGGCATTCAGGCTCGCCGCTCGGGCTGATCCTGAATTCAATGCGTGGCTTACATATTTGCGTGCCCCGCGATATGACACAGGCTGCCGGGATGTACAATGTATTACTCCGTGGCGACGAACCCGCCCTGATGATCGAATGCCTGAACGGTTATCGTTTAAAAGAACGCCTTCCGGCCAATGTGGGTGAGTTTACCGTACCCCTGGGTAAAGCAGAGGTTTTGAAGTATGGAACAGATATCACTGTTATTTCATACGGATCGACCCTTCGGATAGTAATGGAGGCTGCAAAAGAGCTCGAAAAATTGGGCATAAATATAGAGGTAATTGACCCCCAGACTTTGTATCCATTTGATATCGATAATGTTTGTGGAACATCGTTAAAGAAAACGAGTAAGTTACTCATTGTTGATGAAGACCTGCCCGGGGCAGCATCGGCTTATATACTGCAACGGGTGCTTGAAGCGCAAAAAGGCTATTATTCGCTTGATGCGCAACCCCGTACCCTTTGCTCCAAAGAGCACCGCCCGCCATACGGGTCGGATGGCGATTATTTTAGCAAGCCGTCGTTTGATGATATTATTGAAGCGGTTTACGCGTTGATGAACGAGTCAGATCCGCATAAATACCCATCCATCTATTAACTAACTAACACCATAATGAGGTACTGAGTTGGTAACTTTATGAAAAAATGGAACAGCGTCCCGGTTTTTAACCGGGATTTTTTTTGAGTTATAATTGGTTTGATAAATATTTTCTTAGAAGTAAAAACCAAAAAATGAAAATTTCAGACGTCGATATATAATAATTCCTTTTTTTTAAAGTTATTAACATGATAATGTATCATATTAAATAAAAGTAACTTTTTATAAGTTATATTTTCTATTTCAAATTAAAATATTAACCAAAAATAAATAGCTGAAAATTTCTAAAATTTAAATTTTAGGTGCGTAAAGTAGAACCCTAATTCTACAACTAACGTAAAAATGAAAACTATTTAAAACTATTGATTTAACCCCTGATAAAAAATGAAAAAACATTTTGTTGGCTTGCTATGTATTTTACTGGTAATTGCAATTACATCTATAAGCTGGAAACCGGCAAGTGCGTTTAAGGCGAAGAGCTATTCAAGAAAATATTCCACCAAAACATTTTCTGCAAGTGAATTACTCGAAAAATATGTAGATAATATTTATGAATCGGCCCGTTTGGAGGAGTCTGGTTTAGCTTTTAACGTTTTTAAAAAGGCAATTACAGGTTTCCTTGATTTAAAAGCAGCTGATAAACTACCTCAACAAAGTTCAGTACTAACGGTAGTTGATTTCACCAAATCCAGCTGCGATAAAAGGATGTGGATAATTGATGTGGTAAACAAGGCGCTGATATTACATACCTGGGTTGCACATGGCACACGGAGCGGTGATGATATACCCAACCGTTTCTCGGACAGGATAGATTCAAAACAAAGCAGCTTAGGTTTTTTTGTAACAGATGATATTTATTATGGGCATCATGGCCGCTCACTAAAATTGGATGGCATGGATGCGGGGTTTAATACCAACGCACGCACGAGGGAAATTGTGGTTCATGGGGCTGATTATGTAAACCCCGGAATTATTGAGCATAAAGGTCGCCTGGGTCGGAGTTTTGGCTGCCCTGCGGTTTCACCCGATGTAATTGACCAGGTGATTGACACCATACAAGGCAAAACAGTGTTGTTTATCAATGGTGACAGCAAAAATTATAATTCACGCTACCTTGATGAGCAAATGGCTGCAAGTTATATTTCGTCTGATGTTACCGGGAATGTAACGGCAAGCCTTTAGTGCGTTTTTTTAAGAATATTTCTATTTAAAAATGCTGCATTCCGGTTTAACTTTTACCGGGATGCAGCATTTTTTGCAAATGGTCATATAATACAATATCCAGGCCATAAACGTCATTTCTGAATTGGAGTTTACCATCTTCATCGGCCCAGCAGGTGATATAGGTAATATAAACCGGTGTTTTCTTAGGCAGGTAAATGGTAGTTGGATCGGGGTTGTCCTGCTGCATATCATCAGAGATCGTTTTAAATTTATCGCTTTCTCCAAACAAATTTTGCGCAAGTCCTTTCGGGTCGCCCAGCCGGATACACCCATGGCTTACTGCCCGCATTTTTTGTGAGAACACCCATTTTACAGGAGTATCGTGCAGATAGATACTGCTGTTGTTATTAAAAATAAACTTTATTAAACCTAATGAATTGGATGTGCCGGGTTCCTGTTTAAAGCTGTAAGGCAAATTTTCTTTGGTAATGTTCGTCCAGTCAATATCTTCCGGATTCTCCACTAGTTTGTCGTCCTTGTAAACGTCAATGTTGTTATTCTCCAGGTAAAATTTGTCTTTAGCGGCTTCAACTATTATTTCCTTGTTCGCAATGCTGCGGGGTATATTCCAAACCGGGTTTACTTCAACGCCATAAATTAAGCTGTTTAGCAAAGGGGTTTCATGGTCACCTGGTTTATCCACTTTACAGGTGTCATTGTACGCCAATAGGGTGTTTTTGTTGTCAACGTTCCGGCCCTGACCGACACAAACTTTCATTTTTAATACCGGTTTTCCGCTGTCAACTACGCTCAGCGTGTAATCAGGTATATTTACAGTTACGTATTTATTTTCATAAGGTTTATTCCTCCAGCGCAGCCGTTCCAGGTTAACTAAAATAATCCTTTTGCATTCTTCTCCTGTAAAGCCTTTTTCCTCGTAGTTGTTTTTTAACGCATTTTGCAGCGCAATATACTGCGGGGCTTTGGGCTGCAGGCCCTCCAGATATCCTTGCATATCGGCAATATTAAACACTGCCGACATCGACGCATTATCGGGGCGTTTGGTGGCCATGTAATAACGCTGGTAAATATATTTTGGATTGATAACGCCGAATTGCAGCGCATTTGAGTAATCGATCAGGGAATTAGCAGCAGATATCTCCAGGTCAGCTATATCATGATATGCTTCATCTATCGTTTTTACATGGCTCATATTTCCCGGTTTTTCAATTGCTGCCGCGAGTTCATCTGCATGAAATATTTCAGGGCTAAGGCCGTGTTCGGCAGCATGCATCAAATAATCATCGTGCGCTTTTGACAGGTCGCCATTAAATAAATGGTTCAAAACAAAAACAGGTTCATAATGATTGTTACCATACCATTCTGAAATTACGCCGGCATGGCTTAGCTTATGCTTTTCTTCATTAAATACCTGTTTAAAAACTACCTGGTACCCTTCGGGGGTAAAATCCTTCAGTATTTTATTGTGTGTTTTTTTATAAAGGATGTTTGCTATTTCTGAACGCTTCTTTTTACAACTCTGAAAAGTGATGATAAAGGCAGATAGAACGAATAATAAGAGGGGAGCGGCAACTTTTCTGGCCGCAACAAATTTAATCATAATAGTTAATGGCGGTAAATATACAGCAATCCTGTTTTTCTTTTGCTATAACATCAAAATAGATTTCACTACTTTTGAAAACATTACAGTCTCCTGATTTTTGAAAATTTACCATATGAAACTAAATGATATGCCAGCGAAAAGGTTTTTAACTTTTGTTTTTGTGACAGTAATGTTACCCGCTACCTGGGCTGTTGCGCAAAAGTATACCCCGGTAAATCTGGGCGCTTCCGACGGCGTAAAAAAAACATTGAAACTTTTGTACGACATAAAAGGCAAATATATCCTGTCAGGTCAGCAAAATTACAACAGCGACCCCGATATATTCTCTGACAGCGCAAAGGCTATTACGGGAAAGTACCCTGCTATTTGGGGGTCTGATTTTATTAACTGGGGTGATAAAGATTTGGGCCCGAAGATAGTTGAAGAGGCGATAGAAAAGTCAAAGGAAGGCTATTTGATCACCCTGATGTGGCACGAGGGTAAACCCACCGATAACCCGCCCTATGAGTTTTCGAAAAATGTAATTGCCAAAATGAGTGATGAGGACTGGAACCAACTGGTTACGCCGGGCACCGATTTGAATAAAAAATGGCTTGCCCAGATTGATGTAATTGCTGGTTATTTAAAGCAGTTACGCGACGCAGGCGTTACTGTTTTATGGCGCCCATATCACGAAATGAATGGCGTTTGGTTTTGGTGGGGCAATAAAAAGGGAGCGAACGGCATCACCAGGCTTTGGAAGATGATGTACGACAGGTATACCAATTATCACCACTTAAATAACCTCCTGTGGGTTTGGGGGGCAAATGGTTTACGGGATATTCCGTTTGATGAGGCTTATGAATATAAGGATTATTATCCCGGCCCTGAATATGTTGACATTTTAGGTGCTGATGTTTATCATTTTGATTATGAGCAAAAAGATTATAATGCCTTGCTGCAAGTGGCCAATGGAAAACCAATAGCCCTTACAGAAACCGGCGAACTGCCCAAACCCGAAATTTTAGGGGTGCAGCCGCAATGGACATGGTTTATGGTGTGGACAAGCTGGCTTTGGACCGATAACACACACGACAGGGTGAGGCAGGTTTATAATATGCCGCGTACACTAAGCCATGATGAACTGAAAGGAAAACTCGACTCATTAAAAATAAATAAATGAGTACCGTATCTGAAGTATGGCTCCGGGGGCCATTAGATGATGCTCCGCCTTTATTGCAGCCCGTTGCACATGCTTTGCTGCAGGCAAGAGAGGAGATTGATCAGCTAATGGCTGGTTTTCCGGATGAATTATTATGGGAAATGCCTTTCGGACTTGCCTCACCAGGTTTTCACCTGCAGCATTTGACAGGTGTGCTCGACAGGCTTTTTACTTACGCAAAACAAGCGCAATTAAGCCCGGCCCAGCTTGCATATTTGAAAGCCGAAGGAAAGCCTGGCGAGCATTTAATTTATGCGGATGGCCTTGTAAAAGTGTTTGACGCACAGGTTAATAAAGCTATTACCCAGCTAAAAAACACAGATGAAGCTATATTAACCGAAGCGAGGGGAGTAGGGAGGGCGATGCTGCCGTCAACGGTGATCGGTTTATACGTTCACGCGGCCGAACATACCATGCGGCATACCGGCCAGTTGCTGGTTACGGTAAGTGTTCTGAAAAATAGATCCTGATTAGGAAAGAACGTCAAGCACTTCTTTTAAATTAAATGATTTAAAAGTTGCGGTTGTCTCGGGGTGTTTATTTTCGGGATCAAACAAAAACGTATCAATCCCCAATTCTGTTGCTGCTTTGATCTCTGATTCAGGGTCATCGCCAATTACAAGTACCGCATCGGTACTTAAGTGGTGTCTTTTCAAAATATCTGCAAAAACGTCTTTTTTGGTTTGGGTTGATAATTCGGGGTCAACAATGTGGATCTCGGCAAAATCCTTCTCAATATCCAGCATTTTAACTTTACTCCATTGCAGCTTTGTAAATCCGGTGGTTACCAGGAATTTTATTAACGGCGATGACCGGATATGCGCATAGTCATCAAAGGGCTGTATGGGCAGGTGATAGGTTATTTCTTTTAAGAGGTCATTTCCTTGCGCTTTTAACGCATCCCCAAAGTTGTATTTGTTGGCAACCAAATGATATGGACGGCGTGTTAATTCTTCTTTTGCGTCCAGCTTTACCTGACCATTTAAATGTGCTGCGTCATCGATTAAGCGAAATATTTCGCCGAAAAGGTTTCCCTGGATTGAGCTAACAGGGTAAATGGTATTATCCAGATCTAAAATTAAAGCTTTTTTCATGTAGGACTTTTAACGGAACGAATATAGACTTTTGCCTCAAAATCTTTTACATACTCCGCCGAAAGAGCGTAAAAGTAACTTAGCTGGCAAAAGCATTAGTGAAATCCTCCAAAGGGTTTTTAGTTTCTGCCGGCAACGACCGGAAATTTCAGCTGATAAAAATGCCCGGCAGATTAATCTACCGGGCAAATGTCGTATTAATTAATGATCGTATTTAAAATGAAAAAGCTTTTGATAAAACAAAGAACCACGACTTTTTTAAAAAAATGATAAACCTGTCAATCCTTGTTTTAAAGTGAAACTTGTACAAATAGGCTGATAATAAAAAGAGCATAGTGGTTTTAGTTTATTTTTATTTATATCAGCTCATTCCTTTACAAAAGTCAATAATTTTCTTTGGCCAGCTTATTTTTAGCAACCGATCTGATAATATCGAACATGGCATGTATCGTCGCCCCGATCTCGCGGCCAAGGCTTCTTTTAGCTAATTGTTTATCACAAATGGCCTCATCCCAGGGTTTTATAAAATGGTTCAGATAATATTCGTCCTGCGGGTTTACCAGGATATCGATTTCGTCTTTCCACTCATAATTTACGGTCAGTATACTGGCATGTGTACGCTCCAGTATTTTATACCCGATTGATGTTTTTGGCAGGTAGTAAAGAAAAACCTCACCAAAATCCATCCATGGTTTAAATTTTAAAAATTCCTTATCATACAATACCAATTTATCGTCAATGTCTTGTATTACCCAGCGGTGCGACTGCTTGGGAGCAATGTATTCACCTAAAAGCGACGGGGTTTCCATATAACCCATTTTGGCCACACGGGCTTGTTCTTTCACAAACTGGATAGGGTCATCTACGTGCTCCAATACGTGGCGGCAGATCACATAGTCAAATTCTTTATCTTTAAATGGCAGATGTTCTCCGTCTGCCTGCAGGAATTTTTGGTTTTTATACAATTGAAGATCGCCGGAACGATGCGTATTATCATCAACATATTTATCTACAACTATATGGGCTCTTTTATCGGGATGGTTGCCGCCGCCAACTTCCAAAACATTATAACTCCTCTTAATAAGGAGGTCGTCCATTGTTTTTGGGGTTCTGATCTTCATGTTGTTTATTGCTTTTTTAAAATTATAAAGGGGGTAAATTTTAAGAATGCACGCCCTGGCACTTTTTATTTTAATCTGTGTAGTTTTATACGGTAATTTTATAAATAAGATACAAATAAGATATAAAAAAGTTAATCCGCTGTTTTTTCTAATCCCATTTTAATTTTATACTGATGAGTAAAGAAAATGTTGGCGACCTTGTAAAATTTATGCTCCCATACCCGGATAATGTAAAGGCGGCCGCTTTATGGTTACGAGACTTTGTTTGGGAGCTTTATCCCGGTACAAATGAGCTTATTTACGACAATTATAATGCGGTGGCATTTGGCTGGTCGCCAACGGATAAAGCCGGCGATGTTTTTTGCAGTATAGCTGTTTTTAAAGACCACGTGAATTTTGGTTTCAACCGCGGCTCCGAAATTCCTGATCGCAAAAAAATACTATTGGGCGATGCCAGCCTTTACCGTTATATTAAGGTAAAAGATAAAGCTGATTTTCCGGAAGAAGATATCAAACAACTGCTGCAAATGGCTTACGATAATTCAATATCACGCATGAAACCCGTGAAAAAAGAAATCAACGGCGAAACGATCGTAAAATCTGTATCACCCGTGAAAAGAAGGCCGGTTTAGTGATTAGAGGCTGAAGATTAGAGAATAGAAGCTTTACCTATTTTTCCGTATAGCAAACTGTTTATAAATTTTAACACGGAGATCCCTGAGCAGGCACAGAGAACACTAAGCCGACTTGTCTATTTTTTTAATACCTCCGCGAACTTTGCGCCTTCTCCGTTTCTCCGTGTTAAAAACTTTTTCATCAACGGGTAATCTCTAACGTCTAATCAGTAACTTGCAATCGATCTCTAATCTCTATCAATGGACATCGAATTCAACAAGAACGAAGACATCAACAAGCAATTGGTTTACGACCTGAACGTGCGCCTGAAAAAGATTTACCTGGGTGGTGGTGAAAAAGCTATTGCAAAGCATAAGGAAAAAGGTAAAATGCTTGCCCGCGAGCGGGTGAGTTATTTAATTGACGCAGATAAGCCCTGGCTTGAAATTGGCGCTTTTGCGGGTGATGGTTTGTATGCCGACCACGGCGGTTGCCCGTCAGGCGGCGTAGTTTGTGGCATAGGCTATGTTTCGGGCAGGCAGTGTATCATCGTGGCCAATGATGCCACCGTGAAAGCGGGCGCCTGGTTCCCGATCACCGCAAAAAAAAACCTGCGGGCCCAGGAAATTGCTATGGAAAACCGCCTTCCTGTTATTTATTTGGTTGATTCAGCCGGAGTTTATTTGCCTTTGCAGGATGAAATTTTCCCGGATAAGGAACATTTTGGCCGTATTTTCCGCAATAATGCCATCATGAGTAGTATGGGCATCGTACAGATCGCGGCTATAATGGGCCCTTGTGTGGCCGGTGGCGCTTATTTGCCTATTATGAGCGACGAGGCGATGATCGTTGAAGGAACCGGTTCGGTATTTTTGGCGGGGTCATACCTCGTAAAATCAGCAATTGGCGAGGATGTGGATAATGAAACGCTGGGCGGGGCAACCACCCAATGCGAAATATCGGGCGTTACAGATTATAAACACCCGAACGATCGGGCCTGCCTTGATTCCATTAAAAATATAATGGGCATGACAGGCGATTTTGTTAAAGCTGGCTTCGATCGTATTAAACCAACTTCGCCAAAGCTCGACCCAAAAGATATTTACGGCATTTTGCCCGATAACCGCGAGAAAGCCTATGATATGATGGAAATATTGTTGCGTCTGCTCGATAATTCGGAATTTGAGGAATATAAGGCTGGCTACGGGCAATCTATCATTTGCGGTTTAGGACGGGTTGACGGCTGGGCTGTAGGCATAGTAGCCAATGAACGCAAAGTGATTAAATCAAAAAAAGGCGAAATGCAATTTGGCGGGGTGATCTATTCAGATTCGGCAGATAAAGCCACCCGTTTTATCATGAATTGCAACCAGAAAAAGATTCCGCTGGTTTTTTTGCAGGATGTTACCGGCTTTATGGTCGGCAGTCGTGCCGAACATGGGGGCATTATAAAAGACGGCGCCAAAATGGTGAACGCGGTCGCAAATTCTGTCGTGCCTAAATTCACCATCGTTATAGGTAATTCTTACGGCGCGGGCAACTATGCTATGTGTGGTAAGGCTTATGATCCCCGTTTAATATACGCCTGGCCAAGCGCCAAAATCGCGGTAATGGGTGGCGGATCAGCAGCAAAAACATTGGTACAGATCCAGGCGGCAGGTTTAAAAGCCAGGGGCGAAGAAGTGGATGCGGTAAAGGAGGCACAGTTATTAAAAGAAACCACCGACAGGTATAACAGCCAAACCACACCCTATTATGCCGCGGCCAGGCTTTGGGTAGATGGTATTATTGACCCGCTGGAAACACGGAAAGTGATCTCGATGGGGATTGAAGCGGCCAACCATGCGCCGATTGAAAAGGCGTTTAATGTGGGGATTATACAGACTTGATGATGTGCGGATGTGCAGATTTCAGATGTGCAGATGAAGAAATGAATGTTGTAGAGATCGTATGTATGAAATCGGGATAGCCTAAAAAGGCAAAAGAGTTCTTGAAAAAAAGGTCGTAGATTAATTAAACATTGAACGAACACTTTAAATCAAGAACTCATGAAACAAGGTAAGCAATTAGATTTTAGC
>JARLHA010000009.1 GCA_031292485.1 Mucilaginibacter sp.
ACTCCCGCAACTACAGCTACTTTACGAAAGCGTTTTTAATACCGCAATTGATAAAAGAAACTTTAGCAAAAGAGTTTTGGCCACCGGCTTACTGATCAAACTAAACGACAAGGATAAAGCAGGATCAAAACGCGGCGCGTACTATTACCAACTTAATATGCAGAACTATTATGCTAAATTTCAGGCGTTTCTGAATTTCATCCCCAATCCGGACACACTTCATCTTTAGCAGCTTTATCGCGCTTCCCATGTAATCATTTAAATGTTTTTACATTTTATTTGTTTATATAAAAAAATAAGTGTTACTTTAACACTAATTATAGAACCGATTATGAATAAGGACCAATTTGTGATTGGAGTGGATACGGCACCGACTCCGTTCGCTCTGTACTCATCAACGCCACCAACGGCAATGAAATAGCTTCATCAGTATTTAATTACTCGCTTATAATAAGGGTCTATACCGCAAAATCATTAATGATTTTCGACCTTTATTTTGCATTAGCCATAATGATTTAATCTTTAGTTAACAAGCCATTATCGGTACATGATAATTATTATATTAATATTAATTCAGCATCTTAGTTGCATAAATTACAAAATATAAATAGGTTAGCATCGTAAACTGGTATTTAGATGTTATAGCCCCCCCCCTACTTTCGGGCGATTATAATAAGTGCCTAAATAGCCTTCCAAAAATAATATTTAGGTTAAATAAAATTATTTATATATTAGTGATTAACCTATTAGTGTAAATTAATTGATACAATTGTAAACATGTTACCTCAAAAGTTATCCGGCTTGTCTGATGAAGCGCTTCTACAGGAATTTCAAGCCGGTAACATACAAGCATTTGAACTTCTTTATAATCGTTATAAGGGCTTATTATATGTTCATGCTTATAAAATGCTTCGCGATGAAGATGAGGCAAAAGATGTTGTTCAGGAATTGTTTGCCAAATTATATACGCGCGCAGGTACAATATGCCTCAAAACTACGTTTTCGGCTTATTTGTACGCCTCGGTACGTAACAGAATATTAGATATTATCGCTCATACACGAATAAAGACAGCCTATCTGGCTTCGCTTGGTGAGTTTTTGGACCAGGGTACGCCTACTACCGACCAGTTGATGAGAGAAAAGGAACTTGCTTTTCAAATAGAAAAGGAGGTATCCCTTCTTCCCGAAAAAATGCGCCTTATATTTGAAATGAGTCGTAAATCCAGTCTTTCACACAAAGAGATTGCAGCAAGGCTGGACATTTCTGACAAAACGGTAAAAAAACAAATTAACAACGCCATAAAACTTATTAAGGTAAAACTCCATTTACTCGACATCGCATTTGTTGCCGGCGCGTTATTTCGGCTATATATAAAATAATAGATTTATCCTTGTTTATTAAAGCAACTTTTTAAAAGGTTGTAATAAAAATAAAATATTTTTCATTTCTCTCTACTACCAAAGCCTTCCTGATCCGTCTTGCTATAAAATGTTACTTTTTGTGGGTACACATTTAAATAAAACCACGATGGACTCGAAAGCAAAAATATTACTCGAAAAATATAAGGCGGGAATCTGTACTCCTGACGAAATAGCGCTGCTGGAAAGCTGGTATCTTAAAGAAGCAGCAAAAGACATTTCAGCCGATGCAATAAATTTTGATAAAATAATCGATCTGAACCCACAGGATTTAGATTTAAACACATCCCCTTTCACCCCCCCGGCCCGGGTAAGGCATATTAAATTGTGGCAGGTAGCTGCATCAATTGCATTAATTGCCTGCATGGGTATTTTCGCCTATCAATACCGTAATGCATTTAAAAACAACCAGCCGCAATCAAATTATGTTGTTAACAAAACTCCTAAAGGGGCAATTCAGAAAATAGTTTTGCCCGATGGCTCTACAGTTTGGGTTAATGCCGGCTCAGTATTTAAATATCCGGGAAAGTTTGAAGGTAAGCTACGTACTGTGGAGCTGGTTGACGGGCAGGTATTTTTCGATATTAAGCACATGGCTGATCATCCGTTTGTTGTTAAGACAGGCAAGTTAAATATCACCGTTCTGGGAACGTCATTTGATGTAAAATCTTACAAAAATGAAAAGATTACCAGGGTAAGTGTATTGACGGGAAAAGTAGGTATTAGCGTGCGCGGGGCCATAAATAAACCGGCAATTATGCTTTTGCCCGCTCAGCAGATTATTTTAAATAATGCCACCGATGATCTTGTTAAGGGCACTACTAAAGCTGAAGCAATTGATTCGTGGCGTAAAAATGTCATGGTTTTTGATGATGAAAATCTCGACCTGGTATTTAAAGCACTGGAACGAAAATATAATACCAAAATTAATGTGGAGGATCCGGAATTGCTTGATCAGCACATATCTATCAAATTAAATGCACAACCACTAAATAATATTCTTGAAGTTTTAAGTTTCACCAAACACTTTAAATATGAGATGCCTAATGACAGTACAGTAATTATTAAAAAATAATTCCCCGCCTGGCAGCCAGAGGGGGAAGTAACCGGGAACACAGCAAATGTTCCCGGAAATGATTGAAACAGCCACTGTACACATGCTTGAGACCCATGAACAGGAGGCTATAGTTTAACTAATTAAACCAATACAAATATGATTAATTTTTACGGCAAATCATTGCCCTTACTTAGAAAATGTATGCGCATTTCTACTATAATTATTTGCGTACAAATGTGTTGCACCACCCTGTTGATGGCCCATGAAACGCGGGCGCAGGACATCAACCTCAACTTAAAGAAAGCAAATATAAAACAGGTTTTTAATGAAATTGAACAGCAATGTACGGTAACCTTTGTGTACGACGAAACAGTACTGAATGGATTATCTTCAATAACGTTGCATGCATTTAATCAACCGCTTCCGGATGTTTTAAAGCAATTGCAGGATAAAACCCAGTTACAATTTAAAATGGTGGGGACCCTTATTGGTGTGGCAAAGGATGTTACGAGTATGCCCGATCTTAATCCGGTATCGATAGCGGATAACAACATTGCAAATACAATAACGGGTATTGTAAAAGATGCGCAGGGCTATCCTTTAACCGGCGTAACGGTGCAGGTAAAGGGTACAACTGTATCAACCGCAACATCGATAAACGGTACTTTCTCGATTAATGCGCCAGTGGGGAGTATTTTAGTCTTTCGTTTTTTAGGCTTCCAGACCAAAGAAATTACCGTAGGCGTTGAGAAAAATATTACTGTAACCATGGTTGAAAGCCAAAATGCACTAAACGAAGTTGTAGTGGTTGGCTATGGTACAACAACTAAAGGCCAGCTTACCAGTGCTGTTACCACTGTTAAAGCAGAAGACTTTAACGCAGGTGTTGTGGCCACTCCGGCTGACTTGCTGGAAGGCAAAGTATCAGGCCTTAATATTACCAATGACGGAAACCCTAACGGGCAGGCAACTGTTACGCTCAGAGGGCCATCCACGGTAAGGGCAGACGGGGCATCCCCGTTTTATGTTATTGATGGTGTGCCGGATGCGGATATCAACCTTATAGCGCCGGCAGATATTGCCTCAATAGTTGTTTTAAAAGATGCTTCTGCGGCAGCTATTTATGGCAGCAGGGCAACCAACGGTGTTATTATTGTTGAAACAAAAAGAGCTAAGCCAGGCCAGTTAAGAATGAATTACGATGCTTATGCAGCTACTGAAAACATATCCAATCAGTTTAAGGTAGCCAGCGCGTCTCAGTTAAAAACATTTTTAGCAGCAACCGGCCAAAGCTTAACGCCCGCAAATAACAATGGCACTACCAACTGGGAAAACGAAATTGAACGCAGTAACGGTTTCTCCACAAATCACAATTTATCATTTGGCGGAGGCACTGATAAAACTGTTTTTGGCGGAAGTATCAATTACCTCGAAAACCAGGGTATTGTTAAAACAAGCGGATTGAACCGTTTTATCGGAAGGCTTAATTTATCGCAAAAAGCTTTAAATGATAAATTAAAATTGGATTTCTCCTTAAGCAATTCAATAACTAACCAGAATCTTTTTGTGAATGACATTCCTTTGTACAGTCCAAACGGAGCTAACCCAAATGTGTTCAGAGCCGCAGTACAATACCTGCCCACCCGCGCAGTTTATAATGCTGACGGTACATTTTATAATGACCCTACTTTAGTGTTAGGTTATAACCCACTAGGCTTATTGGAAACCAATACTTATTTGCAGAAAGTTAACCTGTTATTGGCCAACGCCAAAGCCGAACTGCAATTACCTTTTGGCTTTACCTATAATTTAAACCTGGCTTACCAGGACAGGAACACAACAGATAATACTTATCTTAATTCGGCATCAGAACTTGCTATTGGCCAGAATGGGGTGGCTACCCGCTCGCAGGATGAGGATACCAAAAAGGTATTTGAAAACTACCTGGGTTATCAGCATATATGGAACAAGGTGCATAATTTTAATGCCATTGTTGGTTATTCGTTTGACGAAACCGAAACAGGTAATGGCTTTGGCGTGAGCAATGAAGGCTTTGTTTCTGATGCCACAAGCTATTATAACCTTGCTTTAGGCCAAACAAACCTACCATATTATCAAACCTACTATGATCAGACCCAGCGGATAATATCATTCTATTCGCGCGTAAATTACAGCTATGCGGGTAAATATATTTTACAGGCTTCGGTGCGCCGTGATGGTTCAAACTCATTTGGCAGCAGTCATCAGTGGGGATATTTCCCGGCAGTATCTGCCGCATGGCGGGTTAGTGAAGAGTCCTTTATGAAATCGCAAAACCTGTTCGATGATCTTAAACTTCGTGTAGGATATGGTCAAACTGGTAATGCCATTGGTTTTAACCCTTATACGCCTTTAACCTTATATGGCACCACCGGTTCATTTTATGGCCCTAATGGCACCTGGATAAGCGCCATAGGTCCTACCCAAAACCCTAACCCGAATTTGCAATGGGAAGCAACGGCTACACTGAATGCCGGTGTTGATTTTTCGTTGTTGAAAGGCAGGTTAAGCGGTACAATCGACGTGTATGATAAAAAGACCACTCAGATGATCTTTAGCATCCCAGTTTCTACCGTAACAAATTTTATAGGAACCACGGTTGCGAACGTTGGCAGCATGGACAATAAAGGGGTTGAAATAGGTTTAACTGGCATCCCCGTAAAGTCGAAGGAATTTACGTGGCAAAGTTATGGCAATATCGCCTTTAACAAAAACATAATAACCTCGCTGGGCAACGATCTGTCCCAAATTTTTGTAGGCGATCCGGAAGGACCGGGCCAAAGCGGTACGACAGTTTCGATTATCCAGAAAGGTTATCCGCTTGGCGAGTTTTATACCCTTAAATATATTGGTATGACTAACGGAGTGTCAACCTACCTGGGCGCCAATGGGCAACCTACAACCACCCCTACCAGTACCGACCGTACTTATGCCGGCAGTGCGCAGCCCACTTATACATTCGGCTGGGGGAATACCTTTACCTACAAAAAATTCAGTTTAAACTTCTTTTTCCGCGGACAGGGTGGTAATAAGATAATGGACGCTTCGTTGGCAGATTTTAACACACCATCTTCGGCATCAAGCCATAATGTTCCGACAATAACCCTTAGTGAACCTGTTACGGATGTAAACGCAAACTTATATTCAACCCGTTACCTCGAAGATGGTTCGTTTATCAGGTTAAGTAACGCAACACTGGCCTACAAGTTTAAAATACAAGGAAACTATATCCACGGACTGCGCCTGTATGTTACCGGTACAAACCTGTTCATCATTACCAAATACAAAGGGGTAGACCCGGAATTGAATTTGAGTCTTAACGGGCAGGCAAGCGGTCAGTTTGTTGGTGTCGATATGAATAATTATTATCCGAAAACGCGCACATTCCTTGGCGGCCTGCAAGTAGATTTATAAACCTTTAATATCAATCAAGATGAATAGTTTTAAAAAATATATGTTTTTGAGCATCATTGCTCTGTGTACAGGCGCAGTATACCTGTCAGGATGTACTAAATTGAACGTAAAACCTGTTTCTGCACTTACCCCGGATAATTTTCCAACGACACCGGCTCAGTTTGTGGCAGCTACCGGGCCAATTTACACATCATTCCGCGGAGCCCCCGGCCGTCAGTGGTGGTTAGTTGAAAACCTGAGTACTGATATGGAGGTTTTAGTGGCCCGTGGCGGAAACTGGTTTGATGGAGGCAATTATTCTACACTGAACCTACATACTTACACCGGCGATAACGGCAATCTCGAGACTATGTGGCAATGGGGGTATGGAACTATAAGTGCCTGTAACCAGGTGTTAGCACTGTTTAATGCGGCACCAGCAAGCGCGGCCAAAACCCAAACAGTTGCCGAGATAAAAACAATGCGGGCGATGAGCTACTATTTCATGATGGACAATTTTGGTAATGTGCCGATTACAACAACTTTTGGCGATACAACCAATTTGGGTACCCAATCAAGAGCAAAGGTTTTTGCCTTTATCGAAAGCGAATTACTGACCCAAATCCCAAATCTTAGCAGTACAGTTGGGGTTTCAACTTACGGCAGGCCTACCAAATACCTAGCTTATGCTATACTGGCTAAAATGTACCTGAATGCAGCTTATTATACAGGCACAGCCCGGTTTCAGGATTGTGTTACAATGTGCGATAATATTATAAAAGGCGGCCAATATGGTTTAGATGCCGATTACCTGGGGATGTTTAAGCCTAACAACGGCCCCCAGATAAAAGACTTTATTTATGCTATTCCGTATGACGGGGTTTATGCGCAGGCGATGTATTACGCCCGCTGGACCTTACACCCGGCTTTAGCAAAAAAATACAGTATGCCTTATACTCCAGATGGTCCGGTTTATACTTATCCGTCGTATTATGCTTATTTTAATGATCCTAATGATATTCGTAACGGCCAATACCTCACCGGAAAACAATATTATTTTGATGGCACGCCAATTAACATCACAACTACAAATATCGGGCTCGACGCCAGTTACAGCGGCCCCAATCCCAATGCTACTGTAGTACATCAGCTGGAGTTTACCCCTAATATTGTTTGGAGAAACCCATCAACGTTTGATATTGGCAATGATGAACTTGCTAACGAAGAAGGTTACCGGAATAACAAGTTTTATCCAGACAGCCTTGCACCGACACGAAACCAAAGCAATGATGTGCCGCTTTTCAGGTATGCAGATATTTTATTGGAAAAAGCAGAAGCAATACTGCGGGGCGCAAATACTACCAATGGCGATCTGCCATTGTCATTGGTTAACCAGGTGCGTGCCCGGGCAAAGGCCACTCCTTTCACCACAGTAACCCTGACAACATTACTTGAAGAACGCGCAAGGGAATTTGCGGATGAAGGCTGGCGCAGAAATGACCTGATACGGTATGGTATGTATGAAAATGCATGGGGAATAAAAACAGACGCTAATCCTGATAAGCGGATATTCCCGATACCAACTCCCGAGTTGCAGTTAAACAGCAAACTCGTACAAAATCCCGGCTATTGAACTAAATATAGTAAGATTGATTTGTTGATTTAGAATATGGGCTCCGGCCCATATTCTACTTCTTTTACTGGAATTAGCGTGTTTGGCACCGGCGTGCTGGTGTAACCTGTTCAATGACTCTGTTTATGAAAAAATATAGCATCAACTACTGTTTTAAATTTGTCGTCGCATTTTTTGCGTTATGGGCTTTTAGTAACAGTAGTTTGTTGGCGCAGGTTAATATTCCCGCATCCAGGGCACTCATAAAAAGGATAATTCCGCAACAGGCTTTTGATTTTGTTGTCGAACAGCTTGAACCGGAACAAAAAGATGCTTTTGAAATTGAAAGCCGGGGTAACAAAATTATATTACGAGGGAACAATGGAGTTTCTGTAGCATCTGCCTTATACGATTACCTTACTCATTATGCGCATTGCCAGGTAACCTGGAACGGCGTAAATCTTCATCTGCCTCCAAAATTGCCTTCCGTTAAGGGATTGGTACATAAAAATACACCTTATCAATATCGTTATTACCTTAACTATTGCACCTTTAATTACAGCATGAGCTGGTGGGATTGGGATAGATGGCAAAAAGAGATTGACTGGATGGCCCTGCACGGCATTAATATGCCCCTGGCGCTAACCGGGCAGGAATATACCTGGTATGAAGTTTATAAAAGCATGGGTTTCTCTGATACCGATTTAAATGATTTTTTTTGCGGCCCGGCCTACTTTTCGTGGTTCTGGATGGGCAATCTGGACGGCTGGGGCGGTCCGCTGCCCCTTAGCTGGATGGAGAGCCACCGCGATTTACAGCTAAAAATATTGCAGCGCGAACGCAGCCTGGGAATGAAACCCATCCTGCAATCATTTACCG
This sequence comes from Mucilaginibacter sp., assembly GCA_031292485.1. Taxonomy (GTDB): domain Bacteria; phylum Bacteroidota; class Bacteroidia; order Sphingobacteriales; family Sphingobacteriaceae; genus Mucilaginibacter. The sequence goes on from JARLHA010000009.1 coordinate 8,400, forward strand.
GGCATGTTCCCCCATCATTTCAGAAGCACTTCCCGACCTCAAAACTTAAAAAAACCAATTGGAATAACGGCTTTGCCGATACGTATATATTAGATACAGAAGACCCTCTTTTTGCGGATATAGGGCGCAGGTTTATCGAAACACAAACCGTGCTTTACGGGACAGACCATTTATATTCTGCCGATACCTTTAACGAAAACGAACCGCCAACCAGCGATACTGCTTACCTTTCGGCTTTAAGTTCAAGGGTATACCAGGCCATGAGCAAAGCTGACCCAAAAGCTACCTGGGTGATGCAGGGCTGGCTGTTTTACAGCGACAGAAAGTTCTGGAAACAACCGCAGGTAAAGGCCCTGCTTGACGCAGTGCCCAACGACCACATGATCGTATTGGATCTGGCAGCTGAAATTCAACCGGTTTGGAAACGCACCGAAGCCTTTTACGGCAAACCCTGGATTTGGAACATGCTGCACAATTTTGGCGGTAACATTGTTCTTTTTGGACGGATGAATGAGGTGGCTGATGGCCCGGCTTCGGCTCTTGCTGATCCCGAATCAAAAAGATTAGCAGGTATCGGGCTTACTATGGAAGCCATAGAACAAAACCCGGTGCTTTATGAATTAATGACGGCTAATATATGGCAGGATAAACCCATCAACCTTGATGAGTGGCTAAAACAATACCAATTGAACAGGTATGGCCATTACAATAAATATACAGCGCAAGCCTGGAAAGTACTGCGCAACACCGTTTACAGCGGCGGGCATATCATACGGGACGGGTCGGAATCTATTATAACAGGTCGCCCGACACTTGATTCAAATACCGTATGGACACATACAACTTTTAATTATAAACCGAAAGACTTTTTGCCGGCCTGGGATGCCATGATAAAAGCTGCTCCGGTATGTAGCAACAGTGATGGCTTCCGTTATGACCTGGTGGATGTAACCCGGCAAGCACTTGCCAATTATGCTTTACCCCTGCAAAGCAGGTGGGTAACTGCTTACCGCCAAAAAAATATAGCTGATTTTAAAAAATATAGCAGCCAATACCTGCGGCTCATCAGCGATATGGACACCCTGTTAGCTACCCGAAAGGATTTTTTATTAGGCCCCTGGCTGGCCGATGCCCGTAAACAGGGCAATACAATAGCCGAAAAAGACATTTACGAACGGAACGCCCGCGACCTGATCACACTTTGGGGAGATGCAAACAGTCCGCTGCATGAGTACTCATGCAGGCAATGGAGTTGCTTGCTCAACGATTTTTATAAAGTAAGGTGGGAGAAGTTTTTCGCTCTGCTGAATGATGCTCTTCAACAGGGCAAGGAGGCTGATCTGAAAGGCTTTGACAAGTCAGTAAGCCAATGGGAATGGCAATGGGCAAACGCCCATAAAAACTATCCCTTAAAGTCCACCGGCAATAGTGTAAAACAGGCGAATACGCTGTACAACAAATACCGCAAGCTGATTGGCGCGGCTTACGAGTAACAAAAGAAATATAAATGACAGCACAATCCACCCCGTTACCCGCTAAACGATTGGTATCCCTCGACGCCCTTCGCGGGTTTGATATGTTCTGGATCATGAGCGGCGAGCAGATTATACATACATTGGCAAAGGTGACCCAATGGCCTGTGCTGTTATGGTTCTCGGGCCAGCTGCACCATACACAATGGAATGGCATTACTTTTTATGATATGATCTTTCCGCTTTTTCTATTCATTGCAGGCGTATCTATGCCTTATTCTATGAGTAATAAAATGATAAAAGCAGGGGTGCAATCGGCGGATCAATTACCTTCAAAAGCAAAAAAAGCTATTTATATTTCCATGCTTCGGCGCACCTTGATACTCATTATCCTTGGAATGGTTGTAAACGGTGCGCTTAAATTTAATGGCTATGAAAACACCCGTTTTGCCAGTGTGCTTGGCCGTATTGGCCTGGCCTGGTTTTTTGCCGGTCTCATCTATCTTAATTTCAACCTTCGCGGGCAGATAGTATGGCTTGCAGGGCTTTTAGCGGGCTATTGGGCAGCAATGATGTTTATCCCGGTACCCGGATATGGCGCGGGCGTGCTAACCATGCAAGGCTCGCTCGAATCGTATATCGACACGTTGCTGCTGCCGGGCAGGCTGCATGATAAGATCCATGATCCTGAAGGGATACTTTCCACTATCCCCGCTATAGGTACGGCATTGCTGGGGGTGTTTACCGGCGGTTTTTTAAAATGGGATTCTCTCCGTTGGTCTATGCTAAAAAAAGGCTTACTGCTCTTTGCTGCGGGGCTGGCCTTAATTGCACTGGGCTGGTTATGGAACCCTGAATTTCCCATCAATAAACGTTTATGGTCAAGTTCGTTCGTCTTGTATGTGGGCGGCTGGAGCCTGATTTTTTTATCGGTATTTTATCTTATTATTGATGCCGCCGGGTTGAAAAAATGGGCAGTCCCTTTTGTGTGGATAGGCGCCAATTCAATTCTTATTTATTTATGTTCAGAAGGATTGCTTAATTTCGGTCATACGGCGGACTATCTGTTCGGCGGCCTTGTCCACTTAACGCCGCCGGCATGGCAGGCAGTATGGACAGCGGCGAGTGTTACGCTGGCGCAGCTTATTTTTTTATACCTTTTGTACCGCAATAAATTATTTTTAAAAGTTTAGTCGATTATGCCTGTTATGTACTTAAAATATTTTTTTAAATTATTTCTGGCCGTTTCCTTGTGCACCTTTATCAGCATAAGTGTGCGGGCACAGACAAAAGTCTATAACATCGTCAATTATGGTGCAGTGGCGGATAGTAAAATCAATAACACTAATGCAATTCAAAAAGCTATCGATGACGCTTCGGCCAATGGCGGCGGCAGGGTATTGGTTCCTTCGGGCAGGTTTGTTACCGGAGTGATTACGCTTCGGTCAAATATTGAATTATATCTGGATGAAAATGCTTTCCTGCTTGGCAGTACCCTGAGGGCCGATTATGGGCCGGGTAATGCGTCTCCGCTTATCGTATCCAGCCATCAGCATCATATAGCAATAACTGGCAAGGGGACTATTGATGGACAGGGTGCTGATTTGCTAAAAGATATTTATAGTCGTTTAAATGCAGGCACCTTACAGGATACTGAATGGCGCAAGATAAACCCCTGGCACCAGATGCGCCCGACCGAAGATAATCGCCCAAAACTTATTCAATTTGATAATTGCGACAGCATACAAATCAAAAATATAACCATAAAAAATGGCCTGTGCTGGATACAGGACTATAAGGGCTGCACAAACCTGATAATTGATAGCATGCACGTGGAAAGTGTTACCTACTGGAATAACGATGGGATAGACATTGTTGACTGTAAAAGCGTAAAGCTTACCAATAGTTTTATTAATGCTGCTGACGATGGCATCTGCCTTAAATCGGAAGACTCAAACAGCGCCTGTGAAAATGTCTATGTGGCGAATTGCAGGGTGCGTTCAAGTGCCAGTGCGATAAAACTGGGAACTGCTTCCTTTGGAGGGTTTAAAAAAATCACTATCAGGGACATCAGTGTTTACGATACCTACCGCTCCGCCATAGCCCTCGAAACAGTTGACGGCGCAGTACTCGAAGATATTGACATCCGCGGCATTACTGCAACCAATACGGGTAATGCCATTGTGATAAGACTTGGCCGCCGTAATAAAAAAGCCCCCGCCGGGATATTGCGCAGGGTGTATATCGGTAATGTAACGGTTGATGTTCCTGCAGGCAAGCCCGATGCAGGTTACCCGATAGAAGGCCCCGTTGTGAGCATTCCGCATAATGTTTTTCCTTCTTCAATTACCGGGATTCCGGGGAGCCGCGTAGAAGACATTACTCTTGAAAACATCACTATTAATTACGAGGGTGGCGCTGATAAAACACTGGCTTATTTTGGAGCAGATACGCTTGAAAAAGTGCCCGAAAAAATACCGGATTACCCTGAGTTTTCTATGTTCGGCGAGTTGCCGGCCTGGGGTTTTTACATTCGCCATGCTGATGGTATCAAGATAAAAAATATGGTACTTACCTGCAAAGGAGCTGATTATCGTCCGGCTTTTGTTGCCGATGATGTAAACGGGCTTGATTTACATTATCTTAGTATTCCGCAACTGAAAACGCAGCCGGTGATATTGTTAAATAAGGTAAGCAGGCTAAAGCTGGAAAACATTAGGATACCCGGCAAAAAAAAACATAACATAATTAAAAGCCTTTAAATAAATACTACTAAGGTAAAAAAGAAGAATTAACCAATAACACTAAATTACTAAAGCCATGATGAAGCTAACCAAAGAAGAAATGTCGCCTTTGTCCAGCCTGGAAAATTGGGACGAAGATGTAATTAAAAGATACCCCGAACCCGGCGTGCCTGCAAAAACCAAGGAGGAATTCAGGAACTATGATAGTCCCGAAATAGATGGTGTGCGTGAGTTTTACCGGCTCAATCACAAATATCAGACGTATGATAACGTGTTGGCCAAAAAAGCTAATTTTTTAAAGTTTGATAAGAAAGAAATGCCCTGGTGGTCGGCAATGGAATATTTAAACACCCTGGTTGACGACTCAGATCCGGATACATCGTTAGATCAGCTTCAGCATCTTTTGCAAACCGCTGAAGCTATACGGGCCGACGGGCACCCCGATTGGTTTGTACTCACCGGTTTTATTCATGACCTGGGAAAAGTGCTTTGCTTGTTTGGCGAACCGCAATGGAATGTGGTAGGCGACTCGTTCCCGGTTGGGTGTAAATTTTCTGACAAAATCGTTTATCCTGAATTTTTTGCAAATAACCCGGATACTTACGATGAACGATATAATACCAAATACGGCGTTTACTCGCACCAATGCGGACTGGATAATATCCATATGTCGTGGGGGCATGATGAGTACCTGTATCATATCACTAAAGATTACCTGCCGGAGCCTGCCTTGTATATGATCCGGTATCACTCTTTTTATTCGCAGCACCGTGAGCATGAATACGATCACTTATTAAGCGCGCATGACCAGGGAATGTTTAAATGGGTAGATAAATTTAATCCGTATGATTTGTACTCAAAGAGCCCGGTTGCGCCTGTCGTATCGGAGTTAAAGCCGTATTATGAAGACCTTATCGCCAAATATTTGCCAGCTGTTGTGAAACTTTAAACATCATGTTAAACCGGGATTGACTACTAATTTTGATATTATATAAACGCTATGGAAAACAACAAACCTTCCGGTTTTAAAATGATACATACCATGCGCTGGTACGGGCCAAATGATCCGGTTTCGTTGGCCAGTCTGCGACAGGCAGGGTGTACAGGTGTGGTAACCGCTTTGCATCATCTCCCTAACGGAAAAGTTTGGGAGATCGACGAAATCAACCAGCGCAAAAACCTGATAGCAAAAGCCGGGATGGTTTGGAATGTGGTTGAAAGCGTGCCGGTACACGAAGCAATAAAAACCCAAACCGGGGATTTCGGTTTGTATATTGAAAATTATAAACAAACTATCCGCAACCTGGCAGCATGTGACCTCAATATTATTACCTATAATTTTATGCCGGTGCTCGACTGGACGCGCACCAACCTGGCTTATACGGTTGAAGACGGATCGAAGGCCCTGCTTTTTGAAAAAGCAGCATTTATGGCTTTTGATTTGTTTATATTAAAAAGGAAAAACGCAGAACAAGACTATTCGGCTAAAGAAATAAAACGTGCGCGTGAACGGTTTGAAAAGATGGGAACGGAAGAAAAAACGCAACTACAGCGAAATATTATCGCCGGTTTACCCGGCAGCGAAGAAAGTTTTACGCTGGAACAGTTTCAGTCTGCTTTGGATGCCTACCGTAGCGTTGATGAAAGCACCTTACGTAAACACTTAATTTATTTTCTTCGCCAGATTATCCCGGTAGCTGATGAACTGGGTGTAAAAATGGCCATTCACCCTGACGACCCGCCCTATAGTATTTTGGGCCTGCCCCGTATTGTATCAACTGCCGCCGACGTACAGGCGCTGGCTGACGCCGTTCCTTCATTAAACAATGGTGTTTGTTTCTGTACCGGTTCGTTCGGTGTAAGGAAGGACAATGATTTGCCCGGAATGATAAAACAATTTGGCGCCAGGATACACTTTTTACACCTGCGCAGCACCAGGCGCAACGAGCTTGGTGATTTTTACGAAGACAATCATTTGGAAGGCGATGTGGATATGTATGAAGTGGTAAAGACGATTGTACAGCTGATGCAGGATAGAAAAGTAAATATCCCGATGCGGCCGGACCATGGGCACCAAATGCTGGATGATTTAAAAAAGAAAACCAATCCGGGGTATTCCGCTATTGGCAGGTTAAGGGGGCTGGCCGAATTAAGGGGGTTGGAAATGGGGATTTTTAAGTCAATATAGTACACTTTCATTGGTCCGGCGAGACCTGAATTTAGCGATACCGGATGGGTCTCGCAAGAAGTCCCGATAAGATTGAGAAACTATGGTTGAATTTGAAAGGACCAAAAAACAAAAACGCGTAAAATCAGCGAATTTAAGCGTTTTTAATCTTGGTTGACAACTACCTGGCGGAGGGCCATGGATTTACCCTTATTAACCTATGGGCATTTACTAATGCTTGGGCTCAAAGTTTATTATCATCTTTTAAAATTGATCTATATTACAAATAATGATGTCGGAGGTCATTTTATTGCCATCGCGAATAGCCTATTTTTATCTGATTGTTTATCAGAACGAAACATTGCTGGAGGTGACAAAATGAAACATTTATCAAAGTTAAGGCGAAGGGACAATGGGACGATGAATCCGTACCCATTACTTTTATTGGTTTTACTAATACTGTTTATCATTTTTATTGTCTTTCACTTTTTCTTCAAAAACCCGGTTTTCTGAAGAAAGATATTAAATACGTAGGTTTCACTAAAGTAATTTTGGATTGCAAAAATTGCTATAAAAACTTTTTACCATGCCGTGGAATGAATACAATTATCCTGTGTCGATGAAAAACCTACCAGTTGCGATCAGGAATAAAGCTATTGAAATAGCCAATGCGATCCTTGAAGACGGCCATACGGATGAAGGAATAGCTATCGCCACAGGTATAAGTCGTGCTAAAGATTGGGTAAAAAATCGCCGCTTCGCACGAAAAGGATAAAGTACGCGAATGGGGCTTATATTTACACTCCGAACGGATACGTTTCCGGTATCTGGTGCCCATCGGGTTTAATATGCAACGGGTGCAGGGCGCTTGTTTTATCCAGGTAAATGAATGCATCGTAGCGTAAAGGTACTATTGTAGGTACATAGTTCCCATAGCGTTCGTGTGCAGGATTATAAACCACGCCGATAGCCCTATGCCCGATATGATTTTCCGTCAGCATATCGTTCCCTTCAAAATCATTCATTATCAGCAATTTGTTATTATCCCCAGCTTTATGCAAAAAATATTCCCAGCTTTCTTTTCGGGCCTCGGGCATTTGCATGACTTGCATCGGCGCTCCCCAACTGTGGCCTGCCATAACCGTTCCCTGGTAAGAACCGAAGCCAACCAATACCACATTTTTATTTTTATATTGTGTTCTCGCCAGTTCGCCGGTATTAAGCATACCTTCTGCAGCCATATCAGTTGCCCTTGCATCGCCAATATGAGTATTATGCTGCCAAACTATTGCTTTGGCATTTTCGCCATGAAAAGTCAGCAAACGGTTTAATGTGCCGGCCATATGCTTATCGCGGATGTTCCAGCTGTTTGGGCCGCCTTCAATCATTGCGCGATAATATTTTTCTGCATTTACAGCGACCAATGCATTTTGTTCAGCGCTGAATACATTTTCATGATCGGTATTGTATTGCGGCAATTTTCGCTGAATCTCTTTCAACAAATTCACTACTTCAGTTTGGCAAAGTTCCGGTACAAACCTGCTGGCATACGCATATGAACGGCCTTCATCTTTCCGGTATGGCTCAAAACAACGATAAGCTTCTTCGGCCTTCCTCAAAGCCGCGGGGTCTGTCTTTTTCAGGTATTGCATAATATACTCCATACTTTCCCACAGGCTGTAAACATCCAACCCATAAAATCCTGCTTTTTTATTGGCCGGCAGTCCTGAATTGTGTTTTTGCATCCATTCGGCAAGGGCAGCTATTTCCCAATTGGCCCACATCCAGGTGGGCCAGCGGTTAAATTCATGCAATACCTTAAATGGACTTTGGCCGGCATTGTCATAACCTTTTACAAAACGGTTTAACCGGTAACAATCGGGCCAGTCACCTTCTACCGCAATAAAGTTAAACCCTTTTTCCTCGATTAATCTCTTCGATATCTGGGCCCTCCAGGTATAATATTCATGTGTGCCATGGCTGGCTTCGCCAAGCATTACAATTTTTGCATCACCAATACGGTCAAGTAATGGTTGCAGATCTGTTGTATTTTTCAGTGGATATGAATGCTGTTTTAATGAATTTACTGTACCGGCTTCATCCAATGGTGCTTCTTTAGCTATGTAATGTCTCATGGTAAATATGTTTCGTCCTATTTTGCTTAGGCCGTAAGAATCCTCTGAATGTTTTTACGTGACTCCCGGGTAATTATTGAAGACCTACGATCCCGGTCAATTATAAATAGTATAAAGTAAAAACATTTATTCTTTATATTATATGATGACAATCAGCTATTTATATGATTGGTATCATGAATATTAAATAAATGTGCAATTAGTTTTGTTAGGCTAAAAAACTACCATGAAAACATCCCTGCATTCTTAGGATATTTCGGGTTATGTCTAAGCGGACGCTTTTCTTATATGGCATAAAGTTGGCCATGTATCGAGTTTGAGGATTGAGTTATTTATTGATTTTAATAATTTATTGTGATGGAAATAAAATATCAAAATGAAGTAAGTATACCTGCCAATGGCATAAGGCTAAAGGGCGAATTATTTATACCTCAAAATGCAAGGGCCATCATTATCTTTTCGCACGGTAGCGGCAGCAGCCGGTTTAGCAAACGCAATCAGCATGTAGCCAAATACCTGCAGGAGAATGGTTTCGGCACCTTGCTGTTTGATCTCTTAACCCCTGAAGAGGACCAAAACTATTATAATCGGTTTGCCATTGATCTGCTTAAAAGGCGGTTGGAGGCTGCAACCGTTTGGCTTGAAATGCTGCCTGCAGCAAAAAATCTCAACATTGGTTATTTTGGCGCCAGCACCGGCGCCGCATCAGCGTTGAAAGCTGCGGCAACGCTACCGGAAATATTTGCTGTGGTATGCAGGGGCGGGCGTCCCGACCTGGCCATGGAAGACTTACCTTCCGTGCAGGCTCCAACGCTTTTAATTGTCGGGAGTTTAGATACTCAGGTGCTGGAATTAAACCGCAGCGCTTATGAAGAGCTTGATTGCGAAAAGAAATTGGAGATAGTTGAAGATGCCACCCATTTATTTGAAGAACCCGGTAAACTGGAAAAAGTTGGAGAACTGGCCGCTGATTGGTTCAAAAATCATATACCGGCGATCATGGTGTAAGGACATATGAAATAAAAAATTAATGCTGAAAGCGATGTTTCAAGACAGAACCGAGGCTGGTCGGCTACTTGCCGCCAAACTCAAAAAATACCAGAACGATCCTGGAATTGTGCTGGCTGTACCAAGGGGAGGTGTGCCTCTGGCCTATATAGTTGCCATGGAATTAGGCTTTCCTCTTGACATTATACTTACCAAAAAGATTGGGCACCCAATGCAAAAAGAATATGCCATTGGTGCAGCAAGCCTTTTCGATTATTTTGTGACGCCTCACAGGGGCGTTTCGGAAGAATATATTCAACGGGAACTGGTGGCCATACGCGCCCGGCTGAAAGAAATGTACAAAAAATTCATGGGTGACAAAATCCAGGAGAATATAAAAGGGAAAACAGTGATTATAATTGATGACGGTATGGCAACCGGCAACACAATACTGGGTACGATAAAACTGATACAGAAAAGCCTGCCCGGTAAAATCATCATTGGTGTTCCGGTCGCATCAAAGGAAGCTGTGGAAAAATTATCAAATGAGGTGGATGAAGTGGTAGCGGTACTAATTCCGGAAGAGTTTTATGGGGTTGGCGCTTTTTATGAAAATTTTAATGAGGTGAGTGATGAGGAAGTTATATTTTACCTGGATAAACTGAGACGATTGCGAAAGGCTGGCTGAAGCAGGTATGGTCTGTAAAAAAATTTAACGCCAAGATCAAGGCTTTCAGGGCTACTTCCAGAGGTCTTAGAGATACCTCATTCTTCCTCTTCAGGCCTGCAATTATCTATGCTTAATTATATAATCCCCCAACTTTTCGTCATCCCGAAATTCTGTGCACCGCCGGCCCGAATCAAACCCGCCTATTAACAACAAAGCCCGACACTTTCGTACCAGGCTTTTTGTTCGATTCTAATTGTACTCAGAGCGGGAATCGAACCCGCACTCCGTTTACGGGAACAGGATTTTAAGTCCTGCGTGTCTACCAGTTCCACCATCTGAGCGTGGCCATTTGTTAAGCAGTTATATAAACCTTTTAACAATAAATCCCTTCTTTTGGAAGGGATTTGAGCGAAAGACGAGATTCGAACTCGCGACCCCGACCTTGGCAAGGTCGTGCTCTACCAACTGAGCTACTTTCGCAATTTTAAGAACTCCGCTTTGTTAAATTTCTTTTTCGCTTAGCGGAGTGCAAATATAGCCAGAAATGAATATTCTGCAAGGGATAATTTTACTTTTTTTTGTTTTTGTGATTGGTGAGCGGTTGATTGGGTTAGATCAGGTTGATTAAGTTATTGTAAATAAAAACCTTAGGGGAATAAAAAAAATGATAAATATTTTGAATTATTTAAAATACTCCCCAAAAACACTAAAAAAACCTTCAAAATAATCCAATTAAATCAATTTAACCAACCAATTCTTTCAAAATATCCGCAATAATATCGCCCTCATACCCCCTGCTTAACGCGTATTGCTGTAATTTATACTTTCTCTTATAGGCATTCTTTTCGGTAACCTGGGCCACTTTCTTCGTCAATACCTTTTGCAGCATCTGGATATAATCGTCATAAGGTATGCCCAGTAGTGCTTTTTTTATCAAAACGTCGGGTATTTTTTTAAACTTCAATCCCTGTTTTATTTTGATCTTCCCCCACCCTTTCTGGTTAAATTTACCCCGTGCGTAGGCATTGGCAAAACGCTCCTCATTGATAAATCCTTCAGTGATCAGCGTACTGACAATATTTTCAACAGCGCTTTGGTGCAGGCCATATTCATACAATTTATCCCTTACCTCCTGCTGGGCACGTTCCTGGTAAGCGCAAAAATGCTCTGCTTTGGCGTATGCTGCCTTTTCGTCCAAAATTATTTTTGTTTTTGCCACTTTCATTAAAACCAAAATTCGTTAAAAATTCTTCTATTGGCAGAAATATAAGCAAATTCGTACCATGTTCAGTAATCAATACCCTATTTCGGCAATTCAGCAAATCATCGGCGCCGGCGGCAATATTGTAAAAGCGTATAACATCAGTTCGCTGATTACCGACAGCCGGCGGATCAGTAATGCCGCCGAAGGCTTGTTTTTCGCATTGAGCGGCCGCCGGAACGGGCATGAATTCATTGCGGAAGCTTATGCAGCCGGGGTACGCAATTTTGTAGTAAAGGAAGGCCCGGAACTGATAATGCCCGAGGCCAACTTCCTGATTGTAGCCGACGTGCTGCAGGCTTTGCAAACGTTGGCGGCTTATCACCGTAGTAGTTTCAACCTTGAAGTAATAGGCATAACGGGCAGCAATGGCAAAACTATTGTTAAGGAATGGCTTTACCAGTTATTGTGTTTGGATAAAAACATCGTGCGCAACCCTAAAAGCTATAATTCGCAGATAGGCGTGCCGCTTTCCGTGTGGCAAATCAACAAAAAAAACAATCTCGGGATTTTTGAAGCAGGTATATCCACCCGGAGCGAGATGGTAAGGCTCGAAAAAATCATCCAACCATCCATTGGGATATTAACACATATTGGTACAGCTCATGATGAAGGTTTTGAAAGCCACGATGAAAAAGTGAAAGAAAAGCTGCTGCTTTTTAAGAATTGCCACCTGCTGATCCATAATTACGAACAGCTGATCAATTTTAAAGGCGACATCACGGTTAAGGATTGTTTTACCTGGAGCACTAAATTTAAACAGGCGGATCTGTATGTATTCAGCGAAACAGTTATTAAACGGAATACTTATTTAAGGGCCAGGTGCAAGGAGGAAGAAATTGAATGCCTTATCCCCTTTATGGATGAAGCCTCCGTTGAGAACGCGATCATTTGCTGGGCCGTAATGCTGGCTATGGGCTATTCGGCGGCAGAAACCGACAAGCGGATAGAACACCTTAACCCGGTAAGCATGCGGCTTGAATTAAAAACAGGCATCAATGATTGTTCAGTAATAGATGATTCTTATAATTCTGATATACAATCGCTGGAAATTGCCCTGAATTTTTTGAACCAGCAAAATCAGCATACAAAAAAAACACTGATCTTATCTGACATATTCCAGTCGGGCTTGCAGCCTGATGTTCTGTATAGGCAGGTGGCCGAAATGATGAAGGCCAAACACGTGGATAAATTTATTGGTGTAGGCGAAGCGCTCAGCAAATACCAGGAAGATTTTGACATACCCGACAAACATTTTTTCCAGGATACGCCGTCAATGCTGCAACACCTCCGTGCGCTTAATTTTAAAGAAGAAACCATTCTGATAAAGGGCTCGCGTAGTTTTGAGTTCGAAAGTATAAGCCGTGCATTGGTGCAAAAGGCGCACGAAACGGTAATGGAGATCAACCTGAATGCTATGATCAACAATCTTAATTTTTACCGCAGTAAATTAAAGGCTGGGGTAAAAGTAATGGCAATGGTAAAGGCATTCTCCTATGGCAGCGGTACGTTTGAGGTAGCAAATATCCTGCAGTATAACAAGGTCGACTACCTTGCTGTTGCTTATATCGACGAAGGGGTAGCACTCCGAAAAACAGGCATTACCCTGCCGGTTATGGTACTTAATCCTGAAGCTTCGGCTTTTGATAAATTAACAGAATACAACCTGGAACCGGTGATCTACAGCTTTGGGCTGTTTGATGATTATATTAAATATGCCCGGCAGCAAAACGTTTTGGATTACCCTGTTCACCTAAAAATTGACACAGGCATGCACCGTCTTGGCTTTGAGAATTTTGAGGTGGAAACCCTGTGCGATTTGCTCGAAGAAAACAGGTATGTAAACATCAGGTCAGTATTTTCGCACCTGGTAGCAAGTGACGCTGAGGCGCATGATGATTTTACCAAAACGCAGGTACATAATTTCGAAAAAGCGTTTAAACAGATTGAAAAAGCCCTGGGCTATAAAGTGATCAAACACCTTTGCAATACTTCGGGCATCGTGAGGTGGCCAAACGCTCAGTATGATATGGTACGGCTGGGCATCGGCCTGTACGGGATAGACGCCGCCACACCGGCGTCAGAAAACGGCCTGCAGCCCATAGCCAGTTTAAAAACGAGTGTATCGCAGGTAAAAAAAATAGCAAATGGGGATACCATAAGTTATAACAGGAGTGGCAAACTTGCTGATAACGGCAAAATTGCCACCGTACGGATTGGCTATGCTGATGGGTATTTACGCGCATTTGGTAACGGGGTTGGTAAAATGCTGGTTAAAGGAACACTCGTACCCACCGTTGGCAACATTACGATGGATATGTGTATGCTGGACGTGAGCGGGATCGACGTAAAGGAAGGCGATGAGGTAATCGTTTTTAACGAACAACAGCGTATTGAGGCGCTTGCGGAACAGATCGGTACCATTCCTTATGAAATTTTAACCAATATTTCCCAGCGTGTAAAACGTGTCTACTTTTATGAATAGAAAACAACCCGGTAATATCCTGAAAACAAGCAGCTCAGGATTTTAATTGTCTTTTTTGGGCTCGATTTGTTTCCCTTCCCGCTTTAGGGTATGACCTGTAAGCAATACCGATGAAAATTATCGCCGGTACTGAATATTCCATAGCGGTTAACGGCTGAAAATCATCAAGGTTGGAGAACGCTTTGTACAACATCAATAAAATGATGGCAAAGCCAATAACGGTGCAAAGATAACGGCTAAAAAATAATAACATGTTGACTAAAATTGGAAGATGTAAATACTAAATTGAATGAACTGTTTCCTTTCCTATCATCGGGAAGTTGGCAACGTAATTAATGTTAGATTAACCTACAATGATAGTGCCAGCAATTCAACGATTGATAATTGAAAGTGTAAAGCGCAAGGGTTTGTTATTTACAACAACCAATTACTTGTTGTGGAAATATTTACTATTACAGGGGGCGTCAATTGCTCAAAAAAAGAAAAAACATGCTACTACAAAATAGTCCCGGATAGTGCCTTATATTTACATGGATAAAATAAAAATTGTTAATCATTGACAATAAACCATAACAATTTTTATGAGCAGAAATTGATTCACCATGAAAAAAATATTTGGCGCCCTTTTAAATTACTTTATTAAAGGGCTGTTAATTGTTGTACCGCTCGGGGCGGCTTTCCTCTTAATTTTTTGGGCAGTAAAAAGTATTGATAACGCGCTTAACTTAAGCGGCATATTGTTGACTGATGCCAAAGGCAAGCCTATTTATATCCCGGGACTGGGGATTTTAAACGTTGTAGTGCTCATTCTGATTGCCGGAATATTGGTGACTAACGTGGTGACTGAGCCCATCAAGCGCTGGTTTAACCGCTGGCTTAACCGTTTACCCCTCTTTAAATTCCTGTATTCATCTATAAAAGATCTTACCGAAGCATTTGTTGGAGAGGAAAAAAAATTCAATGAACCGGTTATTGTTGAAGTGAATGAATTTGGTTTGAAAAAAATCGGCTTTATGGTGCAGCGTGACCTCACCAAACTAAATTTACCAGGCGACGTGGCGGTATATTTCCCCTTTTCCTACTCCTTTGCAGGGCAAGTCATAATTATATCGGCCGATAAGGTAAAGCCAATTGATAAGAGTGCGGCAGATATGATGAAGTTTGTGATTTCGGGCGGCGTTAGCGGTATTTAAATTCAGGTTGCTATTAATCCGCTTTTCACCAATTTTCATTGCAAAAATCAGGCGCGTTTAAAACTTCTTATTGCTATAAAAGTACTGACAAGCATTAGTATAGCCCCTAAAAGGTAGGGCGCACCCGGGTAATAAACATCTGATCCCTTTTTGGTAAAAAAGAAAAACACATAGCTAAACAATAGCGGACCGATGATGAGGCTGATGCTGTTCAATATCGCAAAGGCGCCCTGTAGTTCGCCCTGTTCATTTTTAGCTACCTTCTCACTGGCCAAACCCTGTAATGCAGGCCCGGATAAGCCGCCAAGGCAATAAGGGATCATACACAAATATAGCATCCAGCCTTTGCCTGCTATCGCTATCAGCAGTAAACCCAAAGCATAAAATATCAGGCCCGCAATAATATTCTTCTGCTGGCCAAATTTTGGGACTGTATACCGGATCAAACCTCCCTGTATACCAAACAAAACTAACCCGATGAATAGCCCTAAGTAGCCCACGCTTGCCGGGGTCCAGTTAAACTTTTCGTAAATGAAAGTCGACAGCAAATACTCTACCGCTTTTTGGCCGATATAAACTATAGCGGTAGCGCTCAGCAAGGTAGCGAGTGTTGGTTGTTTTTTATAAATCCTTTGCAATGATAAAAGCGGATTGGCCCTGCTCCACTCAAATTTTCTCCGGTTTTCTTTTGCTAATGATTCAGGTAACACGAACAAACCGAACAGGCCATTTGCAAAGGCGAAGCCCCCTGCGGCTATAAAAGGCAGCCTAATATTAATAACAAAAAGAAAAGCGCCCAAAGCAATACCAAAAATTAACCCGATAGCTGAGGCTGCACCAACGAGGCCAAAATTGGCGGCTCTTTTATCACCAGTACTGACATCAGCAATGTATGCAGTAGCAGTTGAGGTACTTGCACCGCAGATACCAGCAATGATACGGCCAACAAACAGCCAGGCAATTGTAGGAGCAAAGGCCATAACTGCGTAATCAATCCCAAAACCGAATAAGGAGATCAATAAAATGGGACGACGGCCATACCTATCGCTCAGGTTACCCATTATACTGGCAAATATCAACTGCATGGAAGCGTAAACAAAAGTAAGCCAGCCTATATACTCCGACGCCCGGTTAACATCAATATGCCCCAATACCTGCAATAACTTCGGCAGCACCGGAATAATGATACCCAAACCGAGCACATCAATAAAAATGGTAATAAATATAAAGCTTAATGCTGCGGATTGTTTGGGTTGGGGCATATTTAGTAGTTGATTGGGTTGATTAAGTTAGATTGAGTTAATTAAGTTACTAATAAAAACTTTTATACGTTAATTTATGATCAAATCGGCACAACATACTCATTAATTCAACTTAATCAACCAAAGCTAATTCCGTTTAAAACTCCTGATGGCTAAAAAAGTACTGGCAAGCATTAACACTGCGCCTAAAACAAAAGGCGCCCCGGGAAATTGAAAAAAAGGGTTTGGTTTGGTAAAATAATAAAAAGATTCTGTCATTACTAACGGGCCGAAGATTGAGCTAATGCTGATCAGGCTGGTTAGGCCCCCCTGTAGTTCGCCCTGTTCATTTGCGGGCACGCTATTGCTCATGTATCCCTGCAATGCAGGTCCGGCAATACCGCCCAGGCAGTATGGAACCAAAATAACGAACATCATCCAACCTTTTGATGCAAATGCAAAGAATGCAAGACCAATAGCGTATAACAGCAGGCCAACCCAGATACTTCGCTCATTTCCCAGTTTTGGCAGAATGATCCTTATTAAACCGCCTTGTACTATCGCAATCATTAATCCAACAAAAGCAAGGGAATACCCAACGACGTCGTTACTCCAATGAAATTTTTGAATAGTATAATATGTCCATACACTTTGCACCGCCTGGACTGCAAAATATACCAAAAACAATGATAAGGCTAAATCTATTACAGACTTGTACTTTTTCAGTTGGATAAGTGTACCAAAAGGATTTGCTCTTTTTAGTTCAAATGGCCTTCGGTTCTCTATTGATAATGATTCAGGGAGTATAAAATAACCATAAGCGGCATTAAGTAAAGCCAAAGCTGACGCAGCCATAAACGGATAATGAGGATTATATTTTCCGAGCAGGCCGCCAAGAGCCGGCCCAACTATAAAGCCTATGCCAAAAGCAACCCCAACCAGCCCGAAATTAGCAGCTCTTTTTTCCGGCGTGCTAATGTCGGCTATGTAAGCATTTGCTGTCGTAAAGCTGGCTCCGGTTATGCCTGCTATAATACGGCCAACAAATAGCCATCCGATGGTTGGTGCAAAGGCTGAAAAAGCGTAATCAGCGCTAAAGCCCAGCAATGAAAAAAGCAGAACAGGCCTGCGACCAAATTTATCGCTTAAGTTCCCAATAATTGGAGCGCAAAAAAATTGCATCCCGGCATAAGCAGCAAGCAGCCAACCTGCGTATCCGGCGGCATCGCTTACATCACCATTAATTAAATGTTTTATTAAATCAGGTAACACCGGTATAATAATACCGAAGCCGATAACATCAATTAAAATAGTAACAAATATAAAGCCTAATGCGGCCTGGCCTTTAGGTTTAATCATAACTGCAAATTAAAAAATTATACATCAATAATTTTTTAATTTTAAATTGCATTTTATAAAACTTCCGTATATTTAACTAAAATATTAGTTATCATGAAAAACCTAAAAACCTTATTGATGATACCGGCAATGCTGGCCCTAAATTGTGCATTTGCACAAACTGATTCACATTTAAAACTGTCAAACGATTTTCCCGGTCAGGGCGAAAAGGTCTCGATTACGTATGCCCCCGCGGGAACCGCGATAGACGGAAAAAGAGATATTAATGCAATAGTTTATTTTTTGTTTAATAAAACCTATGTTCCGACGCCTGTGGATTTAAAATCATCAGGAAACAACTTTTCCGGGGAATTTACCGTCCTTAAAAATGCTCAACTATTTTTTGTTAAACTGAGCAGCGGCACCGAGATAGATAATAATAACGAAGAAGGCTATGTGTACCTGGTTTATAAAGACAAAAAGCCCATACAAGGTTCATATGCATCCAATGCGTATTTAGTGAGCGGGTTGGGTAAATATTTGGCAGAAATCAAGAGAAATGCTGATAAAGGCTTCAGCCTGTACCAGCAGGAGTTTGCTTTGTACCCTCAAAGTAAAAAAGAAAACGAAACCAGTTATTATACCTTGATGGCACACATTCCGGCTTATAAAGATTCGATAAGCGCTAAGTTGATCCAACTGAATAAAAGTACCGCAGAAAGTGACCTGATGCTGGCCTCAGCGCTTTTTAACGCAACTAAAAAAACTAAAAGTGCAGACTCATTAAATGCGGTTATTCGTGTAAAGTTTCCGAATGGCAGCTTAGTGACGAACGAACTCATCAGCGCATTCTACAACGAAAAGGATCTGGCAAAAAAAGATTCTATCTATAACATTTACAATACGAAGTTCCCGGAAAAAACCATTGATAAAAACTCGTTGAGTGATTATTTCAGGGTTCAGCTGGCAGGCGCTTATCTTACAATCGGCGACATGGATCACTATAAAAAATATGAGGCGCTAATCAAAAACAGGGAAAATTTAGCCGGCACCATGAATGATGCAGCTTACGGTTGGGCAAAAAAAGGAGAAAAGCTCGACCTGGCAGAACAACTATCGAAAGGGTCTCTGGATATTTTGTCGGACGCGATAGCAAATGCAAAAGCGACACCCGATGCTACCGCAGATGAAATAAAGAAAAATTACGCGTTTAGCTATGATCTGTTTGCCGATACATATGCATTAATTTTATTTAAGGAAAGCAAGTTTGCCGATGCGTTAAAATATGAACAGCCCGTAGTTGACCATTCTACCAAAATTGACGGCGAGATTTATGAGCATTATGTAGAAATTTTAGGCGAAGTAGGACAATATGCTAAAGGGCAAGAATTTGCCGAAAAAGCTATAAAAGCGGGGCAAGGGTCTGATGTTACCAAAGCCGAGCTTAAAAAGGACTACTTAAAATTAAAGGGAAATGACAATGGCTTTGATCAATATTTAGCTACTTTGGTTTCTGATGCGCAAACCAAAGCTAAAGAAGAACTGGCCAAAACCATGATCGACAAACCTGCGCCACTTTTTGCTTTAAAAGATCTGAACGGTAAAAGTTATGCATTAAGCGACCTGAAAGGTAAAGTAGTAATTCTAGATTTCTGGGCAACCTGGTGCGGGCCGTGCAAGGCTTCGTTACCCGGGATGCAGATGGCGGTAAATAAATATAAAGACGACCCCAACGTTATATTTTTATTTGTGGATACATGGGAGAATGGTGACGACTTTATAACGGGTGTTAAAAAGTTTATTGCAGATAACAAATACGTTTTCAACGTTTTAATTGACGAAAAAGGGAGTGACGGGCGCCAATCAAAGGTTGTTGGTTCATTCGGAGTTGAAGGCATCCCCACTAAATTCATCATCGACAAAAACGGTCACATCCGTTTTAAATATGTAGGCTATTCAGGTACACCCGAAAAACTGGTGGATGAAGTAAGTAATATGGTAGATATGGCCGGCAACCCGGAGGCAGCCCTACCCTCTGCCCAAAAAACAAGTCTAAATAAATAAGCACCCAAATAGAAAGCCCTGATGATTCCAGGGCTTTCTATTTTTAAAAATTCGGTTTCAGCACATATTTCTCGTAGAATTTAAAGATATGCCCTGCGGCTTCTTCGGCGGTATCAACCAACCGGTAAAGGTTCAGGTCGTCCGGATGGATGTTATGCTCCTGGGCCAGCATCTTTTCTTCCACCCAGTTAAACAGGCCTTTCCAGTAATCAACCCCAACAAATACAATCGGGAATCTTGCGATCTTTCCGGTTTGGATGAGGGTGATTGCCTCAAATGACTCATCCATTGTTCCGAAACCTCCCGGCAGCACTATAAAGCCCTGCGAGTATTTCATGAACATTACTTTCCGCACAAAAAAATAATCAAACTCCATTATTTTATCCCTATCGATATATTTATTGTGGAATTGTTCAAAGGGTAGTTCAATATTTAAACCCACCGATTTACCACCTGCTTCGTAGGCGCCTTTATTGGCTGCCTCCATAATACCCGGCCCGCCACCCGATATTACGCCATAGCCACGCTCTGTTAAAATACGCGCAGTATCTTCGGCCAATTTATAGTAAGGGTTGTCGTTATGTGTGCGCGCTGAACCGAATATGGAAACGCAGGGCCCTATCTTGGCCAGTTTTTCAAATCCGTCAACAAATTCGGCCATTATTTTAAAGATCTGCCAGGAGTCGGTAACCTTTATTTCCTGCCAGTTTTTATTTTCAAATGCGTGTCTTATTTTTTCTTCACCGGTCATTGATAATTATTGAATTAGTGAGTTAGTGAATTAGTGAATTGTTAGTTGAGTAGAAGTTTAATGAATTATAGCCGTTTTTGTTTTCGGTGATGAGGTAATAAATAGGCCTGCAAAAGTAATTAAGCCGTTAACCAGAATCAGTTCGTTGTCAAAAACATAGCCACCCAGCAATTTAGCCGAATTGATACTTAAGTAATAACATATGGCCGGGGAGATCAAACAAATAAACGGCACAAGTTTATCCTTAACCTGCCTTTTGCCGGCAAACAACCCGAAGGAGTACAAACCAAGCAAAGGCCCATAAGTATAGGATGCCACTTTAAATATAGCGTTAACCACGGCTCCGTCATTGATGGCATTAAAAATAATGATGGTTAAAAACATCGCGCCCGAGAAAGCAATGTGCACGAAATGCCTTGTAGTTACCATTTGCTTGCTGCTCGTAACTTCTTTTTTATCAAACCCTAAAAAGTCAACACAAAATGAGGTGGTTAACGCAGTTAAAGCAGAGTCAGTTGTAGCGAAAGTAGCTGCCGTTAAGCCAAGCATAAACACCATTGCAGGTACCAGGCCCAAGTATTTTAAGGCGATAGTCGGGTACAGATAATCTGTTTTTTCCACTTTGATGCCGTATTTATTGGCGTAGATCCAAAGCAATGCTCCGACACTTAAAAAGAAAATGTTGATCACCACAAAAACTGCCGTAAAGCTGAACATATTCTTTTTGGCTTCGCGGATATTTTTCAGGCTCAGATTTTTTTGCATCAAATCCTGGTCGAGGCCGGTCATGGCTACTGTAATGAATAATCCACCCAGGAAAGCCTTTACAAAATGGAACTTACTGCCCATAAAGTTGCTGAAAAAGAAAATCTTTGAATAGCTGCTTACCTTGATAGCCTCTGCCGCCTGGAAAATCGTCAGGTGAAGGCTCTGGCAGATAAAATAAATAGATAAAAACACCGACGATACCAAAAATAAGGTTTGCAGGCTATCGGTAATAATAATTGTTTTTAAACCGCCTTTAAAAGTATACGACCATATCAGTACCAGGCAGATCAAACCCGTTATGGCAAACGGAATGTGATAGCTATCGAAAATAAATTTTTGCAGTACAATCACCACCAAATAAAGCCGGAAGGCTGAACCAATAATCCGGCTGATCAGGAAAATACCCGCAGCGGTTTTATAGCTCCAAACGCCCAAAGCACTTTCAATATAACTGTATATCGAGGTTAATTTAAGGCGGTAATAAAGCGGCAGTAAAACGGTAGCGATAATAATAAAGCCGGCGGCATTACCCAGTACAAACTGAAAATACTCAAATTGGTCGCCGGTTGGGGCACCAACTTTGCCCGGCACTGATATAAAGGTAACACCACTTAAAGCGGTACCGATCATCCCGAAAGCAACCAAATACCATTTTGAATTGCGGTTGGCGATAAAGAAGGTATCATTGCTGGAAGATTTCCTTGACGTTAGCCAGGAAATAACCAGCAATACCAAAAAGTAGCCGATAATAAAAGTGAGTAGTATTCCTGGAGACATATGTTTCTTTGAGTCCGAAAGTCCAGATAGACTGGAAGTCCGAAAGATAGCTAATGGTTAAATATATTTCGTGCCGACAAGTTATGTATAGTACACTATTAAACAAAATTCTTTCTGACTTTTCGGACTTTCGGACTATTCCCTATCTTCGCATATGAACTTTTCATCCAAATTACTGGAAGATGCTGTAGCCGAATTTGCCAGGCTGCCCGGGGTTGGGCAGAAAACCGCCCTGCGACTGGTATTGCACCTTTTAAACCAGGATGTACAGGATGTAGAACGGTTCAGCAAGGCTATCAGCAAACTTCGTAATGAGATTCAGTTTTGCCAGGTTTGTTTAAACATATCAGATCACCCGGTTTGCCAGATCTGTGCTTCGCACAAACGCGACCACAGTATTATTTGTGTGGTGGAGGACACCCGTGATGTTATGGCTATTGAAAATACTAACCAATATAATGGGGTGTACCATGTGCTGGGTGGGCTCATCTCTCCGATGGATGGCATCGGCCCGTCAGACCTGGAAGTGGACTCTTTAGTTGAGCGCTTAAAAACAGGTGAAACACAGGAAGTTATTTTTGCATTAAGTGCTACCATGGAGGGTGATACCACTTTGTTCTATTTACATAAACGATTAAAAAATTTCGAAATAACGATCTCAACTATCGCCCGTGGCATAGCTTTTGGTGGTGAACTGGAGTACGTAGATGAAATCACTTTAGGGAGATCCATTGCTACACGTGTTCCGTATATCAGTTCACTATCGAAGTAACATGAAGTTATCAGTAATCGTAGTTAACAACAATGCCGGCGCATTGCTTTTACAAGCATTAAATTCTTTAATTAATGCTTGTAAAAGCATTGATTACGAATTAATTATAGTCGACAACATATCAACGGAGCACTCAACGGATTTACTTAAAAGTCAATTCCCGGAGGCAATTCTTATTTCCAATACCGCTTACCAGGGAATAGCCAGCGCCAATAACCAGGCTATCGGCCGGGCTAGCGGCGAGTATTTTTTACTGGTCAGTGCGGATACAATTTGCGGCAAAGATTCTTTACAGAAGGCATGTGCATTTATGGACGGGCACCCTGATACAGGAGGTCTTAGCGTACGAATGCTTAATCCGCAGGGGCGTTTTTTACCGGAGTCGATTCATGGCCTGGATAAAACATGGGCGGTGTTCCTTAAGTTTATCGGCTTCGCGCGTCACCTCAGCAAAACACATTTATACGACCGCAACCGTAAAGATTGGGTGGAAGAATTTCAAATATCAGAAATTGATATCCTGAGCAGTGATTTCATGTTTTTACGACGGTCCGCCCTAAACGAAGCTGGTTTGTTTGATGAACGCTTTTTGATGTTTGGTCACAATATCGATCTGTCGTACCGCATCAGGCTTGCCGGGTTTAAAAACTATTACTTCCCCAAAACCTATATCATTAACTACGAAAGGCAGCAATTGCCAAAATTTAGCTGGAATTACATCAAGTGTTTTTATGGCGCGATGATTATCTTCGCCGTTAAATATTTGATCAGGGTTCCGCAAATAAAAGTGGATGGCATCCCCGCATTGTTCCAGCATTCATATGAAGTTAAAGGATAATATTAATATCCCTTAGCCAACAGATTGTTATTCAAATAAAACTTAGTAAATTTGAACTATGGAGGCTGTAGTCGATATTAAATTTGATGAATTATTGAAGATTGTAAAAAGTCTTCCCGAACACAAATTGTCTCAACTCAAAGCAGAACTTCAAAAAGAAACTAAGGACGAAAGCGGTCGTGATGATTTCAAATCCCTATTATTAAACGGTCCTACCTTCACAAAGAAGCAATTGGATAAAGTTGCCAAAACAAGAAAAGCTATTAACCAATGGCGCACAAAATAGTTTTGGTGGACACCTCAATACTTATCGACTACTTCAGAAAATCAGACAAATCAAACTCAGTTTGGTTGAAATTATTTGATCAGGGTTTTGATTTCTGTATTTCAGCCATCACCGAATATGAAATCTATTCAGGTGCGACAACATCACAATATCATTTTTGGGACGAAATTTTAAAAAAAACTAAAGTTTTACCTTTTGATCAGTCGGTCGTAAAAACTGCTGTTGAAATCAATAATAACCTTAAACGTAAGCGCAAACAAATTGATCTTGCTGATCTTTTCATTGCAGCTACTGCAATTGCTCATGAGCATCCTATAGCGACTCTAAACAAAAAACATTTTGAGAGAGTGGATGCGCTAAATATTATCGAATAAATCCACGAATTCCAATATACCATGAAGTTAAAGGATAAAACAATCGTCATCACCGGAGCATCATCCGGCATCGGTAAATCACTTGCTACAGAATTCGCCAAACGCGGCGCTAACCTTGTTTTAGCAGCAAGGCAGTTTGTTACTTTGTGCGAGATCGCCCAAAGCCTTGAAAAGGAATACGGCATAAAGGCTGTTGCTGTTCAGTGTGATGTAACCAATGAAGAAGATTGCGACCATTTGATCAAACAAGCCCTCGTTACTTTCGGCAAAATTGATGTACTGATCAATAATGCTGGCATCTCCATGCGGGCTTTGTTTAATGATGCGGATATTAAAGTTTTGAAGGCCGTGATGGATGTAAACTTTTGGGGAACGGTATATTGCACCAAATATGCACTGCCGGAAATTTTAAAAACAAATGGAACTATTGTCGGCGTATCATCCATTGCAGGGTATAAGGGTTTACCGGGACGCACAGGTTATTCAGCTTCAAAGTTTGCCATGAATGGTTTTCTTGATGCTTTAAGAGTTGAGAATTTAAAAACAGGCATCAATGTAATCACCGCCTGTCCAGGCTTTACTGCGTCCAACATCCGCAATACCGCTTTAGACCAAAGCGGCAAACAACAGGACGAAAGCACTATGCACGAAGAAAAAATGATGACATCAGACGAGGTTGCCAAAATCATCGCTGATGGTGTGGAGAACCGCGCCCGCACCCTTATTATGACCGGCCAGGGCAAGTTAACCGTTTTTTTAAGCAAGATTTTACCGGGCTTGCTGGATAAATTGGTTTATAACACCATTGCAAAGGAGAAAAACTCATTATTGAAGTAGTTCATGGTTGATGGTTCATGATAGAAAAAGACCTTTTTTAACTATGAACTATGAACCATCAGCTATTAACTAAATACCCACCACCAATTCATGGTCACTGATCTTGCTCAGGTCCAAAACTATCCTGCCATCTTCATCCCGGTTAAAAATGGGTTTAAATTTGGCGCCCCAAACTATTTCGTGGTATTGATAACTGGTTCGGGAGTGAACGGTTTGCGAAAAAGTATCGTCAAACGCCCGTAACAAAATAGCGAAACCGGCTTCCGATTTTTCAAGATCTTCTTTTGTCATATCTACCAGTGGGCTATTTTCATCAAGTGGATGCACGATTGTCCAGTTCATCGTCAATACGCTCACCTTGCGCCGTTCCACTTCAAGGGGATAAAAGCGCCTCATCACTTTACCATCCACATTTTCATTGAATGAGAAAATGATCTCGATCTCCAGGTCTATCAAAATATTCCGTCGCAAATTGGCCAGGCGAAACATAATACCTTTACTATTTTCGAGATAAGGGGCCACCAAAATATTCTTACTGTAGATGATCTGTGCCGATGGCCTCGAAAAACGCCCGTATAATAAACCAGTCGCCAGGGCAAAAGCAAGCAGGCCCATCATTGATTCGAGTGCTGCCACGCTATTGGCAGCCATTCCCCTCGGGCTGATGTGCCCATACCCTACCGTCGAAATAGTTTGTGCCGAAAAAAAGAAAGCATCCCAAAAATGGTTAAATGCAGTATTGCCGGAACTCCCATCCAAACTCCCCGGCCCGAACGACATATAAATAAGGGCAAATATTACATTCAAACTGGCATAACCACTCACCACCATTATCCAAAACTTTGTCCAGCTCATGGTTATTAAAGTGTGGTAGTTATTAGCCGTATTAAAAAATGGAAGGCCTACCCTTTTTACGTTCGGACTGCCATCCTTATTGATCAATTGTTGATTTTTGATCACCGGCTGGGGGCCGAAACCAAGATCATCTTCAGGATTTATTTTTCTGTTACGGATAGCCATTTTATAGGTTGATTATGTTGATTGAGCGGTTGATTAAGTTAATTCAAATATATTACATCTTACTAAACGGGCCTTTTTTTAATTTAATCAACTTATCGCGTAAAAATATCATTCTGCTTGCTTTTAGAAAAAAAATCTCCATATTTGTGCCACAAACAATAATGAAAGCATTAAACAATAATTGGTGGTGGCTTAACGAGTAATCGTAAGGCAATTCCATTTTTGTTTTTTTAAAATATTCAGAAGGGTTGCCAATATGGTAACCCTTCTTTTTTGCCCCCCGACCCCCTAAAGGGGGAGTAAAAAGGTGGGTAAATAGAAATATAAATTAGTTAACATTTAAATTTCCCCCCTTTAGGGGGCGGGGCTTATGAAACAGATATTAAATCATCTTTTTGAACACAAAACCTTTACTCACGGGCAATCAAAAGAAATTTTGACAGCCATAGCACAGGGTAAATACAACAATTCGCAGATGGCTGCATTTATGACTGCCTATTGTATGCGCAGCATTACCGTTAATGAACTGGAAGGTTTCCGCGATGCCATGCTCGAGCTATGCCTGCCTGTTGACCTTGAAGCCGGCGAAGTGATTGACCTTTGCGGTACCGGAGGCGACGGGAAAGATACGTTTAACATATCGACGCTGGCCTCGTTTGTAGTTGCAGGAGCTGGTTATAAAGTTGCGAAACATGGTAATTACGGGGTTTCATCCGGTTGTGGCTCCTCTAACGTAATGGAGTTTTTAGGCGCGAGATTTACCAAGGATACCGATATACTAAAAACGAATATAGATAAGGCAAATATTTGCTTTTTACATGCGCCTCTATTTCATCCGGCTATGAAAACAGTGGCACCTATCCGCAGGGAATTAGGGGTAAAAACTTTTTTTAACATGCTGGGGCCGCTGGTAAATCCGGCAAGGCCTAAAAACCAGCTGGTTGGTGTATTTAACCTGGAACTTGCGAGAATATATGCTTACCTGTACCAAAAATCCGACAAACGATATACTATCCTCAATGCGCTTGAGGGCTATGACGAAGTATCATTAACCTGCGATTTTAAAACCTTTTCAGCTGATGGCGAAAAGATCAACAGCATTAACGAATTGGGTTTTCAAAAGCTAAGCCCAAATGATATTTTAGGCGGAAGCAGCATTAGTGAATCTGCGGATATATTTTTAGCGGTATTGAATGCAGAAGCAACGGCGGCGCAGCAAAATGTCGTTTTGTGCAACGCAGCACTGGCGATAAAAACCATCAGCCCCGAAAAAACATTTGCGGATAGTTTTTATGAGGCTGAAGAAGCATTGATAAGCAAAAAGGCTTTAAAAAGCTTTAAAACGTTGGTAGAAAACTAAAATGAAGATAAAGGTTTGCGGTTTAAGGATTCCTGAGAATATCAAAGCGGTGGCCGGTTTGACCCCGGACTATCTGGGCTTTATATTTTATGGGCCGTCGCCAAGGTTTGTTGATGATCTTGCGTTGGAATCATTCAGCCAGCTCCCATCTTACATCAAAAAAACCGCTGTTTTTGTTAACGAAACCAAAGAAAAAGTAAGTCAACTGATTGATCAATATCATTTTGAAGCGATTCAATTACACGGCGGCGAGTCTGCTGAATTTTGCACTTATTTTAAGGGGAAAGTGCAGGTTTTAAAAGCCTTCGGCATAAACGAAGATTTTGATTTTAACCTATTGGATAAGTATAAAAACAATGTTGATTTCTTCCTGTTCGACACCAAGACACCCGTTCATGGCGGTTCAGGCAAAACATTCGATTGGGGCATATTAAATAACTACAAACTTGATATACCATTCTTTCTAAGCGGCGGCTTATCGCTTGAAAACCTTGAAGAAATAAAAAATATTAGTCATCCTCAATTCTATGGCGTGGATCTGAACAGCAAATTTGAGATCGAGCCAGGAATGAAAGACCTCAGTAAATTAGAAAAAGCATTTGACATCATAAAACAAAAACCTATAAATGAACTACGGAGTTAATGAACAGGGTTATTATGGCGATTTTGGCGGAGCGTACATCCCCGAGATGTTATACCCCAATGTAGAAGAATTGCGCAGCGAGTATTTGAAGATCATCAACGATGATGATTTTAAGGAAGAATTCAACCAGCTGTTAAAGGACTATGTCGGCAGGCCTTCGCCGCTGTATCATGCGAAAAGATATTCTGAAAAATACGGAGCAAATATCTTTTTTAAACGCGAAGACCTGAACCATACCGGTTCGCACAAAATCAATAACGCTGTCGGGCAAATATTGCTGGCAAAGCGTTTGGGCAAAAAACGCATCATTGCAGAAACCGGCGCCGGTCAGCATGGCGTGGCAACAGCTACTGTTTGTGCCCTGATGGGTATTGAATGTGTAGTGTACATGGGCGAAGTAGATATGGCCAGGCAGGCACCGAATGTTTCGCGCATGCAAATGCTTGGCGCGACCGTTGTGCCAGCAAAATCGGGCAGCAAAACGCTTAAGGACGCCACCAATGAGGCACTGCGCGACTGGATCGCCAACCCGGTTGACACCCATTATATCATCGGCTCTGTTGTTGGCCCCTACCCCTACCCGGATATGGTGGCCCGCTTTCAATCTGTTATTTCCCTCGAAACAAAAAAACAACTATTAGAGCATACCGGCAAGGAACTGCCTGAATATGTGATGGCTTGCGTGGGCGGCGGCAGTAATGCCATGGGTATGTTTTATCACTTTTTGGAAGACGAATCGGTAAAACTGGTTGCTGTTGAAGCAGCGGGCAAAGGCGTAAACAGCGGCCATTCTGCAGCTACAACATTTTTAGGCCGCGAAGGCGTTTTGCATGGCAGCCGTACCATCCTGATGCAAACAGAAGACGGACAGGTAGTAGAGCCCTATTCCATTTCGGCGGGGCTTGATTATCCTGGCATCGGCCCGCAGCACGCCTGGCTGTATAAAATACGCCGGGCCGAATATGTAAGTATCACTGACAATGAAGCTTTACAGGCAGGCTTGCTCTGCTCTCAATTGGAAGGCATTATTCCGGCTATTGAGACAGCCCATGCTTTGGCTTACCTTGAAAAAATGAAATTCAATCCTACTGATAACGTAGTGATCTGCATTTCGGGTCGCGGTGACAAGGATTTGGATACGTATATTAAATATTTTGAATACTAATTAGTTCATAGATCATGGTTCATAGTTCAAAGTGAACTTCAACCATGAATCATGAACCATTAGACAATGATTAACTGGCAATATCTATAGTTCATACTAATTTTCGGCCATGAACTATGAACCATCAACTATGAACCACCCCATGAACCGCTTAAACACGCTTTTCAATACCAAAAAGGATAATCTTTTATCCATCTATTATACCGCAGGCTACCCGCAACTTGACGCGACACTTGATATTGCTGAAGCGTTGGAAAAGGCTGGCGCTGATTTTCTGGAGATCGGTTTCCCCTACTCTGACCCGGTTGCCGACGGGCCCACTATTCAGCACAGTTCTGAAAAAGCACTGGAAAACGGCATGACACTTCACCTGCTTTTTGAACAGCTAGCCAACTTACGTAAAAGGGTTTCTATTCCGGTGCTGTTAATGGGTTATGTAAACCCGATTATACAATACGGGGTCGAAAATTTTTGTAAAAAAGCGGCAGAAGTTGGCGTTGATGGCATTATCGTTCCCGATTTGCCTATTTATGAATACGAAAGTCTATATGCCAAATATTTTAAAGCAAATGGACTAAGCAATATTTTCCTGGTTACCCCCCAAACCACCGAAGATCGCATCCGCAAGATTGACAGGCTTAGTAACAGCTTTATATACCTGCTTTCCTCTTCATCTATTACAGGTGGTAATTTGAATGTGTCTGCTAATATCGAGGATTATTACAAACGGATAAAAGCAATGAATTTAAACAACCCGGCTATCATTGGTTTTGGTATTTCCAATAATGAATCGTTTACCAAAGCTTGTGAATATGCCCGCGGAGCGATTGTAGGCAGCGCTTTTGTAAAGTTATTAGGAACTGAGAATTATCTGGAGAAAATCCCGGCGTTTATAAAATCAATCAAAAAATAAATAAACACGAATTTCACGAATGGGGACGAATTGTCTCGAATTATAAATCCTGGTTATCAAAAATTTAGTTCCAGCACATTAGCCCCTTTTTGATTCGAGAACATACGATCTAATTCGTGAAATCCGTATCAATTCACATTTGTGAAATTCGCCATAATTCGTGAAATTAGTGTATATTATAGATAAAGTTCCAATTCCCCTTTTCCCTCTCTGATAACCTCAAAATCTCCTTCGGTACAATCCACTACCGTTGATGGGATATTTTCGCCATAACCGCCATCAATCATCAGGTCAACCAAGTTTTCATACTTTTCATAGATCAACTCAGGATCTGTTGAATATTCGATAATCTCGTCATCGTCTTTTATTGAGGTGGAAAGGATAGGGTTGCCCAATGCTTTTACAATTTCGCGTGCGATATTATTATCGGGCACTCTTATACCAACTGTTTTTTTGTTTGAACTTAGCAGTTTTGGTACGTTATGACTGGCATTAAATATAAATGTAAACGGCCCTGGCAATGCTTTTTTAAGCACCCTGAAAGTAGTATTATCTATTGGTTTGATGTAATCAGAAATATGGCTCAGGTCATAACAAATAAAAGAAAAATTGGCTTTCTCAGGTTTGATGTTCCTGATCTTACAGATCGCCTCTATAGCTTTATGGTTGGTAATATCGCAGCCAAGCCCGTAAACAGTATCGGTTGGATAAATAATGAGGCCGCCTTTACGCAGCACTTCAAGCACCTGTTCAATAGCCTTCGGGTTAGGGTTTTCAGGATATATTTTTATAAGCATCTGTTTTAATTTCGGACGTCGGAATTTCGATTTCGGATTTAGAAGAAATTGAAAATCCCCTACCTGGTGCAAAAATACCCTTATTCGAATGAAAAGGAGAAGAAAAAATAACCAGGATAGATATTCTAATATAAAACATCAATCCTGGTTACCTTTTCACTAAATATTAAATCCGACATCGAAATTCCGACGTCCGACATCAACCAACTTATTTCACCTTTGCCAGCTGCACGTTGATGATCAACTTTATATCTTCCCCAACAACAATCGAGCCTGCTTCAGTTACGCCATCCCATGTAAGGCCGAATTCTTTGCGGTTAATTTTACCGGTAATTTCAAAACCAGCTTTGGTGTTGCCGTAAAAGTCGTCAGCTGAACCACCAAACTCCACAGCCAGGGTAACCGGTTTGGTAACATCTTTAATAGTCAGGTCGCCGGTCAATTCATAATCATCATCACCTTTATTTTTGAAAGAAGTAGATTTAAAAGTGATCTGCGGATATTTTTCAGCATCGAAAAATTCAACCGATTTTAAGTGACCATCCCTTTGTGGCTGGTTGGTGTCAATGCTATCGGTGTTTATCGCAAAGGATATACTTGCATCTTCAAAGCCATCATCGTCATTTTCTGCAGTGCCTTCAAAGCTTTTAAAAGAACCGGTTACTGTAGAAATAACCAAATGTTTTACTTTAAACTGTACTTCTGAATGCATTGGGTCGATTACCCATTTTGTTATTGTTGCCATGATCTTATTTTTATGATTGTTTTAATTTGAGAACAAATTTAAATAAATAGATGTTTAAACACATATATATAATTGCAATATTACAATTCTCCGACAGATGTATATGTTTAACCATCTGTTCCCGTTTTTGTTAGCGAGAAATTTAATTAATTCGTAAGCCGCCAGACATAACCGGCCCTCATTCTTTACTCAACCTGCCTGCCGGCAGGCAGGTTTCGGACTCACCCCATAAACTTCGCCAGTATCCGGTGAAAATGGTGCGTACCCTGCTCCCTGTTAACAGAATAGCGGCCATGCTTATAAAACCTCGACCGAACGCCCTTTTGTACATTTTCAACAATCTCTTCATCTTCAGCTTCTACCTTATCCAGCCCGGCGCCCGCCCCTTTACCCAATTTTGAAGCATCCATTACATACGAAAAAAACTTCACCCTGCACTCCCCTACTGATACAGGTTCTACCACGTTAACTGATAAACCCCAGGGATAAAAATTAAACATCATGTTAGGAAATACCCAAAAGTAATAGGCGGCGACATTTTTTCCGTAATCAGGTGAATCATGCGGGAGATCAAAACAATCTTCACTGCTGCGGGCAAGCCCCAGTTGCAGGCTGGAGTACGGAAAAAACAATTCAGTGGCGTACTCTCCATAGTCTATCACGGCATTTAGCCCGGCGTGTACAAAAGGGATATGAAAACCCTCCAGGTAATTTTCACAATAAAGCGCCCAGTTGGCTTTTACGTCGAACACCCGGGATAATTCCGGCTTAAATTCAAATTCATTCAGTGGGAGCCAGTTCATTCTTTCCATCATATCCCTGAAAAACATTTCCTGCGGGTATTTTGGGGCGACTGAGGTA
Source organism: Mucilaginibacter sp. (assembly GCA_031292485.1). Classification (GTDB taxonomy): domain Bacteria; phylum Bacteroidota; class Bacteroidia; order Sphingobacteriales; family Sphingobacteriaceae; genus Mucilaginibacter. The sequence continues at coordinate 41,064 of JARLHA010000009.1, forward strand.
AACAGCAATTTCCCCCAGTTAAACAATTCCAGCCGGGGTAAGTTATCAGCTGCCGTTGGGAAATTTTCTACTTCCTTAAATTCCGGCATCGACAAAAACTTGCCGTCGAGGTTAAATTTGCGCCCGTGATAGCGGCATTTAAGGTCGTTTAGTTTGCAGGCCTTTTCGGCAACCAGGTTACCCCGGTGGGTGCAAACGTTCGACAGAAGGTTTACCTGCCCCGCTTTGTCCCTCGTTAACAGCAGGGGTTCGTCCAGGTAACCCGGCAACAGCGTAAAAGGGTAAACATCGCCGTTTTCCTTTACCAGATCTTCATCACCAATAAATTGCCAGGTGGGTGCAAAAATGTTCTCCCTGCAGGCCTCAAATACTTCGGCGCTGGTGTAAAAAGCAGCATCAATGGTTTGGGCTCTGGCAATATTCGGGTCAACAAAAAAATCGGGCATGTGGGTGTTTTATTTGGATGGAAAACCGGGCTGTAAATTACTTAAAAGGGCTCAAATTACCTATTAAATACGATCAAAATTGACCTTACACAACCGCCTGTGACCGGTTTTACACAGCTAAAGCACGCCTTGCCACTGTTAAATTTATCCTGTTTACCGGGTATAATGCGTTTTGCTACTGTGAAAAAAGTCCATTTTACAGGGTATAACGCGTTTTGCTACTGTGAAAATTTCCGGCAGAAAAAACATAAACCTCTATAAATCAAAAGAATAAATAGAAAACACCAAAAAATGCCCCTAAAATCGCTGTAGAAAAATCTTTCATTATAATTCTTCTGCTGAAAGGATGATAGGTGCCGGGAATTTTCTGAGAGATAGTATCAAATATACGGAATTTTGAAGGGATAAAAAAAGGAATCAACCGGTTCAGGCAGTGAAAAAATATGCTACTTTTGGTAAAGCTATCACAAGCAAACAGCCAAACTTTGCTGCGCACGGCAATAGAGTCAGTATGATCATAAACAAGAAAAACTATGAGACAAAAAGAAATTATTGGAGCATTTTTGCGAGTGCCTATTGATGAAAAGGATCATACCTATGGCAGGATAATTAGTAAACTTGTTTATGCTTTTTATGATTTTAAAACAGACCTGGAGATTACCAATCTTGAATTAATCGAAAAATCTAACGTTCTTTTTAAACTAATTATCCATAGAGACGCCGTTACTAAAGGTTATTGGAAAATTATTGGTATAAAGGAACTCCCGGAAGATTTAAAAGTACCAGTGCCATTTTTCAAACAAGAAATAGGGAATCCTGATGAATGTTCAATTGTTGCCGAAGACGAGAGCAGAAAAGCCACCCAACAACAATGCGTTGGATTGGAAAGGCTGGCTGTCTGGGAACATGACCATATTGAACAACGACTTCGTGATTATTATAATGGTGTTCGTAATAATGACACAATCGCATTAAGATTAAACGGTATTCTATAGTTCCGCCCGTTTAAGCCCGCGGCCCCTGCCCAGTTAAGCGTGTCGTTTAATTGTAATAAAAAATGCAAGAACACAAAATAGCGTATGGCCGTGTAGTGTGCCGGGCTTTGTTCATATAAAAGTTTACTGTAAGATTGTTTATTTAAGCAAATACCGCCAAAAAGTGCTGACATGATCCTGTCACTAACAAAATTTTGTCAGTAGTTAAATAACTGACAATCAAATTTATAGCGATTTATTTAGGGTTGTTGCTCGTGTTGCGCATCGCAACAAAATTGTACGGGTGACATTTATTAAATACCCCGCTCTGGCGAGAGCCCAGGCAGGCCAAAAGCGCCGGACTTCGTGAACGGCTGACAGGTAACCGATATGATATGCCTTTTCTTCCCCACATCTTTTCAAAACTTCTCCATCCTAAACCGTTCGCTAAAGTTATATTTGCACCATAACAAATGTTCGCTCTTACATGCCATCATCTGCCGCTCATAAACGTTCAAGGCCCGTATTTAAAACCGCCGCCTTTGACGACCAGGAGAAATTCCAGCCACTGCCCCAGCCCACCGGAAAATTTCCGTACCATTTAAATATTCTGGACGTATTGCCAGGGTTACCCGCCAATAAAATAGTGTTCCATATGGCCGGTGATACAGGCGGTTTGGTGTCCCCTGTTTTTAAACACCGGGTAGCTAATGAAATGATCAGTCAGTGTAATGCCGATGCTGTTGGAGAAGACAGACCACAGTTCTTTTTTCACCTCGGCGATGTGGTTTATAATTTCGGCCAGGAGGAAGAATATTACCCTCAATTTTTTGAACCTTACCGCAATTATCCCAACCCCATTTTTGCCATAGCGGGAAACCATGATGCGGACGTGGACCCGTTCGACGAAAATGAGCCCAATAGCCTGGATGCTTTTGTAAAAGTTTTCTGTGATACAGCTTCAAAGTCCATCCCTTTTTCCGGCGATTCGGGCCGGAAAAGTAATATTCAGCCAAACGTTTATTATGTATTAAAAACCCCGCTCGCCAATATCATTGCGCTTTACAGCAATGTACCCAGGTTCGGCACCATTACGCCTGAGCAAAAAGAATGGTTTATCAATGAGTTAATAGCCGCCAACACAACCCGTTCCGGCAAAGCGCTGATCGTTTGCCTGCACCATTCCGCTTATTCAGCAGACACCAACCACGGCTCCAGCTTACATATGCAGGTTTTCCTGAACGCGGCGTTCAGTGAAGCAGGTGTATGGCCCGACGTGGTTTTTAGCGGGCATGTGCACAATTACCAGCGGTTCAGTAAACAATATCCAAATGGTAAAACGGTCCCTTTTATCATTGCAGGCGCGGGTGGATACGCAGAACTTCACAAAATAGCCCAACCCGGTGATCCGGCGTTTCCCGATCAAAGCAACTTACTGGACAATGTGTACCTGGAAAAATATTGCGACGATTCTCATGGTTTCTTAAAGATAACCATAGAAAAAACAACGGCGGATTTTACCCTTAAAGGTGATTATTATGCGGCGGACGACAGCGGCACTGGCTTGGCTGCTGCGATATACGATTCGTTCACGATAAAGTTAGGGTAAAATGAAAAATTGCAGCTACCCTCTTTTTGCCTGCAAAAGAGAGGGTGAACGAGCCTGCCTGCCGGCAGGCAGGCGTAGCGATGTTCGGGTGAGTCAACCCTTGTGGACATTACCGCTAATGCATGGCGGCGAGTTGACTCACCCCGGATTCGTTTTGCTCTCCGACCCTTCTCCGGCAAGCCGCAAAGAGGGTTGAAAATGTTCCGGGCATCTTTAGTTTTAAGCCCATCGCTGTTACGGCAGCACGTACCTATAACATTTTGCATTATTTATCCTCAACCAGGTCGCTATAAATAAACAACCCGCCCTCTTCGGTGCCGGTATTTACCACCTTCCCTTCCAACACGCTCATTCCCGCTTTCGCGGGGTTATTGCCTTTGCCGAGTGGCCATTTTCCGAAGGTATCCAATATATTTATCCCGCCGATGTTGGCCGCATTTAAGCCAAAGTCGGTACAATTATTGGTATTTAAGTTATACGGCCGGCTGTTATATTGCTTCACCAGCTGCAGTATTTTTTGAAACCTTCTTTTTGAAATAAATTTGCCGACCACTTCATCAAAGTCGTGTTTCTCATCGTTTTTAAATACAGGGTCCGCTGAAGGAAAGATCGGCGTGGCTGATAAAAGGCTCTCCTTATCAGGATAAAAACCAAAGGTCCGCGCCACATAGGTTGAATCGGAATTGTATTTGATCAGGGTGATAAAAGTATGCCCTACCTTGTTCAATTTAATAAATATTTTTGGCCTGCCCGATTGGGGTTGCTGGATGTGCACCAGCAATGCAAATTTCACCCCGGTTTTCCCATCTTCAAAAGGATCAATAATGTCAACACTTTCCATCTGTGCCGATTTAATTTCCTTTCCATCGTGATTGTAAAAACCGCTGTCGGTTTTCAGCAACAAACTATCCCTGCCGTTAATGGCAAGCACGCCGGTATTCTCCAGGCTATCATTCAGCATCTTAACCGAATCATTGCCTACAACGGGTTGTTTTATAAAAAAACCTTTCCGGTAAACATCATCACCGGGTGTTATATTTTTAAAATAACACTTCATCACCAGCGGGTATAACCTAAGTTTCGCAAATAACCGCGCCAGGTGCAGGTTTAATTTTGAACCGCGTTGTTTAGCGGCAACGGCTGAATTATGATTAAGCTGACGCAGAAATGACAGCAACAGCTTGCGGCCCGGCTTTTTGTTAAAACTATTCTCAAGGTCGGCAAGCACTTTTAACTCTTCGTTATTATCTGCTGCTATGGATGCATTGGGGTATGAAGTTTTTAAAGACGGGGTTGTTGCAACCGAAGCGAAAGCGTATGCCTGTTTTTCCTGTGCAAATAAATGCTGCCCGGCAGTTAAAAAAATCAAGCTAAAAAAGGTTAAACGGACTAAGGTTAATCTCATTTTTAAATCATTAAGCAGACTTTTTACTGCTCCGGAGCAAGGCCGATTCATAAACTGCTGCAATTATACCATTCGCCGAAAAAGAGCCGGTTAAATCCATATCAATATCGGCAAAAACAACCTGTTTAAACTGGTCGATCACATAGGTGGCCAAAAGGGGCACATTAACATCAATGCCCGAAAACCGGTCCCAAACAGGATAATTTTCCGAATATACACCGAACAATTCAGCTATTTCATGATTTTCATCAAAATAGAAATTCAATGACAAATCATTCTCCCAGGCCGTTTTTGCCAGGTCTTCATCATTATCGGCATTAATGATTAGCAGGTTACCTCCGTTCGCTTTTATCTCATTTTGAATAAAATTAAGCCTGATCAATTGTTCCAGTCCATTTTCTCCCCAATGTTTTGAATAAAAGCTAATCACCAATGGCTTATTTAGCAATTGTATTGATAAAACAGGGCCGAATGTTTCGGTTCCTCCATGAAACCGCTGCCACCTTAACTGTTCTCTTTTAAACGACAGGTCGGGAATAAAATTACCCGCTTTTAAAGGTTTTAAGGGCTGATAACACTTATAGACAAGGTCAATTTCGGGGATAATTTCAAGGAGTTCAAAAAATGGGTATTTGTTTGCTGATGTTAACATAAATAAAAGTATTGAACGGTAATTAAATTAGTGAGAATTGTTAAGCCTGTGGCGATAGCTGCCTTAAGCATTACTTGTCGCAACAGCACATTTTTCCTGCTCCGCAACCCGGGCGGGTGCAACACATTCGGACAGGTATGAATAAAGCTTTGTTTAACATTTGAATAACACTGACGAAACAAAAATACTACTTTATCTATATACTTTATATGTTTTTATTGATTTTTTTTCTATTCACAAGATGTTAACAACTTTGGGCAGTCATTATAATCAGCTCTTCATAAATTTAAAGCATATTATCGGGGATTATATAACCCAAAATTGAGGCTTTTATACCCTATTTTTAAAAATTAAGAATATTTGACATTTTGAACCTTACTTCAACTGCACCTGTTTACAATGCTGTTAGGGCATTTTTGGATACAATCGAAGATATTAAAGTAAATATTTGTTTGTTTGTTTATATTGACGAAAAAAAGATGCCTTTAACCGGTACCATGCGTCAATATGTTAAAAGAATCAAGAAAATTGGCTTATTTATTGCCAATAATTGATATTAATAAGAATTATGAAAAGACTATTTATCATACTTTCATTGTTACCTTGCCTGGCGTTAGCCCAAAAAACAAATTACCTTAAAAAAGGTAATGAAGAATCAGGTAAGAAAAAATATACCGAAGCCATCTCGGACTTCAATATCGCTATTCAACAGAACGACAAAAACATTTGGGCATATTTTTATCGGGCCAACGCTTACGCCAATATCAACAAATACAACGAGGCCATCAGTGATTTTTCTAAGGTAATTGAGCTCGACCATCGATTTATTAAGGCATATTTTTACCGCGCAAACGCCTATGGCAATATTTGTGATTTTAAAGATGCCGTAAGTGATTATACCCAGGTAGTTGGGGCCGACAGACACAACCCGCTTGCCTATTACTATATGGCCAATGCCAAAAACAACCTAAAAGACTATAAGGGCGCACTTGACGACTACAACATGGCCGTAAAGCTGGGTAAACGTGGGTGGGAAATTTACTATGCCATAGCAGGTGCAAAAAGCAATCTTTTTGACTATGAAGGCGCCATGAAAGATTACGACAACGCCATTATAGATTACAATAAAACGGTGCGATATACAAAAATGAATCAAAGTTTGGCTGCTGCAAAAGTTCATTTATATGAATACCGCGGGGTTACCCGGGCAAATGCCGGTTACTATAGCCAGGCCATCACCGATTATAAAATTGCCCTCGGCCTGGATAAAAGTAACGCCGACGTTTACTATTACAGGGCAAATGCTTTAAGCAACACTAAAAAATATAATGAGGCTATTATTGATTATAATACCGCCTTTGAAGATTGCAATAAAAAAACAGCAGAAAAACCGGTAGAAAATACAGGCCCCTGCAATACAGCATCCGCTGGTGTGTGCAATTTTAAAATGGCTGATCTGTATCATTACAGGGGAAATGCCGAAAGCAATGCCGGAGATTATGTGAATGCGATTAAGGATTATGACAATGCTGCCGCGTTAACCCCTGATAATGCCGAAATATTATTATCACGCGGAGTGGCGAAAGCAAAATCAAACGATACACCCGGCGCAGAAGCCGACTTTGAGGCGGCTATAAAACTTAATCCTAATGATGCTAAAGTATATTATTACCTGGGTAATGCCGATGCGGAAATAAAAGACTATCCAAATGCCATTATAAATTATGATAAAGCGCTGCAGCTGGGCTTTAACCACGCTGAACTTTACCATTACAGGGCAAACGCCAAAAGTAATGCAGCTGATTTTGAGGGTGCAATAGCTGATTTTACCATCGCTATTAAAATGACGCCAAAAGATGCAGAATTATATAAATACAGGGGTGTGGCTTATTCCAACTCAAATGATTACCGCGCTTCGATAGCCGACTTTAAAATCGCTGTGGAACTTAATCCTGAGGATGCGGAGATCTATTATTACAAAGCAAATTCCGAAGCTTCTGCCGGTGAGTTCCAAAACGCACTGAGCGACTATAATAAAAGCATCGTCATGGACCCTAAACATGCCGAAGCCTACCTGTACCGCGGAAATACAAAAACCAAATTAAATGATTTCGATGGCGCAATATCAGATTTTGATAAAGCTATCCAGATCAACCCCAACCTTCAGAATGCTTATTATTATTTGGGCAAAGCTGCGAGCGATGCCGGGGAGCTTAAAAAGGCCCTCGAGTATTTTGATAAAGCCATCGCTAAGTCGCCCGAAAATGCCGAATTATATCTGTACCGGGGGCTGGCCAGAAACAGACTTGACGATACCCTGGGCGCCCTGGATGACATCAACAACGCCATTAAATATAAGCGCGAATATTCAGAAGCTTACCAGCATCGCGCAGAAATTTACCTGTCACTAAAAAATTACAACAGCGCGTTGCTGGATGCAGACACCTCTATCCTTTACAATAAAAACAAAGATGGTTACGGTTATATTACCCGTGCCGACGCTGAAATTGGTTTAAAAAGACTGGATAGCGCTTTAACTGATTTTAACGCAGCAATTAAAGAGAACCCCAAAAATAGCGACGGTTATGCAGGCCGTGGCCACCTGGAGTACCTGACCTTAAAATATATAGCAGCGCAGGCCGACCTGGATAAAGCTATCGAAATAAACCCCGCTAACATTTATGCCTACCTATACCGTGGCGATCTGAAGATTGCCATCGGCGACAACGCCGGCGCCATTCAAGATTACCGCAAACTGCTGGTTTTTGAGCCAAAGAACGAAGAAGGCAATTTGAAGCTGGGCAAAGCCCTGTTAGCCGAAAAGAAATATGCAGAAGCATTAAAACTGTATGACCGCCTAATTGCCAACAACAATAAAAACGATGAAGTTTATGTACTCCGCGGCGTTGCACTGGGAGGCGAAGGGGAAACTCAAAAAGCCTTCGCACAATTTAATGAGGTTATAGGCAGGGATACAACAACAGTGAACGACCTTACCGCAATGGTTGATGAACTAAGGAAAATTAAAACGACAATTGTCACCTCGTCGAATTATGCTGCACTCAGAAGCACGTACGTGCCGGATGCGGATACTGCATCAGGCATTAAACGTATTTACCGGGTAATGGGCAAGCTTAAACCAATTATTTCGGATGCCTATATCTACATGGGCAACATCTATATCACATTAAAAGATACTGTTGCTGCCTCCAAAAACTTCGATAAAGGAATTTATTACGACGAAAATAATGATGAAGCTTTCTTTTCAAGAGCGAATTTAAAGATGGGGCAAAAAAACTACCAGGGAGCTGACTTTGATTACGTGAGCGTACTCCTGATCAATCCTGACAATGTAAAAACCTATGCCTATCGCGGCCTTGCTGAAAGCTACCTGCGGGATACCGCCAACATGCGCACAGATTTTGAGGAAGCAATTAAGCTGAGCCCGAAAAACGAAAACAACTTTATTTTACGCGGCAAAGCAAAAGTTAATTTGCAGGACCAGGCCGGCGCTTTAAAAGATTTTAATACAGCTATAACGCTAAATCCCAACAACCCGGATGGATGGTTTAACAGGGGCATGGCCAAAATCAATCAGAATGACAGCAGCGGTTGCTCGGATTTGCGCAAAGCGCTTGACCTTGGCTCAAAAGAAGCGCCGGATGCTATCAAAAAATATTGCCACTAATAACGATATGCTAATTTTCCATAGCGATGGGTTTAAAACCCATCGCTATGGAAAACATCCTCCAAAATAAAACCCATTATTACAAAGCCCGGCAAAGAAAGATAATGTCTGGCTGGCAAACAAAACAATTCGCCCCAAATCTTCGTATTAAAGGTGCTGACGCCTACATTGGGATGTGAACCCATATTTTTGTGTTGACTTAACCATCCGGGTTTGATTTTATATAACTCCCGGCACGTTATTTTTTACCCTTTTGGGAAATGAATGCGTCTTTATAAAAATGATACAGAAACAACTAACGTATTTTTTGCCTGTAATTGACACTAATAAAGTTTTGAAAAGGCTGTTGGTGATCATTTCCTTTTTGCCCTTTATTGCGCTGGCACAAACTTCGGATCAGTTGATGACCCGTGCGAACGAAAAAGCAAGACATAAAGCCTATAATGAAGCTATTGCTGACTTTACCAAAGTAATCGGCTTAAACAGCAATAATATAAAAGCATACCAGTACCGCGGCAATGCCTGCACCAACATCAACGAATACGCAGACGCAATCAGTGATTTTACCAAAGTTTTAGCAGCTGAACCCAATAATGCAGAAGTATATTCATACCGGGCAAATGCGTACAGCAACCTTAAGGACTATGGTAACGCCATAAAAGATTTTAACAAAGCAATTGAACTGGGTTTAAAAACGGCTGACATGTACCATTACCGTGCAAATGCAAAGGTTAATTCCGCTGATTATGCAGCGGCTGTAGAAGATTTTAGCAAAGCCATCACATTCAGCCCCAACAACCCTGAATTATATGAGTACCGTGGCGTTTCAAAAGCAAATTTAAAAGACGATAAAGGAGCAATTGAGGATTACACACGCGCACTGAAGCTAAATCCCAATAATGCCGATGTTTATTATTACCGGGCCAATTCAAAGGGAACCATTGCCGATTATATAGGTGCGATTGCTGATTATAATAAAACCATCAGCATGAACCCGGCAAACGCAGAAGCCATATTTTACCGGGGAAATATTAAAACCAACCTCCATCAATATAAAGAGGCTATGCAGGACTATAAGCTGGCTTTAACGTTAAAACCCAATATGGCAAACGGTTTTTATTATATGGCAAAAGCGGCAGGTAACGCCGAGGATAATAAAGACGCGATACAAAATTTCAACAAAGCGATAGCAGCAGACCCAACAAATGCTGAATTGTATTTATACCGCGGGATCTCAGAAAACAAACGCAATGATACTACCGCAGCTTTAACCGACTATGCCAAAGCAATAACGCTAAACCCTAAATTCTCCCGAGCTTATCAAAACCGGGGTGACCTCCGAATTTCAATAAAAGATTACCGCCGGGCCAAAGCCGACGGCGATTCGGCAGTGATGTTCGATACTGATCACGATGGTTATGCCTATGTAACCCGTGCGAAAGCAAAAACTGCCTTGCAGGACACCGCCGGCGCATTGGCTGATTATAACACTGCTATCCGGATGAATTCAAAAAACACGGAGGCATTTACCGGACGCGGCGAAGTTAAGGCCGAACTGGCAGATTATAAAGGCGCGCTGGCTGACCTGGACGAAGCGATTAATTTGTACAGCGGTTACTCATACGCCTACCCTGCCCGCGCAAAGGTAAAAAGCAAACAGGGCGACCGGAAAGGTGCTATTGCTGATTTTAAAAAACAACTGGAATTTGACCCTAAAAATAAGGAGGCGCAATTGAGGCTGGGCAAGGAGTTAACTGCAGACCACCAGTATGCAGCAGCTTTACTATTTTTTAACAGGGTAATTACTCCAGCTACAAAAAATGGCAAGTTTTATATTGCCCGCGGCGATGTGATGTGCGATATGGGCGATTACAAAGGGGCAATTGCCCAATTTAACCGGGCATCGCTGGTTGATACCAATATGCGGTCTTTAACCTATGCAAATATTGCTTATGCCGAGATCAAACAAAAAAAATATGACGCAGCCGAACGCGACCTTGAAAAAGCGATCACCAAAGACCAAAACAATGATGATGCCTATTTTTACCGGGCGGGTTTAAAAATGATCCGGAAGAATTATATCGGCGCGGTTTATGATTACATCAGCGTTTTGCTCATCAACCCCGACAATATAAAAACATATGCCTATAGGGGGCTTGCCGAAAGTTTTCTTCCTGATACACAGGCCATGCGCGTCGATTTTTTTGAGGCTATCAAACTAAGCCCCAGGGAGCCCGCCAATTATATCTTACGCGCTAGGGCAAAAATGAACCTGAAAGACTACAACGGCGCCCTAAAGGATTTTGATATTGCCATCAGCCTAAACCCCAATAACGAGGAGGCCTGGTATTACCGTGGCATTGCTAAAATGGAACAAAGCGATAAAAGCGCCAATGCGGACTTGAGCAAAGCCCTTGCCCTTGGCTCAACAGAAGCAGTTGATGCCATAAAAAGATACAGTAAGTAATATTTCAGTTAAAAATCGCCTTCGTATTTTACTTTGCCGTTCATGTTATTTTGACTTTGAAAAGGAGGATTTGAGACTGATATTAGCCTTTTTGTCATTTCGAACGATAGTGAGAAATCTATACACACGGCATTACCGCCAGGCAGTCGGGAATAGCAAAAGCACAGATTTCTCCTCGTTCCTCGTCGAAATGACAATGGATGTTAATTCACTTCCAGCTGATCCTTCGTAGGGAATACCGGGAACGCCCCATGTGGTTCGCTCTGGTACCAAAATACAACTGATGCAATATCATCCTGTAAAGGCATATAACGTCCATCTGAATGCCAGCCCAGGTCTTGTATCGTAACTTTCAGGTCCTTTTCAAAACGGATCGGATCGGCAATGTGCCAGCGGTACAGGCCAAAGCGCTGGGCAATGCCATAATGCCCGTCACCACGGATTACCTGGGGCAAACCGCTATAAGGGCTGCAAAATTCGGTATACTCGCTGCTTTCGGTACCGTCTGCCTTTTTATGCATGCTGTCGAAATCATAGGCGCCATTAAAATAATCTTCGGTACCGGTACCATTGATGGTTGGAAATTGGGTATCGCCGTCCATAAAGAATTTAATTTCCCCTTCGCCCCACCAGCCGTTTTTATTGGAGCCATAAGCCAAATAAGTGCCTACATATTGGCCTTTACCTTTTATGCTGTCAACCAAAACATAGTCTTTTTTAAATGGCAAAGGGTTTACCCTGCGAAACTGCGCATGAAAATAGCCTGCATCTTTGGGCACATCTGTTAAGGTAAAATCCACCTGATAATATAAAACCATATCTTCATTATCAATATTCTCCATGGTTATCCGGCATTTTTTGCGGAAAGGCATCGGCCAGTAACAATTTAAACCACTGCCCGGATTAACCGCAACCGCCAGCGAATTCACCTGCGCATATTTACCCCAGCCCATGCAAAAAAAATCACCAACCGGTACCTCAACCGAGGGGGTTGTTTCATCATCCCAATAAAAACGAAGAATTGAATAGCGCCAATTGCCTGTCGGTGTCATCCAGATATGCTGTACAGCGCCTGATCCGTCGATTTCGGCAACAGTATAGGTCGTATGTTTTTTAATTACTACGCTGGGGCTCACTTTCCATCCCTGGCCCAACTCTTTTGAAGGGCCTGCTCCGGTACCGGTAGTGGCCATGCCACCTTTACCCTTTTCACCGTTAAAGTTTTCCGGGCTGATAGAACGTGTCTTGGCATCCGACATCCGGTAAAGGTTACCCAGGTTAACACCGAGCCCATTGAATTTTTCCTGTGCACTAACTGATAAGACTACAAAAGCAGTCATCAATATACATAAAACTGATCTTTTCATTTTGGTTATATTTAGGTATATGACAATCACCTTATTTGTCATTTCGATCCGCCAGAGGCGGAGAGAAATCTATACACTATGCATTTCCACTTAGCAGTCGGGAATAGCACGTGTATAGATTTCTCCTCGTTCCTCGTCGAAATGACAAAGAATAACTACAGTTGATAAAACTCCGCCGCATTCAGTCCCCAAAACTTTGCCTGTTCATCGTCTGATAGTTTGGCAGTATAATTCTTAACTACCGAAAGCATTTGCTGGTAACCGCCAGCCACATTACATACCGGCCAGTCGGAGCCGAACATTACGCGGTTGGCGCCAAATGCCTCAAAAACGACATCAAGGTAGGGTTTAAAATCAAGCAGTACCCAATCGTACCAGTCGGCCTCAGTGATCATGCCGGATATTTTACAATATACGTTTTCATGCTTACCCAACGCCTTTATGCCCATCTCCCACTTGTCCATGTTTTTATTTTTGATATCGGGTTTGGCAATATGGTCAACCACAAAACGCGTCCCCTCAAATTTCTTTACAAACTCATGGGTATAGCCTAACTGATCCGGAAAGATCAATAGATCATAGGTAAGGTCATGTCTCTTAAGCGCGCGGATACCATCCATAAATTGAGGGTTCAGCATCAGGGCCCGGTCCGTTTCGCCCTGTAACACATGGCGGAATCCTTTTAACCTGTCAAACGAGCTGTAATGCTCTATCCGTGTTCCGGCACCAGCTGCTCGCAGGTCAACCCAACCTACCACGCCTTTTATAAAATCATGTTTTCCGGCAAGGTCAAGCAAAAATTCTGTTTCCGCCTCACTTTGGTCCGCCTGAACAGCTACGCAGCCATCAATACCGAATTTATCCAGAATGGGTTTCAAATCTCCCGGCATAAAATCCCGCTGAATTGCCGACATGGTATCCCCAATCCAGCTATCCCTAACCGGGTCAAACTTCCAGAAGTGCTGATGGGAATCTATTTTGGTCATGGAATTAGTTGATTAATTTAGATTGGGTTGACTAAGTTTAAAACAGGTTACAATATAACAATTTAACAGTAATACAATCAACTAGTGTCGTGTCAATCATAAATTGACTCATCATCAATCAGCAAGTTGATTGAACCCAAAAAGCACAAAAAGGGTTTACAAAAGGTTTACACATTTGAGGGTTTACATTTTGTAAATTATTGATAATAAGTTATTTATATACCAACTCATTAAAATAGGGTTTACACTATTTTACATAACCTCCACCAGGTATTTTGTAAACTGCTCTGATAAAGCCCGAACGTCAACTTATTAAGGACATGACACTAGTCACCTTACCAACCAACTCAACCAATCACGCATTCGCCAACGCCCTGTCCAAATGCACATATCCCCCATCTACATAAACCAACTGGCCCGTTGTATGGCTTGAACATTCTGATAACAAAAATGCAGCAGTATTGGCAATCTCTTCCGAAGTAGTCATCCGGCTGCCCAATGGTATTTTGGCCTCAATTTCTTTTAATTTCCCTTGCGGGTCTGGCAGGGTTTTTATCCAGTTCTCATACAATGGCGTCCAGCATTCGGCCACTACGATGGCATTTACCCTGATGCCGTATTTCAGCAGTTCGACGGCCCATTCGCGGGTGAGCGCATTACGGCCACCATTCGCTGCGGCATAAGCCGAGGTATTTCCCTGCCCGGTATCGGCCGTTTTTGAGGTAATATTCAATATCGCCCCTTTTGATTTTTTTAATTCAGGCAAGGCATAATGGGCCATCAGGTAATAATGCACCACATTTTTATGAAGCGATGCGATAAAACGTTCGTAGTTCCCGGTCTCCAGCCCCACGCCGTCATTTACACCGGCATTGTTAACCAGGCCATCAATGCGGCCATATTTTCCAATCACCTGCTGTACTGCTTGTTCACATTCGGCAGGATCGGTTAGTTCAGCTGCCACTTGCCCGGCTGTACCGCCTTCTGCCTCAACAGCCTCCACACATTTTAAATTGTCCGCCACATTCCGGCCAATCACCACCGGGATCGCACCCTCTTTTGCCAAAACTTTTACGATACCCTCGCCGATGCCTTTGGCGCCGCCTGTAACTATAATTACTTTATTCTTTAATTGTAAATCCATAATCTTAATTTAATAAACCATGTTTCAACCCGGGTGTTGTGTTAACTCACCCAGCCTTGCATTCCAGCTACACTTTTAGTGGGCTGTCACCATCTCCAGTTCTTTAACCTTCAAATTTTTATACGCAAAATAGAATATATACGCAAAGCTTATTACCGGCACCAAATAGGCATACTGAATACTTGTCAAATCCGACACCTTACCCATTATTGGCGGAACAATAGCTCCACCGACAATTGCCATTATAACCAATGATGACCCTAGTTTTGTTTTCGAACCCAAACCGCGTATGCTTAATGAAAACACAGTGGGAAACATAATCGACATAAAAAATGCGACCCCGATTAAAGCGAATACCGAAATTTTGTTATGAAGCGTAACTGCAATTATCAACAGGACAATATTGATCATGCAATAAGTAGCTAAAATTTTAACCGGGTTTACAAATTTCATTAAAAAAGTACCGCTAAATCTCCCTGCCATAAAACCAAGTGCGGCTGCGGTCAAAAACGCGGCTGCGGTTTTTTCTCCCATGCCTGCTTCCCTTTCAGAAAACCTGATGAAAAAACCCAATATGCCCGCTTGTGCCCCAACATAAAAAAACTCAGCAAATACCCCCATCCGTAATTGTTTTCTTGATAGTAAGGCAAATATTTTTTGAATCAGGGTATGCTTATGATCTTCCGCAGTTTCCAGGTCTTCTTCAATAATTTCAGGTAAAGGTTTCCTGAAAATAAGAATAGCGACCGTTAAAACCACCAATCCAATGATTAAATAAGGGATTTGGACAGATGATGCCTCCTTATTTAAGTATGTATTTAACTGGTCAGCTGTCATCCCTGCCTTTTGTGCGGGAGTTAACGTCTTTCCTGATAAAATAAATACGCCGCCAATTAACGGCGCAAGTGAAGCCGCCAGGCCGTTAAAAGACTGAGAAAAATTTAAGCGGTGAGTAGCCGTGGCCGGATCACCCAAAACAGTTATGTATGGATTGGCAGCAGTTTCCAAAAAAGCAGCTCCCGAAAACAATACAAACAATGCTGACAGAAAAAAGGCATAATTTCTGACAGAGGCCGCTGGATAAAACAAAAAGGCACCGCAGGCAAACAGTATCAGCCCTAAAAGAATACCTCCTTTATAGCCGTACTTCTTCATAAATAAAGCAGCCGGAATAGGCAAAATAAAATATGCCAGGTAGGAAGCAGAATCAACTAACGACGATTGAAGGTCGGTTAATTCACAGGCTTTTTTTAAATGCGGAATCAAAATGGGGTTAAGGTTTAAGGCTACACCCCATAAAAAAAACAAAGAGGTTATCAGCGCAATAGCATACAGGTTGTTATTTTTCGTCATGAAACAGAGTTAAAAAGTTTATAATTTAAAAACCGGTTGCTGCTCCAGGATTTTTACCTGTCACTTTAACCTTTAATTGGCGCCATGAAGATAATTATTTAAATACAACTTGTATATCCTGCAACGAAATTCCTAAAGTTTTTAATGAAATCTGGTTCAATTCGTCCTTATCACCCGTAAAATGAAACACGCTGTGCTTATGGGTCAGGCCTTCGCCCGGCTTTAAAAATGCTGCCGGCGACACACTCTCTATCTCATAGAAGGGCCCCATCTGCGTTCCGTTAGCCAGCGGTCCGTCGTTGTAGGCGTTTACTGCATCGCCCGCAAAAGGGTCGCGGTCTGTGCGCCACTCCTGGTTCAGGTAGGTAGCTTTGGGGGCAACATCAAATTGGGCAATGGTAAGCACATTGTTTTCGGCATCATAGCTTCCGGCTATTTTCTTCGTGCGGTTAGGCGGCATACCCAGTTTTCCGCGCGATTTGCCATCTGCCTTAAATACTAAAATGCCGTTATTATATTTTACCCTGTCGGGAGGAATCTGCCCGAAATAATCAGTTGTGGCTATTTTGCCCGTTGCATCAATATCATAAGGCACCACTATTACCGTTTTTGGCGAAGGTGTAAACATATCCAGGTTCCATAAACATGGCGCGCCCGTATTTTTATCCCATGGAAACGAGCTGGTATTGATGATAGTATTTGATGTACTGAAGGCAACCGATTTTATCTTATCGTCAAAATCTATACCCAGTAATTTCTTTTCATCCGCAGGTTCCATGATCGCAATATCCCGGATAATGTTCATATTAAACATTACTCCCTGGTAATTCATTACCCTGGTTGTTTTGGTTAACGATGCTTTTTTATCAGTATTTGCGGTTAAGCGCCAGTTTTCAAAGTCGAACGCTGTGGGGGTATGCCAGTACGCAAATTCCATTTTTGTATGCGGTTTAAAAAAAACGGCAAACTTGCTGCCCTCGGGGCCTATCCATAGCCTGTCTTCTCCGCCATAAGCGTTCATATGCGGGTCCAGCGATTTTTGGGCAAAGGTTTTATAATTGATCCACCCGAAGCTTTTCCCGTTTTTACCATCGGCCGTCGAGGTAAAAACTTTTGCCTGGTATTTTGGCGAAACAATAATCTGCGAATTGCCGTCCTTGCTGTTCAAAACCACCACGCTGTCGCTTTGCTTTAAAAAATCAAGGTCGTAACCAAAAGTACCTTTGGCATATTCACTCTCAAATTTCGCGGCAGAAGGTTCTTTTTGTTCACAGGAGTTTAACAGCAAAATAGCCGGGGCTATTAACGCAAGCTTTATACCTTTCATCTTATTTATGTTTAAAGAGATTCAACGCCTCACCTAAATCTTCTCCAAAGGAGAGGACTTTGAATTTTTTATCAATAAATTTACCGGGCTTCTTAAGCCCCTTTCTCCTGGAGAGGGATTGGGGTGAGGCGGGACAAATATTCATCTTATTTATGTTTTGGGTTGATACCGATGGTATTAATCAAAGTGCCGATGCCGTCGATGCTGATCTCCACCACATCGCCCTCCCGCAAGGTGAAATCTAAAGATGGAACCAGGCAGGTGCCAGTCATCAGGAAACAGCCGTTCGGAAAGTCCATCTCCCTGAATAAAAAGCCCGTTAGTTCAGTAAATGAACGTTTGATCTGCGATATCCTGGTTGAATCTTCATAAGCCGTTACTCCTTCCCTTTTGATCACCATATTTATTTTTGTTTCGCCGCTGACAGGTTTTGAAGTAACATACAAACAAGGCCCCAAACCGGCGCTTTTTTCGTATATTTTTGCCTGCGGCAGATAAAGCGCGTTTTCGCCCTCGATACTCCTGGAACTCATATCATTCCCGCAGGTATAGCCCTGAATGTTTCCGTTGGAGTTGATGAATAACGTCAATTCAGGTTCAGGGACATCCCATGCCGAGTCCTTACGGATATAAACTACTTGCTTATGTCCCGAAACACGCGATGCTGTCGCTTTAAAAAACAGCTCCGGCCGTTCTGCATCATATACCCTGTCGTATAAACTGGCCGCGCCCGAACTTTGTGATTCCTCCATCCGGGCATCACGGCTTTTTAAATAGGTTACCCCTGCCGCCCAAACTTCCTGGCTGCCGATGGGCGGAAATAGCGCATCGTCCTTCAGCCATTGTGCCTGTTCATCAGCAGCAATCGGTTGTCCGGTTTGGATTTTATTCAATAAATAGCCTTCAAGGCCATCCCTGTTGATCAGGGCATCCCAGGGTTCATCTATAAGGTAAAATTTGGACTCATAAGCAAGCAGGGCGCCGCTTTGGGTATGGTATAATTGCATAAAGGAATTTAAAAAACAATTTTAGTAAACTCATAAGCTGTTCATTACAAAGCAGGCATCCTGCTTTGTAATAATTTCACCTGCAATTTACTTTTTCTGTTGATTTAAAATCCTATTACATCAAAATATTTACCTGCTCTTAAAATAAAAAAAAGGCGTTATCAAAAGTTTCTTAATGAGTAACGTAACCAAAATACATTTTTTTGAATGACGGGCCTTTGTGATCATAGTGTTCTTTCTTCGTGTCCGTCGTGGTAAAAAAACCACAAGGGCATTAAGTATTCACGAAGATCATCAGGGCCAATAATTATTTTGTTTGCTTTTTCACTTCATCGCCTTTTGATACGCGCCCTTTTTGTTAAAAACATTTAATCACTAATTGCTTTCCTTTGGATCGACTAAGCTATAGGCATTCCTGTTAGCCTTTACAAGCAATTTTATTGTGATAGGATATTTATCAGAAAAATGGAACAATGCGTTAAGCACAGCCGGCGGAGCCGAAGTATTAACTACCGGTGTTACACTATTAATATCTACCCCAACCCGGTTCCCATCGTTACCAACAGTTTTGTAAGAATCAGGAATATATTTCATATAGTTAGCGCCGTTAACCAGCCAGGGCGAAATAAAGATATGATCATACCATGATTTTGCGCCATCGCCCGTACCACAGGAATTAGGTACAGTGGCCAATGCCCTGGTGGTAGTTGTTAAAAATGGTGCAAACAAGCTGGTATTGTTTTCCCATTCGGCCGGATAGGTCACAGCCTTATCCGGATAAAACGGCGGGTCGCTCATCTTAGTAGTCGAATCTGCCGAAGTGATTACCGACTGATAGCCGGCTTCAATACTGTTATGTGTATTAAAATCACCCATGTTTACCAGGTTAGGCAAGTAGGCAAATTTTGTCCTGAGATCCTTCATCTCCGTACTTACCTGTATGTCGCGCGATGTACTGGGTGACCCTGATTGCGTATGATTAACCAACACATACAAAAATGTAGTATCGCGAGTGATCTGGATATTGGGATCGTTGTAATAAAACTTGTAAAGGTCAAAGTCTGTAATATTTGCCTCAAGCGTTTCGGATTTTAAAAAAGTAAGCTTTTGCTTATTGTAAAACAGGGTTGCCATATTGGTAGCCCGCGCTGTATTGGTAGGCGTTATATAGGTATACTTCCCCGGGGAAACCAGGTTAAGCGCGTTATTTACAATCCCTTCGGCCAGGTTGAACGGCGCGCCGGGTGTCGGGTCAAACGCTGCCATTTTTTCAAAGCTAAACAGGTCTGGCCGGATATATTTGATGATCGTTTTGAGGTAGTTGTTTAAAGTATCTGTACTTCCCTGGCAACCGTCACCATACTTTAATACATTGTACGCCATTACATTTATAGTATCAGTTTTATCAACGGTGTTGGGAAGCGGATCAGGGATAACTACCGGCTTAACCGGAACAACAACCCCGGCGTTTTTGGGAGATTTTGTGCAGGATGAAAAGAGCATCACCGCGGAAGCAAAAAAAATGATTAAAATGAATTTCATGCAGGTGTTTTTAATGAATCTTTGAAACAAAAAACCCCTTTTTATGACTTTCTGTTGCAGTCATAAAAAGGGGTTTAACTTTTTAACCGTGATTAGTGCTGGTTACCAGTACCGTCAGACTGATAACAACCTGCATCTTTTCCAGGGCCGGTTATGCCACTTGAACCAAAAATAGGGTCAACTTTGATAGTGCCGTTTTGAGTAACAGTAATAGGCGAGAAACCTGTATAACCAATACCAATTGCCGGTGAACCAGACTGAAGATGGAAATCAAAGCCGTCAACAGAAGCCTGGGTAGCAAAATTCATGTTAGGTAGCGGGTAGTTTTTAAACATCGGGTTGTTTTTGCCCACTAATGATGTACCATCATAAGCCAAACCGAAAGTATAGGTTGCGCCTAATAAAGTATACATGTTTGGAATACCATTGTTTGTTGGATGTGTTACCACCGCCTGTGCAATTTTGGTTGGAACGATCTGATCAGCCTGTGCAACATTATCAACGTAATAGAAATTGTAACCGTAAGCAGTTTTGGTGATCGGACCAGTGCTGTGGCTTAAGGTATCAGCTAAATAAACCTTAGCCGTAACATTGTTACCACCGGCTATACGTACACCAAAATTACAATCAACAATAAGGTTATTATAAGCTAAAGCCCTGGAGTTATTTTCTACTTCGATAGAACCGCTGCGTGCTCCGTAGGTACCTGTATTTCTGAAACCACCGTTTACATAAGTATTGTTGTACATGGCAATCTGAGTCTGGTTACCCTGGGTACCAGGGTCATTGGCAGATTTTGTACCGTTAGTAGCGCCACCGATGATCAGGTTATAAGCCATATTACCTTGTGTTCCGCCTTTTGCGTTAAAGCCGTCGCCGCCAGTACCACCACATTTTTCCAAGGTATTTCTCATCATGTTGATGGTACCGCCATAGAAACGTACCGCATCATCAGGTCCGCCGTAGATCCATGAATCTTCCATAACAAATAATCCTGTTGGATTTTGCCAGTAAACAATGTACTGATCACCGGTTGAAGGGCCAGTAAACGGAGGTGCAACAAGACCTGCACCGCCAAAGTCAAGGTGAGTCCATTTAAGTACTAACAAAGGACAGGTTTTATCGCAATAAATACCACCCCAACCGCCAACGTAAGCGGGGTCAGTAGCAGCATTTGAAGCACCTGTTGTTTTTGTTTTTGAAGGATCCTGAATGATGATAGGAGCAGCTTTAGTACCGATACTTAATAAAATAC
The DNA here is from genome assembly GCA_031292485.1 of Mucilaginibacter sp. Taxonomy (GTDB): domain Bacteria; phylum Bacteroidota; class Bacteroidia; order Sphingobacteriales; family Sphingobacteriaceae; genus Mucilaginibacter. The sequence continues at coordinate 62,286 of JARLHA010000009.1, forward strand.
CTTTTACGATAAAGTTTGAACCGTTCAACACTTTTACGGTCACACCCTGCTGGATCAACAAAGTATCACCAACATTGATGGTAACATCGCCTGAAATTGTATAAGTAGTATTGGCTAACATGGTACCTTTAATTGCTCCTGCTAGTGGCGTAGCTGCGCTTACTGACTGACCAACCTTGTACAAAGGAACGGAAACGACAACCTTATCTTTCTTGCTGCATGATGCCAAAGCACCTAGCATAAGCAAGGATAAAGCGATTCTTAAATTTTTCATAATAAATTTTTTGAGGGGTTAAAAAATGATAATTAATTGATTGTTTACTGATGTATTTATTTGTTGTTGTTTAAAATTTGAACTTGAAGCCAATTAAAAACCTGGCGTAATACTTGTCATTTTCGATAGTGGCATAGTTTGGACTTTCCTGAAATGGCAGTTTACTATTTCCGCTATAGGCCTGGTTAGGCTGTTTTACAAATAATTCGTAAGGCGTATTTAATAAATTGTTGACCTTTATGTAGATAATATAATGCTGGTTAAATTCCTTTTGGGCTGAAAAATCGACGTTGGTTGTTGGCCTCTCCCAATTATCAAGGTTTTTGTATAACGACAAAAGGTCAATCCTTTCACCTGTATAAACTAGAGCCAGTTGAGCATCAATACCATTTTTTGTGTTTTTATAAAGCACGGAAACATTAGCTACGTTTGCCGCCTGACCTTGTAATGGCCTTGGCTGGTTTACCATTATGCTGTGGTAGCTATTGTCGGCAGGATCGGTGTATTGGAATATTTTTGATGAATTTACCAGGGAATGGGTATATGTATAATTCCCGGCTATCCCTATGCTACCAAAAAACTTGCGGAAAACAGCCTCAAATCCATAATTATGTGCTGTACCGAAGTTTGCCGGCGAAAGTGTGTAGCCCGCAGCAAAACCGGTTGTAACCACAGCATATTCAATCGGGTCTACAATGGTTTTAAAGAAACCGCCCACCATAAACTGGTCGAGCCCGTTCGGAAACAGCTCGTACCTGAAGTCGTAATTATCGATTTTTGAATGCTGTAAATTGGGATCACCGGTAGTAGGAAAATTATCTTGCCCTGCTCCTGTGTTATCAACATATGGCACCAGATCTGAAAAAGCGGGCCGCAGGATCGATTTAAAATAAGAAGCCCTAAGGTTAGATTTACCCGTCAACGCATATTTTAAATTAATGCCCGGTAAAAAATCCATATACGAGATGGTAGCAGACTTTCCGGCAATGGTTACAGGTAGCGAAGAAACAAACGACTGATAGGTATTTTCAACCCTTATGCCAAAAACTGCGTCAAAACGGTCGCCAATAAAATATTTGGCTTCGCCATAACCTGCCTGCACATTTTCAGTAAGGGTGTATACTCCCCCATTACTCGCTGCATTGCCTAAAGCGTCGCTAGCTGGCTGAAATTCAAATTTTGCACCAGGAATGGAAGTATATTGCTCATAGGTAGAATTAGCGTCGGATATGTAGTTTAAGTTATAAATGTTATCAAAGTTATCCCTTGTTTTATGCCTCTCCATACCGCCGATGCTGATTATTGTTTTATTACCCGCAATAGTTGCCCGGTAATGCAAATTCAGGTACGCCGATATATCTTTGTCAGTATTATGTTCCCATTGCCTGCTCTCAGGCCGAACCTGTAGCGGTCCATAGGTTACGGAAGTTGCAGTACCTGTGCTGTTAGGGTTAATGGATTGCAGGGTAGTAAAGGCTGCCATATCGGGCAATTCCTGGCTGGCAACGGAGTATGCCAGTGACCAATCGGTTGTTAAAGCACCAACAATTTTATCGTTGCCATGCAACTGTGTACTGTAAATGCTTTGCAGATCGGTACGCGTTTGTGTTTCAAAATGCTGTTCGAATCCGCCGATATAACCCTGGTACGAATAATCGCCCAAAAGCAAATCTTTGGTATAGCGTTCCCTATCCTCATTTAACTGCAAATAGGTTCCAAATAAACTGATGGTATTATCTGCATTAAATTTATAGTCAATAGTAGTTATAAGGCCTAACCTGTTAGTCAAAGATGAATATTGGCGGGTAAGGTAATCAGGGAAAACCTGGAGCATCTGTGCATTAGGTCCATTAGCCGGCGTTAAAGTAGCATTTTCAACCAGGCGTGCCGTATTATTGCCTGCATAAGTATTTTGATAGGTGCCTGAAACGATGACACCCAGCTTATCATTTAAAAACCTGTCGCCAATCGTCAAGCTAAAATTGCTGTTTATCGGGGTTTTAATGGGTGATGTTAACAGGTTCTGGTAAGGGAAATCTGAAATCGATGCCGGTTGCCCGATACCAATGATTTCGGCTGGTGATTTGGCATTAACCGTTGCACGGCTATAACTTTCAAAAGGACGGGCAGAAAATATCTGGCTATAGCCTGCGCCTGCATTTCCTTCAATACGGAGGCCGTCCGGGGCAGTTTTCATTATCAAATTCACTACGCCGCCTGACGCATCCCCTTCCATATCCGGTGTTAGCGATTTATAAACCTCTATCCGTTCAACAAGATCAGCCGGAAATATATCTAGCGGTACGTACCGATTTTTGTTATCCGGACTAGGAATTTTTATGCCGTTGACAAGCGTGGTACTATACCTTGGATCCATCCCCCTGATGATCACATATTGGCCGTCGCCTGTATTGCCGCGTTCAACCGAAACACCTGAAACACGTGCCATTACATTTGCAACAGTAATATCGGGTGATATAGAAATTGAATTGGCCGAAACTATATTTACCAAATTATCAGCACGCTGCTCGGCTCTTTTGGCATACTGGTCCGACTCCTTGTTACTCTTAGCCGAAATGGTTACCGTATTTAAGGTGGACGTATTTGGCGAAAGGTAAAAATTGACCTTTAAATTCTGATCAGCTTTAACCTCGATTGTTGTATCTTTTGGCAAATATCCAATGTATGAAACATGGAATGTATAAACACCAGGCGCCAGATTGTTAATCGTATATTTGCCGTTCAATTTTGAAGTAGCCCTGATTGTGCCAGGCTTCACCGTTATAGTTGCACCCACCAATTGCTCGTTGACATCTTTGTCAAAAACATATCCGGAAACTGTAGAAACAGAGGATGCAAAGGATTCAGAAAAGAATAAAAAGGAAATTAAAATAGTAAAAATAATCTTCATCAAATCGTAATTTCCGCAAAGAAAGTTATTGAAATCTGAAGAAATTCTGAATTTTGCTGATAATGATGTTTGTTAAAAGAATGATAATTTTTACTTAACATTAGCCCTTTATAATGGCATTTTACGCAACATCAAGAAATGATTTCTTAACTCAAATGAAATAATTTAATGACGGCAGCAATTTGGAAATGAAATAAATTTTAATTAAAAATAAACGCAGATTAATCACCGGGAATATTTATTAATCATTGGTAACAAACCTGTTACAAAATAAAAAAACACTAAATACTGCCTCCTAAAAAAGCCGTGTACACCTGAAGCTTAGCGTTTTACCCGGTATGTTTTTTTATTTTGATGATAATGAGCTTTGATGCCGGCGTATTACTTCCTTCAGCTACACTGTCAATAGGCACCAGCACATTGGTTTCGGGGTAATAGGCAGCGGTATTCTTTTCCGGGATATCGTAAGGCACAATAATAAATAAGCGCGCCACACGGATAACCCCGCCGTGGTAATTAAACAGGTCCACTTTATCGCCGGAATTAAAGCCGGCATTTTGCATATCGTTCTCATTCATGAAAATTACCCGCCGCTCGTTGTGGATACCACGGTACCGGTCATCAAGGCCATAAATGGTGGTATTAAACTGGTCGTGGCTGCGGATGCTGGTCATTATGTACTCATCATTTGCCAATTTGAGCACAGGTAGATTTGTAATGGAGAATATTGCTTTCCCGTCATTTTTACTTGTTTCAAACTTTCCTTCGCGCGGCGCATTGTGTAAATAAAAGCCACCGGGCTTTATTACTTTGCTATTATAGCCCTCAAAACCGGGTATAACCTTTTCTATAGCGTTGCGCACCTCATCATAACTATTGGCGTACTTATCCCAGTCGATCACAGACCGGCTGCCCAGGGTAGCCTTTGCCAGCCGGCAAACAATTTGCGTCTCGTTTAAAAGATCATCAGATATGGGCTTCAATATCCCTTTTGACATCTGCACCACTCCCATCGAGTTTTCGCAGCTAATGAATTGGGCCTCGCCGTTTACCATATCCTTATCACTGCGCGATAAGGTTGGCAAAATGAGTGCCTCATCCCCATGTACCAAATGGCTGCGGTTTAATTTGGTGGACACTTGAACCGTCAACTTCATTTTCCGCATAGCCTGAGCCGTGTAAGTGGTATCCGGCGTAGCCGACAAAAAATTACCCCCCATTGCGAAAAACACCTTCAGCCCGCCCTCGTGCATAGCCTTAATAGATTCCACTACATCAAGACCATGTTTGCGGGGTGGTTCAAAACCAAAAACCTCTTTTATTTTATCAAGCTGCTTCTTGTTTGGTTTATCGTAGATGAGCATGGTGCGGTTACCCTGTACATTGCTGTGCCCGCGTACCGGGCATAACCCCGCCCCTGGTTTGCCGATGCTGCCTTTTAGCAGCGTTAGGTTAACAATCTCTTTTATGGTATCTACCCCGTTTACATGCTGCGTGATACCCATGGCCCAGCAAATAATAATGCGGCTTTTATCCTTCAGCATTTCTGCCGCTTCTTTTATTTGAGCAAAGGGTAGCCCAGCTTGCCGGGCCAATTCTTCAGGATCATAGTTTTTTAAATGTTCAATAAACCCATCGTAGCCGGACGTGCTGTTTTTAATAAAGGCCTGATCAAATACTTTACCCGGTTCGTTCTGTTCGGCCTCATACAGCAATTTCTCAATGGCTTTTATCAGCGCCATATCGCCGTTTATTTTTACCTGCAGGTACAGGTCGGCCAGTTGGGTGCCGAAACCTAAAAAACCTTTTACCGTTTGCGGATTTTTAAATTCAATCAGCCCGGCTTCGCGCAGCGGATTAATGGCAATGATCTTCGCCCCGTTCTTTTTCGCCTTTTCCAATGCGGTAAGCATTCTCGGATGATTGGTACCCGGATTTTGCCCCATAATGACGATTACATCGGTATCATAAAAATCATTGAGCGTTACGGTACCTTTTCCTATACCGATAACTTCATTTAATGCCGTGCCCGATGATTCATGGCACATGTTGGAGCAATCGGGCAGGTTATTGGTTCCATACGCGCGCACAAACAGCTGGTACATAAATGATGCCTCGTTGCTGGTGCGGCCGGAAGTATAAAAAGCTGCCTCATCAGGCGTGTTCAATGCATTTAAATGTGCTGCAATCTTTTTAAAGGCATCTTCCCAGCTAATCGGTTCGTAATGTGTACCGCCTTTTGGCAAATAAACCGGCTGGGCAATCCTGCCCTTTTTGCCGATCTCATAATCGTTTAATCTAGATAGCTCAGCAACAGAATTTGCGGCAAAGAATTCGGCTGTCAATTTTTTGGTAGTAGCTTCTTCAGCCAGAGCTTTTGCCCCGTTCTCGCAATACTCGGCGATAGGGCTCCTGTCGTCATCCGGATCGGGCCAGGCGCAGCTGGAACAATCAAAGCCGCCTTTTTTATTCATATGGAACAAGGCCGTCATCCCACGGATCACCCCATCCTCTTTCAACACATCTTTCCCGGCTTCATACACAGCCGGAATGCCCGCGCCCCAGGTTTTAGGTTCAGTAACTTTTAGCTTTAAAAGTTCTTCCGGGTTTTCTGCTGCGGGAAGTTCAAGGTCTTTGCTCATGATGTAATGAGAGTATAAAAAAAATAAAAAAAATCTACACCCTCTTTTCGCCGTCAGCGAAGAGAGGGTCGACCAGCGTAGTGTAGTCGGGGTGAGTCAACTCGCCGCTATGCATTGGCGGTAATGTCCGCCGGGGTTGACTCACCCGGTCGTTGCTTCGCTCGACCACCCTCTCTACGGCGAGCCGTAAAGAGGGTAAAAAAACATCAATCTCCTTCTTCATAAAAGTTCTTGGCTAAGGGGTTGGGGTAATTGTCGCTTTGATCTTCTGAAACATTATCCATACAGGTAAAATCCTTTTCAACCAATAAATATAACTCTCCGTTGTGATTTTCGAAACCTACGGTATCGGTATTTGCCAGCTCTCCGATCATGCGCTCCGGCATATAAAGGGTGATAGTACTGTTCTGAAAAGATGACGTCAGTTCCTTGCTGTTGCCTAGCCTTATCGCGTAGGTAAGCAACGCACCTCCAAAATCCACTTTTTCTTCAAGCTTGCCGGTAACGGCCAGCTGTTTTACGTCTGAACGGGTAAGCCTGAACCTTACCGAATTGCCATTAATACGTATTTTCATTTGCAGGCAGTAAAATGCGGTTTGCCGCTGTATAAATATTAAAACGCTGGTTCCGTAAAAAGCCGGCGAGCGTAATGTTAAATTCTTCAGCCAATTCAACGGCCAGGCTTGACGGTGCACCCACCGCAGCGATAATTGTTATCCCGGCCATAGCTGCTTTTTGCACCAGCTCGAAACTTGCCCGGCCGCTTAAAAGTAAAACATGGTTATCCAGCGGCAGCCAGTTTTGATTAATGGCAGCGCCGATCAGCTTATCCAGTGCATTATGCCTGCCCACGTCCTCGCGCAACAGCATTAATTCGCCCTGCAAATTAAACAAACCAGAAGCGTGTATCCCGCCGGTGCTGGCGAAGGCATCCTGGTAATAACGCAAAACATCGGGCAAGCGATAAAGCACCTCAGCATCTATGCTGTGCGGCATTTCTCTTTTATTTGCAAAACTGCTGACCGTACGGATGGCATCAATAGAACCCTTGCCACAAACACCGCAACTGGAGCTGGTATAAAAATTCCGCTCGGAGTTATGGAGGTTGGGGACAATGCCATCTTTCAGTTTCACAACAATCACATTCTCTTTATTTTCCATGCAGTTGATAAAGCAATGCGCTATGTTCACAATAGCCTCACATGAAGGTATGATGCCTTCGGTAAAAAGGAAACCGGCAGCAAGTTCGGCATCGTTACCCGGTGTGCGCATCGTAACGGAGACGTTTTTAACCTGCCGTTCGCCCGCAGGTCCGTATTCAAGCCTGATCTCCAATGGCTCTTCAATAGCCAGCGCATCCGAAGTATCGGCCACCACCGCTCCGCTGACTTTTGTAATATTAAACCGTTTGATAGAATTGATGATCATATTCAAATGTATTGAAATTCGGTTAAAAGTTGATTGGGTAACAGTTGACCAGGTTTAATTTCCTCCCGCCCAAGCTATTTGACTCAATTAACTTAACGAACAATTTAACACACAATCTTGTTTTAAATTAGCTGCAATTAACAATTTTGCCCTAATTTTGTGATATCATGAAGATTAAAGTACTAGCGTTTGGCATTGCGAAGGATATTTTTGGAGGATCTTCAGTCTCACTCGAACTGGCAAACGATTCAACCGTTTATAATTTACAATATGCGCTTGAGCAGCAATACCCAAGGCTGCAGCAATTAAAGTCGTACATGCTGGCTGTAAACAACGAATACGCCCTGCCCGGCGACACTATCCACGAGCGCGACGAGATCGCGGTGATACCGCCGGTGAGCGGGGGGTAGTGGTTTCTTCTCCGATTTTTTTTTGTTTTTGTTGAATGAATTGGACATTGCACTTCGCGGTATGTGGTAATTTTTGTTGAAAACGAACAGGTAAAGTATTTATTAATATAAGGGATGAATATATTTGATTTTAAATTGTATATAGTTTTTTATATTTATGCAACTTTGTTGTGAGGCTCACAATTTACGGGGTAATTCTTACTAATTCGACCGTAAATTCAATTGAAATTTATATCATCTAAGAATTAAGAGCATTGGAAAATAACACCATCATTGCATGAACGCCATTTCTTAAAACTTTATATTTGACAGGCAATCATTAAAACATTTTCCCATGTCCACCCAAATCCAAATATCCCCCGCCCCGTTAAACATCCAGGCATGTATTGATTGGATCATGTCGCCGGAGAGCGGCGGGATAGATGTGTTTATTGGCACGGTACGCAATGCCACCAAGGGCAAACCGGTAATCCGGCTGGAGTTTGAAGCGTATGAACCCATGGCTATAGCTGAGATGGAGAAAATCATCAAACAAGCCGCGGAGCAATGGTCCATTCAAAAAGCCCTTATCCATCACCGCATAGGCATGCTCGAAGTGGGCGAAGTACCGGTCATTATTGCCGTTTCGGCCGCCCACAGGGCAGCCGCTTTTGATGCCTGCCGTTATATTATCGATACCCTGAAACAAACCGTCCCGATATGGAAAAAAGAGATTTTTGAAGACGGCGAAGTTTGGGTTGCCGCGCATCCGTGAGTTAGTGATTAGTTAATTGGAGATTAGAGATTAGTTAAAAAAGGGTATAGACCACCCTCCTCCCGCCATCGTCTACGGCCCATCGATTATTGACCTCCTACCATGAACTATGAACCATCAACCATGAACTAAACTGTAACATTTTCCGTTTTCAGCCATCTTATGTTTATATTTAGGTTTCCAAAAAAACCGGGCAATAAACCAATATGAGCAAGGGGCAAATGATAAATATGCCGGCTAACAAACCATTATGGCAGGTAGTGTTGCTTTGCTGCGGTTTTGCGGGTATTTTATTTACGCTGATTTATACCGTATTTGGATTTTTCACCCCCGGGTTTAATGCCTTCCGCGATACCATCAGCGGCCTGGAGCTGGTTAAAAACGGTTGGGTGCAGCAAGGCAATTTTATGCTGTATGGGGTGCTCACCATTTTATTTACCATCGGCCTTTCAAAAGAACTCATCAAAAGCGCCAATGCGCGGTACATCGTTTTATTTCAATTGCTTATTGGTACCGGTTTAATTGGTGAGGCGATATTTATACATGAACCGCCGCATCAAATTTGTGATATCATTGTATATATATCCGCACCGGTCGTTTTGTTTCTGTTTACATGGCAGTTTTACAAAACCAATAGCTGGAAGGGATGGATCGTATACTCGCTGGTAGCAGCCTTTATGATGATGGCGCTGAAGGGGCTTTCCATGGTGGCCGTTGCAAATCATCACTGGCCGGGCCTGTTTGAACGCTTTGTTTTTTTGCCTTATTTTTTTTGGCTATTCGTATTGATCATAAAAATGTTAAGCGGCCGCCGGTTGGTTGCTGCCGGTTGATTAATCCCATTGTTCCATCCATGCCTTTAGCCCGCCGTCCAGCGAAAAAACACGGGCACCGGGGTATTTTTTCATAATGTCCTTTACCGCTTCCCCGCTCCTTTTGCCGGTTCCACAATAAAAAACGGTATTCACCGTATCATCCAGGCCATCTATATACCCATCTAATTCATCCAGCGGAATATGTTCGCCACCGATATCAAACTCGTCCCGCTCCCGCACCGTCCTTACGTCTACCAGCCTGACTGAATTTCCGGCGATCTGACCTTTTAGCTCATCAACAGAAACAGTTGGAATATGGATGGTTTCTTTCAACCTGTTTATATGCGTTTGCGTAACCTCACCAATTTTAATAATACGGCTTTGCATTGTTTGCGCATCAAAAATCAAAACTTTCCCGGCTAGCAGTTCACCGGTTTTGGTGATGTATTTGATCACCTCATTTGCCTGCATACAACCGATGATACCGGCGAGGGTTGGAATCACCCCCCCCTCGGCACAATTGGGTATTTGCGTGGCGTCAACTTCAGGGAAAAGGTCGCGGTAATTAGGGCTTAGCCTGCCGTTTTCACGTTTAATATTCCACACGGCAACCTGCCCTTCAAACTGGTAAATAGCGCCGTACACAACGGGTTTCCCGGTTAATACGCCCGCATCATTCAATAAATAACGGGTGTCAAAATTATCAGTACCATCAACAATCACATCGTAACCACTCACCAGTTCCATCACATTGTATGATGTCACCCGCAAATCGTGCGCAATTACCCTTATGCCGGGATTTTGCGCCTGCAAACGTTCGCGGGCTAATATCGACTTCTTTTTTCCGGCATCAGCAGGCGTAAACAGGGGCTGCCGGTGCAGGTTACTTACAGACACCACATCAAAGTCTGCGATGCCCAAAGTGCCAATGCCCGCTGCGGCCAGGTATTGCGCCGCGGGGCAGCCTAATCCACCTGCACCTGCTACCAGCACCCTTGCATTTTGCAAACGCCGCTGGGTAGCTTCAGAAAAGCCAGGCAGGGCTATCTGGCAGCTATAACGTAAAAATTCAAATTCCATACCGCACTCAATTTATTGCAAAGCAAGCTTCACTTTTTCTAGTTCTTCGGGGGTGTTTACATTTGTTAACTCTTCCGGATCGGGGGCATCCAGCAAAGCAATATCACTGTTTATCAACACCTTACGCGGGCATGAAAACCCCTGCGCCAGGAACGAAAGCAATACCGGGTAGCTTTTGGGCTCCCAAATGGTGATCAATGGTTCCGGGAAATCATTAAAACTACTCTGGTAAGCCGTGGCGATGGTAGCAACATTGCGGTTTTCCACCAAATGCCCCAATGATTTTTCGCTCAGCAAGGGTAGGTCACATGCAACAACCAGCCAGGCTTCGTCCGGTCTGGCCCGGAAAGCAGACAAGATCGCCCCATAAGGCCCAAGGTCCAAAAAAGTATCCCGCAGGCTCAAATATGGGGGTTCAATTACAAATTGCTGATCAGGACGAAAGGATATAAACACTTCCTCACAAAAGGGACTCAGCAAATCGGCCATGTGATAGCGCTGCTCCTTGCCATGCCAGTTAACTGATCCTTTATCAAATCCCATCCGTTCGCTTTTACCGCCGGCCAGCACCAGGCCGTTTAGTTTTGGCTTTGCTTTATGCAGTTGTTTTCTAAAAAAATCAATGATCTTTTCTGTTTCATCCAAATGGTAAACCGGCAATTCATTCCAATAAGGCACTGCCTCCTTTATAAAGTCAAATATGTCTGTGGCATTATCTGCAAGCAGGATCATTTGCACATTATTCAGCTGTTCAACGCGTTTTTGCAGCGACGCCCTTTTGTTCTCATAAATGATCACCACCTGTGCTTTTGCCGGGTTATGGTTGCCATTTGTCAGTATTAAATCGGCGGCAGCAAAGGTCTCCTTCAATTTAAAAGAATTGAATGGTTCTTTATAATTGAGCTGGGTATAATTAACCTGATCGTTATATTCCAAAAAAGCGCCGTTTGCCAGCTTAGCAGGCATTAAGGTAATATCGTCATTGTGGGTAGTATCGATATAAGCGCACTTATAGCCGGGTGATAATGCATTAATCACCTGATCGGCTAATAATTTGATGGTAGTGCATGGCCCGCCAACGATGGCCCATTCATTCCGGCCAAAGTTTCCAAAAGCCGGACGTTTCAGGCCGGCATGTTTTTTATGCTTTTTCCCGTCCGGGTTATTCCCTTCTGAAATCACGTTTACCTCCTGTTTTTGCAAGCAGCTTTGTCTCTTTGATAACTATATCGTGGCTCATCGCCTTACACATATCATAAACGGTTAACGCCGCTATTGAGGCGCCTACCAGGGCTTCCATTTCCACGCCGGTTTTAGCAGTAATACTGGCGGTGCAATCAATGATTACCTCGTTTTGCTCATTCAGGGTGATGCTGATGTTGCAATTATCCAAACCCAGCGGGTGGCAAAGCGGGATCAGTTCACCGGTTTTTTTTGCCGCCATTATCCCCGCTATGATCGCAGTTTGAAATACGGACCCTTTTTTTGTTTGAAGATCGCCATTGGTTAGATGTACCAATACCTCATCCGGTAACGAAACAATGCTCCGCGCCGTAGCCGTGCGGGGCGAAACTTGTTTGGCGGATACATCCACCATGGTGGGGTTACCATTATTGTCAATATGAGTCAGCATAGTTAGAACGGAATAATATTGAACACCTCTCCCCTCTTAAACTCGTTTTTCTCCGCGGGCAGCTCCATAAATGCGTCTGTATCCGCTAAGTTAGCGAAATCGCCGGAACCATTTCCCTCAACAGGGGTGGCCATTAACTGGCAATATTCATTATAATGCAATTTTACCTGTAAAAAATATTTAAGCGGAAAATGAAAACTTACCCGGTTGCTCAACACCGCTCGTAATTGCGGTTTTTGTTTTGCGCCCATTGAGGCATGCAGCCACGGTAAAAAATACCGGTGCAGGCACATAAAGGTTGCCACAGGATTCCCCGGGAAAGCAAATACCAACTGACCGTTTTCGTGCTTGCCAAACCAAAAAGGTTTACCGGGCCGCTGCTTTACATTATGGAAAAGTTGTTTTACGCTTAATGCTTCCAAAGCACGCGGTATATGGTCAAATTTACCCATCGATACGCCGCCGCTCAAGATCATTACATCATAATTTTCCAGGCAGATAGCTAACTGCTTTTTAATCACTTCCTCGTCATCCGGCAGGTGCAACAACTGAGCATCCAAACCATGCTGCTTTAGCACTGCTCTGACAGTGTAATTATTTGATTTCCTGATCTGGAACGGTCCCGGCACATGGTCAACATCCACCAGTTCATTACCGGATGAAAGGATCACTACTCTTGGCAATTTCTTTACTCTCAGCTCACTCTCACCCACCGAAGCTATTAAACTAATGATTGCCGGTGTAACGATGGAGCCGGTTTCGGCAACCAGGTCGTCCTGCTTTTTATCTTTTCCTTTATAATGAATATTCTGCCCTTTGCGGATGCCATTGGTAACCAGGGTGGCAAGGCCTGCTCTTAATTCAAGATCTTCATAGCGGATAACCGTGTCAGTAGAACCCGGCAGCATTGCCCCTGTCATTATTTCCACACATTCGGCATGGTCTTCAATATCAATGGGTTCGTCGCCCGCCGCCTGGGTCGCTTTGATGCGGAACGTGCTGATGCCGTTTTCAATGGCCTCAAAACTAATAGCAATGCCGTCCATAGTTACCCGGTTATAGGGTGGCAGGTCGCGGTCGGCCTTAATGTCTTCACCCAAAACCCTGCCCAAAGCCTGCTCAAAGGGCACTATTTCAACGCCGTAGCCTGTTGCCTGTTCAAGTATTATTTTTTCAGCTTCTTCTACAGTTATCATACACAGTAATTAAATCATTTACCCCCCTATGGTAGCCATAGATTCATGAACACCTTTATGCACAACCCTTAAGCGCTCTGCCTCCCATCCATCCTTTGCCCTGGTATTAAAGGCCGTTAGCAGCGTTGCTGCGATTTCATTTTCTGCTATTCCCTGTCTTATCAGGTCTCTTATGTTTAACAGCCCGTCATCGTATAAACAAGTTTTCAACTCTCCAACAGGTGTAATCCGCACCCGGTTGCAGGTCCCGCAAAAAGTCCGCGAATAAGCCGCGATAATACCAACCCCCCCTTTGTGGCCTGGTACTTCATAGTTATAGGAGGTGGAAAATAAAGGGTCAGTCACTTTTTTAATCCCTGGAAATCCTTTGCTTACCTCCTCCAATATCCTTACATAATCCCATTTCAAACCATTATAAATATGCCCGTCGCCATTAAACGGCATTTCCTCTATAAAACGGACGCTTACCGGCAATTCCTTCGTCAACTCAACCAGCGGGATAAGATCCTGTATGTTTTTGCCTTCCATTACTACGGTATTCAGCTTTACTTCAATACCATGTTTTAGTAATTCCTCCATAGTCTGCATCACATTTGCAAACTCATCCCTCCCGGTAATCGCAAAGAAGCGGCCCGCATCCAGGGTATCCAGGCTCAGGTTAACCGACTTTATACCCAGTTTTTTTAATTCAGGCACATACGGCGCAGTCAATACGCCATTGGTGGTTATAGTAAGTTCATTTAACCCTTTTAATTTTGAAAGCGCGGTTAAAAACTTCATGATATCTTTACGCACAAAAGGCTCGCCCCCCGTTATCCGGATCTTTTCGATACCCATTTTAACAAGTAAAGCGCATATCTGCAGCATTTCCTCATAACTCATAAGCTCGCTGCGTGAAAGCCAGTTTAATCCTTCTTCGGGCATGCAATAAAAACACCGCAAATTACACCTGTCCGTTACTGCAAGCCGCAGATAGTTTACTTTTCTTCCGTGATTATCCGTTATCAAATATTCCCCCTTTTAATTTCCATAAACCTGTTATTAACAAGCAGCGTATATTTATTATGTAAAAATAAATATTAACATTTAGCAGATTGTTTTTTAATTGTACTTTTTATCACATTATCATTCTTTTTACAATCTTATCTTTGCCAAACATCATTATTCTTTTCCAAAAACCAAATGACTGGCATTATCATACTCGCGGCGGGTTCATCCAGCAGGTTAGGCAAACCAAAACAAAACCTGGTTTTTAAGGGCAAAACCTTATTGCAGCGGGCTATTGAAACCGCCATTGCTTCCGTTTGTGAACCTATTGTTGTTGTTTTAGGCGGGAATGTTGAAGTGATTGAACCTACCATTAAAAATTATGCTATAAACATTATTCATAATCCTGACTGGAATGAAGGCATGTCGTCGTCTGTCCGCTCGGGAATTTCGGCACTTTTAAATATCGAACCAAATATCCAATCAGCCATCCTGATGCTTAGCGATCAGCCATTTACAGATACTTACCTGCTTAATCACCTCATAATGGCAAATGGGAAACAGGGCATTACCGTTTGCGGTTATAATGAAACAATTGGGCCACCAGTATTGTTCGATGCCGCATATTTTAATGATTTACTATCACTAAAGGGGCATGAGGGTGCAAAAAAAGTAATTCACAAGTATCCCAATAAGGTGATAGAAATTTTATTTCCGCACGGAAATATTGATATTGATACGATAGAAGATTTTGAAAAGCTAAACCAGGAATAAAGTTTACTTAGGCAGATTTTTAAGAATATCTTTAGCAGGAACAGATTGAACGTTACCTTTTCCATCGCTAATCACCAGATTGCCATCGTTTGCAGCCGATTTTTCAGCCATCTTGCGTAGGGCCTTATTCACTCCTTTTACTATTTTTGCAGACAATTCGTCCCAATCTGAATTTTTAGTTTGAGCTATCATGGCTTTGTTCTAAAATTGTTTCCCAAATATCGTCATTAATTATTAATTCTCCCAATTCGTATTTTTTGGCAATAACTTCTGACGGCAAGCCAACATTATTCATCACCAGCCACTTGTTACAAATTGGAATATACAGTTCGATCAAATTCTTAATCCCCCTGTAATATCTACGCTTAATTATATCTATGGGTATATCATGCCCACCTTCGCTAACCCGTTGGGCAACTCTGTTGTATGCTGTTTGAGGTGAATCCAACCAAAAATAAAGTAATGTAACTTCATAGCCCATCTGCTGCGCTCTTTTTATAAACTGCACATAACTTCTTGTGGCAAGTGTCGTTTCCAACGCAAAATCACCACCTTCATTTAACAGTTCGTCGATCCGCTTCAGCATAATCCTGCCGGCCTCAATAGCCACGCTTTCAGGATTAAACGGCGATATGCCTGCGGCAATATTATCGGCATTAACAAATTCCCGGCAATCCAATATTTCGGGCAAAATGGTATAGCTCGCCGTTGTTTTGCCCGCGCCGTTACATCCTGCTATGATATATAAGTTAGGCATACTTTATCTTAAGCTGTATTATAAAAACCCCTCTCCATTTAGAAGAGGGCAGAGTAAGATTATTTCACCGAAAACTTATAAATAGTAACTGTTTTATAAGTTTCTCCGGGCTTTAATTCTGTTGAAGGGAATTGCGGTTTGTTGGGCGAATCAGGGTAATGTTGCGTTTCCATGGCAAAAGCAGTGCGGAGTTCATCCTTAGCACCGCCGTGTATAGTATTAGCGCCTTTCATAAAGTTGCCGCTGTAAAATTGCAAACCGGGTTCAGTGGTAAATACCTGCATTTCAATCCCGCTTTTGTCGCCTGTTACCGTTGCGATCGGAGTATTAATATCGTGTTTATCTAAAACAAAATTATGATCGTAACCTGTACCGTTTTTCAACTGTTCGTTTTGATCATTAATCCTGCTGCCAATAGTTGCAGGTTTGGTAAAATCAAACGGTGTGCCTGCAACGGGTTCAATTTTTCCTGTCGGGATTGAAGTAGCATCAATTGGCGTATAGTTCGACGCATCCATCTGTACCGTATGATCCAGGATTGTTCCGCTGCCCGCGCCGTTAAGGTTGAAGTACGAGTGATTTGTTAAATTGACGATAGTGTTTTTATCAGTAGTGGCTTCGTAGCTTATTTTAATGGCATTATCATTAGTCAGCTCAAAAGTAACTTTACAATCCAGGTTACCGGGATAACCTTCTTCGCCATCTTTTGAAAGATAGGTAAACGTAATTGTGGTATCGCTAACCTGTTTGGTATCCCAAACCACATCGTTGAAACCTTTTTGCCCGCCGTGCAGCGTATTGGGTTTATTGTTGATAAAAAGATCGTAACGGCGGCCATCCAGCACAAAATGCCCTTTGGCTATCCTGTTACCATAACGGCCGATAGTTGCTCCATAATAAGCTGAAAGAGAAGTTTTGTACCCTGCGATACTATCAAACCCAATCACCACATCGGTTAACTTGCCGGCTTTATCAGGCACAAGCAATCCCACCAAATGGGCACCGTAGTTTGTAAAAGAAGCCTGGGCGCCGTTTTTGTTTTTAAGGATGTAATAATGGGTTTGTTTGCCGTCAATTGTTTGTTCAAATCCTTTTGCTGCTGGTAAGGTTGCCTGGGTAGTACTATCCGTCATAGTTGGTGTAGAAGATTTTTTTGCCTGTTGATTACAAGCTGCCAAAGATAAAATACAAACAGGTAAAAAGAGTAACAAATGGCTTTTAAATATCATTTTCATTAGTTTTAGGGTTAAAATATTATTTTCCGTTAAGTTGTTTGATCAGGTCTGTTTCCTTTTGACTGAATGGCGTCCCATCTTTCCTGAAAACATCGTGAAACCATATTTTGGGTTCCGATCCATCCGGCATTGGGGTATCCCAGGCGTAAATGGTATTCGTTTTACCACTCACCAGCCCCCAGTTTATCGCGCCAACATTTTCCCTTTTTAAAATGGGCATCGTGTTTTCAAAAGTGCTATTCCGTAAACGTGCCATGTATTCGGTGCAAATTACAGGGCGGTTTGCTATTTTCAATAACTGTATAACACGCTGATGGCTTTCAGGACTGTCATAGCAATGATAAGTGATCACATCAGAATTTTTAAACTGAATTTTATTCAGGTCCTCCAAACTCCAGTCCCACATGCCCGAGCTAACGGGCTGGTCGGGGTTAACCGCATGCGCCCAGGCAAATACTTTTGTAAGTAACACTGCTGATTTAAAGTTTTTATTGCTGTTACCCGGCTCGTTGTAAAGGTCCCATAGCAAAACGCGCTTATCGTGCTTAAAAGTGGTTAAAATATCATCTACATAAGCTTTTAATTCCAAATAATCGGATGGTTTTACAAGCGGTCTTCCCGGGTCTTGCATCCATCCTGAATTATGGATCCCTGGCTTTGGTTCGGGTTGTTTTCCGGGTTTAGCATTCGGGTTCCAGCAATCATCGAAAAAAACAAAAATGGTTTGGATATGATGTTTGTCCGCAATCGTTAAATATTTACCGACACGCTCTTTAAAACCTTTCGGATCTTCTTTCCAGGCTACACTGTGTAAAAATACGCGCATCGTGTTAAAACCAATTCCCTCCGCATAACCCAGTTCCCTGTCGATGGTTTGCGGATCAAACGTATCCGCCTGCCACATCTCCAGTTGATTTATCGCCGTGCCGGGTGTAAAATTGGCGCCGTTTATCCATTTATGCTGTGCGTACCAGGCGTTTGCCTTTTCAACAGGCCAAACATCCGACGCTGATTTTTTTGCGGGTTGAGCATTGATATTGGCAGAAAATATCAAAAACAAAAGGCAAAGGGATAATAAATTTTTCAATCGCATGGGCAGATAGTTAATAAATAAAGCTGAATTGGTGATTCCAAAAATGATAAAAATAAATGTAAATGCTACATTCATTTACATTTGCAATGATTTAATTAAAAGCCAAGCCCTCCCAATTCCACCACAGCGTTTTCGCAAATATAAGTGGGCATAATGCCTGTGGAGGTGATTCGGGTTTCCACGTCCTTCGCCAGTGTATTCCCTGTCAACACTAATACAGTGTCTAAACCGAATTTATTCCCCCCTAAAATATCCGTCTGCAGCGTGTCCCCTACCATCACGATCTGTTTTTTATTGATCTGACGGTATTCGCGGATCAGGTCATAGGCAAACATAAACATCTGCGAATCCGGCTTACCAAAACGGATAAACTTTTTACCTACGATATTTTCAACCATCGAAGCGATCCCGCCGATAGCGATCGATACGTCATGAACGGAAAGCGGGTAGGCATGGTCAGTATTGGCAACAATAACCGGGATCGTTTTTTTACGAAGCAGGTTTACCGTTTTGTTCAGGTCCTGGATCCAGTCAAAGCCTTCATCGTCCAGAAATATCATGGCGCTAACCTTATCGATATTACTGCTGTTGATCTCGCTTACGGGCATCGTGTGCAGCCCCGAACTATCAATATAATGTGACGATTCAGGCGTGCCAAGGTATGCCACGATACCATCCTGCACTTTCAGGTCGAGATATTCCTTGGTCAGCATCCCGGAGGAGACGATCCTTTCAGGCGTTATTGCAAACAAACCTTTACGGTGATAACTTTCTGCTAGTTGCGCAGGGCTTCGCGAAGCATCATTGGTTACGATATAATATTCTTTGCCTTTGGCTTCAAGGTATTCAAAGGTCCGTTCAATACCCGGCACCAAACCCTGGTAAGTCTTTATAACCCCGAAAGCATCAAAAAAGATGACATCGTATTTATCAATTATCGACTTAAAGTTTTCAATACGGTGCATGGTGTGTTAGTTGATTAAGTTAGATTGAGTTGACCAGGTTGATTAAGTTAACACAGTTTCGAGTTGTAGAACGACTATTATAGAGGGTGATTTGAATATCTAACTCAATCAACTACGTAACCAAATCAACTCAATCAACCATTTAACCTACCGCAACCCCAATTCCTCTATTATCCGTTCTGCATCAAAATCCCTGTCGACAGAAGGCAGGTATATTTCGAATGCTTCAGCTTGTAATTTTGTAGCATACTGTTCATTAAAAAAATACTTGCCGTCTTTTATCACGTAATTTAATATAAAAAAACGATATGCTTCTTTCAAATACCTGATCTCTCCGGCTGTAAGGGGATTAACTTTGTGGTACTCTTTTAAAAACAGGATAAACCTGTCCTCATTCATCGTATTGATATAATAGCTGAACACCGTTCTGTCGCCGGCATCTGATACCACCCTGCTAAAAAAGTAAAAATCCAGCACCCGGTAACTCATCCTGAACCAGTCATAATCCCAGCGGGAATACAACTCGAGATTTGGGGTGACCGAAAAGTTGCCGATATTCCAATCAATAAACACCGGGATAATCTCAAACGATTTCATGTTGTAATTCGACCGGTTTTTGAAGAACAAATCGCAATGATATTTCAGGAAATCAACCTGCATGGCCGAACCAAAATTTTTCTCGTTTACTTCCAACTGGTATTGCAGTGCGGCAATGTCGGTTCTCAACGTTTTGGATGATTTCGGCAATACATTTTTCACCCGCGAACATGCTTTATGAAACTTACCAACCTGCTGCCCCAGCTTTATAATGTGATGATCCTCCAGCCGGCGTGGCAAACGTTCCAAAATCCGGGTAGGGTTATAAAAAACTACCCAGGCATCGGTTTTCCCATGCTTGTAACGGTAAATATAAACCCGGTTATTTTTTAATAATGATTTGGCCAGCAGGTTTTCAAATGGATAAAGCAGGTTATTGGATAAGCTGTGGATGATCCGGTGATCTTCTTTAAAATGTTCGTAATGCCCAAAATAGCTCAATTTAGCTATAACAATGTCGTCGTCAGTAAACGTGATCCGGAAAACATGGTTGGTAGAAACCATGGCGCTGATATCCACAATTTCTTTTATCGTTTTCGAATCATCATAGCCTTCCCAGGCTTTTTTAATAATCGAATTATAATCCACTTTGGTATGAACTTTTGAAGCCCGTACCGGAAACTGCGGATTGATAGGATTTTCTGGCTCTGTGTATATTAGATCTTTTATCATTTGTCTGAACCCGGATTAAACGGATTTTTTAGATTTTTCGGATTTGATTAAGTGGCGGGCTTAACCTGTTGTCCTTATATTTTTTATTTAACAACCTTTTATAGGTTAAAGAGGTACTCCCGAAATTCAAAAGAAGGCCTATTTCCATATTGTACGCTTCGAGATAATTGATTGCTTGTGCTAAATGGACGTCTTCAAGTTGATTATCGATTTAAGCTCAACCATAATTTTTTCCTCCACGAAAAAGTCAACTCTCCTTCCGCCAATTACGATGTCTTTATAGTAAATCGACATATCTTTCTCTCTTTCAAAAGAAAGCCCTTGTAATGACATTTCGATTTCTAATGCCCGCTGATAAATAACTTCCTGAAATCCATTACCCATTATGGTATGTACCTGCATAGCACATCCAATAATTTTACCGGTGATATCTTCATATTTTAATGGTTCTTGCATCTCTTGCATCCTTTATATTCTAACTTACCGGCAACTCGCCCGCGTTCATCCAAAAAATCTGACCAATCTGTTAAATCCCGGTTCAGATAATTTCGAAATACCGCTTTAATTCCCAATCGGTAACGCTTTTTGCAAATTGCCTGCATTCCCAAAAACGGGTTTGCGTAAAGTGCTCAACAAAAGCCCCGCCAAAAAGTTCTTTAGCAATGGCCGAATCTTTCATTAAAGTTGTCGCGTCAAAAAGGTTGGTTGAAAGGCTGCCGTTGCTTTTATCCTTATACCCATTCCCGTATGTTGCAGGTATTTTCAGTTCGAGTTTATTTTTGATACCATACAGACCCGAGGCCAAAGCAGCTGCCATGGCCAGGTACGGATTAGTATCGGCACCGGGGATTCGTGTTTCCAGCCGGGTATATTCTTCCGACGGGTGCAACACCCTTAGTGCCGCGGTGCGGTTATCCACTCCCCAGGTAACGGTTGTGGGCGCCCAGGCGCCTTCCACCAGGCGTTTATAGCTATTGATGGTGGGTGCATACATCGGCAAAATATAAGGCAGGCAATAAAGCTGACCGGCAAGATACTGACGGTGCAGTTCGCTCATATTGTCTTCGCCATCTCTACTGTAAAAAAGGTTTTTTGTTTGCCCCTTGTCCCAAAGGCTCTGGTGAATATGCCCGCTACAACCCGGTAGGTTCTCATTCCATTTTGCCATAAATGTGGCCATGATACCGTGTTTACAGGCAATTTCTTTTACCGCGGTTTTAAACAGGGTGGCTTTATCGGCAGCTGCCAGCACATGGTCGTGCATCAGCGCCGCTTCATAAACGCCCGGGCCGGTTTCTGTATGGATCCCCTCCAGCGGAATGTTAAATTCCATCAGCAGGTTAAACAAATCGTTATAAAAGTCATCCTCCATCGAGGTGCGCAAAATAGAATAACCAAACATGCCCGGCGTAAGGGTTTCCATGTCTTTAAAACCTTTATCCTGCACGCTTTGCGGCGTCTCGCGGAAATTGAACCACTCAAACTCCTGCGCAAACTCAGGGTGAAAGCCCATTTCTTCGCATTGTTTGGCAACTTTTTTTAACAGGCTTCGGCTGCACGCGGGCAGGTCCTCGCCATTCGCCTGCGTAAAATCGCCCAAAAAGAAAGGGATATTCTCATTCCAGGGAATAGTTCTGAAAGTAGAAAGGTCGATCCGGCAGAGCCTGTCAGGGTAACCGGTGTGCCAGCCGGTAAGCTGCACATTATCATAACAGGTATCACTGCTGTCCCAACCAAAAACCACATCGCAAAAACCGTAGCCCTGCTGCAGGCCGTCAATAAATTTTTTATGGTGGATCACCTTCCCGCGCAAAACGCCGTCAATATCAGCAAAAGCGAATTTTATTTTTTGAATATCATTTTCTTTGAGGTAGGCTATAATCTGGTCTTCGTTCATGGTCTTTTATCGTAATAACCGGCGGCAATTTAAGCAAGATAAATGTATTGCATCAAATAATAAAATAAACATGGCCGTCCTTACCTATCCCATTGTTAATCTGCACCGTGTTTTTTAAACGATATCGCTTGTATATTTGTTGATTACCAAAAATGCCGATGAAGGAAACTAACAACTATATATTTGTTTATGGCAGGCTGCTCGTTAAGGAAAACGAGTATGGCAAGCACCTTTCAAACAATTGCGTTTTCCATAGCAAAGGAAAATTTAAAGGCAAACTTTATGATATTGGTGAATACCCCGGCGCTGTTTATCAACCCGATGAAGAGCTATTTGTTTACGGGGATAATTTTATAATGAATGACCCTGATCAAACTTTGAAAATACTTGATGAATATGAGGGCTTTGGCGAAAATGAAGAACAACCAAATTTATTTACAAGAGCGTTGATTGAGGCAGAAACGGATAAAGGCCTGATCAATTGCCGGGTTTATCTGTATAATTTAAAAACAGCGGGTTTGAGGCAAATTACTTCCGGAATTTACAAACAATAACCCTTACACCCTTTTAAACAAAAAACCCCCGGATTTGCATCCGGGGGAATTCATAATCATATTAGTTTAGTTAGGAATTTAGAGTTTAGCTGACTTTACAGTTTTGATGATCACAGCAGCAACTTTGTAAGGATCGGCAGCTGAGTTAGGGCGACGATCTTCCAGGTAGCCTTTCCAGCCTTTTTGTACTGTGTACAAAGGAATACGGATAGAAGCGCCACGGTCAGAAACACCATAGCTATAATCATGGATAGAAGCAGTTTCGTGTTTACCGGTTAAACGCTGGTCGTTATCAGCACCATATACCGCAATACATTCAGCAACAGCCGGACGGAAAGCTTCGCAAATTTTGTCGTAAACGTCTTTGCTTCCGCAAGTCCTTAAAGTAGTGTTTGAGAAGTTAGCATGCATGCCCGAACCATTCCAGTCTAACTGACCTAATGGTTTGCAATGCCAGTTGATTGAAACACCATGTGCTTCGCCAACTCTTTCCAACAGGTAACGTGCAACCCAAATCTGGTCACCGGCTTCTTTAGCGCCTTTTGCGAAGATCTGAAATTCCCATTGTCCGGCAGCAACTTCAGCGTTGATACCTTCAACGTTTAAGCCAGCTTCAAGGCAAAGGTCCAGATGCTCTTCAACGATCTCACGGCCGTAAGCATTATTTGCGCCAACTGAACAGTAGTAAGGACCTTGCGGAGCCGGGTAACCGCCAGCCGGGAAACCAAGAGGTTTGTTGGTTTCAGGATCCCAAAGGAAATATTCCTGCTCAAAGCCAAACCAAAAATCGTTATCATCATCCTGAATGGTTGCACGTCCGTTTGAAACGTGAGCAACGCCGGTTGAATCAAGCACTTCGCACATTACAAGGTAAGCATCAAGCCTTCCCGGATCTTTACAAATAAAAACCGGCCTCAATACGCAATCTGACGAACCGCCTGGTGCCTGCTCTGTTGATGAACCGTCGAAGCTCCAATCAGGGCATTCTTCCAGCGTTCCACCGAAATCACTTACTATTTTTGTTTTGCTGCGCAGGCTTTGTGTGGGTTTGTAGCCATCAAGCCAAATGTACTCGAGTTTAGTTGCCATTGTTTAATGATTTTATAATTTTTGGTTTAATCCTTGTTTTTTTAACCGTTATCTTAAAATATTGAGGCGAATTTAAATTATTTTTATAAAATTCATTACATTTTGTTGAAAATTTTATGATTTTTTTTAATTCCGTTGGATTATGATACAATATTGACTATTAAAGAGCAGATAACGCATTATAATGATAACTAATGTTTAAAAAATAATCAAAAAAAGAAAAGCGTACAATTCACAATCATAATTTAAAAGAAATCTAAATATAAGCGGTAATATAATTGAAGCAAATTCACTGAATGCGATACCAAGTAAATCCTTTTAAATTTTAGCAATGTTAAAATAAAATCCAAAATCGAAACGGCTAAGCCCGTGAGCACCTTTAAAACAAACAATCACGAAAAATTCTGAAATGCGCTCACTTATTGCACATTTTTTACATATAGAAAAATATAAATTTCTATCTTCGGCGTGTTAAATTTTCCATCTGCAAATCAGAATATATTATGAAGATAACTGTTGTTGGCGCCGGGGCTGTTGGCGCTACCTGTGCCGATAATATCGCCAGGAAAGAATTGGCCGAAGAATTGATCTTATTAGACATCCGCGAAGGTTTTGCCGAAGGTAAAGCCATTGATATGATGCAGACATCGGCCCTTTTGGAGTTCGATACTAAAATTAAAGGCGTTACAAATGATTATGCTGCTACAGCTGATTCAGAAGTAGTAGTAATCACTTCGGGTTTGCCGCGCAAACCGGGCATGACGCGCGAAGAACTTATCGGCACTAATGCAGGTATTGTAAAAAGCGTTACTGAAAACATCCTTAAGTATTCGCCCAACACTATTATTATAGTAGTATCCAACCCAATGGATACCATGAATTACCTTACCCTGAAAACTTCGGGCTTACCTAAAAACCGGATCCTGGGCATGGGCGGCGCGCTGGATTCTGCAAGGTTTAAATATTACCTGAGCCAGGAATTAGGCTGCTCGCCTGCCGACCTTAACGCCGTAGTTATAGGTGGTCACGGTGATACCACCATGATCCCATTGATCAACCACGCTACATGGAACAGCGTACCGGTTAGCCAGCTTTTAACTAAAGAACAGCAGGATAAAATAGTTGCTGCAACCATGGTTGGCGGTGCAACCTTAACCAAACTGATAGGCACCTCTGCCTGGTACGCACCGGGAGCAGGTACCGCTTTTATGGTAGAGGCCATTGTACGCGACCAGAAAAAACTACTTTCATGCGGCGTTGCCCTTGACGGCGAATACGGCCAAAGCGATATTTCGCTGGTTGTACCGGTTATCCTTGGCAAAAACGGTTTCGAAAGAATCGTTGAGTATAAACTAAGCGATGCTGAACAGGCTGAGTTTAATAAGAGCGCCGGAGCGGTTCGGAATATGAACCAGGTGCTTTATGATACGAATGTGATATAAACAATCGATAGTTATGCTTAAAAAGGGCCTTGTCAATTGATTAAGGCCTTTTTTATTTTGCATTAGATAGCGTAAGATTAATAGGAATACTGTACATAACAGGTATTGGTTTACCATCATAAAACCCTGGTTTCCATTTGGGCGATAAAGATAATACGCGAATGGCCTCCTGATCAATTTCGGGACTAACACTTTTCGCGACCGTAAAGCTATCTGGCCTACCGCTTTCATTTACAATAAAGGATATGATAACCCGGCCCTGGATGTTCATTTCACGTGCCCTGTCCGGATAACGGAAGTTATTGCCCAAAAACCTGTAAAAACCATCCAAACCACCAGGAAATTCAGGGTTCACATCACATTTTGTGTATAATTTGCGACCGGATTTGTCAAATTCACCGGCACATTTTAATTCGCCATTTTTATACTTTTCAAATGTATTTATGGTATCGTTGCGTTTGCCAAACCAATCGCCTTCTGGCAAACCGTTGATAACATCGCCGGTAAAGTAGTTTTTAAACCCTTCATCTTCATAGCTCAACCATTTCCCGTTACCGTTTTCAACTAAAACCTTCCCCGTTGAATCGATGCAACGGTTGAATATTGTTTTTATATCGGTGATGTGCGTTTTTGTACAATAGATTTTCCCGTTAGGGTAATAGTCGGTTTCGTCGCCGGCTAAATCTCCATCTTTATAATTTGCTGTCTTCATTTTACGCCCGTTTTCAAAAAATGAAATAAATTGGCCCTGCAAGTCCGGTTTTACACATGCCGGGAATTTAGGGTCGATAGGCTTTAATTCTTTTGACGAAGCGCTGCATGTGTAACGGATTTTCCCATTCGGGTAATAGGCATTTACCAAATATAGGTTCTTGTTGAGAGTTGTATCCGGGGGCGATATTATAATTATGTAATCAGCGCCATTGGCGTCTTGTTGTCGATATCCGGATGCGTTCAAAAAATAAACGACGGTATCGGTTTTTTGTGCAAACGCAGTGTTAAGTAAAAACAAACACAAAACAATAATAAAGGCAGGTTTTAGTATCAATTTTCAAATTTTGCATGAAGATAATTATCCTCTTTTATTTAAGGTAATTTTCGCTGAAAAAAAACTCCTTTATAAGCCAAAACAGCCCGGCACATTAGCACCGGGCTGTTTTTTATTTAAGGTTTTCCTGCTATGAACCATGAACTATGATCCATGTACCATAAACCTACTTAAATATATCATCTCCCAAACCAGTGTTGGCAGTAGCGCCTGATAATTTATAATCTATCGGCTCGCCGTTAATGCTGCTGGTTTCATCAAACGGTATTTTAACGCCTGTGTTAATGTTGCGGTAGTCTTTAAATTCCATCCGGGTGCTGTTCACCACATCGGTATACTGTTTTACCTTTAAACCTGTTTTCTGGTCGTAATAATATTTAACCCTGATGCCATCGGGGCCTGTAACGGTGATAAGG
This sequence comes from Mucilaginibacter sp., assembly GCA_031292485.1. GTDB lineage: Bacteria > Bacteroidota > Bacteroidia > Sphingobacteriales > Sphingobacteriaceae > Mucilaginibacter. The sequence continues at coordinate 88,955 of JARLHA010000009.1, forward strand.
TAGGCTAACTGCCCGTTTACGACTTTTATGGCTGAATCAAGCTGCATGGTATAGCCCGGTTTGTTAAAATCCAGTTCAGGGAAAAGTTTATAACGTGCCAAAACAGCGCCTTTTTCAGACTTACTGCTCAATGGCGATTTACGGCCGTTGAGCTGCAGGGACACACTGTCGCCCAGAATAACGATATGCGCTGCATTAAAGTTATTGAATGCAGGAACAGTTACATCCTGTAAAAATTTCCCGGGCGTTTTGTATTTATTTACCCTGAGGATATGAAATCCCTGGATCACCCCCTCAGCATTTGTAGTAAGATCTTTTATATCCTTTATCCGGTCTTCACCGCCGATAGCATCCAGGTACGTCTTTACGACCGATGCTGCAGTTACGCCTTTCGGCATGGGTGTACCGGCCAGTGAATTATTGTCAGGATTAACATCCGGCAAAACATGATCAGGGTCTATTGTAGCATAAGTTATTTTCGAGCTGGATTTATAAAGAAAAGTCCAGGTGCCGCCCCGCTGCCATATTTCGGCAGGCAATTTCACTGTTCCGGTTTTTCCATTATCCTCCTGCACAAAAACAGTTACCGGCAAAGCCATGCCTTCCAGGTTTTCAATGGTGATCAATGCGCCTTTTGAAGGATCATTGTCAACATAATCAATCGCTTTTAACGACTGATCCAGTTTCGAGGTAGTCAAAAACCACTCATTCCAGAACCAGCTCAGGTCTTCGCCTGCCGCATTGTCCATCGAGTGGAAAAAGTCCCACGGGGTAGGATGTTTAAATGCCCAGCGTTTAATATAAGTACGGAATGCATAATCAAAACGCTGTTCGCCTAAAATCTGTTCACGCAAAATGGTTAAGCCCAGGGCCGGTTTTTCATAAGCTGCAAAACCCAGGTAGTTAGGCTGTATCACATCAGGTGTGCTCATTATTGGGTCAGCGTCAGGGCTAAACATCGCCTGCGCTAATTTTTGCGCATCCTGCGGGTCATAATATTCGCCTTTATTAAACACTTTGGTATCCACCTTATTAATAAAGGTGTTAAAACCTTCATCCATCCATGCATATTTGCGTTCGTTCGACCCAACGATCATCGGGAACCAGTTATGGCCAAATTCGTGGTTGGTTACTTCCCACAAACCACCTGTCTGGCTTTCTGACGAACAAAAAACAATACCGGGGTATTCCATACCGCCAACAATGCCGCCAACGTTGGTTGCCACCGGGTAAGTATACTCGTACCATTCAGTTGAATATAATTCAATAGCGCCCTTTACATATTCGGTAGACCGGCTCCAGGCTTTTTCGCCTTTACTTTCAATAGGGTAAACTGATTGTGCAAGGGCTTTTTTGCCGCTTGGCAGGTTAATCCTGGCGGCATCCCATAAAAACGCTTTTGAAGCGGCCCAGCTAACATCGCGGGAGTTTTTACAGAAAAAGTGCCAGGTAAGGTTTGCTTTTGCAGGATAAGAATCTTTGCTGGCCAAATCAACCGAATCCTTTACCATCACCGTTTTATCACTGCCTTTTGCAACAGCCAGGCGGCCGATCATCTTTGGTGTTAAAACTTCAGCAGGGTTAAGCAATTCGCCTGAACCCACAACCACCATGCTGGCCGGTGCAGTAACGGTATAGTCAAAATTACCATACTCCAGGTAAAACTCAGATGCACCCATATAAGGGATCACATTCCAGCCGGTAACATCGTCATACACTTCCATGCGCGGGTACCACTGGGCAATTTCATACACCCAGCCATTTTTATAGAGCTTGCGGCCCATGCGGTCGGTACCATATTCGGGTACATCAAACGCATAATCTATCTTTATCTCTATCTTGCTGCCGCCGGTGCGCAGCGTGTCGTTAAGCTTGATCTGCATACGGGTATCCGTAATTACGTAATCTACTTTTTCGGCTTTACCGTTTTTGATCACGTAAACGCCTTTGATCTGGTCGCCATCAGTAAATACTTTGTTGTTAAATCGTCCGCCTTCAACCGGGCTGGTTGCTTCACCACGCGAATCTTCACGATAAATATTCTGCTCTACCTGCAGCCATAAAAAACCCAGCGGGTCGGGACTGTTATTGGTATAAGTAATACGTGCCGTGCCGCTCACCTGGTGTTTGGCAGTGTCAAGGGTGACATTTAGTTTATAGTCCGCACGGTTTTGCCAATATTTTGGGCCGGGCGTTCCCGAGGCTTCCCTGAATTCATTGCCATTGGCTGGATAAAACAAAGGAGAAAACACTTTGTGCTGATCATATTTAGATGGCGCCTGATCGGTTTGCGCATTTGCTGTAAAAATACCTGCGCATAAAAAAAGTGACAGGCTTACTTTAAAAAATTTCATAAATGGATTTTTGATAATTTAAAGGCAAGTTAGGTAATTTGTTGATGGTGTTTGAATAAGTTGATTGCGTTATTTAGTTTTTTTGATAAAAATATAATACCACAGTTGAATATTTGTTTTGACGGAGTAAAAATAAAAACGTTACAATAATAAACACTTTTAAAATAATGCTCATCCTTCAACCGTTAACCCCACGGACCTTCTATGTCAACTGATGACTTAATAACTTAATGACATTTCAACTTAATCAACCCAATAAACCTAATCAACTTTTTTATACTTTTGCGCAGCAATGGACATATCAGTTGTAGTACCGCTTTACGATGAAATAGAATCGTTACCCGAGCTTACCTCATGGATAAGCGGCGTAATGGATAATAACCGTTTTACTTATGAGATCATCCTGGTTGACGATGGCAGCAGCGATGGCTCATGGGAAATGATCCGCAAATTGCATAAAAACAATCCTTTTATTAAAGGCATCAAATTTAGGCGCAATTATGGCAAATCAGCCGCTTTAAATGTAGGGTTTGAAGCTGCCGAGGGCGATGTGGTGATTACCATGGACGCCGACCTGCAGGACAGCCCTGATGAAATCCCTGAACTTTACCGGAGGATCACTGAAGAAAAGTATGACCTCGTCTCCGGCTGGAAAGCTAAACGGCATGATCCCTTAAGCAAAACCATCCCCACAAAAATATACAATGCAGCCACCCGCCGCATGAGCGGTATCCATAACCTGCACGATTTTAACTGCGGCCTTAAAGCATACCGCAAGGCGGTGGTTAAAAACATCGAGGTTTATGGCGAAATGCACCGCTACATCCCGGTGATAGCCAAATGGGCCGGTTTTGTAAAGATAGGCGAGCAGATTGTGGAGCACCGCCCGCGTAAATACGGCAAAACCAAATTTGGTATCAGCCGTTTTATCAATGGGCTGCTTGATTTAATGTCGATATTTTTTGTAGGCAAATTCGGCAAACGCCCCATGCACTTTTTTGGCACCATGGGCACCCTCAGCTTTTTAGCGGGAACAGTGATGGTTTGCTGGATCATCTGGGATAAGTTATACGCCATAGCGCACGGTATTAAAGTTACCCGCGATGTAACAGCACAGCCTTTGTTTTATCTGGCCCTTGTGGCCATTATATTAGGCTCACAGCTATTCTTAACCGGCTTTGTCGCCGAACTGGTTTCGCGCAGCGCCCCCGAAAGAAACAAGTACCAGGTGGAGGAGGTGATTTGATGTGCGGATTTCAATTGTGAAGATGATAATTTAAATGACTATGCAAGACCGTCTAACGGAAAAAAGTTTTCAAGGATCTAATTCAAAATCAAAAAATCCGCACATTTGCACATCCGCACATCTGCACATCTAAAAAATGTTTTTCTCCATCATCATCCCCTTATACAACCGCCCGCAGGAGATCAAAGAACTGCTGGAAACACTTACCCGGCAAACCTATAAACAGTTTGAGGTTTTGGTAATTGAGGATGGTTCAATTGAGGATGCCGGGGAAATTGTAAAAAGCTTTTCGGATCAGCTGGATATTAAATATTTTGTAAAGAAGAATGAGGGCCAGGGCTTTACCCGGAATTTTGGATTTGAACGGGCAAAAGGTGATTATTTTGTAATTTTTGATTCAGATTGCCTGATCCCCGAAGATTACCTGCAAATTGTAAACGATTCACTGGCGAAACACTACCTGGATGCTTATGGCGGCCCGGATGATTCACATCATTCCTTCACCCCTATTCAAAAAGCCATCAGTTACGCCATGACCTCCCCTTTTACTACCGGCGGCACACGCGGCAGTAAAAAAAGCATTGGCCAGTTTCACCCGCGCAGTTTCAACATGGGCATATCCCGGCAGGTTTGGGAAAAGGCCGGCGGTTTTATCATCACCCGCCTTGGCGAGGATATTGAATACAGCATCCGCATCCATTCATTGGGCTTCAAGATCGGCCTGATCCCCGAAGCGAAAGTTTATCATAAGCGCCGGACTAACTTTTTAAAATTCTACAAACAACTTCATTTTTTTGGCAGAGCGCGGATCAACGTTTACAAATTTTTCCCAAAGGGCTTAAAATTAGTCCACTTTTTTCCTGCGGCATTTACCCTTTTCCTGGTTTTTACAATAGGGGCTAACATTGTTTACCGCCCTTTAGGGCTGTTAAGTGACCTTATATTAGCCTGTTATATTTTGTTAGTATTTTTTCATGCCTGGTGGAAAAACAAATCGATTAAAATCGCATTTTTGAGTATCATCGCTTCATTTACCTTATTGATTGCCTACGGCTTAGGATTTATGCAGGATTTTTGCAAGCGGGTAATATTAAAAATATCATAATGTACCATCCTTTTTCAATTGCTGATACTTTAAAAGCTTCATGGGGGGTTCTTAGAAAAAACTTCATCACCCTTATTATATATTCCGTAATTTCCTTATTTGTGTATGGATTTATAAACTTCATTACACTGTTTCTTACCGTCGAAGACAGCTTGCTCAACCTGCTGATCCTGTTCTTTTTACAAATGATCACGCAATCATACCTTGCGTTAAGTTTTTATAAATTGATTTTAACCTTAATGGACAGGGAGTTTTATGAATTTTCACTGAAGGACATCCTGCCTTCCATAAAAATGACTTTCAACTTTGTGGTTATTGCGTTTGCTTACGCCGTGTTGGTCGTCATCTTATTTTTTGTAAACCGGCCATTAGAAAACTACGAGGGTCTTTTGTTCCTTGCGCAAATGTCAGAGATGATTTTAGTGCTATTTCTTTTGGTCAGGTCAATTTTCTGCGTTTGTTTTATAGTTGATGACGACTCCCAACCTTTTGAATCACTTAAACAAAGCTTTGGCATAACGAAAGACAATTTTTTTAAAACATTATTCATCGGGGTCATCATTGTTGGAATAATGATATTAACCTTAATTCCAATTGTCTCCATACTCAGCCTTTTTAAACCCAATAAAGATAATCTCGATTTTCTGTTCAAAATTTCCTTTTATATTTGGTTTGTAATCGCCTTTCCTATCGTGCAGGTAATTATTATGGTTACTTACCGCAAATTGGTTTATAGCCATCTTGATGTGGATGATGACGTTACCGAAGCCGTTTAAATTATGGGATTAAAAGCTGCGCTCAGCAAACCCTTTGCCACCTTTATCAACAGGGGGTTAAATAAGCTTCGCTATAACGCCGTTGATCTGCAACAAAAAACTTTTGAATACCTGGTTGCCCGGGCAAAATCAACCGAATTTGGCAAGGCCCACCAGTTTGCATCCATCAAAAGTTACGAAGACTTTAAAAAAAGCGTCCCCATTCATGACTATGAAGACCTTCGCCCTTACATTGATCGTGTAACCAAAGGCGAGCCCAATGTGCTATGGCCCGGCAAACCCGAATACCTTGCAAAAACATCGGGCACCACATCTGGCGTAAAATATATCCCCATCTCCAAAGAAAGCATGCCTGAACATATCAAGGCTGCGCGCAATGCGTTACTGAGCTATATTTACGAAACGGGTAACGCGGATTTTGTTGACGGAAAAATGATCTTCCTGCAGGGCAGCCCCGTATTGGAGAAGAAAGCAGGAATTTCAGTAGGACGATTATCAGGAATTGTGGCACATCATGTGCCCGGCTACCTGCAAAAAAACCGCCTGCCAAGCTACGAAGTAAATTGCATGGACGACTGGGAACAAAAGGTAGATGCGATTGTAGCGGAAACAAAAAATGAGGATATGCGCCTCATTTCGGGTATTCCGCCCTGGTGCCAGATGTACTTTGACAGGCTTTCTGCCGTTTGCAGCGATAAAAAGATAAAAGACATTTTCCCCAATTTTAAGCTGTATGTACATGGCGGCGTAAATTATGAGCCATATCGTGCGCGGATGGAAGAAAGCATCGGCTTCGGCATTGATACGATAGAAACCTACCCTGCATCTGAAGGCTTCATCGCTTTCCAGGACAGGCAAAAAGAAAAAGGCCTATTGCTGATGGTGGATTCAGGCATCTTTTATGAGTTTATCCCAGCCGATGAGTTTTTTAATAAAACCCCTACCCGCATCAGCCTGAAAGACATTGAACTGGATAAAAATTACGCTTTGATACTAAATACCAGTGCTGGCCTATGGGGCTATAGTTTGGGCGATACGGTTAAATTCGTATCCAAAAACCCCTATAAAATTGTGGTGAGCGGGCGTATCAAACATTATATCTCGGCATTTGGGGAACATGTCATCGGCGAAGAGGTAGAACAGGCTTTAATGGGAGTTGCTAACGAAGAAGGAGTAGATGTTATTGAATTTACCGTCGCCCCGCAGGTTAACCCGCCAAAAGGCCAATTACCTTACCATGAGTGGTTTATAGAATTTGGAAAGGCACCTGAAAACCTTAACGAATTTGCACAAAAAGTAGACAAGGCCCTTCAAAAGAAAAATATTTACTATTTTGACCTGATTGAAGGTAACATTTTACAACCTTTGGTTATCCAAAGCCTGAAAAAAGATACCTTTATAAACTATATGCGGTCGCAGGGAAAATTGGGAGGACAGAATAAAGTGCCGAGGCTGGCGAATGACAGGAAAATCGCAGAAGAGTTAAAAGAATATATAATATAAACTTTGTCATTGCGAGCGATGACCGAGCGTGGCAACCGCGAACTATGCCTTATGAGAAAGCACTGGCAGTAATGCATAATTCGCGATTGCCGCGCTACGCTCGCAATGACAAAAGGGGATAACTGCTGTTCTCCCCCAAAATTGAGTTAGGAATAAATTGACCTTGAATAACAAAAAGAATATAGCCATATTAGGCAGCACCGGCAGCATAGGGACTCAGACACTTGATGTCATCCGGGAAAACATGAACTTGTTCGGCGTTTTCCTGCTTACGGCAAACTCCAATGCTGATCTGCTTATCAGGCAGGCGCTGGAGTTTACGCCGGAGTATGCAATCATTTGCGATAAATCAAAATACCAGTACGTAAAAGATACCCTTGCAGCAACTAATGTAAAAGTTTTGGCAGGCATCGAAGCCATAATGGATACGGTTACGCATCCCGACATTGATATTGTGTTAACCGCTATGGTTGGCTTTGCAGGATTAGAACCTACCATTGCTGCTATTAAAGCCGGGAAAGACATCGCGTTAGCAAATAAGGAAACCCTGGTGGTTGCCGGCGAACTGGTAACCGGGCTGGCTAAAAAACATAACGTTAAGATATTACCGGTTGATTCGGAGCATTCTGCAATATTTCAATGTTTGGCGGGCGAGCAGGATAGCGCGGTTGAAAAAATCACCCTGACCGCCTCTGGAGGGCCTTTCAGGGGTAAGTCGCATGATTTTTTAAATAATGTAACCCGGGCAGATGCGCTCAAACACCCCAACTGGGTAATGGGCCCAAAAATCACTATTGATTCTGCTTCCTTAATGAACAAGGGCCTCGAAGTGATAGAAGCCAAATGGTTATTTAATATTGACGCCGGCCAAATTGACGTAATTGTTCATCCGCAATCTATCATACATTCCATGGTGCAATTTCATGACGGCGCCATTATGGCCCAAATGGGATTGCCGGATATGAAACTGCCGATTCAATACGCGCTCTCGTACCCCACCAGATTAAAAAACAATTTTAAACGTTTCGACTTTATTAATTATAGCGAGTTCACCTTTGAGAAACCGGATCTTGAAACCTTCCGTAATTTGGCTTTAGCCTTTGATGCTTTGAAAAAAGGGGGCAATATGCCATGTATCATCAATGCAGCCAACGAAATTGCCGTGGCCGGATTTTTAAGTGAAAACTTAAGTTTTTTAGGCATGAGCGAAGTAATTGAACAATGTATGCAACGGATTGCCTTCGTAGACCGGCCTGTTTTAGAAGACTATTTGAATACTGATAAAGAAACACGCATCTTTGCACAAAATTTAATAAAAAAAATGCCTTTAAAAGGCACAACAGTTTTAACATAACATAACTAATGAGTATAGTGATAATGGTTGGCCAGTTAATTCTTGGTCTCTCAATTTTGGTAATCCTTCATGAATTCGGCCATTTTATTGCGGCCCGCGCCTTTGGGATCAAAGTAGAAAAATTTTATTTGTTTTTTGATGCCTGGGGTCTGAGCCTTTTTAAATTCAATTACAAGGGCGTTGAATATGGTGTAGGATGGCTTCCCCTTGGTGGTTATGTTAAAATTGCCGGTATGATTGATGAATCAATGGATACCGATCAATTGGCCGGCCCTCCGCAGCCCTGGGAGTTCCGCTCCAAACCGGCCTGGCAACGTTTAATTGTTATGCTTGGCGGCATCACCGTAAATATTATCCTGGGTATACTTATCTTTTGGGTTTTGACCATTAAATATGGCGAATCCTATATCCCCAATTCCGAATTGAAATATGGCATCGTACCGGGTAAGATCGGCCTGAAAATAGGACTTGAACCCGGCGACCAGGTGACCGCGATAAACGGAAGGAAAGTTGTTCGTTTTGATGAACTTACCAGTACTGAAGTGATATTGGGCAACAGCGACCTTACTGTACAGCGCGGAAGCCAGGTGTTACATGTAAGAATCCCTGCCAGTATTTTAAACGACCTTTCTGATTATGGGATCGACCAGTTTATTAATAAGTTCCCGCGCGCCAAATTCGCGGTTGAATCCATTGCGCCAGGCAGCGGAGCACAAAAAGCAGGCCTTGAAAAAAACGACAGTATTATAGCGATCAACAATAATAAAACCGCATTCTTTGATCAAATGCAGGCGCAGCTGGCTCAAAATAAAAATAAACAGGTTTTAGTATCGATAAAACGCGACGGCAGCGTCATTGAAAAAATCGCGCAAATTGACAAGGATGGCGTTTTGGGCTTTATCCCGAACCTTGATATTCCCAAAGAGAAAAAACTTTCGTTCGGGTTCTTCGGGTCTTTACCTGTTGGCGCTACAAAAGCGTGGGGTACCTTCAGCGATAATGCAAAAGGAATCGGAAAGGTTTTTAAAGGCGACGTAAAATTCAGTAAAGCGGTAAGCGGCCCTGTAAAAATAGCCACCCTTTTTGGCACAACGATAGACTGGGTACGTTTTTGGAGCCTGGTTGGCTTTTTGTCGATGGTATTGGCTTTAACCAATTTATTGCCCATACCGGCGCTTGACGGCGGCCATGCTTTATTTTTAGTGATTGAAATGATAAAAGGCAAGCCCTTAAGCGATAAATTTTTAGAACGCGCCCAGATCGTAGGTTTTGTGATATTGATCTCGCTGATGGTTTTCGTGTTCGGCAATGATATTGTGAAACAAGTGATGAAGAACAGGTAACATTGAGCTGAAAGCGAAAAGCCTAAAGCTAAAAGAAATAAAAACAAACAAAAAGCTCCGGTAAAACGGAGCTTTTTGTTTGTGGGAAAGTTCAGATTTATAACTTTATATAAAAAAAATTATGACTGATCGGCTCAACATCACCCTGAATAAATTACAGCATGTGGGTATTCCGGTAACTGACATTGCCGTATCAGCACAATTTTATAACCGCTTTGGTTTTAAAAATGTAATGCAGTCACCCTTTACATTTAAAGGAGACACCGGCATTTGTATAATGATGCAGCATAAAGATATTATGATTGAACTGTACCAAATGCCGGCCAAACAGCTTGACGAAATAAGAAGCCGCAACAATGGACATATTGACCACATCGCATTTGATGTTGATGAAATTGACGCTGTTTACGCCACCTTAAAAGCCGATGGTAACATCAGGTTGCTGGAAGAAGCACCCGTGTCCCTACCCTTCTGGAAACACGGCTGCAAATACTTTAACATCCTTGGGCCAGATAATGAAAGGCTGAAGTTTAATGAAATTTTAAAAGGATAGGATGGTCATCAAACAAAACAGGGCGTTCAAAATGAATGGCCTGTTTTGTTATACCCATTTTGTGCTTTATACCGCCGGATCGGTAAATGAATCTGAATTTTGTTCAATATCCTGTATTGTACGTTCTTTTTTAAATATCGCAGCGCCTACCAGGGCAACAATTATCCCGAAAATTGCGATCGCGAATATGGAGAAAAATGCAGTTATTAAAGCGCCGTATTTTTTCAATATTTCCATTGCCTGGTCAATCTGATCACTTGACATCCCTTTCTGCGTCATAGCGTCCTTTTGGGTATCCATTATTTTTTCAAAAACCCCGGGGCTTAAAAATGCAAAGTAGATGTAGATAAAAATTGAAATAACCACAGCGCCGATAATCGAATACAGTAGTCCTGCTACAAATGCCTGGCCAAAAGAAATAAAGCCGCCCAGACTATCCCTGAACTCCTTTTGGGCCAGCAATAAGAAGGCAATGAACGGAATATAACCAACGTATTTTATCGACGAAGTCTGATCGATATTTAAAAACTGCCATACATAGGTAAGAACAATCGAAACGATAACGTAGAACATAGCCCATTTTAAAGCTACGTTGAAAGAACTTGTTTTTGCGGTATCCATTATGAAATTGGTTTTAGTTTGAAATAAAGTTAAATATTATTTATTTAACTAATGTAATTTCAGCGTGAAATATTCCGACGAGCTCCCCGGTATAAAAACTTTAATTATCAAGTCGGTCGCGTATTATTTGGATCGGAAACGGATACGTATTCCGCATTCCGGATCATTGAAGCAAAAAGAATGGCAAAAACGAACAGGAACAGGATTGCCATCGCGTTTTCAAATATGATATAAAACAGACTTGCCGGTTTGTCTTCTCCGAAGTCTTTTTTTGTATCGGCTATAGCAGCATCTATATCTTTCTGTTTTGCGCCGCTTTGCTTCATAATGGCTATCTTTTTTCCGATAACAGCTGCCTCCGTTTTTTGGATGTTATTAGGCTCAATAACTTTATTAAAAAGCAAACTTACACCCAGTGAATAAACGATATAAGCAACACACAGCATAATAAATATCCCGGTAGTAGCCTGTTTAAACGTCCAGAAACCGCCGGCTTGCTTGCGGCTGTTAAGGCAAAAATAAATAACGGCTAAAAGCGGCAATAGTAAAGGAAAAACCACGCGGCCCGTGATCAGCGTAAAAGCTGAACCGGCCATTTTTGTGATATAATAAAAATAAAATATTTCTATCGCCGAATAAACAATACCCAGCAAAAGCCCGTTTTTAACACCGTTGATCTTTATTTTGCGCTCAAGATTTATGTCCACTATGTTCGTAATTATTCAGCAAAACAAGTTAATATTTCCAATACGGCCATGTCAAAGTCTTTATTAACCGCATGGGCGGCGATATTACTTTTTTCTTCGGTTGAAGGGTTGGTATTTTGAAAAAAGCACATCATCGGGTAAAACATTTCTTTCAGTTCCGAATCTTCCGGCAATTGTGATGCAACCTTGCTGATCTCTGCCACCGGGCTTTCGATCAATATCTGGTTCGCAATTACAGGTTCGTAGATGCGGTATTCATCCTGGAACTCGTCCTCATCAACCAGCAAAAATTCTTTCAGGTAATCTTCCAGTTCGGGCTCTATATCTTCATCGCCGCATTCATTTAAATAAAGCAGCAGGTTAAGCAGTTCGGTCCCCCTGTCGAGTGTTTGCTCTTCTATATCTTCCCATTCAGGCGAATCAAGGTAATCCTCTTCCAGTTTGATCACATCCGCGCTAAAGAAATTGATCAGCAGCAGGTCAAAGAAAACTTCCCTGAGGGATTCCAGTTGCGGGTAATCGTCAAACACCTCGTCCAGCATCGCTGATTTCGTTAAAAAATCTTTTTCGGATGCGAATACTTCATAAAAAACAGTGGTAAAAGGCGTGGCCTCAAAGCTGTTATATTTCGAAAAAGCGTTCAAAGCCGCTTCTATTGCTATTTTTACTTTTGGATCTGTCATGGCCGATGTTATTTAAAACTTTGATTGTTATTACAGGTTAACAATACTTTTCCTATTAAGTTGTGATCAATAAAAGGAGAGTTATAGGATCTCGACCTGTTATTCTTTTTGTTGTATTCCCAAACCTCGTCTGCATCAAAAAGCACAAAATTAGCTTCTTTGCCTTCGGCGATAACGGGTATATCTATATTTAAAATTTTCCGTGGGTTAACAGCCATTTTTTCAACGATCAATTCGACACTGAGTCCGGCCTTCAAAGCCAGCGGCAACGCTGTTTGCAAACCAATGATGCCAAATTCGGCCACCTCCAGTTCAACGTTTTTAAATTCCACTTCGTGCGGGGTATGCTGCGATACAATGGCATCAATAGTGCCGTCCTTAAGGCCAGCCAGCAAGGCGTCCACATCATCCTGGGTGCGCAATGGCGGCTTAACTTTATACTGGCTATCAAAGCCTAATAGTGCCTCGTCAGTTAGTATCAAATGATGGGCTGCCACATCGCAGGTAACCTCAAGGCCTTTTCGTTTGGCTTCCCTTATCAGTTCAACCGAACGGGTTGTTGATATAGTACTGAAATGTATCCTCGAAACAGTGTATTCGGCTAAATAAAGGTCGCGGGCTATCATCAGCTCTTCTGCAAGTGAGGGTATGCCTTTCATGCCCAATAACGTACTCACTTCACCTTCGTTTACTTTTGCCTTGCCTGCTATGGCGGTATCTTCCGGATAAGAGAAGATGAGCGCATCAAAACCCTGTGCATATAACAACGCGCGTTCCATTAGTCCCGCGTCCTGCACCGGCCTGTTGCCATCGCTGAAAGCTTTGGCGCCGCTAAGGTACATGTCGTACATTTCGGCCAGGTCCTTTCCTTCTCTTTTATGCGAAATGGCGCCCAAAGGGTACACATCCACCAAATTCTTCTTCGACCGGTTTAAAATATATTCGATCTCTGATTTTGAATGAACCGGCGGAACAGTATTCGGCATCAAAGCGATCCCGGTGAAACCACCAGCCGCAGCTGCCTTTGTACCTGTATAAAGATCTTCCTTGGTTTCGAGGCCCGGCTCGCCGATGTTACAGTTCAGATCGAAAAAACCAGGTGAGATATATTTGCCTTCCGCTTCAAATATTTCGGTGTCAGTTTCAATATCAGGCGCTATCTGCGTGATGATGCCTTTTTCAATTAAAACATCGGCAATTTTTTGATTAAAAGGTGAGTTGGGATCAATTATAGTTGCGGATTTAATAAGCAAATTCATTTGCGCTATTTTAAAAGGTGGGTTTTATTCAATTAAACCGGTTGCGGAACAGTTGGCTTGTCAGTTTTAAAATACCTGATCACCAGTATTTCGACCCCCAGAAAAATCAATGCCAAAATTATACAAAGTTTCCATAATTGTAAGCCGAAATTTGTTTCTGTTAAAGTACTTTTTAACGACCCGTTCCCTGCTTCTAAAACGGGGTTAGCCCGCGGCACCAATTTGACCAGTTCGGCAGCGGTCAAATAGCTTAAATCCGATTCACTCCGGTTATCGTTAAACGCAAGCACGGCCACGGTACTATCCTGCTTTTTCAGGTCATAGATCCCGGTTTGCTGTAGCTGGTCGGCCATATAAAGCAATGTATTTCCTTCTGTTTGTTTGATTTCGGGGATGGTGCTTTGGTTTCCTTTGACAAGTTTAAGCAGTTGCTTTTCATTGGTTTGAACCGGTGGAATTTCGATCATTTCATCCCGCCCGAGCGTATAAAACAAAGGCTGATCACGCCCGCTCAGCAAAGCAATCCTAAACATCACCGGAACAAACAGGGCATGCCGCGGCAGGTTGCTAAAATCTTCGTTTAACGCAACGGCAGAAACAAACACTTTGCCCTTACTACTTGTATATTCTCCTAAAAACGACTGTCTGCCGGGCATGGCCATCAGGTTTTCCCGGTTGTTGCCGGATGAGCTTAGCTGGTAATATTTTTTAACAATGGGCAGATCGGGGTTCTGCGGGAAGTTTTCAAAAATGCTTTTAAAAACCTGGTTTTGCAGATTAAGGCTACTTACCCTGGCGTCGCCGGTTATTAATTTTTCGGGATAAGCAGCATTTAATTTTACAAGGAAATCTTTATAATTTACCAGGTTAGCCTCTGCTGAAGGAAAAACCATTAAAGTGCCGCCTCTATCCACAAATGCCTTTAACTGTTGCGATAAGCCTGTAGAAATTGCGTTAATATCACTTAAAATAATCAAGGGATATGTGTTCAGCGACGCATAGTCAATATTTCCATCGGGCACCCGCTTTGCATCAAAAAAAGGATCAGCCGCAAAAACGGCCTTTAAAAATGGATTTGCCGTACCCCCGTCTATCAGCAAAACAGGCATTTGCTGTTTCACCCCGAAGGTGAAATAAAACTGGTTATCAAAGGTAACAGGGTTGTCCTGTAATGATAATTCCGCACGTTGCCACCCTGCGTTTAATCCCGAAAAAGCAAGGGTATCATATTGTACCGCGCGTGCATTTATGGTGTAGCTGCCCAACGCTTTTTGGGCGCCGTTGATTAATAACTTTAAGGGCACTTTTGCAGCGGTTTCTCCTGCATAATTATGCAGCCGTACCACAAGCTTTTCGCTTTCGCCGGGGCGATGGATAGCGCTTAACAGGGCTACTGAATCAACAGCTACGTTTGGCAATGCACTTGCTTTTAACTGAACAAGGTTAACAATTATGCCAGTGTCTGTTTTTACGACATCTCCTTGTGACATATTCTTCTGAAAATCTGAGATTATGAAAAGCGATCCGGGGGCTTCTTTGTGCATAGTCAACAAGCTTTGCTGCCTGTTTACGATCTGCTGAAGGCTGCGGCTGCGCGGGCTGATCTTTACGGTATCCACCGCATCGTTAAATTCATCCCTGCTTAATAAACGCTGGTGCCTGCCTTCAAAATCCTGCGTCAGCAACTGGAAGCGGTCGTTGATATTATAAGCTGAAACGATTTCCTTTGCCCGCCTTTTGGCCTCGTCAAGCAACGAGCCATCCCTGTTAAGGGTTTCCATTGAATAGGAATTATCCACAAAAACACTGATCGCCTTTTGTTTGCCTGTATTTGCGTTATTGGCTCCGGGGATATAAGGTTTTGCAAATGCCAGCACTAAAAACATTAAAGCCAGCAGGCGGGCCGCCAGTATCAGGCGCTCCTTCAAATTTCTTCGGGAGGATTGCTGCTCCTGGATCTCTTTCAAAAATTGCACATTGCTGAAATACACCTTCTGATACCTGCGGAAATTAAACAAGTGAATCAAAACAGGGATAGCCAGCGTTAACAATGCAAAAAGAAAAGCAGGATATAGAAAATGCATATTGATGTGCAAATGTGCGAATTTTAGATCACTGATTTAAGTTGATTTTTGGATTTCACTGATTAAGAAAGAACGATCTGGTGATCCCATGAAGCTTAACAGTTCTGCTATCCCCGATGAGAGCTTTCTTACCCCTCATCACTATGATGCCTTCTGTGCTTCTTCTTTTTCTTTTTCTCCGGCGTTGGTTTTACTAGCTTTGAAGAAGTGCCTTTCGCCTGCACCACCGGCTTTATTGCGGTATTTACTTTTGTGGAATCTTTGCTTAAGGTATGCACGTTAAATTGGTTATTTCGCATACCGTATTCCAGCTGGCGTTTTTGACCGTTAGGCTTAGCCGATTTCCCGCTGCCCGTGTATAAAGGAAATTCACGTTCAAGTTTGCCATCTTTTACGTAAAAGCTGTCGTTACCCCTGTACCCTTGTTTTTGCTGCTCGGTTAGCTTCGGAAAATCCAATTTATCTGCCTTGCCGTTTGTATATTCAAAAGCGAAAACATGGGTATTATAGAGCGTATCGTTGGTTTTTGTCTGGATCAGGATCTCCGGATTGCCATCCAGATCCATATCCGTATTAAATACATCTACTATAATGCCGTCAAGATCGCCGGTTGTTGTAGAAAATTTAGCCGCAGCCGAATCGGAATGCAAGATCTCAAATGCCCCCAGTTTTGCAGATCCCCTACCCCAGCTCAAAATATCATAATCCTGCCCCGGAGAAACTTCGATCAGTTTATGGTAACGAAACGGAGCCATTAAAACAGGCTTTGGCCGCGCCGCAGTAGTTACAATTGCTGGTTTTTGTTCATTGTTGCAGCCAGAAATCAAAATTCCGCTAACAATTAAACAGGCAAAAGTTAAAAAATTAATAAGCCATGTGTTTTTCATTGCCTGGTCAATTAAACATCATATCCGGTGATATTTCTCCTTTTGGTTTTCCGGGAGTGGTCATCATTACCCGTAAAAGGCCCAAATTTCCGCTGTCAAAATACTTCACAGTTACCCGGTGGAAACCTTTCAATAACGGTACCGCCCCACCCTGTTCAAAAACGCCGTGTTTACCGTCGTTATCTACAACAGGCTGGTTATCGATCATTAATTGCGATCCGTTTGCTGATGCCAGTGAAAATCCATACACCCCATCTGCATCAATGCGGATAAACCCATCATATACCACACCAAACGCCTTCATATTCTTTTTAAACACAGCAGTATTAAAAGTAATAGCCGTGCCGGTGTCAATTACCGGCGCCCCTTTTAATTGGTCGATCCCTGTAAACTCACCTGTCAATAACGTATACTTCACGCCTTTGGCAGTTCCTGTAAAGTTAACGGCCGGGAGGGGCATTTTGTTGTACATGATTTCGTGCGTAAGGATGCTCCTTTTGCCGGTTGGAGTGATTACTATGGTTTTCAATTCGCGGTATTGATCAGGCGGAACATCGTAAGTCACCTGTGCTGTATAGGCTATATCCGTTTCGCGCGGATCATAGCCATCTATCGTGTAATAAACCCTGGCGCCGGCTACAGATGGTTTTAAATTCACCGTTAATTTTGTACCAAAAACAATGGTATCCTGTACGCCTATGACCGTTGGTACGCGGTAATTAAAATTACCTGCTTCAATTTTAGCCAGGTGCAACGGAAGCCGGGTATTTGCGAAATCATTGTAATTTTTACTGGCAAGCGGGCTCCAGGCTACTTCTGACAAAGCAAACAATCGTGGCAGGATCATGTAATCGGCCTTATTTTCCGAAGGAATGTATTCCGTCCATAAATTAGCCTGTACACCCGTAATAAATTTTTGCTGATCTGGGGTTAATTCACCGGGTGTAGGGTTATAGCTATATATTTTGCTCAAGGGGTCATATCCCCCGATACTTAGCGGCTCCAAATTTTGTTTGCTTTGCTGCTGGTCAATATAAAGGCCGCCACTGCCAGGTGTCATGATCACGTTATGGCTCTGCTGCGCGGCTTTTATACCGCCTTCTTCACCCCGCCAGCTCATAACGGTGGCGTTCGGAGATAAACCACCTTCCAAAATTTCATCCCAGCCGATAATGCTGCGGCCTTTGGAGTTTACAAATTTCTCGATCCGCTGGATAAAATAGCTTTGCAGTTCGTCTTCAGTTTTCAAGCCGAGCTGCTTCATCAACTTCTGGCAAAATTCCGACTTCTTCCAAACGTCCTTCGGTGCTTCGTCTCCGCCAATATGTATATACTTGCTTGGGAAAAGATCCATCACTTCTGTTAAAACGTCCTGCAAAAAATTGAAAGCTTTATCCGAAGGACAATAAATATCATGGAAAACGCCCCAGGTTTCAGCTACTTTATAAGTTAACGATGGGTCACAGCTTAAGTCAGGGTAAGCAGCCAAAGCCGCTTCAGAGTGACCCGGCATTTCAATTTCGGGCACTATATTGATATAACGGTCGGCAGCATATTTTACCACATCACGGATCTGGTCCTGGGTATAATACCCGCCGTACGGGGTATTATCAAATTGCTGCGGCGTGCGGTCGTGATAATTGCCGATAACCGTTTGCGCCCTTTGACTGCCAATTTGAGTAAGCCCCGGATATTTTTTTATTTCGATGCGCCAGCCCTGGTCGTCAGTTAAATGCCAATGAAAATTATTGAGTTTGTAGGCCGCCATCAGGTCGATGTATTTCTTTACAAATTCAACCGAAAAAAAGTGACGGCAAACATCCAGCATCATGCCCCGGTAAGCAAAGCGGGGATAGTCTTCAATTTGTACACAAGGCATTCTGGCGGTTGCGGCTTTGTCAACAGGCATTAATTGTATCAATGTTTGTATGCCGTAAAACAATCCGGCCCCTTTACCTGCTATCACAACTTGCTGAGGGGTAATTGTTAGACGGTAACCATCGGCGGGTAAATTATCCGTGCCAGCTGAAGTGAGCACAATACTGTTGGCCGTAGCAGCGCCATTATTATGCTTCAGCTGAACGTGCAGCATGGCTTTGTTTTGAAGATAATCCGTCAGGAAAAGTACTGCTTTATTGTTAAGGCTGTCAGCGAGTAGTACAGTTTTTGGGTTGATATCGAATTCCCCGGCAGATTTTTTCAGGGAAACCGGTGCGGGTATTATCCCTAGATTTGGGTCACTATCCTGGGCATTTACCACAACAGCAGAAACCGCTGTTAATAAACAAAACAGCAAAAAAGTTTTTTTAAGCATCATAAAAGTTGAAACGCTAGAAATATAAGGTGGTGAAGTTAACAGATTTTTATAAAATAGTTAACAGGCATCATTGTAAAAAATCTGTTCAAAAATAAACAAGCCGCTCCGGAGTTGCGGAACGGCTTGTTTAATTATTTTGCTTCTTCAACTGCGGGTGCAGTTGGTTTTGCCTTTTTAAAATCGTGGGGCCTGGTTTTACCGTATGATCCCATTGCGATCTTGCCTTTTTTAGTTTTTTTATCTCCTTTTCCCATGGTAGTATAATTTGATTAAGATGTATTTTATCAATGTTACGAAAAAAAGTCCGAAAGTCTGCAAAGTCCTTAAGACCGAAAATTATTTTTCCTAATCAACTCCATCTAACTTAATCAACTCAGTCAACCAATTACGCTGTCACCACATGCTCTTTAGCCGCCAGGTAGCGTTCAGCATCGATAGCTGCCATGCAGCCTGTACCGGCAGCTGTTACGGCCTGGCGGTAAATATGATCCTGGGCGTCGCCGCAGCAAAATACCCCTTCAACATTAGTTGTGGTTGAGCCGGGATTTGTTTTAATATAACCGGTTTCGTCCATGTGGATCCATCCTCTAAAAATCTCGGTATTAGGCTGATGGCCTATCGCCACAAAAAAGCCGGTAATATCTAAAGTACGTTCCTGGTTTGTTTTGTTGTTGAAAACGGTTACGCCGGTTACGCTTTGACCGTCGCCCATAATCTCTTTGGTTTCGGTATTGTAAAAGAGCTCGATATTCGGCGTATTTAAGACACGGTGCACCATCGCTTTAGAGGCCCTGAATTCGTCACGGCGCACCAGCATGTAAACCTTGCGACAAAGTTTTGCCAGGTAAGTAGCTTCTTCCGCAGCGGTATCACCTGCGCCAACGATGGCGACATCCTGTCCCTTAAAAAAGAAACCGTCGCAAACGGCACAGGCGGAAACACCAAACCCGCTGTATTTTTGTTCAGAATCCAACCCCAACCATTTGGCAGAAGCGCCGGTTGAAATTATCACGGTATCAGCCAATATTGTTTTACTGTCATCAACCACTACTTTATGCGGCAGGCTCGAAAAATCTACAGAGCTCACATAGCCATAGCGGATATCAGTCCCCAGGCGTTCTGCTTGTTTGCGAAAATCTTCCATCATTTCCACGCCCATAACGCCATTTGGATAGCCGGGGTAGTTTTCCACTTCGGTAGTTTGGGTTAGCTGGCCGCCAGCAATTAAACCGGTATACATTACCGGGTGCAGGTCAGCGCGTGAAGCATAGATAGCCGCAGTATAACCTGCCGGGCCCGAGCCTATGATGAGGCATTTAACGTGTTCGTTTGGTTGAGACATTTGTGTTTAGAATGAATTGTGCAAAAATAGCAAAAAAGAGGGCTATCTTAGTCAATTATCGGTAAAGAGATTTAGGTTTAAGTCTGTAGTTTTTTCCTAATCTCTAATCTCTATTCAACTAATCTCTCTCATTCCCCTTTATTCGCCTTCAAAACCCTCAAAAAGTTGCCGCCAAGGATCTTATCTATATCACTTTCAGTATACCCCAGCTTTAACAGTTCAGCACTGATCTTCGGGTAATCCCTTACATCATCCATCCCTAATGGGTACGATGGCGCGCCGTCAAAATCAGAGCCGATACCTACGTGGTCAACGCCGATCAGTTTGGCAATGTAATCTATGTGCTTGATCAGCAGGCTCATCGGCGGGCGTAAAGCGTCCGATTCAGTTTTATGCATCGCAAAAAGCTGGTCTGTTGCTAAATCTTCATCATGATATATTTTAGTGAGGGAATCCAGCTGAATTTTATATTTTTTCAGGAACGCATCATTTTTTCCAAAAAACGTACTGTCTACAAACCCGCTGAAGAAATTCACAAACACAACTCCCCCATTTTTTGCCAGCGCCTTTAACTGTGCATCTTTCAGGTTGCGCCTGAAAGGGTCTAAGGTGTAAGAACAACTGTGCGAGGCAATAACCGGTTTGTTGGTGGTGGCCAGCACATCATAAAACGTTTGTTCGCCCGGGTGCGAAAGGTCGATCATTACGCCCAGGTCGTTTAAATGATGGATGATCTGTTTGCCATAGGCGGTAAGGCCCACGTGTTTTAAACCCGCCCTGTTGGCGGTTTCATCCGCAGCGGAGCTGGCCCACGAGGTGCTGTTGTTCCAGGTAAGCGTTAAATAGCACATGCCGCGTTTGGTCAGGCTGTCTATATAGTCCATCCGGTCCTCTATCATGTGGCCGCCCTCTACACCTATCAATGCAGCCATTTTGTTTTCTTTAACCGCCTGTAACAGCTGTGCTGAATTTCGAACCAATGTCATTTTGTCGGGGTAACGGGCAATCAATGCGTAAAGGGAATCAATTTCGCGGTTGGCAAATTTAAAGGCGGTGCCTTTACCATATTGCGGCCCGCACCAGATGGAAAACACCTGGGCATCAAGGCCGCCCTCTTTGGCGCGTACCAAATCAAAATTACCGGTCGTTTGCAATTTGCCTGCATCCAGTTTAGTGATCAATTCGTTAGAGAGCACATCGTTATGGGTATCTACCAAAACAGCCCGCTGGTGGATCTCCATCGGGGTTTGGGCATTTGCCTTTAGAATTAGTAGCAGTGGCAGGAGCAGCAGGAGTTTTTTCATGAGTTGAAGATAGGAAAATAAAAATCACAGATTAAAATTGATTTTTATGATTTCGCTGATTTCATATCCGGGGTCGCGTAGAGACGCGATGCTTCGCGTCTAAGACCATGATTTATGAGATGCAAAACACGACAATTCGTGCCATGTTGCGGTCCACCTATCAGCGGAAGACGCGAAGCATCGCGTCTCCTATGATGAAAATATAGCCGTTTAGCGGGTAAACGTTCTTGAAAGAGATACAATAGGTTACATAAAGTTATATTTTAAAAATGATTTATCAAAGCGCAGCCATGTTTTATTAACTTTCAT